>NZ_JBDKWZ010000032.1:0-23750 GCF_039710355.1 Rapidithrix thailandica | reverse complement strand
CCACTTCACTTTGGTCTTGCCCGCTTCCTGCTGTTTGTCCCCGTAGTAGTCTTCCCAACGCCAGCGGTCCCGGGGGATCTCCGTCACCAGGTCGGTACCTTCTTCCAGATGCTGCCAGAACTCTGACAAGCTCTCCGAGCCGGGCATACGGCCACTCATCCCCACGATCGCGATTGGGGCATAGGTCGAGGACACCGTAGTTGGCAATATTTTCGGCTCTCTTACGAGCGGAGTTACTACGGGTTGAACCACTTCCTTCACAGGAACCGATCTTTCTTCCCTTTCCACCTTCTCTCCAAAATAGCGTTCCAGGGCATCCTTATGCTCGGTGAACAGGTATTCCTGCAAGCTCTCCAGGTTCGGGTATTCAAAAAACAAGGTCGGATACACTTCGATCCGCAGCTCTTCGCCCAGCTCTTGGGACAAGCTGATGATCCCGGAGGAGTCCACCCCGAAGGCCATAAAGTTACAGCTCTTGTCGGCAACGCTCACCTCCCCTACACGTACACGCAACTTCTCCAACAAGTAAGACGCTACAGCCTCTTCCAAAGGATTTTGGATCGTAGTTTTTCTTGACCCCGAAGTCACTTCGGAAGAGACCGTTGCCCCTTCCGGGCGGATGCGTTTGCAGGTAAAGCCCTTCAGCGATACCTGTACCTGACCCTCACCGTCCAGGATATCGATGTCCGAGACCCAGACCTCTTCGTTTTCCATCACCGGACGGACATGGCTGTAACACTCCGCTCCCGGCGCTGCATATACCTCCACCTGCTTGATCAGGATCGGGATAAAAGGATCCGGCTCGCTGCTGTCTTCCAACAGCGCAAAACGGGTAGCCATTGCCCCGTCAAGCAAGGCCGGATGCAGGTAATACGACCGGGCATCCCGCTCCATCTCCGGGCGCAATTGCAAGATTCCCAACACTTCCCCTCCCTTCAGGTAAGCCTTCCGTACCGTCTCCAGGCTTGGACCATACACCCCCGGTTTCTTCTTCCGGTACAGCAAGGGGCCTTCGAGTTCATTCTCGCTCTCGTTGATAAATATTTGCAAATCCAGCCCTGCAGGACGAGGGGACAACTCCTCGCTGACCTGCCCTTTCGCACTCTTCAGCCAGGGCTGCCCCTCCGGACGGTAAAGGTTCTCGAACAGCATCCCGGCAGCCGTTTGGGAAAGTGCACTTTTCAATGCAACCGTACTTCCGCTTTCCACCATTATGGGTGTCTCGAAAAGCACCTTATCCAAGCGGAACGCGCCGGCTTCCGGACGGTACCGGCGATAGGCTTCTATCGCCAGGCTGCAATGGGTCACCCCCAACAGTACCTGTTGCCCAAAGGTGACATGATCCCGCAAATAGGCCTCCCCGTGACGGTACGACACCGTATAATCCGCCAGGGATTCCGGTGTTTCAGACTGTATTTTTGGTATTCCTCCATCAGACTCTGATACGGCATTTTCTTCCAGCGGCAGCCAGTAACGCTTCCCTTCGAAAGGATAGCCCGGCAAAGGAACGCGCTGAGGAACCTTCCCCCCATACAATTTGTCCCAAGACACCGCTTGCCCCCGTACCCATCGGAGCGCCATCGAAACCGGGGTCGTTAACTCCAACTCAGCGGAAACCGGGATCGTCCCGGCCGTATAGTACTCGCCTGCCTCCCCCTTCCCGTAGCGTTCCAACTGCTCCTTCAAATGCGACAAGTCGCTCGTCACCACTGCCAAGCGCTCCGGCAAGGCCTCACGGCCCAGCTGCAAGCTATACGCCACCGAAGCCAGCGGAAAGGCATGATTCGAAAGGTATTCCGACAGCTCTGCACTCTGACGCAGAAGCGCTCCCCGGCTTTTTGCCGACAATACCACCACATACGGACCCGATGATTCCAAAACCTCAGGCCTCTCTTGGTACTCCTCTACGATCAGGTGCGCATTGCTACCCCCCGCTCCAAAAGAACTGATGCCCGCACGCAAGGGACCCTGCCCTTGCTTCCATACCGCCAAGTCTTCCTGTAGCTGAAACACACTCTTCGACCAATCGATATGAGGGTTTGAAGGTTGGGTATATAAGCTCGGCACCAGCTGTTTCTCCCGCAACTGAAGCAGCACTTTGCTCAAGGCCGAGATACCCGCGGCCGACTCCAAATGACCGATGTTCCCTTTCACCGATCCCAAGGAACAACTTTGCAAGCCGCTGCCCGAAAAGGCCTTCTCCAAACCCCGCAACTCGATCGGATCCCCCAGGCTCGTCCCTGTACCGTGCGCTTCCACATAGCTGATGCTATTCCCCGGAACCCCACTGCGTTGCAATGCCTGGAACACCACTTCGCTTTGGGCCTTCGGGTCCGGACTCATATACCCACCCGTATTGATCGCAGAACCTTTCAAGACCCCATAGATATAATCACCGTCACGCTCCGCTTCCGATAGCGGTTTTAACAAAACGGCTCCCAGGCCTTCCCCTACCACAAAGCCCTCTCCGCCCGAGCCGAACGAACGCGTCTTATCGTCTTTACTCAGGTTCCGTAGCGAGGACAAACGCAGATGGTGACGCGGATCCAACAACAGGCTCACACCCCCCGCTATCGCTACTTTGCTCTCCCCACGGGACAAACTCTCCATCGCCTGGTGGACCGCCGTCAAAGACGAAGAACAGGCCGTATCGATCGCCATGCTCGGACCCCGGAACTTAAAGTACCGGGAGACACGGTTGGCGATCAGCCAGTAGGAAGACTGCGCATGGTTCCAATGACCCGAAGCCCAACTCCGCGCACCCAACTGCCCGTAGGTCCCGTACATCACCCCGATAAACACCCCTACCGGGTTGGAGTGCTCGCTCAGTAACCTCCCGCCGTAGCCGGCGTTCTCCAACAACCGCCATACCTCCTCCAAAAACAAGCGTTCTTGCGGATCCATGTCCATCGCTTCTTCATCCCCGATCCCAAAAAATGACGCATCAAAACGGTCTACTTCATCTATAAAGCCCCCCCATTTGCTATAACTCTTGCCGTCCCCGCCTGCCGGGGTAAAATAACGTTGCCAGTCCCAACGCTCCTCAGGCACTTCGGTAATACTGCTCTTCCCACTCTTCAGGTTGGCCCAGTAGCGTTCCAAATCCGGGGCTCCCGGGTAGCGACCGCTCATCCCGATCACCGCAATATCCATGGGTTTATTGACAGACTCCTGCGTTTCCAAAGAAGCAGAGGTAGATACTTCCGGGAACACCTCCGCCGGCTTACTTTCAAAAAGAAGCCTGGAAGGGCTGCCCGTGGAAGTCGCTTCTACAGACAGTCCTTCCATCGCTCCATATTCAGTGCTTATGTATTCCGACAAGCTTGCAATCGTATCGTATTCAAACAGCACCGTGGAGGACAACTCCCCGTACTGTTCGCTTAGCTTTTTGCTCAGCTCCATCACCAACAAAGAATCCACCCCGTACTCGGAAAAAGTCTTGTCCTCTTCCAACTCAGCAGGAGATCGTTTCAAACTCTCTCCTAACAAAGCCTTTAAACTCTCTTTGACGGATGAGGTATTTGAACTTACAGGGTTTGCTTCCCGAGTCTTTGAAGCAAAAAGAAGCCTGGAAGGACTGCCCGTGGAAGTCGCTTCTACCGGAGGTTCCTCCATCACCCCATATTCAGTGCTTATGTATTCCGACAGGCTGGCTATGGTATCGTATTCAAACAGCACCGTAGAGGACAACTCCCCGTACTGTTCACTCAGCTTTTTGCTCAACTCCATCACCAATAACGAATCCACCCCGTACTCGGAAAAAGTCTTGTCTTCTTCCAACTCAGCAGGAGATAGTTTCAAACTCTCACCTAACAAAACCTTTAAACTCTCTTTGACGGAGCTTGTTGAGGTAACGGAGGACGTTTTAGATTTTGGTATAGGAGCTATTTTGGAGGTTACCGTTGAGTGAACAACGGGTATTGAAACGTTGGAAGATTGCTTTTTAACAATCCCATCGCTCGCTGCGATCAGCACTTGTTGGCCTCCGCCTGCAATCCCAAAACTTCGATGATTACGGAAACCACTAAGACTCAGTTGCTCTTTCCAACTCTCCGCACTCAAGACCGGAGAATAAGGCTCACGGCACGCACCGTCCTTATAACGCCACCAACCCTCCGTCAAACCGAAGGTCAGCGTAGAAAAACTCTGAACTCGCGTCAACTCGTTCAAAATCAACACCCCCTCGCCTTTCAACAATACTTTCAAATGAGACAGGCTATGACCGATCGAATCCGTGGCATGGATCACGTTCGTGGCCAGAATCAAATCGATGCTTCCCGGGGCATACCCTTGCGCCTCCGGTGCCTTCTCCGCGTTCAACAAGGAAAACTCCATAAACGGATATTCCGGCAAGTACGTCTCTTTTCCATAGTTGGTAAAACTCGCAGAGATATCCGTATAATGATACCTCACCGGACCGCCCCAGTTCCGCAATGCTTCCAGCACAAACTTACTCGTGCCCCCCGTGCCCGCGCCCACTTCCAGGATTTGCAGCCCTTCCGATCTCCCCCTCTGCTCCGCATACTCCCTTACCAGACCCGCCACCAACTCATTGTAATGATCCACCAAAGCATTCCCACGGTAGATCCCCTCCACCAGACTCTTGTCCCCTTCCGGAAACATCACCGATACCGCACTCTCTTCTCCCCGCAAAATCGAAGGGTAACGGATCACACATTCCCACACCAGACGCACATACGCCGATAATGACTCCTGCAAGCCTGATAGCGTTTGGCCCTCCCTTTCAAGATCCTCCCGGTCCTCAACACCGATCCCTTCCCTTGTGATAATACTCTCCCCCTCTTGCAAAAGGTAACCCGACTGACTTAAAATATCGAGTAATGCAGGGAATAACCGGAAATAACCGGGGACAATCCCCAAGCGTTCCCGGAGTGACTCCAACTCATACTCCTCGCCTCCCCGGTGAAAGACTCCCATTTGCTGAAAGCTGTAAAGCAACAAGCGGCCACTCCAGGACAACAACTCTTCAAAACCTTCCCGCAACCGCTCAAAACCCGCCTGTGAAGAACCGTCAAGGGAAACACCCGGTGTCAGATCCCGAACAGAAACCGGGTGTTGTACAGCTTGCAGGAGGTGTTCCGGCTGATCATGAAATCCGAATTTTTCCAGCAAGCTGCCCCGGCTTTTCACCATCACCACATTCGAAACCCTTGAGGAAAGCACCTCTTCTATCGCCTGAAGACCCTCACCGTTCCGGATCCCGTAAAGACCCAACGACTCCAACAAGTCCCGGTAATATTCCGTCGAGACAATCCCGCTCTCCGACCAGTAACTCCAATTAATCACCTGGACAGGACAGGACAGCTCCGAACGGAGGGCTTCCGCATAGCTGTCTTGAAACGTGCAGGCCGAAGCGTAGTTACTCTGACCCGGACTCCCCACATACGCGTTCAGGGAGGAAAAGAACAACACAAAATCCAAGGGCTCTTCCCGAAGCTGTTGGTAGAAATAAACACTGCCCTGCACTTTTGGAGCAAGCACCGCAAGCAGGTCCGCCTCCTCCAGCTGCTCCAATCGCTTGTCCCGGAGTTCCAGCGCGGAATGGATCACCCCGTGGATGGAACCGTAGGCAGCCCGGGCACGGGCAAACAACGAAGCCGCTGACGAAGCCTCCCCGATATCCCCCTGAAGGTACGTCACTTCACTGCCCCGGGATTCGATCGTCCGCATCAGGGCTTGCTGCCCGGCATTCAACTCGCTGCGCCCTATCCAGATCAGTTTGACCGGATGTTTCCGGCTGAGGTGGTCGCTGAGCACACGGCCCAGACCTCCTGCCCCTCCGAGGATCAGGTAGACTTTTCCCGCTTCAAACTTGCTCGCCCGGCCCGAAGACAAGTGCAAAGGATACAAGCTCCGTCGGTATACCTGGCCTCTGCGGAGGGCCAACATATTATCAGAGAAGTCAGCACACGAAAGCTTTAACAAGCCGGATAAGCTACTACTTCCCTCTCCTTCCGACCATTTTAAATCAAAGTATTTAATATTCGCTTTGGGAAACTCACCGATAATAGTATTGGTAAAACCCTTCACGGCTCCGGCAAACGGTGTGATCTTGTCTTCGCCTAAAGAGACAGCATTGACATTAATTACCGAGAATTTCTTACCAGGGTTAAGAACATCTTGATTGTACAGGTATTTTACAAGGTGGAACCATGCCACCACACCCTGATCCAATTGATACTCGGCTTCTGCAATATCATCCAAAGGATGATCTGTATGGTTTGATCCGGTAAATACGTATATATGATCGAGTTCATCCAGATTGTTCAATTGTTTGGCAATCGCCTCCTCATCGCTCAAGTTCACTGCTGTAGAATCCGGCATTGAACTATCCGGCTGTCCGGGATGATACAAGCGTACATCGTCAAAGAATTGTACACACTGTTTTGCGAGTGTATAGGTATCACGGCTATGAAATACCGCTATTTTATTTTTAGTATCAATGGATGATGCTTTGCTTAATGCATCCGGCAGCAACTCCCATTTCGGATAAAAATAGTGTGTAGGCCTTTTAATTTCCCTTGATACAACACTATGAAGTTTCACACAAATTTCTCCCGCTTCCGAGAGTAGTGCTATATTAAAGCTGTCATGGTTGGCACGCTCCGCATATACATAACAACGCTTGGGCAAACTGGCAAAGACTTCCAGTTTGTTTACACTAAAGGGCACCTTCAATGCCGCTGTTTTCTCTTCCATTCTTAAAAGTGCTGCGGTTTGTAAAGCCCCATCCATCAATGCCGGAGATAGAAAGGTTTGCTCAAATTCCGACAGCATGGACTCGTCAACTTCAAGCAAACCGAAACTTGTATTTTCATTTATCCACACTTCTTGTATCACCTGGAAGTACGGTCCATACACCACTCCATTTTGATCGAAGCGGGCATAAACATCATTTCTATGGTAGTTAGCTCCGCTTTTTAAACTGGGAACAGAAAGCTTCTCATGGTTTGTCGTCTGTTTTGGAATAAGTTTACCCGAAGCATGCAAGGTTTCTGCTTGTACCCCGCTTCTTATTTCATAATCATAATCCGCTTTGTTTTCTTTAATATCTACAGATATTTCGCCTTCTTTTCCTTCTAAGGGTTGAATCCAGTAAATATTTGCCAGGTCGAAAAAGCCCTGTTTTAATTTTTGAATGGCGGCATAGGCCATCTCCAGGTAACCCACTCCCGGCATGATACAGGTAGCGCCTACCTTGTGATGTGCAATAAGCTTTTCCTGCCCGGTAAACTCTTTCACAAAAGTGAAACGTCTGGGAATATTGCTATTCTTTTGATAATCAATCAGAGGGTGGTTCTTCTGTTGATACGGGTTGGAAGTTACCCAATGCCTTTCTTTGGCAAAAGGATAACCCGGCAACGCCACTTTCCGGGGAATATCAATGTGCAACACCGGCCAATTCACATCCACACCCTTGATCCAAAGTCTGGCAATTTTCCTTAAATCATTATTTTCGACAGCTCGTTGTACAATGGCTTGTGGCAATTCCTCAAGATCTTCCAAAAAGTTTTTAATTGCTTTTTCAGAATTCGCATTCCCTTCATACCTCTCTGTCGATGCTGTTCCTTCGATGTAGCCTTTTAGTTTATCAAGTAAGTCATCCATCTCTGTAGCAATCCAGGCTACACGCTCCGGCATTTCCTCCCGGCCTGTTTGCAGGGTATAGGCTACTTGTGCAAGCGACAAGGTCTTATTTTCCGAAAGGAAAGAGAACAACTTCTCGACACTGGCTTTCAGCCTCTGTTTATTTTTGGCAGATAATACGATCAATTGAGGGGTTTTCGTGTCGTGATGGTCCCTTATCTCTGAAGTATACTCTTCAAGGATTACATGTGCATTGACACCTCCGAAACCAAATGAACTGATCCCTGCCCGAAGGGGTGCACCCTTCTTTCTATTTCCTCCTGCACGACTCCAATCAATGCCTTCCCGGGCTATCGCAAAAGGGCTGTTTTCAAGTTTAATGTATGGATTTACTTCGTTCACATGCAATGAAGGGGGGATATACTTATGGCTAAGCGCCAATACGGCCTTCTGCAGCCCGACTATCCCGGCAGCCCCTTCCAGATGTCCTACATTGGTTTTCACAGATCCGATATAGCATGGGGTATCGCTTTTGGCCGAGAGTTCCTCCGAGAGTTCCTCCGAGAGTTCCTCCGAGACTTCCTCCGAGAGTTCCTCCGAGAGCTCCTCAAATGCTTTCTTCAATCCATTGATTTCAATAGGGTCTCCCAAGGCTGTTCCCGTACCGTGCGCTTCCATATAGCCGATGGAGTCAATATTGATCTTCGCTTTTTTACAAGCTTCCACGATCAGGTCTGACTGAGCCTTAGGGTTGGGAGCGGTAAGCGAGTTGGTACGCCCTCCATGATTTTCTGCCGAGCTTCTGATGACGGCATAAATATGATCCTTGTCTTTTTCAGCCTGTTCGAGTGATTTAAGCATCATTAACCCCGCTCCTTCTCCACGGACGTACCCATTGGCTGAGGCGTCAAAGGCTTTACATTTTCCATCGGGGCTTAACATTTCATTTTTGCTTAACGCAATATGTGCAAAAGGACTGAGCATAATGTTTATTCCCCCCGCAATGGCTACCGAGCAGTTGCCTTTTTGAATATCTTCAATGGCTCTATGTACTGCAACCAGGGAGCTGGAACAAGCGGTATCTACTACGACACTAGGCCCTTGAAGATTCATCAAAAATGAAATACGGTTGGCCAGCATCGTTTTGGCAATCCCGGATAAGGTGTGCGGTGCTATAGGATGCCCGCTGTTCATGATTACTTCCGTATAATCAGCTCCTACACAACCTACATAGACACCACAATCCGTACCGGAAAAGTCGGAGGGTCTGTACCCGGCATCCTCAAAGCAATGCCAGGCAAGCTCCAATAAAATGCGCTGCTGTGGGTCCATCAATTCCGACTCTCTTGGCGAAAGGCCGAAAAACCCAGAGTCAAACTTATCTACATCATTGATAAAGCTTCCCCACTTAGAATTTGTCTTATTTTCTTCATCACCCTTTCCATGAAACTTCTGCCATTCCCATCTTGACGGTGGGACTTCACTCACCAAATCCTCTCCTGCTATGAGGTGCTGCCAAAACTCCCGGAGGTGATCAGACTTTGCATAACGCCCGCTCATTCCTACTATAGCAATCGCGTCCGGCCTGTCCAATGGCTGAGTTTTTGACTTCTTTTTTATTTTATTCAAAGGTTTTGCAGTGTCATCTTTCAAGGGAGCACCACCTGTATGGAGGTTGTTTTGACCATGTATATATTCGGCAATAAGTTGTATAGTATTGCAGTCAAAAAATAAGGTGGGTGTTGTGTCCAAACCGTATTTTTTATTCAGTGCGACACTTAGTTCGGTATAACTGATAGAGTCCAAGCCGTATTCACCTATTATCCTGGATTCTTCTAATTCATCAAGGGGCAAATTACCTGCTTCAGCCAGTAATTCTTTCAATTCATTTTTCAATGTGTTGCTTACTTTTACCGGTTGGCCAGACTTTTCCAGTGGGTGTTCAACATTCCGGCTCTGTTTCAAAAGCTCAGCTTCCGGTTTCCTCATCAGGGCTTTTCTGTCTATTTTTTTATTCAGAGTCGTTGGAAACGCCTCTATCCAGTACATTTTGACAGGCACCATGTATGATGGTAAGGATTTGCCTAAAGCCTCCTTTATAGTATTCGTAGTAAGAGCTCCCGGTTTCTTTGCTATCAAAAAAGCAGTTATCTGTCTATTTCTCAAAACGACTACAGCCTCCTCAATCTCTTTGTGTTTTTTCAAAGCATTTTCTATCTCTTCCAATTCAATTCTGTATCCGTTAGCCTTCACTTGTTGGTCTAACCGGCCAAGACATTCAATTTGTGCTTTCCCGGTATATCTTCCTATATCTCCGGTACGATAAAAGCGCGCTGTTTTTCCTGCTACGGTAAGGTTGACAAAGCGAGTCTTATTTTCACCGGGAGCGTTTATATATCCTTCAGCAAGTCCTGCTCCTGTGATATAAATTTCACCTTCCACCCCTGGTGGGCATAGGGTGCCATGGCCATGCATCACAAACAGGTTCATATTATGCACGGGATCACCCAAGGTAATGTGCGATGCATCTTCTACCAATGCGGCCGATGCCCAGATCGTGGCCTCTGTAGGTCCATACAAATTCCACAGCTCTGCCGACCGCTCCAACAATGAGGAGGCTAATCTTGAGGTCAATGCTTCTCCGCCACATAGAACCCGGAATTGGGGAGTACCGCTCCACTCTGCGGCTACCAACATTTGCCATGTAGTAGGTGTGGCCTGCATTAAGGTGATATCCCCTTGTTCCAGCCTCTGTTTGAGAAGTATCCCATCATGGGCCGTAGTACTTGTGGCTATCTCTACTCTCGCCCCTACCGTTAAAGGAAGAAACAACTCCAGATAGGCGATATCAAAACAGACTGTTGTGACTGCCAACAACACATCTTCCTTATGGATACCCGGCTGCTTCGCCATAGAGGTCAAAAAGTTATTTAAACTGTGGTGACTTACGGCTACCCCTTTAGGCCGTCCGGTAGACCCTGATGTAAAGATGATGTAAGCGAGGGAATCACCGGTTATTTTCACATCATTTGCTTTCGAATCTCCATATAGTTTGTCTTTTATAGCTCCATAATCCAGTAACTCATAATTACCTTGAGGAATATTGTCCACAAGAGCCTGTTCTGTTATTACCAGATTCACCTCCCCATCTTCCAGCATCATTTGTAGCCGGTCCTTCGGGTATACCGGATCCAGCGGGATAAACGTATTACCCGAGGCCAGTATGCCTAACAATACCGGCAGCAAGTCTACGGATCTATCCATAAAGACGCCTACACGCTTACTTCCTTCATATTTATTTTCAAGCAGATAAGAGGCTAATTGATCTGCCCGGTCTACCAATTCGCGATAGCTCAATGCATTGCCATTGCCCGACACCGCTACCTTATCAGGATACAGCGCTGCATTGTTTTTCACTTTGTCCAACAGGGCCTCGATTGACGTCTCCTGTCTATCTTCCGGAATGAGTACCTCCTGTTTATTAATTATCTGAGAAAGTGATGCTTTGGGTTCGGCGATGATGCGACCCAACAATTCATGATAATCCTGCATGAGTTGCTTTACCGTATTATCATCAAAACGGGATGGATCATACTTTGCAAAAAGCGTCACCTGGTTTTGGCCTTCCATTAACTCAAAAGTTAATGGGAACTCGCCTTTTTGGCGTATCTGTTCGATCGAATCGCCCAATATAGATTCTGAGAAGTTCTCTGTAAGGTCATACCAGTTTTGGTAATACAATGCCGCCTCGAACAGATGAGAGGAACGGCCTTCTGCCCTCAATGCCTTTTTAAACGCATGCAAGGGGTAGTGACAATGATCGAAAGCATCAAATACACTATCGGTCACTTCATTTAAAAATCCACTATACGTTTTATCCGGAGTAATTTCTGCCTTAATGGAAAGCATGTTTATGAAACATCCGATCACCTCATCAAAAGCCGATGAAGGCCTTCCGGCAATGGGCGTTCCTACCAACAATGACGGGTTGCCGCTATAGCGATGAAGTAACAAATAATAAGCGCTGAGCATCACCGCAAAAACAGTGGTATTTTGCCTTTCTGCCAGGGCCCTGACAGACGCTATTTGCTCTTGATCAAGCACCTGAGTATACTGTAACCCGTCTGAGCGATTTGTTTCGCTGCTTTTTGGCGGCAAAGGGATATTCATAGGAGCACATTGCTCTTGAAACTGATTTAGCCAATAGTTTTCTTGCTGTTGTCCTTCTTCGTTTTTCAGAAAAGCTTGCTGCCACAAAATAAAGTCCTGATATTGTTTTTCGGGAAGCCGGACATTCATTGTGTTTCCACTCGCAAGCGTTTGATAGGTGTTTAACAGTTGTTTGAAAAAATTCACTGAAGATACCCCATCAAATACCAAATGATGCAATACCACCAACAAGGAAGTTCGCTTACCTGGCCTCCGGTAAACATATACTTTCATCAACGGATCATTTGAAATATCAAAAGGAGTGTAAGCCTGTTCTTTCATTTTCTCGATAGCCTCCATATCGGAAATATCTCCCAGGTCTATTACCTGATAAGACACCTCTGCTGCTTGCTCTATCTGTTGCATAGGCCGGCCGTTTTGACTTATCATTTTCATGCGAAGCACCGGGTGCCGGTCTAGCATATGCTGAAAGCTTTTATGCAGTATCTCCAGGTCCGTTTCATTTGCAAGCCAATAGGCTATAGGAAGATTGTAAGCGTAACTTTCAGGGTACATATTGCCTGCGACCCATAACGCTTCCTGTCCTTCGGTTAAAGGATAAAGGGAGTTTTCAGTCGACAGCAAACGATTAGAGGAAGTTGCTTCCTTCATTAATTCCAGCGCTCTTTCTACCGTAAGTTCTTTTCTGGCTACTTTTTTATAAATTTCTTCCCGATTCATGGTTGATGTTGATGGTTTGTAAGTTTGATAGTGACAGTCACTCCTCCACTATTTTTGAACATACTTATTCTTGCCGGTGGAATTCATCCATTTGGACATTTGGAAGCTGCTTCCACCTGAAGAATCGCTATAACAATGCTTGACACTACGATTTAGTCAATGCCTCATCAGCTGATATTTCGCCTTTGTACAATTGTTGAAACAGTTGTTCCAAGCCCTCCGGAACAGCCTTCTCTTCACGAGACTCATGCGTTTTTTTCTGTGGTGGCACTTTGAGTTTATCCTCCAACAGTTTGCAAAAGCTATCTACCGTGGGATGCTGCAGTAATACCCGGGCTGACAATTTGAGGTCATATATTTCTTGAATTTTATTAATGAATCTCATCCCTGACAAAGAATCCATACCATACCGGGTCAGGTTCTTCTTATCATCAATTTCATCATTCGTCAATTTGAATATTTGGGAAAGGATTCCCTTAACGGTCGTTTTAAGGGAAGTGTCCCTACCAATTGCTTCATGGCTATTCTTACTTTGCGATCCGGTACGGGTGGCACCTACCCAACACAATTTCTTATCAAAAGGATAAGTAGGCAATGCAACTCTTCTACCAACCTTTGACTGAGGCAATTGGCTAAAATTCAAATTCACCCCTTGCACCCAGGCATCGGCTATTTTATCGTACCGGTTGTCATGCAGCCATGCCGACAAAATTTCGTCTCCACTCATGAGCCTGTTCAGTTCCTCTTCTTTATCGTCCTCCACCTTTCCCGAAAAACAGCCACTCATTTCCATATCGTCCGATGCTATTTGTTTTAGCCTGTGTTGCAGCTCTTCTTTATCACTGACTACCAAGGCCAGCCTATATTCAAAGTGACAGCGGCCATGCATAAGTGTAAAGGCAATATTTGCCAATGAAATTTGGCTTTCATTTTCAAGATGTTCTAAAAGATTATTGGCAATGGTTTTTAAGGCTTCTCTCCGTTTGGCAGAAAGCACAATGATGAAAGGTTTCGCATCAGTCCGTTCTACAATAGGCTCATGCAGGTTTTCTTCTACTATCAAGTGAACATTTGAACCGCCGGCACCAAACGAGTTGATTGCGGCCCTGCGAGGAATGACTTTTACGGTACCGTCATTATTTACTGCTTCCAGCCGGTCCCAGTCAGCCAACTCCTTTTGCAAATACAAGGGGGTATTGTGGAGTGTTATATTCTCATTAAGGGTTTCGGCATTAATGGTTGGTACAAGTTTACCATGCTTCATTTGCAAGAGCACTTTTACTAATTGAGAAATTCCCGAAGCCGCCTCAAGATGCCCTATATTGGACTTCACGGTACCTATTGCACAATAAGCCTTTTTACTTGTAAGCCTGCCAAAGGCTTTGCTTATTGCATTCACCTCAATGGCATCGCCAAAAGGGGAGCCGTTAGCCGCGGATTCTATGTAACGAATCGTTTCTGCCGGACAACCCGACTGCTCAACCGTTTTAACAATCAGATTTTTTTGAGCATGTAAACCAGGCACTGAAAAGCCGCTGGTTTTACCGCTATGATTAGCACCTACGGCTTTTATCACTCCGTAGATATGGTCTTTATCGGCTGTGGCTTTGTGCAAAGGTTTAAGTAAGACAGCTCCAACCCCCTCGCCCGGAACGTATCCGTCTCCCTGACCAAAGCTTTTACTTCTGTCAGTGCTGCCAATCATATTTGTGGTACTCAGACCGATATACTTATCAGGGTGCATACTTAAATTGACCCCTCCGGCAATCGAAGCTTCACACTCCCCTCTCCAGATACTATGACAAGCCATATACACGGCCGTTAACGAGGAAGCGCATGCGGTATCGATGGCGATACTCGGTCCCTGAAAGTCAAAAAAATAGGAAAGTCTATTCACCAAAGACCAATAGGAAGTACTGGAGAGTAATGCTTTTTCCGAAGCTTGGCTAGCGGCAAGGTGATAGTGTTTGTACATGCTTCCCATAAATACTCCTACACCAGTGCCTAGCTTTTCCGGTGTATAACCGGCATCCTCTATCACGGCCCAAACTGTCTGTAACAACAGGCGTTCTTGGGGGTCCATTAATTCGGCTTCCGCAGGGGATATATTGAAAAACAAGGGGTCAAACCGGTCTATATCTTTTATAAAGCCTCCCCATTTGGTATAGCTTTTCCCTTCTGCATTTCTATCGGCATCGTAAAATTCGCCATTGGCCATCCATCTGTCGGACGGGATCTCGGTGATGCAATTTTTCCCTTCACATATGTTGAACCAAAACTCTTGCAGACTGTCGGCACCCGGAAAGCTACCGGATAAACCTACTATGGCAATATCCCCGCTTTCGGTTTCAAAAGGCTTTTTAGAGACTGGCTGGCTAATTGAATTAACCTCCACGGTCTTTGTAAGATGTCCTCCGGACATGGTATTGGCATCGCCGTTGTCTTTTGGCTGCTCCCCACTATTTTCTTTCAGGTTAAATTTATTTTTTAATACCTCATGGTGGTCTTCAAGCAGGTAAGCAACAAGGTCTTCTATGTTTTGATACTCAAAGAATAGCGTTTTTGACAACTCTCCGAATGTCTTTTCCAATTCGTTGTTCAGCTTCATGATCGCAAAAGAATCTATCCCGAATTTTTCAAAAGAAGCGGTTTCTTTGATCTTGTGTACAGGCAATTCGGTAATTTCCGCAACAAGCTGTTTCATATAATCTTTTGTGTGCTTGGCCAACTCATTTTCCGAAGCTGTGGAATTGCGGTTGCTTTGCTCAAACTTACTTTCTAAGGAGGCATTTGTGGGATTCACAAGTTGAGCGATCTTTTCAGCTTGCCCTTTCATCACCATAAACTGAGATACGTTTGATTGCAAGGCCTTTTCAAAAATTGCAACTCCTTCCTGGTCTGTAATAGGCACCATGCCCAGATTGCTTTTCAAGGAATCCAAATGCGTCTGATCCAGCTTCATGCCTCCGTTCGACCATAGCGGCCAGCTTATGGCTACCGTTTTCCCTTGCCGCAACCCCTGTTTTTGCAGAGCATTACGCTCTTCCGAAAAGTTGTTTAAAAAGCTATTGGCATAGGCATAATCTACCTGACCCAGGTTACCCATCACCCCGGAAATAGACGAAAACAAAAGGAAAAAGTCCAGAGGTTCCTGAGCTGTATAATCGTCCAACAGCATTGTTCCATACACTTTGGGGGCGATTACCTCATTCGACTCAACTTTTGATTTTTTAATAATAAAATTGTCTTTCAATATCCCTGCACAATGAATAATCCCATTGAGGCCCCCGTACTGTTTTTTCACCTCGCCAAGTATCTGCTCAACTTGTTCTTCAGCAGTTACATCTGCCTGGATATATTCCACTTTAGCATTGGTGGATCGAAGGGTATTCAATGCATCATTCCGCTCCTGGTCCAGCGCGGTTCTTCCTGTCAGGATCAATGTGGGACGGCTCAATTGATTGGCTAAATACTTCGAAATAATCGCCCCGATTCCACCCAAGCCCCCTGTAATAAGGTACACCCCCTCATTACGAAGTGAAGCTGTCGCCTTATCACCTTCCAATTCTTTTACCTTAGTCAATCGCCTTTGATGCTTCTGACCATTGTGATACCGTAATTCCGTAAGCTTTCTGTCCCATTCCTGTTCAAGGCATTCGGTGATAATTTCAGCATCGGCCGCCACTACGTTTGTTTTATATTCTGTAGGGTTATTTAACTCAACACATAGGCCATGTACCGCAGGAAACTCTATATGCAAAGTGCGAATCAGCCCATTTACAGCCGAATAAAACGGTCTTAAAAAGGAATTTTCAGGAGTATAAGAGTAGCTATAAAGCCACTTCACCACATTGGAAGGCTTTTGTTTGATAATCGCTTTTACCAGGTTCAATGATTGGTGATAGGTATTTTCAAGTAACTGATTTGTCTTTGCAACATTCCACCCGGCTTCATCCAAAACATGATAGTTAATGAGTATATCAGGTACTCCTCCCAAAGTTTCAAACAATCGTGAAAAGCCTTCTTCTGTGGGAGGCACACCGTATTTTTTTTCGCCTTTTTGTTCAAACTCCAACCCCGGCTCCACTTCCACTACAGGAGTCTGTGCCCATTGCCTAAGCTTTCTGACAAAATCTGATTGATAGGAAATTACAAGAATGTAGTGATTCCATTTGTTGGTTGTCATATTCATCTCTTTTAGTGTATTAACTAAAATTTGGTATTATGCCAAGCTGCCATTGCAATTGGTGAATGCTGTTTTATGGTCAAATCAAAGAGCCTCATATTCATTGGTATAGATCATCAATTCCCAATCATCACCGGCAATTGTATCTACCCCATTGGTAGGGTTGATGAGCTTTTTGGCAAAGCCCTGCATACAGGCTATTGGCTTGCCCGATGTATCTGCAATGGTGATATCGTATTTTTTAATTAGGTGCCTATCACCGCCTCCCGGATGTTTGCTGATATAAGCATAGCATACTTCGGGAAACTTTTGATAAAACTCAAAACTATCCACAGAAAAGGGCAAGTAATTTTGAGCATTGCCTTCTTCCGTATCAAACTGAATTAAAGCCTGTAACGCACCATCGAGTATGGCAGGATGAAATACGTGGGCATTGTCTTCGGCAGGTATCCGCAAGGCTACCAGCGCAATGTCTTCACCCACCCAAAGCTGTTCTATGGCTTTAAGGTTTTCCCCATAGTCAAATCCTCTTTCCGCAAATTTTTGATAGAGCGCGCTATTGTCATACTGCACATGACATCTAGCTTGTAGGGCTTTTATATCAATTGAAAAATTTGAAACTACCGGGTCAAAGCCCAAACTACCCTGGCAATGGATTATTTTATTCTCTTTTTCACCGGAAGCAATTTCATACTTCATGCCTGTTTGAGTGTCTTTCAGTAGGATTGACACGTTCTGGCGGACCTGTTCTTCAAATAGTATGGGCTGATACCAAGTCAGGTCTTTTAAGGTATTGACTGCTTTTTGCCTGGCCAATTCCGCACAGGCACGGATCATTTCCATATACAATACTCCCGGAACAATGATTTGTCCATTGATTGTATGATCTTTTATATAGGCTCCATGGGCAGACAATTGTATAATAAATCGATCATGACCGTTTACGGCTTGATCCATTATGGTAAATGCTTGTACGCTTTTTGGTTTTGGAATTACTGGCTTTTGTATTTGGCCGGTTTTAATCCAATGACGTTGTTTTTCAAACGGATACGTAGGCAAAGGTATTCTCTTGGCAGTTTGGATGCGGGTGATATCCCACAATAATTCCCCGCCTGTGACCCAGTGATTAACCTGCTCTTTTAATTCTACCGGTGCGCTGTCAAGTCGAGCCGGCTTGCTATTTTCCTCATTGATTTGTACAAACACAGCTTCGGTTTGCCATACTCCCGAGGCTACGGCTTCGAGTTTTTCTACAAGTTCCTCAATACCTTCAATGATAATCGCACACCTTGCTTCCATAGCATCCCTGCCCATCGACATGGTGTAAACAATATCATAGATATCGTCTTTGCCATACCTGCCACTCAGGTATTCTTTTACTTCGGAAGCATAGGTTTTTAACTGATTTTCATTTTTGGCCGAAAGCACAAATACCAATGGGCCGGAAGCCTCTAAACGAACAGGATGTTTTTGTCTCCTGTACTCCTCCACAAGCACATGGGCATTCACCCCTCCTGCACCAAAGGAACTAATGCCGGCCCGAAGGGGAATCAACCGCCCATGCTCTTCTAAATTTTTCCAAGGATGAGTTTCCTTGGCAAGGTAAAACGGGGAACCTTTCAGATCTATATACGGATTTTGTTCATGTATATGCAAGCTTGCAGGTATTTGTTTATGCTGCATCGCTAACAATACTTTTACCAACCCTGCGATGCCCGCGCCCGATTCCAAATGGCCAATGTTTGTCTTCACCGAACCAAGGGCACAGTAATTCTGACGGGACATACTCTTACCTTGCTGACGGTAAAGTATCTCAAACGCCTTTTTAAGCCCGTTAATCTCTGTCGGATCTCCTAAGGCCGTACCCGTACCATGCGCCTCGATGTAGGTAATTGTATCCGGTGATATCCCTCCTTTGGTATAGGCCTCGGCTACGACTTCTGCCTGGGCGTTTACGTTGGGCGCTGTAATGGATTTGGCAAGCCCTCCATGATTCACTGCACTACCTCGTATCACGCCATATATATAATCACCATCTGCTTCAGCTTTGTCGAGAGGTTTTAGCAACAAAGCGGCTACTCCCTCGCCCCTTACAAATCCATTAGCGCTTTTGTCAAAGGTTTTGCACTTGCCTTCTACGCTCAGCATATTCGCAGCGCTATAGTTGAGGTGCAATCTTGGGGTAATGATTACATTGATCCCCGCTGCGATGGCCTGATCGCAAGTGCCATTATGAAGATCCTGGATGGCCCGGTCTACAGCCACCAAAGAACTGGAGCAAAGGGTATCTATCGGTTCGCTCGCTCCTCTTAAGTTGAGTAAATAAGAAATCCGGTTGACGATGAAAGGTCGGTTATTCCCTGTCATTCCGTAACTACTGGCAGGCATACTTTCCAGCAATTCCGCATAGTCCATGTTAGAAACCCCTAAATAAAGTGCCGTACGGGAGCCATTAAAACTCGAAGGTTTATAACCGGCATTTTCCATGGTTTTCCAGATTATCTGAAGGGCAATACGCTGCTGCGGGTCCATGTATTTGGCTTCACTTGGGGAGATATTGAAAAACTCCGCATCAAAATGGTCGATGCCTGACATAAAAGCCCCCCATTTGCTTAGTGACGTATTGGGCTCTTTGGAAGGATCGCCATAGTAATCGCGCCAATCCCAACGATCGAGCGGAATCTCAGTAACAAGATCTTGCCCTGCTTTCAGATGATTCCAAAACTGATCAAGGTCACCGGACCCAGGCATTACTCCTGCCATGCCCACTATCGCGACCGGTTCATATCCTGTATCGCTCTTTCCTTCCTCGTTTTGAACTTCTTGAACGGTACGCTCTCCACCCGGTTCTTTTACACTCTTAACATTCCTTTCTTCTTCTACAGAGATACTCTCAATTTCAGAGGTATTCTTTACCATTTGTGCCCCGAACTTCTGAAGTAAATAGTTGGCCAATTCTTCGATATTCAAAGGGTTAATTTCAAAGAAAAAAGTCGGGGTGATCTCAAGCTTCCACCGTTGATTGATTTCGTTTGCCAGTTCCGTAAGCGTAATCGAATCAAGCCCATAATCATCCAACAATGTTGTTGTAGAGAGTTGTTCTTTACCAATCAGCGTTATTTTGGAAATAATTTCCAGTAATTGAGCAATCGCTTTTTCCAGGTTAGCCTCCAGGTCTTCAGGGTTCTTACCGACAGATATATCCGTCATCTCCGGTTCAATGGGAAGTCCCTTTAAAAGCGGAAGTACTTTTTCAACATTTCCCGACCATACAAATGCCTGTGATTCGTCCGAAGCCAATATTTGGGAAAGCGATTGCCAAGCCCATGTTGAGGCCATTGGCACAGCCCCTATACTGTTTTTCAAAAGGGCAAGCCGTTCTGTATTTATTTGCATACCACCCTCTTGCCAAAGCGGCCAGTTGATGGCTACGCTTTTCCCTTGCCGTTGTTGTTTTATGACGAGCTGATTCCGGTAATCAGCATAAGCATCCATAAATCCATTGGCATAGGCATAAGCAGCTTGACCGGCATTTCCCAATACGGAGCTAATAGAAGAAAACAAGACAAAGAAATCGAGAGGGTCTGACTGTGTAAGTTCATCCAGTACCAGTGTGCCTGTGGTTTTGGCTGACAAAATCTCTTTAAACTCCGGCCAACTTGTGTTTTTTAAAAGCGCATCGTTGGTTATTCCTGCACAGTGAAAGATTCCGTTGATTTCCCCATACTGCCGTCTTACATTTTGCAATGCCTGACCCATTGCTTTTTTATCCGTTACATCAGCTTGCAAGTAGGTACACTCTCCTTGTTCATGCTCAATCATTGATTGCAGCTCAGGTTTCACAGGGTTGCGCCCGATCATCACTATTTTGGGTTTAGACGGAGCCAAACGTTTAAGTAGCTCCCGGGCAACCCCTCCATTTCCTCCTGTGATCACATATACGGCATGGTGCTTCCACTCATAACTATGACCGCTCAACATCCGGTCCCATACGCTCCGGTACCTCTTTCCTCCTCTATAACGGATTTGAGCATCCGCATAACCCACACACTCTGACGAGACGATATGCCCTGCATCGGTATGGCTATCAATCGCTATGGTTTTAAATCTTAAGTATTTATTCTCTAAAGTAATACTCTTACCAAAAGATGACAGTGCCTCTAACCCGGGAGTTGAGGTGTCCATAAATATTTGTAGAATAGTACCTTTACTTCTTTGGTTGAGCAGTGCTTGTGTAAAAGAAAACACAGGGCTCATTTCATTGATATAAGTCTGTTCACCCGTAGCGAAGGAAGTCCTCACCCTTTCAAAATCCCAAACGATGGTGTCAGGCACTGATGGAGAATCCTTATATAGGATGGAAACTAAACGGTCTATATCGGCTTTACTTTGCATATTTACGGTGTACTGACCATTCACATAGTCAAAACCGGCTCCGCTCTTCACCAAGGTTGTTTTTACCGTTCCATGCGTTTCGTTAATATGCCTCCGGATATCCTCAAACCTTTGGCTATCAGCAAAACAAAGGACATGCTGTGATTTATGACTTTCCTTTGAGAGAGCTTGAACAGGTTCCCACCTTTTGACAAATACATTGTTGTTGTGCTCGTCTTTTTTGAACTTAAATTGCTTTACGGTATAGTCATGAATTTCAATACAAAGTTCTCCTCGGTCATTGAGAATTTGTAAATCGTATTTCTTACTATTAGCGGATGTTTCGGATTTCGTTTTTTCAATAGCCAGCACCCAACTAGCCTTTTCCAACTTGCGGTAAATTTTCAAAGAAGCGATTTCGTACGGAATATAAGGTGATCCTATCGGCTGATGAAGATTAGCCAGAAGACCTGCTGTCTGAAGGCTTCCCTCCATTATAGACGGATGCAAAACATAGTGAGAAAAATCACCTTTTAAGGAATCAGGAACTTCTACATAGGCCAGAGCTGTATGTTCATCATAATACACCTGTTGTAAGGGGGTAAACATTTTGCCATATTTAAAGCCCCCTTCTTCAAAACGCTGATAAAAAGCTTCACGGTTCATCTGTTTTTGCAAAGCTCTTTTCTCTCTGTCCACATCCACTGCCACATTCGGACCCGCATATAAGTATTGTCCTGTCTTCAACTCACCTTGTGCAAAAACCATATCTTCCGAAATTTTCCAGGTTAGCTTATTCTTTTCAAGGCGAAGTTCGGTATCAATCTCCCTGCTTGTATGCTTGTCGAGTGACAGTGTTTTTACCCATGTAACATGAGCCATTTCAAGTACTTTTTCTCCGGGGCATGCTAGCTCGGCCGCCATACGGGCCATTTCAAGGTATACAACACCGGGTAGTACCATCTGACCATTAATCACATGATCTTTCATATAAGTATCGACTTCCGTCAAATGTTTACGGTACGAATGCTTGCCAAGAACAGAGTTATTCTGATCCAGCAATGGGGTAAGTTTTGGTATAGCTGATTGCGTATTCAATTGATTTTCAGCAGTTCCCTTCACCCAATACGTGTCTTTAGCAAAAGGGTAAGTAGGTAAGGAGACCCGCGCAACCTTATTCGAGTGCAATAATTTCCATCTGATTTTCTTACCTTCTACCCAATACTGCGCTATCTGTGACAAGTCCTCTTTTTGTACCAAAGCACTTAGTTCGGCTTTCTCAACAAATACGGTTTCGGTATTGCCACTTCCCACTTCCCCCGTATAGTATTCCGCCTCCTCTTGTCTTAAATAAGCCTTGAGTGTTGAGTACAGTTCAGAAATGCTTTTTGCCACGATGGCCAGCCTGTTAGAAAATTCCTCCCTTCCTATTTGCAAAGTATATGCAATTTCCTGTAAGGTTTGGGAATTTTCTGATGGGAGGGCCGGATTATCCGACTCTTTTAACCAATCAACTTCAATACCTTTTTGTTGAGCTTGAACCTCATAACAATATTTGGCCAGAGTGCTTAATGTATCATAACGGACCAGATCATTAAAGGATAAATCAATCGCTAAACCCTCCTTGATTCGTTGAATCAATTGTTTGCCTTTTACCACATCCGTTCCCTGCTCTTCAAACGTATCCGTAAGACATACATCTTTTTTCGAAACATCCAATAAGTTTGCTACATAGGTACTGAGCTTATTTTCGATGGCTGATAATTCGTTTATTGATGCTGATGACAAACTACTATGAGTAGCATTTTGCTCTAGGAAACCCATAAGGTTCAAAGCATACGCTCTCAGCCTGTCCTTATTTTTTGCTGAGAGTACGATCAACTGGGGCAAATGGCTCTCCGGGGTGGGCTCCGTCTCCGCCGGGTACCCTTCCACCACCACATGCGCATTCACCCCGCCGAAACCAAAGGAGCTGATCCCCGCCACCGGGGCTTGTCCTTCCTCCCTTGGCCATCCACCTGTCTCCGACTGGAAGTAAAATGGACTCCCCGAGAGGCTCAGGTACGGGTTCTGTTCCTTAAAATGAACCAGTTTCGGTAGCTTGTCGTACTTCATCGATAGCAGCACTTTCAACAGACCCGCTATCCCCGCTGCCGTCTCCAAATGGCCGATGTTCGTCTTCACCGTACCGATACCGCAACGACCACTCGCCGGATCGTACCCATGCTCGCGGTACAACTGCCCGAAGGCTTTCTTCAAGCCCGTCACTTCGATCGGGTCGCCCAGGCTCGTCCCCGTACCGTGCGCTTCGATGTACCCTACACGGCGAGGGTCCAGGCCCGAACGTTCGTAGGCTGTGTACACCACCTCACTCTGCGCTTCCGGGTTCGGTGCCGTCAACGAACTCGAACGTCCTCCGTGGTTTACCGCACTCCCCCGGATCACCCCGTAGATATGGTCTCCCTCCGACAAGGCTTTGGACAGCGGTTTTAACAGCACCATGCCTCCGCCTTCCCCACGGCCAAAACCCTCAGCCTCCGAGGAAAATGCCTTGCAACGGCCCTCCGGACTCAGCATCCCCACATGGTCAAACGCCAGGTATAAGGATGGCGTCAGGATCGCATTGATCCCTCCGGCCAAGGCCTGCTCACAGTCCCCCTTCTGGATAGAGCTCACCGCCTGGTGAAGCGCC
>NZ_JBDKWZ010000031.1:0-31921 GCF_039710355.1 Rapidithrix thailandica | reverse complement strand
ACTCATCGGTGGTAGCTGGGTTCGTTATAGGGTATGTGTTACCTACATCTGGCTTTTTAAAGTTGGTTACACCTATCCAATCACCTGTTTTGCTTTTTTCCCCAATCATAGGCCAGCCATCAATCCAAGTAACAGGTTCTAACCGGGTTGTCCTACCAATCGGATCGCGGTCTTCCATAATTAAGCACCACCAATCGCCATTTTTAAGCTGTACCAAGGCCCCTTGATGTATACCCCACTGGGTATTACGTTGGTCGTGCATAACCACCTTTTTTTCGTAGGGTCCATAAATATTATCCGATCGAAAGCAAATTTGAGAACCGGTACCCGCTGATGGACTAAAAATGTAATACTTTCCATTTATTTTATACATATGCGAGCCTTCAACAGGTTCGCCTTCAATGACTTTAACCGATTTTCCCGAAACGGATAAATAATCGTCAGCTAGTGGAGTGATATAAATATCGGTTTGACCATGAGCAATATAGCCTTTACCATCATCGTCAAAAAATAAACCCGGATCATATAAAAATTCCGGAAAAATGGTACGTTGCCAGGGTCCTTCGATATTATCGGCTACACACATGGAAAAGTGCCCTGTTGTGCCTTCCTTGTTTTTAGGAGTGCAAAAACCCACATAAAATTTACCCTTGTGGTAGCGTATGGTATTCGCCCAAGATCCATTAAGGTATAGTTCGCCACCATTCATGTCGAAACGGGGGTCTTCATCGTATCGTTCGATGGGATAACTCGCAAATTCCCAGTTTACCAAGTCTTTCGATTTCACAATAGGACTCCCAGGCATATAATGCATACTGGTCGTGATTAAATAAAAATCGTCATCTACACGAATAACATCCGGGTCTGGCCAATCCCCCCAAAGTACAGGGTTTTTATAGGTTCCATCACCATTATCGGGAGTCCATACATTAGAAGTTAATAGATAGGTATTGTTTTCTTGTGAGATGATGACAGGTATTTCTATAAAAAAGATAGCCAATATGAGGGCTATCTTTTTTATTTCTAAAAAGTTATCACAACATTTTAAATTTTTCAGCATATTGATTACAGTTAGATAATTGAATGGAGTTAATTAAAAGTGCACCGCACCAATGTTTTCCGGAACGGCTTTTTTATAAATCTTACCGCTTAAATGGTAGAACCTATCTATTTTAGAGCATGTTTAAGTTTCACCTTTTGGATTGCAAATTCCCATTTCAGAGACCTCAGCGCATCATTTTTTTGTGTGCCGGCACCCGGTATGTCGGATCACCGAAAGTCGAACCACCGAAGTGTCGGGCCAAAAAAATGACCTTCTGAGAACCCTAAACTGAAAATTTTCATTGTCAAAGGGGCGGCCTCTTGAAGGAGCATCTCCCACAACGAATTTTAAATATACTCTTAGCCAAATAATTGGCTATGGCTTACACGTAAACCAATCAAAATTAAATGATTTTCCTTTAAATTAGATAGATTGTTTGGTAATGCTCTAAAAAGTATGAGCTTTATCCCAGTCAAAAGGAGAATCGGCCAAGAACCTTGCACTGATGCGTACCATCGCTAAGCAGTACATGGCATATCCACATATGAGGGTTTCCGGCATGACCACCTGGCTGTATTTGGATCAAGGTATCCCCAAGACTGTATCGCTTGATGGGTATCCAGGCGATCATTCCCGGACCGTATACTTCCAAGACATAAAAAGGGATTCAAGTCAGTATGACGGCAAAGGCCGGGCCACCGACAATGCTTTTACCGAAAGACTTTGGAGAAATATTAAATACAAAAAAACTCTATCTCAACCCTCCAAAAGACGGATTGGGTTTATACCGATCAGTGAATGATTATTTTAACTATTACAACCTTGAAAGAAGACACCAAGCAATCGATTACCAAATACCGGCTAGCCGGGATCAAGCGACAACTTGATAATTATAGTAACTTTGAATAAACGCTGCCCTATGGATGGGGGGATCTACAGTTATACCAACTAAAGTTTTTTCCAAACTAATTTTAAACTATTTCATCAATATTATTGAGACTAATAGGGACATCACCTCCAAAAACCTCTGTGTGTGTTTTGAAAACCGTTTTTTTGGGACAGGGCCTCAAAAATATCATTCTCTTTATTACCCTTACTTCTAAAGTAAAATATTTCCAATCTTAGATCTTCAGATATATCTTGAATTTCTTGAAAATCAATATTTGCATCGGTGATGGCTAATCGCTCTAATAAAGAAAAAGAACTTATCGTTTTTATACTATTCAAATTCTTACAGTTCAATATTTCCAGCCTTTTTATTGTATTCGAACTTAATTTTGGAACAAATTTTAAATTGCGAACACTATTAAAAGAAAGATTTTCAAGACTATTTAGGGGGCTTATAAAAGCAAAGTCCTCTATTTGATTACAATTTTTGAGCTTTAAAGACTTTAGATTTGGAAATTTTTCAACAAGTTTTTTTTCCCCTGATAGCTTATGAAATATAGTGAGTTCCTCAAGGTTTTCATTCCTTTCCACATAATCTATGTTCAGTTCTCTCACCTCCAATACCTTTAGTTTTGAATTAAGTAAAAAATAATCTTTTTTACTTAAGCCATTTTCCAGGCTTAATTCTTTTATATTTTTGAATCGTTTGAGGGTACTCAGATTTATTTTTTTATTATAAAAGCCACTGATTTTAAGAGATTTCAGATCCTTTACTACTTCTAATTCTGAAATACTTTCAAGAGGCATTGATGAATTCACCAAAATATCTATTTTTTGTAAATTGCCAAGATATTTCAGCACTTCTAAATTACAAATAATTTCACCTTCCGAGGTTTTAGTTGGATCACAGACCAAAACCAATTTTATTTCTTGAGAAGTTTTTAAATAATCATTTAATTCTAAAAGAACATTCTTAAAAGCACCTCTTTCAATTGAAACTACCAATGTTTCTTTCAAAGATTGACTATTTTGCTTAAAATATACCAAGTCTTTTTTATCTAAATTCATAATTATTTACACATTCCTTTAGGTTGATAATGATCTTTGACTTTTTTATCAATAACTTCTTCAAATTCGTCTCCAAAGGTATTTTTCAACCATTCCTCCCCAAAGTCCTTCTATATATTTTTTTATTATTACTCATATCTACAGGCTTTTTTATGTTTATTAACTGATTCAGTTCTTCTGTTGCCTCCATCTTTTTCATTCTTTCATAAGTTATTTGTTCCACACCCTGTGTAGTATCAGTATCAGGTATTCCTGTAAAAATATCCGTTGCCACTGTTTTATTACCATATCTAGTGGCAGCATTATGCTTTGCTTTTCCTGCATATACTTCCTTCTCTCTTAAATAAACTGTTGAGAGACCAAAAGGATCTACCCATGTATTAACATCAAATACATATCTGTAAAAGTTAGGCTCTCCAGATTGTAATCGAATCGGATCCTGGGAAATATACGTTCCTGATTCAGGCGAATAGTACCGGAAGTGGTTATAGTACAAGCCCGTCTCTGCATCCTCGTACTGTCCTTGATAACGGAAAGGGCAGTCTTGAATCGAGCCTTTTGCTAAAGTACGGATCTTTCCATAGATGTCCAGTTCGGCTTGCCAAACCAGGTTGCCTATGGAATTGTACATCAGACATGGAGTTCCCAAATAATCCGATACGATGGAATAGGGTTCCCCTTCCACGATCTTCGCACTCGGCACAAAACTGCCTTCGTCAAAGACCCAGGTGATCAGGTTTGGGAGGGCTCCAACTTTGTTTTGGCTTGATTTATTACTAAAAAAGTGGATGTCTAAGGGGTTTACACCTAAGACATCCACTTGAAAGGTAAAGTATGAGAACTAACTTTTGCAAAAATCAATAACAACCGTAGAGGAACGAGCTACCTGGATTGTAAAACCGAGAGCCGGTTTTCCAGCTCTGCAATTTCAACTTGAAGTATCTCCGGGTCAAAATATTCCCCTTCTTCCAATACACGCTTTAATCCCTGTATTGCCAAATCCAAGTCTTTCTCTAACTCATCAATAGGCCAGACATAAACATGACCAAATTGCAACAGACAATAAGAAGCCGCTCGCACCAAAAGAGCTTCATCATCCCAATATTCTTGAGCAAGTAGCTCTTGAAGGGTATTGCGAACTCTTGTTGCAAGTCCGGAATCGCCAATCGTTTTGGCAAACCAATCGGCAGCACAGTCGTTATCCCATGGTTGATTTCCCCACATATTATGATTCGTTAGCTAAAGCGTCTAAGTCTGAAAACAATTGATCTGCCGACTCTTTAATACCCTCCCTGAACTTTTTAGGTATTTTCGACTCAAGCCTTTCATACCAATCGTAAAAGGATATTTTCCATTCTTCAATATCTTCATCCATCAACATATCAACCATATCAGGGTATTTATTTGTCAATACAATGAGAATGTCCATATGAAGCAGCATTGCTTGAGCCACTTCATTTGTATTTTTTAGCCATTCACAAATTTCATTAATTTGACTTATTGCTAAGTTTATGTAACGAGCCGGCTCTAAGTCTGACGCCTCATTTCCATTTGGATGCGTATTAAAAATTCTTTTCATTGTTATATAGTAATAGCTATTTAATTTACTAATTACAACTAACCTTTCTGGGAGTTTTAAGCATTTTAGACTTTAATTCTCTTAATGGGGTATTACTAGTCCATCTATCTTTTACCCTTCCTCTATTTTTATTTAGTAACCCTGCACTTTCTAATTGCTCTTCTATACTATCTGTTGAACTATAATCGGCAATTCTTTGTTTCAATCGTTTTCTAATTAATCCTCCGTCTATAGATCGTGCTTCATCATGAGTCAAATTTTCTGCTAAAACTTCCATTGTTTCTATTTTACCTTTTTTATCTGGATTAGCAAGATGCTCTCTAAACCGTTCCAAGGCTGATCGCTCTGTTATTCCATAATACACAACGTCACCATCCTTATTTAACAATTGATAAACAAGTTCAGCAAGTCCAAGTGGATCAACAAGAGAAATTGAATCAAATACATAAGCGCAAAAATTCACTTTACCAGATAACAACCCAATCGGATCCTGGGAAATATACGTTCCTGATTCAGGTGAATAGTACCGGAAACGCTTGTAGTATAAGCCCGTCTCTGCATCCTCATATTGTCCTTGATAACGGAAAGGACAGTCTTGAATCGAGCCTTTTGCTAAAGTACGGATCTTTCCATAGATATTCAGTTCGGCTTGCCAAACGAGATTTCCCACTCCGTTATAGGCGGCAATGGGTTTGCCGATCTAATCCGAAAGAGCATAACTATTCAGATAAAACCAAAACAGGTCTGATATAAATCAGACCTGTCTTCTATCAATTAAGTAGAGATTTTACTCTTAGCGGAATACCTTATTCCCCAAATGCATCCACATAAGCGCGTTGAACTTCCGGATCCGGGTCTAATAGATATTTCTGTTCTTCAAAGGGAGCCGGAAAGGGCAATTCATTGATGTAATCCCAATCTATATACTCTTTCACTGCATCAAATAACACCGGAGTGATCTTTTTATATTCGCCTGTAAGAAATACTTGCATCCCTTCCAAAATTAAAAAAGCGTACTCTCGAGGTGATATGTTGTTTGAAACTTCAACATCATAAATTGATATCCCAACCTCTTTGGTACCCTGTCTTGTTCTAACATTATATGTGATTTTATGATTAAAATCTTCAATTGGTTTTCTAAACCTAAAGGTTATAGAACAATCAAAACGACCGTTTACAATTACATTCTTAGGTGCAAGGACATACTTCGCACAAAGAGCAGCAATATGCTCTCTTATCTTGTAAGATACTCTGGGACGGGTTTCAAAATCTGTTTTTCGGAAGGAATCTCCATATAAAGCAAAAGTGTTTATCATTGACATCGGTTTTCTAAAATCAGACAGTGGATGCCAAAGGATTTTACACCTAAGACATCCACTTGAAAGGTAAAGTATGAGAACTAACTTTTGCAAAAATCAATAACAACCGTAGAGGAACGAGCTACCTGGATTGTAAAACCGAGAGCCGGTTCTAAACCGAAGCCTTATTACCACTTAGGTGTTTTCATCTTCGAATGATCAGTAGTTTTAAAGCATTAAAAAACCACAGTCAAAACTGTGGTTTAGTATAAGTAATTATTGTAGTTGTTAATCTAATTCTGCTCTTGAAAATAAATCTTGTATTAAGATATTATCTTCACATGCATTTTTAAATGAAGTTATAAAACTCTGTAATGCTACTTTATCTTCTGAATAAGCGCAAAACATACTTCCTTCAGGGTCAAACTTTACAACTTTTGCCAATCCTTCCATTTTTTCTGATAAAAACACTCTAGCTAATGATGCCCAGTCGTAACCATTTCCCTCAAACCCTTCATCTTCTCTTGTTTCAAAAAGCTCGTTTTTATACTCACCAACATTTAAACAAACTGAAAAGCTGTTTGGATGTTCTACCCAAAAAAAAGGTTTTATCTCTTCTTCAAAACTATTAATGCCCATATTGTTCTAATTCTGCGAATAATTCATCTGCATTTTGCTTTATACCCTCTCTGTATTTGGCTGGTATTTTACTGTTTACACGCTCATACCATTCATAAAATACAGTTTTCCACTCTGCAACTCGGTCTTCTTCAATACTCAAGTTGGCATCTTTAGGAAATTTTTTTGACAATAATAAAAGTATATCTATATGTGCCAGGACTGCTTGAACGATTTTTTTAGATGTTTTCAGCCACTCAACATTCTCTTCAATTTGCTTTATTGCCAAATTAAAATAACGAGCATTAGCCATATCTGCCATATCGTTACCATCTGAAGCTGTACTATATATTTTCATAGCAATTATGTTTTTTAACCACAACTAACCTTTTTAGGTTTTTTGTGCATTTTGTCTTTTAAACCTTTTAATGGGTTATCTGAAAGCCAACGGTCTTTAACTCGCCCTCTGTTTTTATTAAGTAAATCTGATTTTCCAAGTCTATCTTCAATAGAATCAAAATCAGACCAATCATCTGCTCTTTCTCTTAAACGTTTTCTAATCAAAGCACCTTCTATAGAACGAGCTTGGTCATGAGTAAGGTTATCTGCTAAAACCTCCATTCTAGCAAATTTACCTTTTTTATCTGGATTATTAAGATGCTCTTTAAGCCTTTTCGAGGCTGATCGCTCTGTTATTCCATAATACACAACGTCACCATCCTTATTTAACAATTGATATACCAGTTCATCAAGCCCAAGTGGATCTACAAGAGAAATTGAATCAAATACATAAGCGTAAAAATTCACTTTACCAGATAACAACCCAATCGGATCTTGTGAAATATACGTTCCTGATTCAGGCGAATAGTACCGGAAGTGGTTATAGTATAAGCCCGTCTCTGCATCCTCGTACTGTCCTTGATAACGGAAAGAACAATCTTGGATTGAGCCTTTTGCTAAAGTACGGATCTTTCCATAGATGTCCAGTTCGGCTTGCCAGAAGGTGTAATAAAATGATAAAGCCCACAAATGAAAATTCATGGGCTTTTTTGAAAAATGTTAAATTAAAATCATTTTTAGTTAAGTCATTGTCCTAATTTCGGGCCTAGTATACTTTTTAAATATGTCAATTACAGACCCAAATTACCCGGATGGACCTAACCGGTGACTCTTGTTTTTAATTTCTGTGTAAACTCATCTAATTCTATAGGGACTGAAATACCTAAATGAGGAAGAAATTCTTTTAAGAAACTATTCTCAATAAAACTTATTTCAAAGCCTTTTCGTAACCGCAACTCCAATAAAGAAATTATTTCTATGGGAAAGTATTGCCACTCCTCGTGATTAAAAGGTAATGTCAAATCGTTTTTACTATTTCTGATATGAAAATCAACCATTTCATCAACCCAAGTATTTACAATTGCTTCGTCCATAGAAAATAGATTACTTACCGCTTTTTCATAAATAGGATTAGCATTTTCACTACAATAATTGCTGATTTTTCCTGACATATCTTCTTTACCATAACATTTAGAAACAATAGAAGAAAGCCAAATTATATCTGAATAGCCAAACATTTCTTTCACCCTACCATTATAATAATTGTTTTCTTCCTCCTTTTCCTTATGGTTTTCTAAAACTTTAAGAAATTGTTTTCCAATTAAATCAGCTTCTTCAGGAAAATAGGTCAAGGATAACATTAATATGAGACTTAAGTCTGTTTCCAATACTCCTGAAGCAAAAGTATTTTTTTGTAGGCATAACACTTGATAATATATATTATAAGAAAACCCTGACAATAATTGTGAATACTCAATTTGATTTTTTAAAAACTTTGGAATTGAATTACTGAGGCTAATCAATTTAAACTCTTCTATAATATTAAAAATGTTTATAATAACATCTTCAGGATCTTCCCCTTCCCATAATACCGCCTTATAAGTAAACTCTTCAAAATTATCATCTAAAAATTGATGGAAGAATTGTGAGAATTTTTTTTTGTCTTCTGAAGATATTCTATTATTTCTTACTTGTTCGAAATGAGCAAGTAACTTCCTTTTTATTTGTATCACTTTAATATGAGTTTTTATTACCAAATTGATGTTAAAACAGAATTTACTTTACCATTATCAACAAACACATCAATAATTCTCTTATTGCCAATATTATTTTTCATTTGGGTAGCAAGTTGTGGTGATACACCGTAACCTCCTCCCTGGGCTTTTGTTAATACATCGTCAACAAAGAAAGTTGAGTTTCGCTGCCTATCAGATAGCCCAACGGCCCTTCTATTCCCCTTTGCATCTTTTCCGACTCCAGTAGTCTTCACTTCAAAGAAATCAAATTTACCATCATGTCTTTGCCCTACCAAGTCAATACCGTTATTAGATTTGTTTTGAACAGGGAATACACGCTTGTACTTTCCACTTCCCTCTAATTGTTCCTTTGCAAATTTTTCTCCCCATTCTCCAAGGCTATTACAATCTAACCCAAAGATGTCTATCCAAACATTACTATCCTTAGTATAGGCATAAATATTCGGATTATTCCCCGCTAACCCAATCGGATCTTGTGAAATATACGTTCCTGATTCAGGCGAATAGTACCGGAAACGGTTGTAGTACAAGCCCGTCTCTGCATCCTCGTACTGCCTTTGGTAACGGAAGGGGCAATCTTGGGCCGAGCCTTTTACTAAAGTACGGATCTTTCCATAGATATTCAGTTCGACTTGCCAAACGAGATTTCCCACTCCGTTATAGGCGGCAATGGGTTTGCCGATCTAATCCGAAAGAGCATAACTATTCAGATAAAACCAAAACAGGTCTGATATAAATCAGACCTGTCTTCTATCCATTAAGTAGAGATTTTACTCTTAGCGGAATACCTTATTCCCCAAACGCATCCACATAAGCACGTTGAACTTCCGGATCCGGGTCTAATAGATATTTCTGTTCTTCAAAGGGAGCCGGAAAGGGCAATTCATTGATGTAATCCCAATCTATATGCTCTTTCACTGCATCAAATAACGCCGGAGTGATCTTTTTATATTCGCCTGTAAGAAATACTTGCATCCCTTCCAAAATTAAAAAAGCGTATGCCCGAGGTGATATATTGTTTGAAACCTCCACATCACATATTGATATCCCAACCTCTTTGGTACCTTTCCTTGTTCTAAGACTATATATAATCTTATCTTTAATAAAATTGTCTTCAGAAGCTTTATCAAAACTAAAGGTTATAGAATAATCAAAACGACCGTTTACAATTACATTCTTAGGTGCAAGAATATGCTTTACACAAAGAGCAACAATATGCTCCCTTATCTTGTAAGATACTCTGGGACGGGTTTCAAAATCTGTTTTTTGGAAGGAATCTCCATATAAAGCAAAAGTGTTTATCATTGACATCGGTTTTCTAAAATCAGACAGTGGATGCCTAAGGGGTTTACACCTAAGACATCCACTTGTAACTTCAAAAACGACCTTAGTTATAGGCTAATCAGTCTGTTCATTGAACCATGCATTTTTTATTTTTTGAAAATTATGAGTGTTTTTAATCATTTCATTTTTAAGAGACTCTATATACCCTTTATTGTCTAAAATAGAAATAGATTTCAATTCCAAAATAAGATTAAATTGATGTTGTATCTCGTCTTGAATAATTGAACTGTTATGAATTTTATCTTCAAGTTCATCAGAGATAAATTTATCAGAAACTAACGAATAAATAACCTGAGAAATAGTATCATATACATACCCTCCTGCAATCTCAGCATTTTTATGTTCTTCAATTAGAACTCGTGCAGAGACATCCAAACAGATACAAACATTAATACTTATTGAACTTTGCCAACCACGAAGGTTTTCAGAAGGCAATAAACTTTCAATAACAGGTAAAGTTGAAGCTATATTGTTTTCAAAATGACCTTCTTTAGTAAGCTTCTCCCAGATAAATTCACTAATATTTGATATTTCTACACTTTTATCTGCATTAAAGGCTTTGACAAACTCTGGATATAATCCAAAAATTCTTTGAAAACAACAAATAGAGAAGGTAGCTAACTTCCTTGTTGAAAGGCCCGTAAGTCTCTGTTTTAAATCTTCTTTATATTCTAAATACCCCATAAGCTATTTAATCACAATCAATTTTAATTCCTTTTCTCTTAAGCTGTCCTAAGCAATCATGTTCATCCGGCCCACAAGGTAGTCTTTTATATGTTCCTACAGCTTCCATGTCTGGTATTTTATGCATAAGAACTTCTTCGGCATGTAAGTTCTGCCCATCAACATGTACAGTAGATGTATTTAATGATGTAATTCCAAGTTCTTTAGACTTTGCTACTTGGCCTTTATCTAACCCATTACTTGAAGAAGAATATAAATTACCGTTTGAGAATTGTCCTACGGCAACAGTACGTAATTTACGTGCAAAAAAATGTTCCCCAGCATCAGATATTTGTTTAGCGAGCTCTTGCAAATAGCCCATTAACCCTAAGGGATCTATCCAAGATGCAGGGTTTTTAACATATCCATAGAAGCGAAACCCAGCATGCAACCCAATCGGATCCTGGGAAATATACGTCCCTGATTCAGGCGAATAGTACCTAAAACGGTTATAGTATAAGCCTGTCTCCGCATCCTCATATTGCCCTTGGTGACGGAAAGGGCAATCCTGTACAGAACCCTTTGCTAGGGTACGGATCTTTCCATAGATATTCAGTTCGGCTTGCCAGAAGGTGTAACAAAATGATAAAGCCCACAAATGAAAATTCATGGGCTTTTTTGAAAAATGTTAAATTAAAATCATTTTTAGTTAAGTCATTGTCCTAATTTCGGGCCTAGTATACTTTTTAAATATGTCAATCACAGACCCAAATTACCCGGATGGACCTAACCGGTTACTCTTGTTTTTAATTTCTGTGTAAATTCATCTAATTCTATAGGGACTGAAATACCTAAATGAGGAAGAAATTCTTTTAAGAAACTATTCTCAATAAAACTTATTTCAAAGCCTTTTCGTAACCGCAACTCCAATAAAGAAATTATTTCTATGGGAAAGTATTGCCACTCCTCGTGATTAAAAGGTAATGTCAAATCGTTTTTACTATTTCTGATATGAAAATCAACCATTTCATCAACCCAAGTATTTACAATTGCTTCGTCCATAGAAAATAGATTATCAACAACATTTTTGTAGCATGTCTCTATGTCTTTTTTGCAAAACGATTGTATCTGTCCTCCTAACTCCTTCTTACCATAATAACCTGCTAAAAAAGAAGACAAATAAACAGTACTTGATAAACCAAAATCACCTGTCATTTCACTATGATGATTTTTTTTTACTTCTTCATTATACCTTAAAAACTTTACTAGTTGCTCCCCAATTAAATCAGCTTCTTCAGGAAAATAAGTTAATGCTAACATAAATATTAAGCTTAGATCTGTCCCTAATACTCCTGATGCAAATGTATCTTTCTTAAGATGTAGGATCTGATACAGAATAGAATATTGATAACCATTTAATAAATATTCATATTTCTTTTTATTTTGAAAATTAAGTACTGCTTGAGATAAATAATAACCATTTATAAAACTATAAATAGTTAAAATGTCATACTCTTTAATCTCTTCTTCGCCAAATAAAATTACTTTGTGAATAAATTGTTCCTTTCCTGAGTTGACATATTCTAAAAAGGATTTTATAGATTTTTGATCTTCATTATTATTGTATGAGCTTAAAACGTCTTCAAAGAAAAGCCTACTTTCCTTTTTAAACTTAGATGTTTGTTTCATATGTTAATTACCAAATTGATGTTAAAACAGAATTTACTTTACCATTATCAACAAACACATCAATAACTCGTTTATCTCCTATGTTATTCAACATATGTTGGGCTTCACTACGGGTTAATCCAAATTTATCAATATCATTTTTACCAAGAATATCTCTAATAAAATAATTGGAATTTTGTTGTCTTTTTGACAATCCTACTGCCTGTCTATTCCCCTTTGCATCTTTTCCGACTCCAGTAGTCTTCACTTCAAAGAAATCAAATTTACCATCATGTCTTTGCCCTACCAAGTCAATACCGTTATTAGATTTGTTTTGAACAGGGAATACACGCTTGTACTTTCCACTTCCCTCTAATTGTTCCTTTGCAAATTTTTCTCCCCATTCTCCAAGGCTATTACAATCTAACCCAAAGATGTCTATCCAAATATTACTATCCTTAGTATAGGCATAAATATTCGGATTATTCCCCGCCAAGCCAATAGGATCCTGAGAAATATACGTCCCTGATTCAGGCGAATAGTACCGGAAACGGTTGTAGTACAAGCCCGTCTCTGCATCCTCGTACTGTCCTTGATAACGGAAAGGACAATCTTGAATCGAGCCTTTTGCTAAAGTACGGATCTTTCCATAAATGTCCAATTCGGCTTGCCAAACCAGGTTGCCTATGGAATTGTACATCAGACATGGAGTTCCCAAATAATCCGATACGATGGAATAGGGTTCCCCTTCCACGATCTTCGCACTCGGCACAAAACTGCCTTCGTCAAAGACCCAGGTGATCAGGTTTTCTTCCGGTTCGGGTTTGTCCGGACTCAGTTCTCCCAAGTCGTTGGCCACCGTCTGCGGCCGGTCTTTCAGCGCATAACGCCACTCGTGCAAAGGTACGTTGCCATCCCATACAAACCTAGTGATCTCTTCGGTGGCATGGTTGAGTTTGGCCGTTCTTCTACCCAAGGCATCGTATTCGAAGGAGATTTCCGTGCCGTCCGGACGCTTTACACTTTGCAACATCCCGTTGGCTTGCCAGGTGTAGTACCAGTCCCCATGCTTCCAGCGAGGTGTCAAGGCCGGTGGGTTTTTACGGTTGCGGTACGCTTCTTTTTCCGCTTTCGTATACCGCTTTTTCTTTTCTTCCCGACTGCCCCAATCCTTCTCGTCCAAGAATAAACTAAATTTCGGCTGAGGCGCTTCTTTTTGTGAAGCCGGATCTTGAGATTCCAAAGACACTTCCTCTTTGGTTTTGCGGATCAGGTTGCCCTCTTCATCGTATTGGTAGTACCAGTTTTCATCTTTGAGCAACTTGCCGCCTTTGCCGTAGACCTCTTGCTTTTTCGGGTCTTTGTAGAGGTTACCCACCTCATCGGGCAACTTGTAGTCGTAACTGCCGTCCTGGTACTTGGCCGAAGCCAGGTTGCCAAAGGCATCGTAGGCGTATTGGATCTTGCCCTGGGTCAAGGCATTCAACGTCTCTTTCAAACGGTGGTTGGCATCCCAATTATAACGGTAGTGCCGGTTGTCGTGAAAACCCCGTTTCACCCGTTGGGAGGTCGGTCTTCCCGCCTCATCATAGGTAAAGGTGGAGGTGATTCCTCCGGTCAGCTCCCGCTCTATTTCCTGGCCCAAGGCATTGTGTTGTAACTTCGCCTCCCAGGTTTTTGCCTCGCCTTCTTCCTCTGTTTGGACCCGGGCTGTGGTTCCGGTTCTTCTGCCCAGGGCATCGTAGTTGTTTTGAATATCCGCTCCTAAAGAGGAGGTGATCTGTGTGCGCTGTCCGTCCCGGTTGTAGGTACTGAGCACTTCGTAGCCCTCTTCTCCCGGCAAGCCCGAGGTCTGTACCTCCCGGATCACCCGGCCCAAGGCATCCCGTTCGATCAAGATCGCGTTCTTCTCCGTGCGCGCCTCTACCAGCTGACCGTTTTTGTTGTAGCCATAGGTCTCCCAGCTGCCGTCCTGATGGTCCACCCGGCTGATCCGGCCCAAGGCATCGTATTCGTATTCCGAAAAGCGTTTGCCCGGCCGCTGTACTTTCAACACCTTGCCCGCACTGTCACGGTCGTACTTACGGGTCAAGCCGTCAAAACCTTCTTCCTCGATGATATCTCCCTTCAGGTTCCGGGTAAAGCGGTACCGCTCTTGCCGTTCGTTCTCGATCCGCAAGAGCTGCTCCATCTTGTCGTAGTCGAAAAACACCTTCTTGCCGTTTTCCTCCCGCATCTTCAAGCTGCCCATAGGCGTGTATTCAAAGCGCACATGATGGTGTTTGTCCAGGGCTTCGATCACCTCGTCATAGGCATTGTACCGCAGCTGGGTCTGGTTTTGGTCCGCTCCCTGGATGCCCACGACCCGGCCCAAGGCATCGTAGTTGAACTGTTGCTGGCTCTGCCCTTCGGCTTGTACCGCCCGCACACGGCCCCAATCATCGTACACCCAACGGGTCGAGTGCCCCATCGCATCGGTAAAGCGTACCAGGTTCTGTTGCTCATCATAGGCCAGGAGACTCTTTTGTCCGTTCTGCCGCACTTCTACCAGCAAGTCCTCTTCATCGTATTCAAACATCGTATAGCTGTTGTCCGGCTCTACTACGCTGCCGAGCAAATGCGGCTTTCCGTCCACATAACTGTAGGTACGGCATTGGCCTTCAGCATCACTGGCCAGGATCAAACGGTCTTCTTCATCGTAGACAAAGCCCTCTTCGGTGCCGTCCGGATAAACAATGCCCGTACGGTTGCCCCGCTCGTCATAGGTATAACCTGTCAAATTACCCGCCTCGTCAATCTCCCGGTACAGCTCCATAAACTCCGTATACTGCAAAAAGCGGCTGTTGTTCAAAGGGTCTTTTACCTGGGTCACCAGCCCTTCCGGGGTGTAGTGATAGGTAGTAGTGGCCCCGTTAGCATCTATGATGAGATTAAAGCCTTCTTCGGTATGGTACTCAAACCAACCTTCTTGATAGCCTCCGCCTCCCCAGGTGTGTACACAGCGGGATTCGTTATCGTATTCCCAGTAAAAGGCCTGTCCGTTCCGGTCGGTCTTTTTCACCATCAAATGCTCTTGGTATTCCATGACGGTTTCCTGTCCCAAAGAGTCGAGGATGCCTGCCATATTTCCTTCCGCATCGTAACGGTAGCCCACCAAGGTGGATTCATTCAACCGGATCTCGGTGATCCGTCCCTTCGCATCGCTGTCCACTTCCAGTTCCCGGCCCGCGCTGTCGGTGATCCCCGTCAAGCGGTCCCCGTTCAAATGCAAACACAGCGCCTTGCCCGCCGGGGTTTCAATCCGCGTCAATCGGTAACGATCCGAACCGTTAAATCCTTCAAAATGATACGTAAGAGCACTATTATGGTCTATCATCTGAAAACGGCCGTTGCCCAGGCGCTTCAGAGTCAATTTCTCCTGACGGGAATAGAATTCCTCCCCGTAGTCCAGCAGCGGAAAGCCCACCAAGCGGCCATCTTCCATCCGCAGGCCTAACTCACCGTCTTCGGGATAAAGCTCTATACAACGGTCCAGGGCATGATGCACCCCGTGCCCCAGCCAGCCTTCGTATTCGGTATCCGAATACCAGGCCCGATCCCAGGACAAAGGAATCGGTCCGGGCAATTCAAAATCGTTGCCTTCGTAAACCACCGCTCCGGTGATCAGGTTGATCGGCTCAAAACCCAACCAGCAAAGCGAGCGAGTCAGCTTTTTAGGAGCGTTTCTCTTTTTAAGTAAGTGGTTCAGTTTGGTAAGTTGTTTCCCGGCTTTCCGCATCACAGCCCCCAAGCCAAAGCCCATGATCATATCCGTAAGCAGGGAGCCCCAATCCGGCACATAGGGACCACCAACCATCACCGGGGGCCCGGTGGGAATTGGCAAAGAGAAGGAAGTCGGAGCAAAAAGCGTTGGCACCACTTTCCAGAACTTCTTTTTTCCCGGAGACAGGGACAGGGGAATCCCGATATCGTTACAGGTCATGAGCATATGTCCCCGGGGGCTCAAGCGGGTACCTTCGGAAAAGACCCTGTCGCTACCGAAGAAGTTAACACTTTCGTGCCCGATAATAGGGGCCAAAGCCCAAGGCGGGGTAAACAAGGGAATATGCATATAGGTGACCAACATCCCGGAGGTGGTGGAAACACCGGATTTCAGTCCGTTCACATGGACATTGGTCCCGATGAAGGGGACGTAATCCATGGGGTCCATCACAATCCCGATAAACGGATGAAAGGGATTGAACGGAGGCAAGGTGGTAAAGTGGATATCGATCCCGATGATGGGAGTCAAGTGTGTATTGGCAAGTAGCATAAGCTAATAAAATTCAGGATTATGGGAAAGTAGTCTGATAAATAATTAGGCAGGTACGCGCATTACTCACCGGCATGAAAATAGAACCAATGAAAATAGCACCCACCGGAAATCCAACCAGTATGTGGTCCCTTTCAGGGAGAAAAACACGGTCAATTCAACAGAAAACTCAAGTTGTATCAAGCTTAAAGCAAGAGCCTGAATTGATTATGAAGTGAATTAAACTTTTTCTTTTTTCCTAAAAAATGTTTCAAAAACGCCTCCTCTGTGTTACTTTTTTCAACAAGAGCTTTGGCTATTCTCTTCAAAAAGTGCCTTGATGAGCCGGTTTTGATTCTGTCTTCAGTCAAAAACCATACGTTTAAACCACTTCTATTAAAATTGGAGGGGGGAATCGTTGAATATGCAAATGGATAAATTGTGGTAACGGGCTGATATCACCCTTGCTTCGTGTCCATTTTTTCCTCCTTTAAACTATTTACAACCTGAATCAAGAGTATGAAGTTGTTTAAAGCTTTCCTTTGCATTCGGTACCGGTCATAAATTTTCTTGGTTTTAACAGTTACAATGATCCGGTAAAACAAATACGAATCTTTTACTGACCAGGAAAATATCCAAACAACTTCACTGTCTAAACTTTATCAATGATTCATATAAAATTTAATTCTACTCTTCGTAAGCACTATCCTAATACGGGTTCGGCAGCGGTAAGCGTATTGGAAGACTGTACATGTTTCTTCCATTCTTCACCGAATAAGGTCTGCATTTTCTCGTCCACTTCAGCTACACTGTAGCGTTGTTGCGGCAAAGGGATTTCAATGTATTGCTTCGCGATATACCCGAATTCTGTGGATTTCAGCAGGTCCTCTTCCAGTTTGTAACCATACTCAAACCCTTCCGGTACAATCTCCGCCAAGCGATCATTCATTCTATGTTGACTTGCTACCAGAATAGCGTTTTTATACGCTCCGATTGCCAAAGCGGCCTCTTCTTTTTTCACTGCCAAATGCGCCTGCTTCATAAAGCAGTCCAATGATTTTTGGTTTTCACCACAAATGCTGTGATAGGCTCCTTTGTAACTATATACTTGCAGGGTAATTCCCGAAAGGGATTTATCATTGTTAGCACTTCCGATCTTGATCGCCTTATCCAATAGTTGGTGGATTCTTGCCGAATCCTTAAACCCAAATAAAAATCCGGCATATACCAAATGTGCGGAAATCCAAAACGCTTTTTCTCCGGAAGCCTGGGTAACGTCCAGGGCTTTTTGCCCCCAATGATTCACTTCCTTTTTATTATTTTTAGAAGCTGCATTCCCCATTTCCACCATACACTTTCTAAACATAACTTGTGGATCTTTGGGATTTCCTCGGGTCATCAAGGCATCACAAGCCCCCTTCATATCCTGGTCTTTCAGCACCAAGGTTTGAGAGAATTCCCGGGTTTTCGAATGGTTGAGTAAGCCATCATGATAGCCTTTGCCTTTATGATCTGTCAATACCAGTCCGACAGCCGGAGGTAAATCCTCCAAGATCTTCAGGCACCAATCATTCATTTCCTGATGGGAAATTACTTTTCTTGGGTTCACCCCTACAAACATAATTGTGGGTTTTCCTTCGTATTCTTTGAAGCTTTTCAACATTTTCGTTAAAAAAGCATCGGCAGAAGGGGTATCGGAAGCATCCAGTTGATCAAATTCATTTCTCAGCTCTTCATAATCTTCCCAGGCAAGTTCGGGATACTTTTCCTGCTCTAGTTGGTACATATGTAACCAATCGTTCGACAACTGATAAGAAAACGAATCCGGGGATTCGAAATCCGTTAGCATCACTACCAAGGTTTCTTCTATTTTACCGTGAGTGGAAGACTCCAGTTTGTAAAAACCATTCACTAAGGGTACATCACTTGGAGCAACCATCCACCGGAGCAGCCGGGCCTTGGGTTTCTTTTGCCGGTGCTCTATCCATTGGTCTTGCAAATAATTAATCCGTACAGCGATAGGATTGTGCTCGTTGGCCATCTTCGGTTTAGTTCAGGTTTAAAGAAGAGTTTCCTTTGATATTTGTCATGTTCCCTCCGGTCACATTCACATTTCCGGCTTTCGAACCCACTTCCACCAAGGTCTCAGCACCAATACTCACTTTATCCCCTGAATTATTTTCAATCACACTATTGCTATTCACACTCACGATTTCCGTTCCGGTCACTTCTGCCGACTTGGTACTTATCACCACTTTGTCTTCTCCGGTAATGTTAATCTCTTTGGATTGGATATCGATTTTATCCGGAGCCGCAATGGTAATCGTTCCATCACCGTTGAGCGTCACCGTATTTCCGGAAGGATCGTAAATCGTGACCGTAGAATTTTCATCATCCATCTCTACCTTGGTTCCGCTGGCCGTGGTCAAGCCTTTGACATAGTTACCGGCTCCTCCGCGCCCGCTTTTTCCTTTGCCATGGAACATGGCTCCGATCACAAACGGTTTTTCCGCATTCCCACTCTCAAAGCCAATCAAGACTTCTTCTCCAACTTCTGGCAGCACATGGAACCCTTTTCCGTCTCCGGCATAAGGAGTAGACACCCGCAACCAGGGAGAAAGTTGATTATTCAACGCCTGCCATGGAAACTGCACGCGAATACGGCCCAGTCCATCCGGATCGTTGTTGTCTTTTACTTCTGCGTATTGCTCTTCACACACCGGAATGGCGTCCTCGTCAAAATACACCGGCACCTGAATATCGGAAGGGACCCCTTCGAAGGTATTGATGTACTCTCCGCTATTATTTACTTTATGGGTTACACTAGTAATTATATAATTTCCATATACATCTGTTTGTCCTGCTACACTTGTACTTTTCCCGGTCACTTCCACCAAATTCCCTAGCGCCACTTGCACTTCATCACTTTTTCCTTCAAACACCATTGTGTTGAGCGCGTGTTTGGCTTTGAGTTTTACTACATTTTCCAATTCTACTTTTCCATTTTCCAACAGGGAATTGTTGTAAACGGCCGTAGGTTTTTTGGCAAAGAGCTTTTCAGATACTTTTGTAATATCCCGGATATAGGGGTTGGAAACGCTTTCCCGGTGATCTTCCATGGAGGCATTGTGGATTTTGGCCTGAAGCGAATCGTACACCAGGTACGTATGATGCTGCGGCTTGGCCTGCATGGAGAAGTTAAACTCAGACAAGGCTTCACCAAAGTTCAAGGGAACGGTATCACTGCCATGGTTTCCGAAATGGAGGGTTTCACCATCGTAATACACCCATTCTCCATATCGCTTAGCCAGGCGGCAAATAAAATCGAAGTCGTTTTCTTTGTATTGTACAGTATACGGAATACTGTCTTGAAAATGCGGCTTACTTTCAATTTTTACAATATCGGAAGGATATTCTTTGGTTGCTTCGCTAATAATGCCTTTGAGGTCCTTTTTTTCAAAACTCTGAGAGTCTCTGCCATGGGCCATCAACACGGTCGGGCTAAAAGCCGTAATCACCATCAAACCGTCTCCCCCATCGTATTTATGAATATTGACATTCACCACCACACTGGTAAAGACCAATTGATCCTCATTGATCAATAACGTGAGCCGGTTGCCGATATAATCTTTGGCCTTCATGGCAAAGCTCCCGGCCACATCTTCCATGGACTCTGTAGGGCAGGTTATGGTCAGTTTATGATGGGAAGCAATTTGCTGCTCAAGTTCTATACTGTAATTACTGTTCACCAGAATAGGCGATCCATTCAGGAGTATTTGAGTATTAACAGGTTTAGCCATACGGAAAGTAGTTTAAAAGTGAAAAGGTAGAAAAGGGAAGAAGAGAGAACATGCTATAAAGCCCATTTGTTTTCAAACTCAGCTTTTTCAGCGTGCATTTTCTTCACAGAAATCGTCATTTGAATCTGCATAGGAACATCGGAATGGTGATTAAAATGCTCCTGATAATCGATACAATAAGCTTTCTGAAAATTAAGATGGAACAAACGAGCTCTCTCATCCCTTCTGAAAAAAGTAATTTTTCCATCTTTGGTATGAATATGCTCTACCATCCACCGTAGAAATTCGGCTGTTCCCCGGGACTCTATCAAAAGCGAGATTTTGCCACCTCTGGGAATGCTTGAAGGCTTGTGGTTCTTGTCCACATTTTGCTCAAAATGATAGGTACAATCAATGACATTGTACACCTCATCGTCAACCTCTAATTTGGCTAAGAAAGACATAAAACAAGTTCATTTGGTTAAGTAAAAAATAATACATCACAAATAAGCTTTCAGCCTATTTTCTAAATAAAAAAGGAAATTGTATAGCTAATTAGACACCACAGCTTGCCTATAAAAAAGCCGCCTGTTGTGTTGATGTTAAGAGACTTAACGGTACAACACATACGTTCGACAACTGATTTTTTTTCAGCAATCCATTATTGATTAGTTGCGTGATAATCTTGATGATAAACACTCCCTTTTTTATTTAGAAAAAGAGCCTGTGTCTTAAAAAAAAATCAAATTGATAGTCTCAGGTATAATTGAGTTGTAAGTATCCGGATAACGAAATGTATAAAAATTCAGTAATCTGCGCTATCCGTTTTGTAAAAAATCACTTGACAAGAAAAATCACTTCAATGAATCTACAAAAAGAAGACATGTAAAAATGCTCTGTTTTAGTGCTTTCAAGTTAAGGTTTTTTTTCTTATTCCAAGCGTTTAAAAAGTTAATTAATTTTGTGCGTACTCCGTATCCCACTCATTTCCGTCATCGCCTTTTTGCCCTTCCATTTTAATCATAAAGTTTTTAGCAGGGAAATAAGGCTTCATATGGATATCCAGATAGATTCTGTCTTTTTGGACCCTATCTTGCTCGAAGCGTCTTACCTCGAAGTTTTCGATCAATTTGTCAGGACCGGTAATGCTATCCAAAAACTTCACGACTTGTCCCATAATTTCCTTACGCGTACGAGCGGTAAAGTTTTCAAAAGCTCTACGGTTCAAGAAATCCATCAACACTTTTGTAACGTAATCAAAGACCCGTACTACCGAATAGGTTTGTAAGCCTAAGTTATCCCCGTTAAAGAGGGTTTTTCCGGAAAATGCCATGACCTTGCCGTACTCGTTCACCATGGGGATCAATCCAAGATTTTCCAAATTGGCGATTTCACTCTTTTTAAGATCAAAGCGCACTCCATCTACTTCATTAATCCCGCCAAACTTTTTACCAGCCGTCACTTGCGACATTAAGGTTTTGTGAATTTTACCTGCCAATGCAGCTGAAGGAGGCACAAACAAATCGTCTTCCTCGTTGATTTGTTCAAAGCGGCCACGGCCTACCAACCAGTTACAGGTCATCATCACGTTAGCTCTGTAAATATCGCCACCGGTAAGGTTCGCGGCATCAAACATTTCCATCACATCATCCGGTTCATCCAAATGAGAAAAATCCGTAACCAGCATCACCTTATTTTCATGTGCAATTTTCGCCCATTTCTCCAAGACTTTATTACTACCCAGATATCCTGGAATCACCAAGACACTGTAATTATTTTTCAAGTCCAGGCGGTCATAATTCGCAACCAATTCTTCATGAATGGTATCGATGAAGCGGGTATTGTCCAAATCTTGCAGTTGTTCCAGATCCGCATTAATGACGGTCACGTTCTTCACCTTGGTTTGCTCGGTATTCTTATAGAACAGCGCTACCGTCCGGTAAGCTTGCTCTAACTCCGTGGTAGCGCCCACAGCAGTCGCCAAGTTTTTATCCAACACCTTTTCGGTTGTTTGATAGTTATCTTCGCACTCTGCCACCATATCGGTGATGTTGTCCTTGCTTTTCAACACATCCATCCACATCTCCAAAGATTTCTTCAGTGCTTCTCTTTCTCCCTGCTTACTGGATTCATTCAGGAAGATTTGTTTACGGGCTCTTCTTTCCGGGTTAATATTTTGTACCCCTTCGATTGCCATTTCAAGCAAATCAAATCCTCCGTACTTGGCTAATTGGTCGAGTTGGTTTTGTAACTTGGAGGCCTTTTGTTTTTGTCCTACCTGATTAGTACTCGCTTGTACTTGTGTTTTGGTTGCTGCCATCGTTGTTGTTTTTATTTGTTATCTAATTCTGCAATCAAATTTTCAATTGCACCTAACAAGGCTTGTTTCGCATCGGCATCGTCCAATGCAGTTTTCAGAATTTTGTTGGTTTTAAGTTGTTTAATGATTTTTTTGTACTGTTCTTTTTCTACCTCCAAATTGTGGAGAAACTTACTTTGATTCGTAGCTCCTTTTATACCAAAATCTGCTAAGTTGCTGAATTTTAGCTCTTCAGGATGCATTCCCCCTTCGGCATCTTCAAAATTGACTTTTACCGAGGGCTTGTAGTGTTCAAACACTTGCTCTACCGTTTGTAAACCCTCTACGGTTTGAGGTTTTACAGGCGCATCGGAAGTTAACTTTTGAACGATAAGTGTCCGATTTTGAGGAATTTCACTAATTGCTTCGTTGGCATCTTGTTTAACTTCGTTGCCTCCTATTCCATAGTTTGATAACATAGTATTAATGAGGTTTTTATGAAAAATGAGGATAAATATAGTCCTTTTTTTAATTTCAACACAAAAAAAACAAAAAAATATAAATTACTACGCTTTTGGTATTGCATTTTAAAAAGTTTACTATACTTTTGGTAGTCCATAAGGGAAGAACTTATATTGTTTTTATTATTTAACCTATAATTTTTTAGGGTTTCCAAATAAGCTTTTTATATTTGCTTTTGTATATAAGTTTTCTTAGAAAAATCGTATATATTGAAACCTTTTCTCCGAAAGGGGAGTACAGCTCAATATATACCAAAATTAACCAAATAACCTACACTATATTTTTTGAATTATAATGATTGAACGCTCGAAGCATTTCCCCATCAATTGGGTAGATGGGATGAAGATTAATAAAACGCATTTTCTTGCTACTCAAAATTGTACCAATGAAATGGTGCGTGATGCGATTGGTATCACCACATCTCCTATTTCATACGGATTGCTTCCTTCTAATACCATAGAAGAGTCAGTGAAGATTTCATTAGTAATTGACAATCATAAGCTGCTCCGGGTGAAGCTTGAAGAATGTCATGCAATTACTCCTAACGGGGCACGGATTGAGATTAGCTCAAAGAATTCTCATGCATTAAGTTTGGAAGAAGCTTATCCGGAAGCTGAATTTCAACTGAAAGTAGACGGAAACTCCGAAATGGTATTACTGGCAAACGTTACCGTTAATCCAGAAGAAAAGAACCCCTTTGGAGAGCCTGATCCGGAGGAAAACCCTCCCCGTTACCCCTATTTACTTCCTACTTATCAACTGAATTTGGTGCCGGAAGGAAAGTTTATAGAACGAACATATAGTGGTTATGAGCTCACGATTGGAAAAATCGTGATTACAGCAACAGAAACATATTTATTAAAAGATTACATACCGCCATCTACCACGGTAAGCAGCCATCAACAGTTGGTTAACATCTACGATCAGATTGATAAGTTTTTAGGGCAACTAGAACTGTTTGCCGTTCAGATAGCACAAAAAATCAACCGTAAAAATCAAACAAACGACTTAGGATTAATTCTTTTGCAATTGTGCGAACGCATCATTGATTATACCGGCAGGGAGATTAATTCTTTCCGATGGTTTGCCTTGCACCACCCTCCTGCTTTTATGTTTGATAAGGTGATTTCATTGGCCAGAATGATGAAAAACTTTATTGATTCCAAGTCAGGTGTGGGAAAAGAGGAACTGCTAAATTACTTTGCCGAATGGTGCAGTATCAGTCAAGGAGATTTTGAAGTGCTCTTTACAGAGGTTGTAAACGTAGGTTACAAGCACAGTCAAATAGACGAGACCGTTATCCCTACCATGGATTTTATGCAAACCATGAGTGATTTGTTCTCTGCCTTGAATAGACTGGATATTATTGGCAAACGCAAAGACACCGGTATCTTTGTGAAAGAAAGAGAAGAAAGTACAACGGTAAACAAACCTCAACGAAGTCGCACTTTTTTAGCTGATTAAAAAGAACATATCCTATTTCTACTATGGAAGTATTGAATAAAAAAGAGAGAGTCTATTCTTTTTTAACTTTCTTACTCGTATTTTGTATTACTGTGGGAATCATCCTGTTAGCTGTATTTTTTGACTATCAGATCCCTCGCAAAGAACTAGAGCATTTGCGGACTGAAAACCGGAAAATGGCTGAGGAATTTCAAATCCAAGAAAGCTTTGCGGAAAAACTGGAAGAGTTGAAATCCTTTACCGACTCACTGAATGTATCCGGTCAGGATTTTTACTTTAACCAACAAAGTGCGATTAATACCATTATCACGATGCAATACATCATTCCTCCGAGGGATAGCTTAGAACTCAAAAGGAACAATATGTATGACAATATCTTGCTGGCTTACCGGCAATTGATCAATGCAAAGAAAACAATTAATACGCTGGGGGCCAGTAAAGAAGAAATTGATTTATTGCTTCAGCAGTTGGAAACGTATAAAAATGAACTGGAAATCGTAAAAAGAGATTTGGAGGTATGCCGTCAAATTAACCGTTCCAGATAAGATAAATTAATAAAATGAGCGTTATCTACATAGATAGAGAAGCTCCGTTAAAACAATTTTTTACTACTACTATTCGGCAGCAGGCATTACCTGATTGCTCTAATCAATCTTACAACTACAGAGGTTTATACTACTTTTCTTCGGGCTACTTATACTTTGGCTCAAAGAAATAGGGCGGGCTGTGCGGACCTTATAACGTACTGCTGCATGTGTATCATTATGCATATGCAAGAACCGCCAATACAAAAATAATTTGGAAGGCGCCAACTGCTGTACTACGTTGGCAATGCTTCCCTTCGCTCAAATCTCGGAGCACGAACCGTCATCGAATGACCTGATACAGGCGAGAATGAGTTTGAAACGACAGGTTATTAGACAATAGATATCATCATAACGCTAACAAACAACAACTGACTGATTAACTACTACTGGACATTCTTGTTTGAAAAGTAATTCTCTGGTAAGGCTTTTAACAGAAGCGATGCTTTAAAGCTACACGAGCAGCTTTTTTATCCGAAGCCCCTTCTCACAAAAGAAAGGGAACAGGAGCGTATGACTTGAGGCGAGGATAAAAAACAGAGGGCTGTACACTTGGCTAAGCGGCCAATCCGAACATGTATTTTTATTTTTATTTGGTATATTTTTGTTTAACCTTAATCATTTATTATCATGTCTTTTAAGTCAAAATTAAAAGTTTCAGGACACGAGTTTAACATTCTTAATGTAAACTATGGTCTTATTCAGGAAACTGACGCAACTGGACGTCCATCTTCTATTGCCCGTGGAGGTAAAATAGAAGTTTCTGTAGAATCTACTGGTGAAACTACTCTTTTTGAGCTCATGACGAACAACTTTGAGCGTCAAGACGGTAGTATCGTTTACACCAAAAGAGACTCTGACGCTACCTTGAAAGAGTTATTGTTCGAGGAAGCTTATGTAGTAAAATACAAAGAGAACTTTGATGCTACAGGTGAAAACCCATTTATCGAAACCATCGTCTTGTCTGCCAAGAAGATCACTATGGGTACAGGCGAGCACGTGAATGAGTGGGTATAAGCTCCAACCTATTTGGCTCGGCCATAGCGATGATCGTGTAAACGATCGCAGGAAGTTTTAATTTGTAGGAACCTAAGGCTTCACATTGCTTTTCATTTCAGTTTCGATTGAATGAGAAGGAAGCCTTAGTTCCGACTATACACAAATCGCTTTCTTAAAGTGCTAAGGTTGAGCTTAAGGTATTAAAATCCTCTTCTTTTGGGATGTAAAAAGCTGTTTTTTTACAATGGATTACATTTATTTAGTAGTATTTCTGCTCAATACAGAATAACCTGAAAGAATTTTTCTTTCAAACGCTAGTTATGTACCCCCATCAGTTGAGGATTTTAATTCATTTTCAACCATTAATTATCTAAGGGGAAATGCCCTCCCTTTCTGCTTGACTATGAGAAACAAATCATGTATTTATCTTACTCTTTGGATTTTAGCACTATTTGCTACAAATGCAACTTACGGGCAACAACTCGATCCGCTTGAAGACCTAAGCGCATACAGTTATCATGAAAGAGGTTTTGTTGACAGCCTGGATGATAAGTTGGCCAAAAAGCCTTATGTGCATATAAAACCCTACTATTTCAGGGCCTACAATTCGGATAAGGAATACATTGCCATGCAATTGGGCAAGAGAGAATGTGACCAAATCTTTTTATATATTAAAGTTTTCGTCCATAACTCTTGTGTCAGGGATGGAGAAGTGGTTGAGTTTATCTTCAAAGATGGCTCTATCAAATCTATCAAAAAGAACCATCACTCTGTCAATTGCGATGGGGTCATTGTCAAACGCCTTACAAATAGAGAGCAAAAAATGCTTCTCCAGGGCAAAATCAAGAGCTTTATGGTCTTCACCTTTCAGAAAGACTATACGTTCCATCTTACTGAAGAGATGGCTTCCAGTATTCAAAGTGATATACAATTATTGAGAAATTATCAGTTCTGATATGCCTTTACCCGAATTAAATCTATCTCTTTCCATTACGGACAACCCCGGCTCTCCTTTGTATGCAGGCAATGGAGAGCGTGAGAAGATGGGGGAATTTGACTCCCGGATGAACCAACACCGGATCATCATCACCATATCTGACGAACAAGTTGGAGAGACCACTCTCTCTCTTGACGAGTCCGTTGCCGGGGAAAGTCAGTCGATTTCGCTACCTACATATAAAATGACCTTGACGGATGATAAAACCGAAGAGACCACTTTTTATGAGGTAATCCGGGACAAGGCTTTAATCCACCAAGTGCAAACCAAGGAAGTCGGTGGCTTATCTTTTTTCGGAAAAAAACTATTCGCCAGTAAAGCTACAGCCATTGAAGCCATCGCTTTTGAGCCGCAAAAGGATACGATTCAATCCTTTAGGGCAAGCAAAAACAAAACACTCAAAAAAGACTATTTATACTATACTTTAAAACAAGACCAAAAAACCGCCTATCTGATGGCCGGAACACTCACACAAGACGTTCTGGCAAATAAACACCTCGAATACCTTTTTTATGTAGTAGATCAACGAGACGGAGATAAGTTTATCGGAGATATCCTCTACAGGGAAAAGTTCATGAAATTAACTCCGGAAGTGGAAGTCCGCTTGATCAAAAGAAAGAAGGTAGTCAAAGAGATCCTTTTCAGGAAAAACAAAGCTAACAAAATTATCTATATATAATTTGTATTTACAAATAACGGAGCAGCTACTATGACTACTCCGCAAGAATGCAATTGCGAATAAATACCTTGAAGTAAAATCCCTTTCTGAAACCCACCGGGAATTAGCAGGGGATTTTTGAATACCTACTCTATATATTTTTATCCTTCACTATTAAAGACTTACTGAAAAAACACGGAAAAAGACCGGCCAACACTCATAATCCATTACAAGCATGTGCCGGTACAGTAGTCGTAGTGTAGTTTAAATAGTGTTTCAAGCTTCTTGTTCTTGCGAAGCAACCTCTACTTCCATTTTGGTGATATCCCCCACAATAGACACCCCTCTCAAAACTCCCTCTTCTCCCCCTTCCTGGTTGCGATTGTCAAGCTGTACATCCACTTTTTTACCAGCGCCATTTCTGGTTTCCAAAACCAAATTCACTTTACCCTTTCCAATTTTTTCAAGCCGGTTGCCATTTTCATCTTCATAGTGAATACTGATGATCTCCAATTCTTTCTCAGGCTCGATAGTCGTCACAGGTGTATCCTGCGCACTCAAATCGGTTTCTTTCCAATAATGCTCCAAAATCTTTACTCCGCCATCGTATAAAATAGCCGGAGAAAGCTTAACATTAGTCGTCATCGACTGGTTATTCACCCCATTAAAATGATTCCGGAAGAAAACGCAATGCACATCATACAACTCCAAAACACGGCTTTTGCTATCTTGTGTAACGGGAGAAACCACAATTTTCACTTTTTTGGCCATGTCCATTCCTGTGGACCATTCAAAAAAACTTTGATCGCTGGTAGTTTCAAATAAAATATCAAACAGCGTCCCATTGGGTTTCCCCATAGGCTTTCCACTTTCATCTACCGAACGGGTAAATTTAAATTTAAAATCAAGAATTGTATATTCTTGATCCTCAACATACATTTTAGCAAGTAAACTCATGGCATAATATGATAAAAGGATGGTTTAATAGTACTTCACAGTAAATGTATAAAACTTTTTTGTTAATACAAATGCGTAATAAATGGTAACACAAAAAAGTAAACCCGTAAGTACCAGGAAACTACAAAGAAAAGCCCTCTTATCTCCAAATGATATAACGGAATCATAACAATCCACTACTCCCCCACCAACATAGGATACTTCTCCGCTATTTCCTCCTTACTCATCACGCTCACCTTCGGCCGGGGAACAGTCTTAAATAAACGCTTTTTCCAACGCACCGGAGACAGGAAGACAAGCTCTCCCGTATCCCGGTTCTCAATAAAGAGCTTACGGTCATTTAACTCCGGATAGGCCGCCATATCCACTTCCCCCAATTCGTAGACTTTCTTGGCTGCCAGCCAGTACAACTTCCCGGAAATACGATTCAAGAAATAGATTTCTCCTTCCTGGGAAAAGACCTTGAAATTCCCTTTCAGCATTTCCGGGTCTTTCAATGTGCGGTACAAAATGCCCTGGCTTTTGAAAGGAGATTCGGCTATGGGAGGAAAGTCCCAGTCCAGCTTTCGAATTGTGATGGCTTTGATCGCTTTCCAGTCCTCCCAATCTTTTACAAAGATGCTATCACACTTCCATAAATACAGCCCCTGTGGATCCCAAACTAAAGAATACAATGCATCATTCTTAAAGAATACATCGGCATTCGCTTGTTCCATAATCAATTTATTCTTCGCTTCTGCTTCCTCTCGAGGGATAGGAGAGTTAGTGCGTATTAATTTTCCTTCGTACTCTCTATGTTTCCAATACCCCTTCCAATATAAAGTAAAATAGCGTTTATATAAATTTAAGGGATTACAAGTATTACATCGATTCTCTCTTTTTGACCATTCCAAGCGGGCTAGAATATCCATTTGAAATAAACTTATGATATTTTGTGGTTGAAAAGGAAATGAATGATGCATGAAAGGCATTACATTATATTCATAAAGATAATCATTATAAACACTCCAATTTCGTCCAAATACATTTGTATAAAGAGTTGCTGTAACTTCTACTTTAGAAGTATTTATTAAATATCGTTTTAGTGGAATTTCTTCAGATGTATTAGGATCAATCTTTAGATATAGTTTACTTCGTTCAATAAGTACATATCTCAAAGTATCATTTCTTCCCTCGCAAACCTCTATAAATACTAAAAAGTAAAAAGCTGTAATTAAAACCCTTACTATCATTGTCTTATTTTTTTTGCACTTCCCAATAAACTCTTATATCTTTTGTGTACTTATTACCTGATTCTGCTATAAAATATCCTTCAATAGAAGCCTCCTCCCAAGCTTCTATTGAAGGGAATGCCTTACCATAGGAAGGGTCATACAATGTTCCATCACATTTTACAAAACCGTGACTAGGAAAATCTCCAGGAGGCTTAGCATTATTATGGCCTTTTAGATGCTCTTCAGTCTCGCAATCTCTAGCAACCTCATTCATAGTTTTTTTATCAAAATAGTAATTACCTTGGTGGTCGTACCATCTATCCCCCATCTTTATTGACTTCTTAAAAATATTAATAAAAGGGAACTTAGGTTCTTTGCTTTTTCCATTACCTGAAAACTTCCAACCTTTAATCAAAATCCCTGAAATCCTATTCCCAAACTTATCTTCTTCAAAGAACTTTAGATAAGTATCAGAAGCAATTCCTTGAATTTGAAAACACTCATTTAATAAATCACTAAAGCCAAAACAATCTCCCATACCTGTATCAAGCAATTCTACTGCTTCATTACCAATTTCCAACACACCTTCGCCGGCCTTATAATAATGATAATAGCTCAATTGGGTGTTATGCTTCACCCCAAAATCTTTTTGAAACAAATTCCCTAAAGGATATTTTTCGGTCAGACGAAACCTTTCCCATACTTTTTGAATGACACTCTTTCGTCCCTGGGCTCGATGTGCCTGTCTGCATGAATAATACAAATAGCGCTCATCCACAGAGTCCGATTCGAGAATAACTTCACCTTCATTCGTAATGTAGTTAATAGGTTGTCTATAAGTGATATACCATCTCGGTACAGCCTCTTTTTTGACGCTGATCAACTCTTCTTCCAGCCAGGTTTCGCCTTCATCCTTGGAGAGGCTAAGCTCGATATGAAAGCCGTGACGGTCTTGGCGGTCTTGAGGAGTGACCCAAGCGGCAGGCATGGCCGGATGGTCCAGATGGAAACAGCCCTGGGTTTCGAAATGCCCTTTCTTGTCTTTTACTTCTTTAAGCTTTAGTCCGGCTTCTCCCTTCAGCTCGCTCTTTCCTTTTTTATTGTAAAGCAATGTTGCCACACTTTCTCCTCCCAAAGTGACTTTGGCTTTTAAGCGTACGTCTTTCAGATCTGAGTTGCCAATGCCTTGCTCTCCCGTATAGCGCAAGGTCGCACTAAAGTTGACCGGGATAGCTTTCCCGTCCTCCGTACCGTAATAACATGCCGGGGGAGAAGGACTTTTGAAGATGAGTGCGCTTTCCGGTAACTGATCGCCCTCTGCGATTGTTAAAAAATTCTCTCCCTGAAAGTGCAATGTCTCCAGGTCGAATTGTAAATCCGGGGCGGTGATATTCAAACGGGCGGATTTGGCCTGGGCATGACCCGGTTGCTCGGAAGGGTAAACCGTAGCAACGATTTCCGTGGTATTTTTGTCAATATATACCTTATACCGGTTACCACTCCCGGTTTTTTCTACTTGTATTCCCATAACCAGAGGTAAATTTTGTTTTGACCTAACTTTATAAATTAAAAGGCTTTATACCTTTGATTTTCAGATAGTCCCATAAGTTAGCACACCTGGTAACTTTCTCTTGATAATGTCCAAAATTGTTAGTGATGATCGCTGAAAGGCACCTGGCCTTTAGGGTAGCATTCAATTATAAAATCTGTGTGATGCTAGCATTCGTCACCAGGCGTGTGTAATTGTCCGGTGACGAATGCGAATAGTATACTAGTGTTATGTTAATCATTAAATGACGGATAAAGTCTTTTTAGTTTCACTCTTGATTCCTTGGTGGTAAACTGCCAGTTTATCCGACTTTCTTTGTTGTTGCGGTCATTTTGCCAAGCATT
>NZ_JBDKWZ010000030.1:0-39743 GCF_039710355.1 Rapidithrix thailandica | reverse complement strand
TTTATCAATTATCGCTCTAAGCTCGGATACTTCTTCTTGCAGTAATTTGACCCTGTACCTTTTCATCTTTTTTCTAAAGGTACTGAATTATTACGTTATTTTAAATTTTACTTAACACTAGTTAACTTTCCAGGAGAGTTTCCCATCTTCCAAGGCAATCCGCACAATATTCTCCGCTTTTACTTCATTGGCAATAATCTTTCTCGCCAAGGGGCGCCTCAACTCCGAACGAATGATTCCTTTTAACGGACGAGCACCATAGGTCGCATTGAAGCCGTTTTCCACCAAAAAGCGCTTGGCATCCGAATCGATTTCCAGACTGATATTCAATTCTTCCAACAAAGAAATCAATTCTTTCTTGAGGTGGATTTCAAAGATACCGGTCGCATTTTCTAAGGTAATCGGTCCGAAAGGAATGATTTCGGTCAAACGCCCTAAAAATTCCGGACGGAAATGGTTGGCCATAATCTCCATCAACTGATTGGAAGTAGGGTGCCCGTTTCCGTTGTTAATCTCATTGACAATATGTTGTGCCCCGATATTGGATGTAAATAAGACCAAGGCATTGGAAAAATCCCCTTCTTTCCCAAGCCTGTCGTGCAGCTTTCCTTCGTCCATGATCTGGAGGAAAACATCAAACACAGAAGGGTGAGCTTTTTCAATTTCATCAAATAGCACAATGGAATACGGTTTCTGTCTGATTTTATTTACCAAGAGTCCTCCTTCTTCATACCCTACATAGCCCGGAGGCGCTCCGTACAATAAGGCAGCCGAATGCTCTTCCTTAAATTCGGACATATCGAAACGGATGATGGCATTTTCGTCTTGAAACAGAAAGTCTGCCAGGGATTTGGCCAACTCTGTCTTTCCCGTTCCGGTCGGTCCGAGGAAGAAGAAAGAGCCGATCGGTTGCCCGGCCTTGGTCAGTCCTGAACGTGATTCCAGAATGGCTTCCGCAACAATCTGAATAGCCAAATCTTGTCCCACTACCCTTTTCTTAAGCGTCTCTTCCATGTTTTGCAAACGCTCCTGCTCTTCCGATTGAAGTTTACCCAGTGGAATCCCGGTTTTTTGCGCAACGATGGCCCGGACATCTACCTCTTCAATATGCTCTTTCTTATTCTCTGCAATACGGGTAAGTTTGGCAATAAGCACTTCCAGGTTTTGGATTTGTTCTTCGAGGTTTTCCGTCAGGATTTCCCCTTCCAAAGATCCTTCCTGAGTAAGTAAGTAATGTGCTTTTCGTTGCAAATCATCGTAAAACCAAGCCACTTCCTGCTCTTTGACCGCCTTGGGTTTTTCTTTCAAGGCTGCCAGTTTTTCCAGCAAATGCGTCTTATCTTTCAAGAAGGATTCCCCGGAGGTTTTGATCACCGACATTGTACGGTCAAGCAAATTCAAGGCGGATTCGGGCAAACTTTTTTCTTTCAAATACCGCTCTGCCAACCGGATAGACTCCCGGATGGTTTCATCGTTCACCTCAACCTCATGATGCTCCGTATACTCCTTTAAAGTGGATTTTATCATCCGGAAGGCTTTGTCTTCATCCGGCTCTTCTATTTTGATCACCTCAAAAATTCCCGACAGGCCTTCGTCTTTTTCTATTTTTTTAGTGTATTCATCCACCGTGGTGGTCACAATCAATGTGAGTCCTTTTGATACTTCACTTTTTAAAATATTGGAAATACCGGAATTGTCATTGTTTTTATCCAACAGGCCATGGATACCGTCAATCACTAAGATGGCTTTAGGAAAAGACTGGAGTTCTTGCAGGACTTTTTTCAGCCGGTCTTCGATATCACCTTTGTATGTAGCCCCGGCAATCAAGGTTCCAAGACTCAGTTCGTACACTACCGTACCGGCGAGTTTTTCGGGAACCTTTTCCTCTATGATCAAGCGAGCAAAGCCATCGATCAAAGCGGATTTTCCCACGCCGGGATACCCTTGCAACAAGACATTGGGCTTGGCGAAACGGCAGATAATTTCAGTGATTTCTTTCAGTTCTTTCTCCCTTCCGGCTATGTTCAGTTTTTTGTTTTTCAGCTTCTCCGTTTTGCTGATACAATATTTATGAATGAATTTGGCCGCGGAACGCTGTGTGGGGAGATTCCGCAACTCTTCATGTACATTGACTTCGTTTCGACCGTCCAGGAGTTCTGCACGGCTCACCGGAAAAGACTTCATCTGATCAAAATTAAAACCTACACCTGGTGTGGCCAAGGCCACCAATGCACAAAACAAATCCACTTCTTCCTTGTCTAACATTTCCCTGATTTGTTCGGCTTCCGCTATCACCGAATCGATGGAATCGTGTACTTCAGGGATGGCCGGCTCTATCGATTTGGGCGCTTCTTCCAGACGTACTTCCGCCCATTCTTCTATAAAATAGACATCGATTCCCATCGATTCTATTTCTTTTAAAAGCGAAAAATCACGGTGTAACCCGGCCTTCAACAGGTGGGCAGCTCCATATTCGATTTGTCTATGTTCTTCCGCTATTTTTTTGGCTAATTCAAGGGCATGGTTTAGCTCTGAGCTAAAAGGGTTTTTATTATTCATGAGATTCTTAAAAAGTAATTAGAATGATCGAGGAGGTAGACAGCTTCACCTTATCCTTACTTTTGTTAAGACTTGGCAAATGGTAAACACAGGTTGGATCCCTGTCAAAGCTGGTAAGGCAGCTTTCGCCACCTTACCCGGCAACATCGTATAGCCGTTTAACGGGCCGCATCAATGACGTAAGAAAAAAACCGGTTGATTGGTTATTTATCCTTATGCCAAATAAAAAATTTCTTGACTTTATAATCAATTGAAAACCCATCAATACAATTCAAATGATCTTTGGTCAATCGCAGGTTGTCAATTTTAATTTCTTTGCCTTGGATGGATTTACAAAATTGAGCAAACGAGATAATCTTATTGCTATTTTTGACCACAGGAATTTCAAAGTCATCACAAATATACTGGGCAAAATCCTCTTTGGTTTTCGCTTGAGCAGCGACTTGTAAGATCATCAACTCAAATTGTTCTTCGGAAATATCCGGAGCTAAAGCGGGCTTTTTGGGTTCCTCCGGCCGCTTTTCTTTTTTGGGCATAGGGGTCAGAGGAACATTGTCCAGGAATTCTTCCATGGGGTCCTTTTGAGGGTCACCTGGTGGCAATTCGAATTTTTCCACTTCTTTTTCATATACATATGCCTCAATCACCTCTTCATCATCATAGATTTGTTCCACAATTTCCCGGGGCTTTACAAAAACCGTTTGCTTGGCGATATGCTTTACATCCCCATTCACAATCAAAGAAATGGTCTTCTTTCCTGGTGAGAGGTACATATATACCGGAGCCGGTTCTGTTTTATCCAACCTCCCCGACTCTCCAAAACTCCATTCCCAAGAGAATACTTCTCCTTTGTATTTATACTTAAAGCGCACCGGCTCTCCTACTTTAATGGATTTGGGAGCTACGATCTTGGGCACCCTGGCCTGGTTCAGAATCTCTCCCAAACTCTTGATTTCAATTTGCTTTTCCATAGAACAGGACCCGTTGATGGTGAGGCTAACGGTATAAATGCCCGGCTCCTGATACCGATGCAGTGCTTGCTGCCTTTTCTCTATAGGCGAACCATCTCCAAAATCCCACTCCCACTTGTCGGCATTGGAAATCTCCGAATCAAATTGTATGATTTCACCTGTGGCAAATTTTTCGGCTATAACAAAAAACTTGGCATTATCACAATCTACGTAATTATTTAATTTGACGAAAAAAAAGAACAACCCCACGAGTAATATCAGAATGAATACGACTAATACACGCAGGTCAAAATTGGAAAATATGTTTATTGATTTGCTTTTTTCTTTTTTCATGTGAAAAATCTGCTATTTTCAATTGTATAATTAAGGATTCATCTAGTTTGTAGATTTAAACAATCAAAGGAGCGGTTGAGCAATAGTCACCTCTATACCTACAACATAATAAAGTTGTAAGGGCTAACTTGAATTAAATGAATATTTTGCTGACATAATCATTACAAGAAGGTGTATTTTATACCAAAAGAAGAGAATTAAGACAAGCTCTTACTTTTAAACCTTAATGATAAATAAAATTTGCATTTAAACAGGCCACAAGAATACTAAAATTTATACATTTTTTGGTAATTACTATAAGGAGTTTTTAGTTTTCAAGATAAAAAAATACTGGCTTTCAGATATTTCAAATACTCAACATTAACCCTTCACAGGGAATACATTGCCCATTTTACAACCTTTTGATGTACCATATTTATTGCATTTATATAGATTCAACCAAGCAAAACGCCCGGCAGATACTTAATTAAATGAAAAACATATAAAAAATACCCATTCCATTAAGTCTACCACAGGGGAATGACATGTAAGTTATCACTTAAAAATACCGTTTTACAGGAAATTTTTATTTAAACACGCATTCTCTTTGTTTGCCTCTCCACTTTTGTAAAAGATTATCAGAGAGTTATGAAAAAAGCACTACTTATACAAGGGTTTTACCCTAATGGTTCTTGTGAACTTTTGACCTTGTTAAGGCAAATCCGGTCCTCATTAAGCATACGCTTAGTTTGGTAGTTAAAAAAAATAAATCTAACTTCGTCATTTAGTCATACTATATAAGTATATGTTGGGAAGAATAGCAGTAAGGGCTTTTGAAAATACAATTTACCCGGGGCCTGGTACACTTTAATCAGGTAAACTAATTTAGGTAACAAAAGCTACTCAAAGCAAATTTCAATTAAAAAACAACAAAAATATTACATAGTTTAATAATGACTGTTTACATCCCAAAGGTCAATCTCTACTTAAGAAAGATACTCAGGGACTGCCACTACGGCTCCCCGTTGGAGAGATATTCAGATGACAATGTCCTTAACAGGATAAGTATCATAAGTTCTTGCAAGGTGCGGGATGCACGGGAAACTCATAACAATTTCATTTAAAAACTTACTTAGAACAGCGTATGGATTACTAGGAAAATCCTTTGTTTTCTATATACATTTAATGAAATACTATCGAAATGATACGAAAAATACTTCAGGTTGGAAGTCGCTTTTTTTTAACAAATGTCCTTCTATAGCATTCTCATTAGAATTGATCATAACTGAGTTAAACAGAGTCTAACTTTCATGAAACAAGCCGTTTTCTATATAACAGTTGCCGTTTTGATGATAAACGCAAGCTGCAAAAGCAAGAAATACATTTCAGAAATTCCCTATAAATTCAAGTTTGACAGAGATCAGATAGAATATGCCCTGTCTATCAAAAAGAACTTGAATGAGGACTCTATCATACAGGAATACGAAGAAGATTTGACCGAAAGAGAGCTGTATTTAAAAGAGAAATATTCGATCATCTTACAAGTAAAACCCAGTGAGATCAAGAATTATCCCTTTTACGATTTCATTGATCAAAAGATAGGGAAGCCCTATATTTCCGGAGAAGATTTGGAGGGAGTCAGCATGGCCTTTTTTGTCCAAGATCTTTTTGAATATACATATAAAGCCAAACTTCCCTCCACCCCTCTTGATATATTTAATTCCGCAGAGGTCAAATTATTTATGGGCCGCCCGTATTTAGAAGAAGGCGATTTGATTTTTTTACGATATAATAAAGACAATCCGATCTCCGATGTAATTGTCTACCTCAAAAACGGAAAGATAGTCGCCACCAATCCCAAAGGAGTTTTGTCGATTTATAACTTTTCAGAAGAGTATTTCCAAAAACGATATCTTGTATCAGGAAGATTAAAAACAAGTGACGATGAATGAGCACAATGGCATAGATATGTTTGAATTAGTCGATAAGATTAATTCATTTCATTTTGATATAAAAGTGGAAGTACTGCTGGCGGCCATTATCAGTAATCACTCATGGCTTGAACATAAGTTTTTAGTTAGTCATAAGGGGCAGTTTGTCAGAGCTTTCCGAAGGGAAATCCTGAGTAGTCAAATCACGGATTTTAATTTTGAAACCGACCAGTACGTACTGCTCAATGTCTCCAAGGACAGTATTTATGACATGCTACCCGAAGGGATTTTCCACTATCCCAAAAATGATAAAATTGGCCGGGATGTCTCTGAAATGACAGACGAGTACCGCAAGCAGAAAAAGGAAGAAGCAGAGGCGCGTAAGTTTTTTATGCCTTTTGAAAATGAATTTTTACTGCATGCCATCCACCGGGAGTCCTTGGAAAACGAATTGTTGTATGCGATCAACGGCTCCAGGCCTTTGGATTTTTTCTACCACTTTTGGGAGCTGGACACCAACTTGCCCCCCCTCCTGGTAGCCAAGATGATCAAATTACTTCCTTATATCCACAAAATCTCGGGTAATTTACAACTTACGGCTCAATGCCTGAGTTACATCCTGGACGAAGAAGTGGTTTACGAGGAAATCGGCTACCGGGAATTGTCCGAGTCAGAGCAAAACTCCATTGTGGGTGATATCGCTTTAGGGCTAGACATGATTCTTGGCGGCTCTTATATGGACTATTCCCTCTATGTAGAATTTAAAATCGGAGCCATCAAAGGCGGCAATGCCTGGTCTTATTTTCACCAAGGTCAGACCAAGAAGTTTATTGAGTTGTTTTATGAGTATTTTCTTCCCCTAGAAGTAGATGCCAAGACAACTGTGATTCTTTTAGAAGAAGAAGAGCAATTTTTTGTATCCCAACCCAATACGATGTTAGGCATAACCACTAGAATTTAAAGACATGATTCAAAAACCAAATTTTCACTTTAAATCCCTATTAGATACACAGCTGATCTTTGTCGTTTCAATCATACTGATCGTGACGGTAATCATCAGCATGCTGTTTATTGATAAGGTTAAGAACTTTAAAAAGGAGCACCGGTTCAAGTATTTTGTGTATTTGTTTTCGATGATGTTTGTGTCCGCATTAGTTGCCTTTATGGGGACCACCAGAGCCATCAAAGACCTTTTGAATGAATTTGTTTTTTACCAGGTATTGATGTTTTTACTGGGTGTGATTCACACCTTACTCTACCGGGAATACCTGAATAAATTCAACTTTAAAAACATGCTGATGGAGTTTTGGTTTAACTTTATCACCATGCTTTATATGCTTATCCCTTTCCTTGTGGTATACACCGTTTTTCACGGAATTACCTTCTCTTTCTACATGGTGCTCTGTATTCTACCCTTTCTGGTGCCTACCTGGGTTTACAACACCTTTGTCACGGCCATTGCCATTCCTGCCAAGGTATACCATACCTGGGCCGTTGACCTGATCGAAGGAGGGTACCCGGAGATCAGTGACGAAGAATACAAAGAACTCATTGTGATCACGCTGGTCTTTCAAAAAAGCCATGACGCCCTCAACAGAACCGAATTCAGAGCGAGAGCACCTATACGTATTGATTTCGGAAGAATGTTTTACTTTTTCATTAATGATTACAATATCAGAAACCCCGAAAGCAAAATTGAGATTAACGATGCAACAGGGATGCCTCAAAACTGGGTCTTTTACCTTAAGCCGGCCTGGTATAACGCTTCCAAATACGTAGACCCTAACCTGCCAATGTATATGAACGGGATAGAGGAAAACTCTGTCATTATCTGCGAGCGGGTAGATGCTTCGCTCGGAAAGAAAAAAGACGATTGGAATGAGGAGCCTGAAGAAAAAGAAACTGCAGAAGAACCGGCAGCCAATTAAACTCATCAAGATAACTCTACGGTCGTGAAAGGCATTGCATCTTTTACGACCTATGCCAAAACCCAATAACATCAAAGAAGAGATCATGCAAGGAACTTATTATAAAACCCCTATCAAATTCAATCACCTCTTTCAAAAAAAAGAACTTGAAAAGACCAGCCTGGAAGAATCCATAGCCCAGTACATCAATATGGTCGCTACGTCTTCCTTTGGAGAATGTAAATTTGATGAAACCTTTGGGTGCCGGTTTTGGGAAAATGACTTTGATTTATTGACAGATTATCAAACCTTAAAAGGGCGTATCTCCCGGGATTTGAAAGAAGCGATTGTCACCCACGAAAAAAGACTAAAACTTACCGAGGTAGACGTCCAAATCAAAGAAACGCAAATAGGCTCGCCTCATGCCACCATGAGGATGAAGAAAAAAGTATCCATTTACATCAAAGGCTTCGTGCGTAAAACCGACAGGCCTTTTGCCTTTCAAGGCTATTTCTATGTAGGCCCGCTTTCTTACTTATAGTCATTATTATCAGAATTATGGAGTCAAAGCAGAAAATAAAAGATCGTATTCTAAGAAGAGCCGCCCGGATTTGGGGATATTCTGACAGTGAGATAGAGACCAACTTTGATCCTATTGTGGCCATGCTTTTGGAAGCCTGTGGTACGGAGTTAGAAAAACTGTATGCCGAAGTGGACAACTCTCGCACCCGGGTGGTAGAACGCTTGATCGACATTATGTCTCCGGCTTCTTATTCAGGAGCCATTCCCGCCCATGCTATTGTGCATGCCCTGCCTGTGGAAAACAATACGCAGTTGGCATTTGACGATCAGTTCATCATCAAAAAGAACATCCCTAATATATACGAGCCCTCTAATCCCATTACCAAAGATATTTACTTTGGGAGTACGGGAGAGTTTACCTTGTCCAGGGCCAATGTGGCTTACCTTGCCTTTTCCAATACCATTTACCGGATGTCCGATTCTTTGTACAGGGAATTACAATTCAGGAGTAACAAATACATTCCCAAATCGGTACTTTGGGTTGGGGTCCGGGTATTTGAAGATTCACAAGTGTTGAATAAATTGATGTTCTACACGGACACCCGCAACAACCACCAACGGGATTTTTATTTCCATAACCTCAGGCAAGCCAATATCTATATCAATGGTCAGAAAATCAAATTTCGCGAGGGCTTCAATATGGTGTACCCGGACGTGGATATTGAAGCGGCTACCATTAAGAATTACGACAAAATCAATAAGGTATATGCCGATGTAAATAATTTTTACAGGGAAAAATTTTTCTACCTTGAAGATGAAATTGACCTGAATAAGTTACAACCGCAAACCCCTCAGGAGCTTAAGGATACCTTTGGAGAAGATTATATTGAGGACTCTACAGACTTGCTCTGGATGAAGGTCGAGTTTCCCGAAGCAATGGTGGCCGAAGTACTGGAGGAGATACATATGGGCTTGAACTGCTTTCCGGTCATCAACAAACAGTTAATGACGGTCTCTCAAAACATTGACCCTTTTATCAATTATATCCCTCTCAAAACCAATGATTTCTTTTTAGACATTGAAAATATCACGGATTCCCAATCCAATCAATATCATATCAAGCACTTTACTAAGGAAAACCTGGAAGAAGGGGACGCAACACTGAGAAACGGAGGGGTGGCAAGGTTCGGACAAAGAAGTGCCGCAGAACATATACAACACCTGCTGGATTTATTGAAAGACGAGGCCGCCTCGTTCTCTGTTATCGGAGGAGACTTTGTAGACAATCAATTAAAGCAACTTCACCAATTGATTGCCGCTCTGGAACAACAGGCCAACGAAAAACGCCTGATGAAAACGGACTACCCTTATGTGGTTCTCAAAGCCAAAATTTCAAAAGAGCAAATCCACAATGATTTCTTTAGCATCAAATTTTGGGCTACGGTAGGTGAAGATGCCAACGATATCAAATCAGGAATGAAACTCAACACATTACAAGGAGCTGCCTTCCAAGACTCTACTCTTTTCTTTGTTACGCCAACGGTAGGCGGAAGAGCCAAGCTCACCCACCAGGATAAAATTGCCGCCTATCGTGAAACATTGCTGACCAAAGGGCGAATTGTCACGGTGGCGGATATTAAAGCGTTTTGCTTCAACCACTTCAAACAAACGATTAAGTCCGTAGATGTTAAAAAAGGAACCGAAAAAGACAAATCCTTAAAACAAGGTTTTGTCCGGACCATCGAAATAATCCTGGAACGAAATACGGAGTTAAATCCTCAAATTTCAGATAACGAATGGGAGTACTTGCGAGACAGCTTTTTGCATAAACTTAAAAAAGTATCATCCAACGTATATCCTTATAAAATCAAAGAAAAAGGAGAGATTTCTCTATAGCATTTTCTTACTCTGAGTATCCGCTGCTTTCTGTTATCAGAGAGGAGTGGATATTTTTTTTTGCCCCTACTCCTTTTTCGTCTCTTCATGATACCCCTCCTTTTGCGCCAGTCGCCTCCTTCTTTTTAAGAATCAATGATTTTTTACAAGTATTTCCGTTCCCCATCTCTGAACTTTGAAAAAACAAAATTCAAGGACATGAGAACACTGACAACCAGGATATTAATCCTGCTCGCACTTATGTGGAGCAGCGGAATATCCAACGCCCAAAAAAGAAATCAAAACAACCATTCTAAAAAGAAGATTATGTTGACAACAGAAGCAAGAAATAAAGCAGTAGTTCGCGACCTCTATGAACGGGTTTTAAACAAAAGAGATTTTACTAAGCTTCAAGACCTGATTTCGGAAATATATACGGGACCCAATGGAAATAAAGGAGCGGAGGGATTTATGACTCCAATCAAAGAATTGCTCCGGGCCTTTCCTAACGCCCAATGGAAAATAGAATCTTTAATCGGAGAGGGAAATCAGGTGGTAGCGATCCAAGAATTAGTAGGCACGCATCAGGAAACATTCAAAAACATTCCGGCAACGGGTAAGTCAATTTCGAATCAGGGAATATTTGTGTACGAATTACAGAACGGTAAAATTATCAACAACCGGTTTCTTACCAACCGAATTGGCTTTTTGCAACAACTGGAAGCTCTTCCACCGGATGATGCTTTACTTTCCGACAAAAACGATCAAGTGTGTTTTATAGATAAATTTCAGATCCCGGTAAAAGCAGTTGATGAATTTATCGAACGTATGAACATCAACAGACAATTCATTAAACATTTACCGGGGTTTATTGATGATGCAGTGTATTCAAATACGGATACAGAAGGGAATATGACGCTAATTACCGTAGCGAAGTGGAAGAATAAAGAGGCCCTTCAAAAGGCCAAAGAAGCAGTGCATGCCAACTACGTGAAAGAAGGTTTTAACCCGCAAGAACTAATGAATCGGCTCAATATCACAATGGAACGGGGCACTTACCAAACAACACCCTTACCATAAAGGCCAACTTCGTATTCAGCCCTGTCTCATTGAAAGTAAAAAAAGCTTTCAATGAGACCTTATCATACAACACAAAACTTTTCTTGCACTCCATAACGGACAAGAGCATAAGTAGAGGAGTATTTTTTATAAAATCAAAGACCTTGATGAAGTTTCCATATTTTACTAAGACCGATAGCATCTGTCAGCAAACCCTTCACTTCGCCATTGTTATTCGCAGCTACTTTGTTTTGATGTTGATCAATATGCTCAATGAATTCAGCAAGCTTTTTTGGATCCTGGTCATTCATTTCTTTCCGCAATACTTTGATTACTTCACTCTTGGAAATATAAACCCGGTCCTCCCTATAAGAGGACGTTCCACCAGACTCATTTGTTAAATCATGTTTATAATAGATAAAACAAGGTTTATTTTCCGCATTAAAGTAATATTCAATTTGATAAATTCCCCCGTCTTCAAAACCCGCTTCTTGCTTTACATGATACAACCTGGGTCCTTCCGAGTAAAAATGAAAGGTAGAGCCACCACCAGGCCCGGTATCATCAAGCAAAAGAGACCTTCCATATCCAAACTCCATAAATTCTTGTACTTCTTTATACACGTTCTTTATTTCTAAAATCCGCGCATCTTCACTTTGTCCGAATGCAGAAGTACTCAACAAAGTGAACCATAATAATACATAGTGCCTCATAAAAAATAATGTTACTTCCACTGTATGATAAGTAAGAAATTAGATACGTATACAAAAAACATTCCTGCTTCTTCTAGTCTTTCATAAAAAATGCCTTCTCGTCAGGCGAGAAGGCATACATATTCAATTATTACCCTCTAAAACAGCTTATTTCAGTTCTATTTTCCGGATACGGTGGTTACCAAGATCAGCAACATAAACCCAATCCCCGGAAATAGCAACATCGGTCGGGCTGGTAAACCGGGCGGTAAATCCTACCCCATCCAAAAAGCCGGAAGTAGAACCTGCCACTGTGGATACATTGCCCCCGAAAATCATCCGGATTTTATGGTTATTCAAGTCTGCGACAATGATCATCCCACCATCGGCAGATACATCCAGGCCATACGGTTGGTTAAACGTGGCGGCGGCAGCCGGGCCGTCCTCTGCTCCTTGATCCCCATTGCCAGCAACCGTACTCACCGTGCCCTCCGGAGTAATTTTCCGGATGCGATGGTTTTTCCGGTCGGCAACATACAAATTGCCCGCCTTGTCCACTGCAATACCGGAGGGGTTTTGCAAAAGCGCGACAGATGCCTCGCCATCTTTATACCCGGCTTCTCCCCCGGCAATCGTACTGACCACTCCCTCCGGAGTAATTTTCCGGATGCGATGATTAATATTATCTGCAACATAAACCACCCCATGTTGGTCTACAGCCACATCAATAGGTTGATAAAATTGCGCACCCGAAGCAGATCCGTCTTTGTACCCGGAACTTCCGTTTCCGGCATAGGTACTCACCGTTCCATCTTTACTGATCTTCCGGATAACATGATTATCCCTGTCGGCGACAAAAATATTTCCTTCTTGGTCCACTGCCGGTTTCCAAGGATAGTTAAACCTCGCCTGATCCAACGTACCATTCACAAAGCCTTTAGTGCCATTACCTGTAAGGGTAATTACCTCCCCCTCCTGACTTACTTTGCGAATGCTGTTATTAGTTCTGTCAACCACAATTAGATTCCCATCCGGGTCCATTGCTACTCCTTCAGGGTTGCGAAAATAGGCATCAATACCTTTTCCATCGATGAGTCCATAATCACTATTCCCTGCCAATGTACTGACTTTATAGAACTTTTGAGGTTCCAAGTATGTAAAGAGAGCCGTCTGCCCTCCTGCTGTTGTTCCATTCACACTGACTTCCACTTGTGTTTCCCCATTTCCTGCAGGAGCTACCACTTGCATTCTGGTAGGACTCGCCTCAATTACGGTAGCAGACTTCCCAGCAAAGTTTACTTCGTTCTTATCTTTTACAGACGAAAAATTTCTTCCGTAAATCGTCACCACTTCTTTTGCCATTCCTCTTACCGGTTCGATTGACATCAATACCGGATCAAAATTCCGCTCCGGAAGATCATCCTCATCACAGGAAGTAAAGGCAAACAGCAAGGCCAATAAATATAAATGATTTAATTGAAGTTTCATGTTCAAGTGAGATTGGTTATTAAATACTATTATTCTGAAAGTACTGAAACAGCCCATCCGTTCGCCACAGGTCTAGGGTCGCCATCAGAAGGCCGGTTTCGGATATGCCATACATCCGCATCCGAATGCAAGGATACAAAAGTAGAGGAACCACCTCCATCCAGGTTGGCTGCATCTTTTACACCTAAAGCATAAAACACATCGGAAAGCTCTGACAAGGTCATCCCATTGGAATAGTCAAATTGCCTTCCGTCTACCACCATAAAATACACTTCTTCATTAGCGGTAATCCCTACGGCTGTCCTTGGATGCACTGCCTGGTTCGAAATCACGGGTTTTGCATAATCCTTAATCAACACATCCCCACCCCCCAAGGCATGTTCCAAGTTTTCTTTAAATTCCGGATACTCCTCCGTACTGCCTATTACCAGTTTTCCTTGTTTGTCCAAACCAAAAAACGAACGGTTTTCTAAAAGGCTGGTTCTTACAGCTTCCCCATTGACATGAACCACTCCTCTGGGTTCTCCGGTGCTCATATTAAAAAAATCTGCGTTGACGGCTGCCACTACTTTGCCCAAGGAAGCATCGACCCAAGGTAACATATCGGGAATGGTTTGCATAGCATACCCCGTAGAGCCATAGGGAGTGATGGGTACTAGCGAAAGCCCCTCTTGTTTCAAATCAACTTTAAAGAAAAATATACGCATTGTCAATCCACTCATCGATAGGTAATGAATGTCTGTTTCTTCTACTCCAGGCGCTACCGTAAAAGTCGTATCGGAAAATACTTTACTGATCAAGTTGGTACTGTCCAAAAGAGCTTGAGTAATGGGAGCATATTCGACATATGCCTCAGGCTTAACATCCTCACTCTTACAACTTATAGACAGGGGAATTAAAGAAAAGCTTAAAAGAAAGACGAAATATTTTATTTTATTATACATGATTTTCAGTCGTTAGAAGTAATAGAAGAAGCATTTGCGCTATTCTCCTCACAATCAACCCTTTTTACCTTCAGCCTCAAACAGCACATACACTCAACTTAGTTAGAAATTATCCTTTGGTAACTCTCCAAGGTTTAGCCGGATCATTTCCTTTCAACGCCAGGTTTTGAAGAGTTAGGTTTTCCTATTTTGATGATCAGCTTAATAACCGGGGTTCTGCTCCAACTTCTCGTTTAGCAACAACTCCGTTTCAGGAATGGGCAATAGCAACTCCCTATCGGCCAAGCCAATTTCCTCTTGTGCTTTTCCCGTTCGTACCAAGTCATACCATCTGAAACCTTCTGCGAAGAGTTCCCTGCGTCTTTCTTCCAGAATCAAGTCCAGGTATTGTTGTTCCGATGAGGCCGATACACTTCCCAACCCTCTTGCATTTCTCAATTCATTCAGGCGGTCGATTCCGCTCAGTCCTTGCCCTTCGGCACTGATCAAATACAATTCTGCAAGCCGGGTAATAACCAAAGGATCTGTCCCGGATTGACCACTGGGATATTTATTTACTACGTCCAAGCCCTCGTAAGTGTCAATAGAGATAGACGTTCTCAAATCTCCGGAGCTATACATATTCATCGCACCCGTGTTCGGCTTATAGACATACGAGCCGTTCAGAGGATGTGCATAGGTATAAAACAAGGTACTGAGATTAATACTCGACTCCATGGTAAGGTTTTCAAAGGCAAAAATCACCTCTGAATTTTGTTGTTTTCTAAAAATCTTACCGAAATCATCCAACTGAAATAAAGAAGAAGTAATTACACTTTCCGCATATGTAGCCGCTTCGTCCTTTTTCCCTTGGCTCAGTTTGGCCCGGGCCATTAGTGCCGAAGCGGCTTCGGAAGAGACAAAGTAAAAATCCCCTTTCAGGTCGGAACCAAACGATGGAGCCAGCTCGATTGCCAGGCTTAATTCTTCTTCAATAAATGCCCAAACAGACTCTTCCGAATCGCGCGGCAAGGTCTCCTGGGTATTTTCCTTGAGAATAGGGACAGCTCCCCAACGGGTAACCAACTGGTAGTATAGATAAGCCCTGAAATAATGTGCAGTACCTAAAATCTGATTTTTCCGGGCAGACTCGGGCATGGATGGAAGCGCAGTGATCAGCGTGTTAACTTGGTATAAAGCTTTAAAATAGCCGATCCATGAGTTTTTGATGATTCCGTATTCGGGACGTAGGATATTGCTGATAAAGGCGTTTGTTCCCCCACCCCCTACGGCACTGGCGTTGATCAAATCCCCGCCAATCAAATCAAAAGTGATATAAGATTCTCTTCCGGGTTTATTTTGCACCGAATTATAAACCCCTATCAACAAAGATTCGATGTCATTTTCCGTCAAGTCCGCAGAGGAGGATACTGCCGATCTTGGATATAGATCCAACTGACTCTCACAAGAGAACATCCATGGAGCACAAATCAAGAAAAAGAAAGTGAAATATTTATACATGTCTTAATAGGTTTTATTAGAAGCTGGCATTGATTCCGAAACTGAATGATCTGGGTTGAGGCAAATTGAAATTATCTTCAGCCATAAACCTCGGATCAAAATTCTTGGTCACCTCAGGGTCCAAGCCCGAGTACTTACTGATCAACCACAGGTTATCTCCTTGAAAGTACACCCGCAGTTTCGATAGTTTTAATTTGGAAGACAAATTTTCCGGAAGGGTATAACCCAAAGACAGGGAGCGCAAACGGATGTAAGACCCATCTTCCAAAAAGCGAGAGGAATTTTGGATATTATAACCACTTCCGTAGATAGCCCGGGGCACATCATTACTGCTGCCCGGCCCGGTCCAACGGTTCAAGGCGACCTCTTCTCTCATCCCCTGAAAACCAATTCCCAAACGATCGGTGACGATACGCCAAGGCGCATAGACCTCAAAGCCTTGGGCGTAGGTAAAAAACACATTAAAATCGAAGTTTTTATAGCGAAAGCGATTGTTCCATCCTCCATAAAAATCCGGATTGGATGAACCGATAACCTGACGGTCGTCCACATTGATCAAGCCATCTCCGTTGACATCTTCGTAATGGACGTCACCAGCCCTTACTCCTTGATCAAATAAGGTTTGAGGAATTTCTTCGTCCGACTGGAAAATACCCAACATTTTATACATATAAAAGCTGCCTACTTCTTCCCCTACTTGTAAAGTCCTGTTGGCCCCAATCAACAGTGGTTCGTCTCCTAACAGATTGGTCAATTCATTCCGGATAAAGGAAATATTAAAGTCAGAGGACCATTCCACCGGACCGAGGTTTTGATTTACATTCAACATAAACTCCAAGCCTTTGTTTTGCATAGAGCCGATGTTACTGGTGATACTGGTAAACCCACTGGTTGCATGGATAGGCATGCTGTACAATAAGTTGTTGGTATTTTTGACAAAATAATCCGTTGTGAAATTGATTTTGCCTTCGAATAAAGACAAGTCGATCCCAATATCAAATTGTTCGGCAGTTTCCCAGGTGAGGTTTTCATTCCCAAAAGTCGTAATGGCAATTCCGCTATTAGTTCCATAATTTGCACCTCCACCCATCAAGGCTTGATAGGCATAACTTCCGATGCCATCTTGGTTACCAGTGGCTCCAAAACTCGTCCGGACTTTCAATTCGGCCCCTTTTACATTCCAGAACTTTTCTTTTGAAACATTCCATCCTAAAGAGACGGAAGGGAAAGCTCCATAACGCTTGGCATTTGAAAACTTGGAAGAGCCATCGGCCCGCAGGGAGAGACTCATTAAATATTTACCTGCCCAAGAAAGGTTTACTCTGGAATAATAGGAATCCAAGGCACTTTCTCCGAAGCCTGTAGATGCTCCGGCAATTTCACCTGCCACGGAAATCACATCAAATGATGGGGAGGGGAAGCCTCTACCGTCTATATAAGAAGTACTTGTGCTGACTTTTTGGAACGAATGACCGACCAGTGCCGAAAAACTTAAATCGCCAAAGGTTTTATCATAATGCAAAGTATTTTCAATTAAGACATTTCCTATCAACCTTCTTCGATCCAGTATTCTACCACTTCCTGTTCCGTAAGGGTGCGTTGCTTTATAGTATAGAAAGTCCTCGGTATAGATTGCGTCTATTCCCAAAGAGTTCTCCAGGTACAGGTTTTTATGCAATTGCAGGTTGGCAAAGAAATTTCCCAGGTAACGGTAATTATCCAATTTTGCATCTTGCTCATTGATGATCTGTTGATTGTTATGAAAGATTAATTCTTCCGTACCACCCACATAATACTCCCCATTGGGTTTGTACGGACGATCGAATGGGCGTTGCCCTACACTTCTCAGCAATACGGAGGAACCTATATTCGAATTGGGTATCCGGTTGTTTCTGGAAAAACTCAACGTAGAGTTAGTTCCCACTTTCAACCAGTCTAACAACTTATGGTTGATATTTAACTTGCCCGTATATTTTCTAAACCGGTTGCTAATAATCACACCCTCTTGATCCAAATAACTCCCTGATACATAGAGTTTCGTTTTCTCCGTTCCACTGGAAAAAGACAGGTTTACATTCGTCATTTTTGCTTGTTGCAATACCAAATCTATCCAATCGGTATCATCAAGGCCCGGGTAAGGATTTTCCCTGTACCGGACAAAATTTTTGTCGCCCGGCTGATAACCGTTTTGTTGGTTATAATTGTTGATTCCTTCGTTGAGCACTTCCAGGTACAAATCCGAATCAGCCATTTTAACATTGTCTAAATTCGGCAAATTTTGCACCCCATAACTAGCGTTGATATCCAGTTTGGACACCCCCGATTTCCCGGTTTTTGTAGTGATGATGATCACTCCATTAGTAGCCCTGGAGCCGTAAATTGCCGCAGAAGCCGCATCTTTCAATACTTCGATGGATTCGATATCATTGGGGTTCAATTCCGCCAGGGGATTCATTCCTTCTCCTAAATTGTACAAGGCTGCATTATGGTTGACCAAGGGGATTCCGTCCACCACATACAAGGGTTCGTTTTGAGCACTTAACGAACCGATGCCCCGCACACTCACCCGCACATTGCTACCGGGTGTTCCTCCTCCGGCAGAAACCAACACTCCCGGCATTCTTCCTTGCACTAACTGATCGGGGCCTAATACAGGCCTTGTATCCACTTCGGAAGGTTTAAATGAAGAAATAGCACTGGTTACTTCATTGCGTTCCTGAGAGCCGTACCCGATCACCACCACTTCAGAAAGCGCACTGGTAGAAACCTGCATCGTGATGTCAATCTCCGTTCGCTTGTTTACTTGAATTTCCTGTGTGGTATAACCGATATAAGAAATGATCAGCACATCCTCTTCCTCAATGCCTGCCAAACGGTATTTACCCTCTTCATCGGAAATAGTCCCTTGCGTTTTTCCCTTGATCCGGATCGCTGCTCCGGGAAGCGGGGCCCCTCCTTCGTCATATACAGTACCCGTTACCGTAATGGCTTTAGGAAGGGATTCTTCTTTGGGCTTTATCACAATGTATTTGCCCATAAAGTTGTAAGAAAGGGGCTGTTTGACAAAAATCTGATTCAGTGCTTTTTCCAGGCTTATATTTTTTGCTCTGATACTGACCGGCTTGGCCATTTCCATCAACTCGTCATTGTAGATAAAATGATACTCCGTTTGGCTTTCAATGGCCTTTAATAAAGAGACTAAAGAGCTATTTTTTTCAGAGACGGTGATGACTTGCGAATGGCTTTTTGCCGTTAATTGAAAGCTCAAAGCCAGCGTCAAAAACAAGGTCAACCTCATAATCCATAAAGGTTTTGGAGGGGCATAGAAGTACCAGCCCCTACCTTTGAACAGATACGTTAATTTCATACATTTGCAGTTTCAAGGTGATAAATTCAAGTTATATGTCGAAATCTAGCGAGAAGTAAGCCTTGTGTGTACCGGTGACATCCCCACGTTACCGGTATTTTTATGGTTACTCTTTGCTACTGTGTTTAAGATGATGGCATCACATAGAGTTTCTGGTTTTTAATTTCAAATTTTATAGATCCGGAGAGTTCTAACATTTTCAATACCTGTGACAAATTGGTGTCTTTGGTAATAGTGCCCGAATAGTGCTTTTGTGGCAAATCACCCGTGAAATGTACCTCTATTTCATACCACCTTTCCAATTGTCTTAACAAGTCGTCCAGCCGGGTTCCGTTAAACAGGAAATAACCGTTTTTCCATGCTACCGCTTCTTTCGAATCCACATCCGCCACCTGGACGTCCTCTCCTACCTGGGCTTGTTGCCCCGGTACAATAATCTGTGTACGTTGTTGATTTCCCACCTCTACGGAACCCTCCAACAGAGTGGTTTTTGTGAGCGGTTCATTTTCATATGCCTTAATATTGAAATGGGTACCCAATACTTTGACCACTGTGCCCCGGGCTTCTACGGTAAACGGTGCTTGCTTGTCAGGGCTGACTTCAAAATAGGCTTCTCCATTCAAGACAACATGCCTTCTGTCTTTTTCAAACTGGCTGGGATACCGGAGAGTAGTAGCCGAATTCAACCACACTTTACTCCCATCGGACAAGACGATTTGATACTTCCCTCCCTTCGGAATCTCAATAGTGTGGTATTCAGTAAGCGGTACTTTCCTTTCATCCCCCTCAAGCAATTTATAAATCACTTGTTGGTCAATCTTTACAATTTGCATCCCTTCTTCTTCATTCACCAATCCTTCTTCAAGGTCTTGCAGAGGAAGTACGGAACCATCGGCCAAAATCAGCCGGGCTTTGTCCGTTCCTGGTAAGACATCGTTTTGAACAATTTCCTCTTGTTGAGCTGCAGATTTTTGAGACTCTTGCATTCCGTATTTCCAGATGCCCATAGCAGCTATCCATAAAATTAAAATTGCGGCCGCTGCATATCTTCCAAAATTCTGGAATTGAGGCATTTGCTTTTTCCGGGTTTTGCTTTGCATTTTTTCAAAAGCAGCCTTTGAATCTATCGCAGCAAAAAAGTCAAGTTCTTTTTTCAGGCGGTTCTCATCCTTAACCTTCTCCATAAACGCCCTATTACTTTTACTTATTGAAAGCCATTTATCCAGCTTTTCTTTTTCCCCTGGACTGAGTGGGTGTTCAAGGCTTTTGAGAATGAGCCTGACGATTTGATCTATGTATTTATGTTCTTCCATGGGTTTACTTCTATCCTTATTACACCTTCGAAGAAAAAGTGGGTGAAAAGAAGAGTCATTTTTTTTAAAAAAATTTAAATCAAGTGACCCGTCCTAGAATTCGTTGACAGGTTAACGTTGTTAAATTATCCGGGGAGTTATCTTTACTCCCAAGCTTGTTTTTTTGTATTTTGCTCCTTCGGAGCTTTGACTACATTTCCTATATTTCAGGACTGCACCCTGAATTATTGGATGGCGTCCCTCCGGGACTTTTAGGAGAGTTGATCTTAAAAATCCCTGTCAAACTTACCAGAAATATCCCGGTGTTTTTTTTAAGGAAAGGACTGATTTTGATGAACTCCATAACCTGCAAATCAACCACATCCTCCGCCTTGGATGAGCATCCCTAAGGAGTGGATAAAGACCGTTACAATTACCAGACTGGCCGTCCGCAGGAAACTTTGCCGAAAAGGACCAAGAGACCGATCGGAATGCTTTTGAACTGAGGATGCATGATGAAAAAAAACAAACTTCCCATCCCTTAGTGACCTAAAAACCTGGCCGTTCCGGACCCAAAGGGGCCAAATCATACAGCCAAGGGAACAGCCCTTGGAGGAAAAAGAAGATGTCAAATAGGAAAACAAAGTGCTATCAAGTACAGCATTTCGGGGCGGATTCTCATTCGAAGCAATTGAAGCCCTCTTTGTTTTTGTGTTTTTACGGTGTTCACGGAGATATCCAATTGTTGCGCGATCTCTTTGTTAGACTTTCCTTCCAAATAGCCTAACCGGGAAATCTGTTGGCAGGCTTCGGGCAGGGTTTCGATAGCCGCATGCAATTCAGCCAAGACTTCGGCATAGATCATCGCATCGATTACAGTTGAGTCTTCCACAGAGTTATTTTCAACCTGATCTATATACTTATCCCGTACTTTATAATGCCGGATCAGATTCATACTGGCATTTTTTACCGCTTTGTATAAATAGTTTTGAATGGCCGGTTTTGAGGCTGGAACATCCTGTCTGTTATCCCAAAATTTGATAAAGACTTCTTGAACGATGTCTTCGGCATTTTCTTGATCTTTGACTAACTGAAATGAAAAGTACACTAATTTCTTATAGAATTCTTGAAAGAGTTCTTCCAAGGTAAACTGGTTTTCAAAAGAGCTTTTATATGTAGTGTTTTTATAACTCATTTTCATTTAAAACAGGTAGTTGTAGTAGCATAGAGTAAATTAATCAGGCAAATACATTCATCTTTTCATAGAATCCAATTGAAAACCAAGGTAATATACAGATTATTCCAGAAGCACAAAAATACTCCTTTGCTTTGTTATAATTTTTCAATCCACATTATCCTTTTGTTAAAAAGCAATGAACTTTAAAATGTATATCCAATCTGGCAACCGGACACGCGATCGTTACTCCCGCATAAAAATACATCTACACTGAACCGTGATTCAATATCAAGACCACACTTTGGCAAAAAAATCATGCATTTCTTTTTCAAAAGGTTTTGTATAATTTCAATCAATAACTATTTTCAGGGATATTACTATCCATAAAACCTTATAAGAAAGCCAAAAACCCGTGATTTCACCACTATGGAAAACCCAACTTTTAATAAATTAAACCTGTCGAAACTAAAGATTTGTAACCAGTATTGGGAGGAAATGGAACCCACCGAAGGTGGTAGAATTTGTACCAAATGTTCTAACCTCATCCGTGATTTCAGGGGAAAAAGTGATTTGGAAATTGCGCTGACCTATATCAATTCAGAAGGACCGGTGTGCGGACTGTATTCAGAAGAGCAGTTGAAAAACAAAAATGTAAATAAAGCAAGAATCCAAAACAACTGGTGGAAATCTGCTTTTTTAGCTCTCGCTACCCTCTTTACCTCAGAAAATACTTTGGCAAGCGATGCCCCTACCCAACCGCAAATAGAACTTTTACACTCTGAAAACGCTCGGTTAGGTGAACAAGTAGTGAAAGGCAAGAATAAGCAAGTTAGTGTTTCTGACAGTGTGGAGATTCAAGGTAAGGTAACAGATGCAACAGACATGATGCCTATCTATGGTATCATGATAGTGGTTAAAGAAACCAATATCCATACTTTTACGGATGTAGATGGTAAGTATACAATTCAAATACCTAACTCCCTTTGGAATCAAGGTGATGCAGCTTTGGTCTTTACCTTTATTGGCTATGCACAAAAAGAGCTAACTGTAGGTCCTTCTCATTCTTATATTCATGATGTGTCTCTGTCTCGACAAATGGAATTAACCGAGTTTGTGGTTTCTACTAAACGCCCTCCGTTGCACAAAAGAGTATGGCGCTGGTTGACCAAACCGTTTCGAAAATAAGACCTATGCCCCAAACCCTTATTCAATCATCCAAGAGGCGGCCTATATTCGACTCTTTTTGCTGAATGAGTAACAAGGTGAATAGACCGCTATAGCTTTTCGACTTTCTCTACTTCATTCGCTATTTTGCTCGGTCACTATATGTTAAACAGGGTCCGGGGCATATTTTTTTCAATCCATTATCTGAACGTTTCGGTCAACAGGTTTGCAGTTCAACCATGCTTTAATTGATCATTTATTCGCTCATAATATGGTGTATCCATTCCGTATTGCTTACCAGTCTCGATCACATAGTCCACCAAAAAGGCTTTTTCCGTACGGTTGTGCTTTTCAAAATCCAGTTGAAGGGAGGATTTGGACTCGTAAGGAAATTGAGTCAAGAGAGTTTTTAAGTTCGTTATATCATCGTTGGATAGCGAAATGTTTTTCGCCTGAGCTAACAATTGAACCTCCCGCATCAAACCATCCAAGGTTTTCATTAATTCCTCATTCTCTAACAATTGGCCAAATGTCACTTGAAAAGCGCTGGTCACAGATGCCACCGGAGAAAGAAATAGAAACTTTTTCCACAGTACTTTTTTAATTTCTTCTTCATAGGTAATGTCCAGTCCTCCCTTGCGCAACAGCTCAACCAACCACGCGTACTCTTCTTGTTTTTCTCCTCCAATAAAAATTTTTCCCGGTCCTCCCGCATGCAGGATGTAGCCTTTCTCTTTCACATTCGATACCACATAAATACAGCCTTCCAAAACCTTTCCCCGACCGGGTAACGTCTGTTGAATGACTTCTTTTGCATTCACCATATTTTGAAGCGGAATGATCACCGTATTTTCACCAATACAGCCCTTGTACTCTTCCAGCAGGGAGGCCAGTGAGTAAGACTTACAAGCAATGAGTAAGACATCCAAAGTTCCGATTTCCGCAGGATCATCCGAAGCCATACCGGGAAATACGGTTTCTATTACGCCATTGGACTCAAAGGTTAAACCCTTTTGCCGGATACGCTCTTTGGTTTCTCCTCTACAGATAAAAATAACTTGCACATCTTCCTTCTCTTTATAGGTCTTTACAAGGGGGGCACCGATAAATCCACCCACGCCTCCTAATCCGGCTATTCCTATTTTTTGATTCCCTGAATTCATACTTTTTGAGTTTGGTTTTAAAATGATTCCGGATACAAAGAAAAGGAGTAAGTTAAGAGAATTTGCAGTCATTTTACGAAGTTTATCAAACAACACACCGGGCATTCCCCTTCCCGGTACAAACAAACTTTGGTGCAAGCACCCAAAAAGCCAACTGAATTTTAACTGTTCAAGCTTCTCTACTTTTGGGACAACTTCCGTTTAATTTTTTGAAAGTCCGTCCCATCCCATTTCAGCTCAATTTCATAGTCTATATTTTTATCTTCAAACTCGTCCTCCATCCAGGTATTTAGCGTAGCGCTGATTACCTGCGAGGGAACCTCCATAAACAGGGATACATTGCTGTCATATTCCGATACATTGGCAAACCGGTGTTCTTCAGTAAAAAAATCCTTCGCTTTAACAGACGGTAATAGTTGTACTTTCCATACCTTTTCATCTTCCATTTGCCATGTTTCAATCATTGAGGTTCGTTCGTTTTCAGTATAAGAAAGGATAACCTGTGAGCCAAAATTACTTACCAATGGTATTAAGTGCACAATTGAATTTCCATACTTACACTCAATACTCAACAAAGTATCTTGAGAACGAATAATTTTCCAAACCTCCGATTCTCCATTTTTAAGTAAAATATTTTTCTCTTCACTCAAAATCCCCTCTGTAGTATAATCAAAAAGAGAGTTGGGAGCTTTCGCCAGAAAATCTAATAATTTGGCACCTTCCATCGCTTGCACATTTAGAATACTGTAATCTATCAGAATTACTAAACATAGAATCATCACTTTCATCTAATTATGTATTAAAATTTACTTGCCATCACGCCACTTTTAATACCCGGGATAACACCTGCAAGCGTTGGATATATTCCTCCTTGAATTTCCATTGAGAGGCAAATCCGGCCCAAAGTTTTTGCCTGTCTATTGCCAAGCGGAGAATGGGCTTGATCTCCGGATCAATGGTTCCTTCATCTATTAACTGTCCGAACCCTGTAGCAATCACTGAGACATCCAAGGTATAAATATATTGATGTTCATCAAAATCCGAATTTTCCAACTGCGCCTGAATTCTTTTCCTATCCAATAAGCTCTCATTGTACTCTGCGAACTCCATTTCCCCTACACTTTCTATCGTCCATTGTAAGCACCCCAGAATGGGTTTATCCGGAAATACCCTCTTCCATCTTCTGAACTCACTTAAGGCTGTAAACCCTTCATCCGAGCCAAAAGGGGCCAATTCATCTATTCCACTCCAAAAAAATGCCTCTGGTATCAGTTCAAGGGCTCGCGTATGGGCTCGCTCTTTGTCAATGCCATAAAAATCTTCTTCCATGATCATTTGTTAATTTTCAATAAGAGGTTCCCTCCTATTTTTCAAGAACCTGTCAAAAGCCAAAAACTATTTGAGTACAGTATAAATACCGTTTCAAAGGTACTAAAATTCAAAGATTTTTCAAAAACATTAACTCCCCCTCCAACTCATTCCATGAAGTGGTTTAAACGTATAATTTTTGACCGAAAATGGAATCAAAACCGGCTCATCAAGGCACTTTTTGAAGAGAATAACCAAAGCTATTGTTGAAAAAAGTAACACAGAGGAGGCGTGTTTAAAACATTTTTTAAGGAAAAGAAAAAGGTTAATTCGCTTCAATTACAATTTTGAAACCCTTGTTGTAAAAAACAAAGCTTCACTCACCCTATAGCGCAGTTGAAGCTTGTATTGATTTGTTACTACTGGGATACGGACTGCCCGAATCCCATTCAAACCACAGTGTTGATCACTGATGCAAAGACATCATAATTTTTTCCACAACCCGGGCAGATGGCCCTACCCAACAATGAGGGCACAAGGGGAAGCAAAGAGTTAATTTTAAACTTCACGATATGCTCATAAAGCCAGCCCTTTTCACCGGCTTGGCTTGCTAACGCTTGCTGTTCGAGAGGGAGTAAATCAAAAGTTTGTTGCGCTTTGTTGGTTACCGGATCTTGGATATATAAAACCAATTTATCTGATTCATTCCATAGATAGTGCTCTGCCGAACAACCCGGACAAATGCTTCTGTATTCGGTATTTTCGGTATAGGTATTCCATACACGTCCAAGCTCGTAAAATTTATTTGCTACCGCATATGCCATAAAAAAATACCTTTTTGTTTCCTCATCCCGAGCATAAATATGTTTTTGCAAACGCTCTCCCAAATGAGCAAACTCTTCGAAAGCAGACACAAAAGCACGGTATAATAGCTCTTGAGTAGTTTGATCCAGGTTATTCTGTTCTTGTAGAATTGCCTTTAGATATAGGCCTTCTGTATCCAATTCGGCTAAAATGATTCCCAAATTCAAAAACAAGTCGAGAAGAAACGCTTCATTTTGGGAATATTTTGCAATCTCCATCAAATGCGGGAAGATGGCTACGGTTGATTGGTACAAGGTATTTTGATGGTAGATATATTCCCAGCAAATCTCTTCTAAAACCTCGTTTTCCTCGCCTTCTTTCAACTGCAAGAGTAATTTGGGTAACGCTTCTGCTTTCCCCAGACAATTGAGTTTGTTCCAGGCATTTGGATTCTCAAGTGGCAGCATATAGCTCTCATTTAAACTCAATACTCACGACTGTGGATGGTAAATCGAAAATTCATATCGGCAGTATATTCCGGCTTATCAGTTCTTTTTTCCAATCTGAATTCAAAAGTAGGCTCCCATCCTTCTTCCTGCCAGGTTTCCCCTCCTGAAATCTCCACCGAATACCAGCCATTTTCCAATTGGATTTTAGGTCTTATGGCATTTGTTTTCAACAATTCCCTCCCTTTGGTCCAATCTCTTAAGTAAGGCATGGTAAATAAGTATAATTCACCACTTTTTACTTGTAAAATATATCCTGTTTTCCGGAATTGCAGTTCACTTTCCAACTCGTCAAAAATCGACATTTCCGACTTTGTATTAAAGTAAATGGTATAAGGATAATTTTCAATGCCTGACAGTGGAATAATGGTTCCGCTTTCCACCGCTTGATCGCCACTCTCATTTGTGGTAAATTCTCTTTCCAAATGTTCAGACAAATTATGTTCGGCCTGGAATTCAGAAAGCACCAAAATGTCCGACAAGATGAAATAGTCTACCAGATCGTTTAAACACTCTGTGAATTTTTGCATGGCTTACTTTGAATAATATAGTGGACAAGAAATTTTACCATATCAATGGATACCCTCGAATATACGTTTATTTCCTCTATTCTTGCTATCAATACCCATAAACTGTTTATTAAATTATCACCACACCAATTACAAACTATCACCCTGGTAGCATTTACAAAGAGGCTTTCCCACCCTGAAAAACCCAACGAACAAACGCCCCGGGAAATCAAATCGCGAAACAATACTTCGACAAGGAATTGAATAAATAACAGGAATGACCACTGCCAATAATTTCAAGGAGCTCCATAAAAACACAGGTCATTCTCTCATAATGCGAGAATGACCTGTGTTAAAATTGCTAAAAAAGACCGTTAATCCTTTTTCTCCAATTCTTCCACCCGCTGTTTTAAGGCATCGTTTTCCTTTTTCAATTCAATCATATACAGGGTTAATTCTTCTATTTTTTTCATCATCGCAGCATCCATTTCTCCAAGGTTAACTCCATTTTTTTCGATTTCTGAAGCTGAAGGTATTTCCGGTAAATGTTTATGAGCCTTAATATATGTTTCCACTTCTGAAAGCGGTTTGAGTTTATATTCTGGCTCAAACACATAATCTCCCCAAGCACTTTCCAATTTAACTACAATCTTTTCGGCTAGAACTCCTTCTTTTACATATAATTGAAAACCTTCTTTACTGAAATTTGAAGTACCAATACCTACTTTACCATTGGTAAAATGGATGTTCTCAGAAGAATGAGACCACAATGATGGTTGTAAAGGCACTCCGTTAATCAAATATTCAGTAGCATTGACACGCCCTGCAACATCTAACAGATAAGATGGAAAGGCATTATTAATACCTACATTTCCACCTCTAAAATTAAAATTAGCTCCATTTTGAGTAGTAAATAAAAACAGCTTATGATTCTCACTGAATTTTCCTACCTGGATATATCCATAACGTACAGGCACTTCATTATTTATATTATGATACCAGCTTACATAAGGAGCTTCTGGGTTTCTACTTGAAAAGCTAGCAATATTACTATGCTCTTCTCCACTTAACGAAAGTGTAAGCCGCTCGCCTTGTAAGGTTTGAGAGTTTCCCATATATGGAAAAAGCAATACCAGAACGATAAGTATAATTTTCATCATTGTTTTATTTTCTATTGATTTCATACCATTTTTATCATTATAAAATATTGCACAAAAACTAAGGTAGTTAAATAACCTACGAAGGTACAAAGTAAACGGAATGTGTAAAAGAAGTTGTATGGGTTTGTAGTGTATCTAAATGATTCGACTTATTTAATACCTTCTCCTAGGTAACCATAGAGAGGTAATCCTTTCTTACTGCAAAGTCCCGGAGGGGCGCCATCCAATAGCCCAGGGTGCAGCCCTAAAATAACCATAGGAAATGCAGTCCAAGCTCCAAAGGAGCGAAATACAATAACGAGCCTGGGAGTAAAAGATATCCCGCCCTTTCAGGGCTGGAACGGCACCTCTCTTTTGCCCAAGGGCTATACCCTTGGCTGTATGATTTGGCCCCTTTGGGGCTGAAAGATTATTTAGGTCGAGCGGATTCTTTAGGTAACTAAGGAATGGGAAGTTTGGGTTTATTCTCATTTTCCCATCGTACATCCTCAGCTCAAACGCATTCTAGCCGGTTTCTTGGTCCTTTTCAGCAAAGTCCCTTGCAGTTGGTAGTTGCTGAGGAGTCCCGGAAGGGACGCCATCCAATAGCTCAGGGTGCAGCCCTGAAATAACCGTAGGAAATGTAGTCCAAGCTCCAAAGGAGCGAAATACAAAAGCCATGTTCCAATCATTGGTCAGGAATTACCTCCACATAGTTTAAGGTAAGACCATAATCATCAATGGGTCTAATAGCGTTGTAAATTGACCACGTGTACCATACCTAACCTAAGCAAATGCATCAATCAGTTGTTGAGCCCATGGCTGTGCCGAATTAAGAAATGCCGTAGATGACTGTAATTGAGGAATAGCTCCTCTACCATAATACACTCTTGTACCTAGATAAGAGCGCCATACCCACCTACACTTATTAAATATAAAGGCGTAGGAGCAATCTACACCTAGTAACTTCTCTTTTGTGCTATTCTATGCCGATTGGGGCAAGGCCTGCTGTGGCAAGAACCTCATTAACAATCTTTAAACAATTTATTATTTCATCAGGATTGGCTACTTCATCAGGCTCTCTACTATTATAAGCTTTAAGCACACTTTGCGCTTCAGTTCGGTACTGTAAAATATCTTTCGCATCTCTCGCTAAGTATAAATTACAACAAAGAACAAGTTCGCTAACCTTTAAAGTTCTCCACGATTGTTCAAGATTTTCTTGATAACCAAAATCTATTCTTTCAAAGTATTCTCTTGCAGAAGCATATTTTTTTTCATCAAAAAGATGACACCCAAAATAATACAAAGTATAATTATCAAAACCCTTTATAGCCAAGGCGTTTTTAAAATATTCGATAATCTTTTTACTTCTTATTTCACTTTCATCAGGATCATAATACCACGACAAGCCCAATAAGTACTGTTTATAAAACTCTTCCTCACTACTTTCACTTGCCTGAACAGAGACTAATTCCTCTTTAATGGAATCTAATATGACTTTACTTTTATCTAAAGCATCTTCACAAAGTGCCTGTTCTAACTTTTCATATATATCCTCAAATGTACTTGTCATCTTTCAGCATGATTAATTGCTCGACCTTTATTAAGGGTTCCCTTCAAGTCTTAGTAGATCCCTAAACTCTGGCAATAAAGACTTATCGTTAGCCCTTCTAATTAATTCAGTCCCTGCCTTACCCATGACATCCGCTTCTTGCTCCAGTACCAGTTCCGTGAGCCTTATAATGATCTACTAGTTCCTTCCTAATAAAAGCAACTGCTTTATCAAACGCATTCCAGCCTTTATCTTTTTCGGCAAGGTTTCCTGTGGTCGGCCAGTCTGGTAATTGTAACGGCCTTTGTCCACTCCTTCTAAGTGGTGTTCTTGCAAGATACTGCCGTAGGGATACTCATCCAAGGCGGAGAGCAATTTCAAGCGGAGGCTGTAGGTGATTTACTGGGTATAAAATTCAAAATCAAACCTTTCTTTAAAAAGAAATACCGAAATCTTCTTACCAACTTTGACAGGAATTTGTTACTTTTAAAAGTCCCGCAGGGGCGCCATCCAACAGCTTAGAGGGCAGCACCTTATCTATGAAGTAGGAGAAAACATTGTATAATCCGCCAACCAAAGGACATTACACATAAAAACCTCTCTTAATGACAAAACCAGCCCCACTTACGCAAGGCCGGCTTTCCATTTTCTTTACCCTTTGGCTTTAAGGTGACCCTATCTATATTTTTCTAATTCTCTTATAGAAAAATACTTATTATTATTAAAATGAATTGATAACATGTTCTTTAATAAATCTTTATTGATTGATTGGCCCTTTTCAACCAATTCAATAACCTCTCGTAAATATTTTCTGTCTTGTGTGATTCGAAATAAACAAAATGCAGCTTTTAGCTGGGCATTTTGAAAAAAGCTTGCATCTTCTAATACATTCGTCAGAGCAACAAATAATTTCTCGATGTAATTAAACTTTGGCTGGCTTATTAAATAGGATAGAACTGAAGACACTACATAACTTTCGCCTTCAGTGTTGCTTTTCAAAAAGTCAATACAGACCTCATAGGGTAAGTTCAAGCTCTCTATAGTAGCAAAATCTATCATATCAGAAACAAAGTCCCTATCTTCATCATTGAGATTAGCTATGATATAAGACTCAATAAACGATTTCTGATCTTCGGTAAAATAATCATATTCAATCAAAAAATCGCCTATTAAAGACTTTTCAGGAATATTGAGAATATATTTAATGTCTTCAATACTCAACTGCTCTTCAGCGTTTACTTTAGCTAACACTTCTCTTAATGCTTTATTAGCTGTTTGATATTCAAGTGAAGCTATTTTTTTTGCAAGTATTTTATCTTCTACTACCACCTTTATTATGTCTTGATCCTCTTTTTCCAGTATTTTTTTCGTGTCCTTTCAGCTTTTGTACATCTTTTTTACTAATAGGACCATTCTGACGTTGTTGGCGTAAACGATTTAGTTTGTCTGGACTCAACTTACCATTATTCTTCCCTCTTTAATTTATGATAGGAGTCATGAAGACTTCCTGAAGCCATTCCTGTTGTTGCAGCTCCTTTCAAACATGTCCTTCCCAACACTGACTATGTCCCCGGTAAACTGGCTATTCTCAAACATTTCATTGTCTAAGTCCGCCCTATCAAAATCCATCATATGGCTGCTCACCACTGAGTTTACAAAACCATTGCTAAAATCTTGTATTCCCTGGATGCGGACGGCCAGTCTGGTAGTCATAGCGGCCTTTGTCCACTCCTTCTAAGTGGTATTCTTGCAAGGTACTACCGTAGGGATACTCATCCAAGGCGGAGAGCAATTTCAAGCGGAGGCTGTAGGTGATTTACTGGGTATAAAAATCAAACCTCTCTTTAAAAGGAAATACCGAAATCTTCTTACCAACTTTGATAGGGATTTGTTACTTTTATAATCGACTCTCCTAAAAGTCCCGAAGGGACGCCATCGCTCAGGGTGCAGCTAACCAGAGGAAATGTAATCCAAGCTCCGAAGGAGCAAAATACAAAAACGAGCCTGGGAGTAAAGATATCCCCGCCCTTTCAAGGCTGAGAAGGCATCTCTCTTTTTTTAAGAGGATAGTAATCTTTATTTATACATAATGACCCAATTATTTTTCTGTAAAAGATCCCTACTTAATTCAATTCGCCTGAGAATCTTATAATCGGAACGAACACTTTCCCAATCATTATTCAATAAGGTATCTGCATGGAAAATAAACAAATATTCTTTTTTACCATCGGAAAACAACTCTGCCCAATAATCATAATTCTTTGAATTTCTTGCATTAACTCTCTTTTCTGAAAAAGGAAGTATCAAATAGTTATAAGAATCGTTCAAAGGGTTAAAATCAGCAATTGTTGTATCGGGATGTGACCATGAAAACTGATAGTAAACTGAATCAATTGTTTCATTTCTTATTCTCAACACTGTACTATTTTCAGTTTTGTCACAACTTGATTGAAGTAATACTGATACCAGTAAAAGTATAATTTTAACATCTATCATCTCCCTTTATTAGCATTTAAAATTGGTATAACTGGTATAGGAATACCAGTTGCAAAAAGACCATATTCCCACCATTTGGCATTAATTTTATTCTGTGGTAAATATGAGTATTTGTGATACGGAGAATTGGGTGAATAATAATTTGGATTCCATGTGAAATTGTAATTTGATGAAAAATATTGCGCTCCTCTAAAATTTGCATCATGTTCAGTCCAATCTGCACCAAAAGCACTCGGCAAACCATATTTAAGCAAATATAAAGGACCATTCTGCCTACTTTGCTGATAATGTCCAAACTCATGCATAAAAGTATAATCTCCAACTACGGCATTTACAGACTGGTCTCCTAATATATAACTCCCTAATGTAATTGCTCCCCAACTACCAGAAGTCTGAGAAAAAGTTACACCATCAAAATAGCTAACACTATTCACATGACCAATCATATTTGTCCCATGTGAACCTATAAATCCTACAATCGTTTGTGGTAATTCCCAAGTAAGCCTACTCGCTATTTGACCAATATCACCAGCAAATAACCCACCCCATATCTTGGCCGAGTTCTCAAAATGTCTTGCTCCACTCTGAAAGAACCCTTCACCATTGAACAATCCTTTAATTCCCCCTATTAGAAAATCATCGATAAGAAACAAAGCTCCATCCGGATCCACCCCTGCAATCGGATTATTCCCCATCCCCACATAAGGCGAAGCAAACTGCCTGGCCGGATCCGTACTCAACCATCTTCCTACTTTCCCATCATACATCCTCAGTTCAAAAGCATTCCAACCAGTCTCTTTATCCTTTTCGGCAAAGTTTCCTGCGGACGGCTAGTCTGGTAGTCATAACGGCCTTTACCCACTCCTTCTAAGTGGTGTTCTTGCAAGATACTTTCATAGCAGTTGTTTTTTAAAACCATCACTTTTGTAAAAAAGTAGGCCTTTTCTTTAAGAAGAAAGAATATCAGAAAACCAAAGACAATCGGAAACTGTAATTTCACACCACACCCTACATATTCCATTCAAAAAGTAAACCTTAAACCATCTTGGACCTTACTTTCCGTGTTACCAAGAACCTTAAAAATTACCTATCTATAGATACGACAAAAGTCAACTTGAAATACATTTACAAATGTCAGACACTGCAAATTAAAAAATGCTGGAATAATTTAATCTTCTAAATCTTTTTCCTTATGACAAGGTATGTAAAAGCCACAATTAACAGAAAAAAACCTATCATTTCTAAAATTGACAATCCTCTTATATGTCTTAAATAGTTAATTAAAAACAACCACAAAAACAAGGATACCAATAATATAACTATACGTAACATTTCTTTAATTTCTATTGTAATTGCTATTTCTTGTAACAAAATTAATCTTTTACCTTCTGCTCTTGCGGAATCAGGACTCCCACAGGGGTAATTGTTATTTCTGGTAAAAACAATGTTTCACCTTTAGGTACTGCATATTCATACCCCCAAGGAGTAACTCCATATACTATATCAGTATCTCCCCAATTAAAATTCATATGCATTAGCTCATTCATCCAGATGGCTGAAAAGGCACCACTAACACCACCAACAACTTCTGAAGCTGAGCTAATGGCATTTTGCACGGCTTTTGATCTCATATCTACTCCAAAATTAGTGATAAGCAAACTTCCTCCTGTTGTTCCAGCTTGTAGACTTTTTCCAACCATCTGACCAACCCCATTTCCTATTGCTCCACCTACTGCACTTGCCAGTGCTTCATGAGTATCAATATTATCAAAACCTCCATTTTTTATAGCTTGATCAAGCACATTCGATCCACCAGAAACAGCCCCTGCAGTAGCAACACCAGCAAGACCACCTGGTGTATAAGCAAGACCAAAACCTGTCCCAGTTGCTACACCCATTCTAGCCCATGTCTGGCCAGATGTAATATCAAACTTTCCTTCTGTTACCTGAGCTGTGATATTAAAACCAAGTCCAATTACTCCTCCTACCAATCCAGGGACAAACCATGCAATATCCCCATCTTTATCTATCCCATTCACCGGACTATTCCCCATCCCCACATAAGGCGAAGCAAACTGCCTGGCCGGATCAATAGACAACCACCTTGTAACCTTGGAATCATACATCCTCAACTCAAACGCATTCCAGCCAGGCTCTTGGTCTTTTTCGGCAAAGTTTCCTGCGGACGGCTAGTCTGGTAGCCGTAGCGGCCTTTGTCCACTCCTTCTAAGTGAAGTTCTTGCAAGGTACAAACGGAGTGAGGAGTGATATCTCTGAAGTTTAACTCGCATTGCTTACCCGTAGTGTCACTGGAAAGAGGGTACTAATATACTAAGGGAAGATAGTTCTATTTTTTATAATACAATATTACTTCTTCACCTTCATAAGTTCTCAAATGAAACCCATCTTCCTCAAAAAAAGAGCTTTGTGCATCCAAACAGATGTAGGTAAATGTAGGGCAGTCTATATTCAAATTATATTGTTTTTTCCTATTCATTCGATACTCTTCGATCACTAACTTATTTTCATTAATACAGTAATAAACAATCACCCCTAATGCATCGTTTAATTTAATTACATTTTCAATTACCCGTTCCAAAGCTTTCTCAGCCTTAAAAAGAATAATAAAGCGGTTACCTGGATTTCCTGTACTCTCAGAAAATATAAATTCTTTCAAATTTGAGACCTCTAAAGTCAACTTTTCTTTAGAAGTTATTTCAAATGTTGTAACCGATTCATGTATTATTCCATTAGATTTCCATAAAACTTTAAACCTATCACTATCAATATCTTTAAACCAAACACTCTTCTTATTGGGCTGAGAAAAACCAGTTATGCTAATGAAAGTGAATATAATCACTGTAATTAATGTATTTTTTGATTTGTCCATATTCCTTTAATCCCTTTATGAGGAATATTTAATTCTATTTTTTTAAACACTTTATCCCATTGGGTACTGCTCGATGAATTATAAAATATAGCCCCTTTGGCAATATTTGAGTTTAACCCATATGCTTTCCATGCAGCTGTTAATGACCCTAACCATGCCTTCATTGCAATTGGGTTTTTGTTAGCAACAATATATGGATTTTGCCACTTATTATAGTTTTTATCCCAAGTTTTTGCTGCATCATAAAATTTAGGAATAAATTTAGAATAGCCACCCCTACCTTCATAACAACCACAATCATTCCTATTTCTCAGCGACTCTGCAACTATTAATTTTGAATTAGCATCACCACTACGCATTTCAGCAAACACAGTTCTCGCAATCATCCCAAAATCACCATTTAAATCAACAAGTCCATCATTAATAATTGAGAAATAAGTAGAAGAGTTTTCCCAAGTCCAAGTGTCATTTGTACTCATCATTTCTATAAATGACCAATCACTTGGATCAACCATTACTACTTGATCCATACCATCATCAATATGTATTGTTTCCCCTGTTAATTGATTTACAAAATCAGTTAAAAAGAATGCTCCATCCGGATCCACCCCTGCAATCGGATTATTCCCCATCCCCACATAAGGCGAAGCAAACTGTCTGGCCGGATCAATAGACAACCACCTTGCAACCTTGGAATCATACATCCTCAATTCAAACGCATTCCAGCCGGTTTCTTGGTCTTTTTCGGCAAAGTCTCCTGCGGACGGCCAGTCTGATAATTGCCGCGAAGTCCCGAAGGGACACCATCCAACAGTTCAGGGTACAACCCTAAAATAACCATAGAAAATGTAGCCATAGCTCCGAAGGAGCGAAATACAATAACGAGCCTGGGATTAAAAGATATTCCGCCCTTTCAGGGCTGGGACGGCATCTTATTTTTACCCAAGGGCTACTCCCTTGGCTATGTGATTTGGCCCCTTTGGGGCTGAGAGGTTATTTGACAGATCGGATTCTTTAGGTCACTAAGGAGTGGAGAGTTTGGGTTTATTCCCAACTTTCCCATCATACATCCTCAGCTCAAACGCATTCCAGCCAGGCTGGCTAAACCTGGCTAATATTTTTAAATGATTTTGTTTACTACTCTTTCAAAACAACCATTTTATTTTTTACCAATTTACTATAACGGCCTAAATTCCAATTGGAGTTGATAAATATTGTATCTCTATTTTCCTTCACATTAAACTCTATATTTTTGTAGGTAGCATCATTTAAATGCACCTCAAACACATCTAGTGTATCCTGCTTAGTACTTATTTTAAATTCGTACTTATAATTATCAATACCTGTCTTGTATAAATCATAATAAAGTGTTCCGTTTGTATTTATCGGTGCCAATTCCACCTTGTGAACAAAATCTTTTTGTTCTCCACAACCTATGAAAAATAAAGTAGAAAGGATATATAGCGCATTTTTACTCATAGTGATTAATGCAAAACTTTTGCGTTAGAAGGCATGTCGTTAAACCATGCATTTCGATTAAATACATAATTCGAAAAATGCCACTTAGTATACTTCCATCCTCCGATAATATTATTCCCGATATCCTTCCATTCGAATGCAGTGCCAGGTCGACCTCTTAGCGCATCAAGCATCCTCCCACTTTGTCTATCATTAATTATTAATCCTCTGATTTCATTGGCAGTAGTTATCGCACCAGCAGATCCAGGGCCCCATCTATTCGTCATTAAAAATGTTCCGATATGATGCTCAAGAGCATTATTAGCTTCTGTCCCATTAGCAATTGAACTGTGTGTCCATTCTGAAATGTGGAAAGCATCACTTATTGGCAAACTGTTATCTATTAATGACGCTAACCACCCCTCACGAGGAAAATCAAATGTGTTAGAAAGGTCAAAGAAATAATCACTGCCTAAACGAGAATTATTAAAGTACTCTAAAAACTTATCAAATCCACCAGCCTGTATACTTGAGCTAATTGCACCAATTACTGAAGGGTCAAGCGCATTGGCAGATAAGTGTGTAAAGCCATCAACCTCTGCTGAGCCATCTATCCAAACCACATCGTTTGTCTGATTATTTCTATACCAATCAAATCCACCATCAGGGTCAAAACGATTAACAGGATTGTTACCCATACCCAAGTAGGGACTGAAATATTGCCCATACGGATCGGTAGTGAGCCAACGTCCTATTATAGGGTCATAATTTCTTAACTCAAACGCATTCCAGCCGGTTTCTTGGTCTTTCTCGGCAAAGTTTCCTGCGGACGGCTAGTCTGGTAGTCATAACGGCCTTTGTCCACTCCTTCTAAGTGAAGTTCTTGCAAGATACTGCCATAGGGGTAATAATCCAAGGCGGAGATTACTTCCAGACGGGGGCTGTAGGTGATTTGCAGGTTGTCGAACGGGGACGCCCAGTCCATACGTCCACATCGCTTTTGTTGGCCACAAAGACTTTTACCGTACCACTCTGGCTGGCGGACATCAATTCTGAGATAAGTATTCAGGTAGTAATGGGCTACAAGCTATAGATTATTTCGCGACAATGTTTTTAAAAAGAAAAAAGAGACTACAATGGTAGGAAACTACTCTCAAATCCAGAAAGAATTATGAAAATCAATATTGTCACTCATTTTAATCTATCCAACCTGGCGCAAGAAATACTCTAGTATAAATTAAAATACCATAAATAATAATATCAAATACACTTAGCCTGAAAAACCATCCACAATAAATTTTAATAATTTCTGGAAATCTATTTCCAATCAAAACGGTAACCTGATCCCCTACTTCATATGCATTAAGCCCTCCAATATCAGTAAAAATACTATATTTTTGATCTTGATATACATAAGAAATAGAATATTTGGTTATACTGGCCTCTCCAGGATCCATTATCTTCTCTTCTATTACTCCAGGTATCTTTATACTATCTTTAAGAAAATAAATTTCTGATCTAATTTCATAGAAAAAATAGACTATTCCACAAATTACTAATACCAAATATAGAATTGGGAAAGAATGAATATATGAAAATGTAAACAAGAATTGATCAATAATCGCTAAGAATAAAGCATCTATTATGACTACTAAAAGAAGTATTTTGCCAATCTTCGTAGCAATATACTTAAGTAAATAAATCTCATACTTAAAAATTTTTTGATTTTCAAATAACCAATAAGGCTGATTAAACTTATATTCTTTGAATTTATTCTTAATAGGGTTAAAATCTCTAAATAAATAGCGATATCCCCCTTCAACTTTACTAATTTTTTCCAAACTTATTTTCATCATTTTCTATATCTAGAAGGAAGATAAGTTGTTGTCAAATCTTTATAAAAAGCTTGTCTCATTTCTGGAGTTGATACAAAATACTGAGTTGCAAATACATGCACACTAAATGTATACTTGTTCATTATATGAATTTTTCTTGTTCCCAAATTCAATAATTGACCAACTTTAATAGTACCTGTTTTAAAAGCAACACTAACATCATATTGATGTCTAAGGCTTAACAAAGATGTTTTTTTACCAATAGATGGTAAATGAGTATACAAAGCTCTTACACCCATCGTCTGGGGCATCAGACGAACTTCAAGTTTTTCGGTTGCAGGAATTGCAACATAACCTTCCTTAGGGTCAAGCACCAGCTCTCCTTTAGTACTATTGTAGCCATAAACATAGGCCCCCCCTATTAGTTTATCATTCCCTGCTTTTGTAGGAGTAAACCTTAAATCTACAGTTATCCCTGCTTCAGTGGAAAAAGGTATTGATTGATAAAATTGATTATTTGTTCGTTCCCAATAAGTTCCACTCCCGTATTTACCAAAATAGGTAATCCCTCCATAGTTTGGTAAACTAGCCATGTAGTTATCAGAAGCGGCCCAATCTATATTTTTAAAGAAATTTTTTATACCACCCCAAAATGAGGCAAACCAACTACGTTTTCCAAGTATAGTTACTTCTTTAAGACGAATAGGATCATCTGTTCCCCCATCCAGATCCACTCTGTTCATGGGATTATTCCCCATCCCCACATAAGGAGACCAATACTGTCCATAAGGATCCGTGCTCAACCACCTTCCCATTTTCCCACCATACATCCTCAACTCAAACGCATTCCAGCCGGTCTCTTGGTCTTTTTCGGCAAAGTTTCCTGCGGACGGCTAGTCTGGTAGTCGTAGCGGCCTTTGTCCACTCCTTCTAAGTGGTGTTCTTGCAAGATACTACCGTAGGGGTACTCATCCAAGGCGGAGATTACTTCCAGACGGGGGCTGTAGGTGATTTGCAGGTTGTCGAACGGGGACGCCCAGTCCATACGTCCACATCGCTTTCGTTGGCCACAAAGACTTTTACCGTGCCACTTTGGCTGGCGGTCAGGACTACGTTATTTTTTTGACCATAACGAATTGGTATATAATTAAGTATAGCTTTTATTACACCAATACACTCAAATGTAAATACTTTTGTTACTAGTGTTATGTTAATCATTAAATGACGGATAAAGTCTTTTTAGTTTCACTCTTGATTCCTTGGTGGTAAACTGCCAGTTTATCCGACTTTCTTTGTTGTTGCGGTCATTTTGCCAAGCAT
>NZ_JBDKWZ010000003.1:0-539713 GCF_039710355.1 Rapidithrix thailandica | reverse complement strand
CCGTTTCAAGAAAAAGGCTGACTGGGCATCCTTTATCAAACGGATAGCTGATGAGATGTACCCGGACGCGGAAAGGATAACGCTGGTGATGGATAATTTCAAAACCCATTCGCCTTCATCCTTGTACGAGGCCTTTGAGCCTGCCGAAGCCAAGCGTATCCGGGACAGGTTCGAGTTCGTGTATACCCCGAAACACGGCAGCTGGCTTAACATGGCCGAGATAGAACTCCATGTACTCAACAGCCAATGCCTGAACCGGCATATGGGAGACCAAGAGACTGTCGCCAGAGAGGTGAATGCTTGGCAAAATGACCGCAACAACAAAGAAAGTCGGATAAACTGGCAGTTTACCACCAAGGAATCTAGAGTGAAACTAAAAAGACTTTACCCGTCATTTAATGATTAACATAACACTAGTTGAATAATCAATATGAACAGGAGTGTTAGTTTTTTCATTTTCCGTTTTTTGTTATGTGTAAACCTTCCAGGTTTTAGAAACCTGGAAGGTTTTTAAGGTCTATTCTCCATAAAGCAGGGTATATTCTTTTTTAGGAGCGTATTGTATTTGTTTCTTTTTCATAGAATGCAGAGACAATTCTTTGGAGATCGTCTCCCCTCCAAAATGATTGTCTGTAATATGCACTTCATCACAATGGGTCAAAGAGAACATGGGTTTATTTTTCCGGGGGAAGGTTTCCGAAAGACGGACTTGAATTTCATTCCCTTTAAACACCAGACCTGTGGTAGAGCGTGCAAATAACAAGGGGGTATCAAATACGGTAAACTCATTATCTATAATCCGGATATTTTCATGTACATACTTTCCTTTCACAAACCGATGAGTTTCCGGTTTGATGGCAATTACATAATTATCAGGAGAAGAGTTGTACCCGCATTCGATAAACTTATTATTGCGAATGGTCACATCCCGTACAGGCCCCGATTCGAACCAAAAATTACAATCGTTAGCGATGAGAATGGCATGCATGCCCGTTCGGAAAAATATATTGTTTTCAACTAACACCTTCCTCCGGGTGGTGATCAACAAGCCACGGGTATTGGTATGTTCAAAGCGGTTATTCCGGATAAGTACTTCAGGGGATTTGGAAATATTTTCAATACAATGTTTCTCTTTCAAAGCTTTAGGAACGGGCCTGTCCAACTCCAGTTCCATCTCTTTTCGGGAAAGCATCCGGGCTTTCTTTACGATGGCCCGATCGTACACTAGCAAATTTGCATTGTCCACATAGGCTATCGTATCTCCGGCTTCAAAGGCCTGTATGCCCCAGGTCTGATGGTGCATAAAACGGACTTTCAATCGAGTTCCTTCACTCGCCACTACCCGCAGATGGGTGCCGTGTACATTGACCGGATCATCATGCGAACCGGAGGCCAGGCAGTCTTCAATTTGAATTTTACCATAACAACCGCTGAAATGGAAACAATCGGCAAAAGCGGCAATTACTCTACCTGAACCCTTCCGGGGCATGACTTTTACGCCTTTTAAGGTAATATCTTTGGAAAACTGGCTTACTATGCCCAGCCCATGCATATAGTGCAAGCGCACATCTTCAAAAGTTACCTGATGTGAAAAGGTATTCAAGACCCCTACAGCTTCACGATAAGGATCACGGATGGTCAGAAGATCTCCTTTTTGAAAATTCGTTTGTGAAAAATCTCCTTTGAACCTTACAGTCAATGGACCCGTTTTTTCTGCTTGACTATTAGCAAAGGGCTTCCAGGAATCGTAATACATCGTTTCTTCTGAGGGAACGAAACGCAACATATGGTGATGACGGCTTTTCCACCCTTCTCCGTACCAAATCAATTTCCCTTGCTCAATGGCAAACCTGGAATCCGGATGGATACGGACAGTGACAAAATCTTTCCCTTTTTCCAGCATTTCCATTTCCGACATGGTGGGCCGCTCATAATCAAAGCTCAGTCCATTTACTGTAAAATTCCGGCAATGATCAATGACCATATGTACCATCTTACCATGGCAGACGATAAGTGTACCGTTCCCCTCCAAAGTAAGGTTGGAAATATTTTCGAAAAGCATTCCGATGGTTTTGATTTTGGGTATCGAATCACTTTCCGTAGCATTGGAAATATAGTACTCTCTTTGCTCTGCCCCTTCCGGCCATAAGTCGATCCTGCCACCGGGAAAACGGATCACTGCATTTTCATACTTGGCAGCGTCCTGTATAGCTTTTGCCAAAGCCGGAGAGGCATTTTGAAAAGCATTTGCCCGAATACCGTACTCTTCCAAATCAATCACCTTGGAAATGGTTGGTTGTGCTTGAATCTGAAATGAAAACAGGAAGTGAACCAGGATGAATAATACTTTATTTCTCATATATCTTTTTGTGAAAACAGTGCTATACTTCATTAGTAAAATAAAGACCGGAAAAATGCAGACATATACAAGGGAAAGAATAAAATCCGTACGGACACAAAAAAACCTACCAGATTTCGAAAACCTGGTAGGTGTAAACATGTTTTTAATGAAGTGAATTAAACTTTTTCTTTTTCCTGAAAAATGTTTCAAAAACGCCTCTTCTGTCTTACTTTTTTCAACAATAGCTTTGGCTATTCTCTTCAAAAAGTGCCTTGATGAGCCGATTTTGATTCCATTTCCGGTCAAAAACTATACGTTTAAACCACTTCAAGGTGAATAATTAGTCTACTAAATTTCAGCTTTTAATAATCCGGATTTTGCTCCAACTAATCATTGATGTCAACTTCGCTTTGTGGTAATGGCCATAAGTAATGTTTCATTTCGAAATTTCTAGGCTGCTGGGTTCCCGTATCGATTATTTTGGGAATTTCGATATGGGCCGTTTTCCAACGCTTCAAGTCAAAATAGTAAATCCCTTCAAAAGCCAGTTCAATGCGTCTTTCGTGACGAATTCTATTTCTCATTTCCTCTTTTGACAAGCCTTCCGGCAGAGGAGGCATATCCACACTTGGCCGCGTCCTTACCCGGTTAACCGCCTCATAGACCTCTGCACCAGGCCCCTCCACTTCATTTTTGGCTTCGGCATACATCAACAATACGTCTGCCAACCGCAAATGCACAATATCCGTCCCGGACTCATTCATGGCAGCAATTGTATTTTTAGCAGGATCCACCCATTTATCTAAACTATAGGAAGTCTGCGACAAGCTTGCATCCCAATAGTCTCTCCCGGCTTCATTGACTCCCACTGGCCATGGCTCTCCTGGCACTCGCACAATATAATCAAGACGGGGATCGCGATTATCATAAGGATTATCCGGATCGTAAAGCGGAGATTCTTCGATGGATTTGCCATCTGTCATTTCAAATTCATCTACGAAATCCTGAATAGGAAGTACAGCATTCCACCAACCGTATACCAAGTCCACATAATGACGTTCTCCCGGTTGATTGACAAAGCCGATAGAAAACAATATCTCCGGATTGTTAGCCTGCCCTGGTTCCAGGAAAAGTCCTTCATACTCCTCAGCCAAAGAAAACTGACTCCCCTTGACAAGTTCTTCTGCAGTGGCTGCGGCTTCTGTATACTGTTCATTAAAGAGCAATACTCTCGTTTTTAAAGCCAGTGCAGACCCTTTCACTACACGACCGGAAAAAGGTCCATCGGATAGGTGTTCGATGGCAAAATTCAGATCATTCAACATTTCGGCCAGTATCGCTGTCTTTGAGCTTTTAGGGATGTAAGCATTTTCCAGTGTTTGTGTTTGCAAAACCAAAGGCACATCTCCATATAACTCCGTCAAATAGTAATACCAAAAGGCCCTTAGAAACCGGGCTTCCCCTTTCCACTGGTTTACCAAACCGGCATCCAAACCTTCGATTTCATCTACTTTTTCCAAAAAGATATTACAAGCAGAAATCCCTTTGTAACAACTGTAATACACATCAGAAATTACACCTCCGGAGATTGGCTCTATCTGTCCAATGGAAGCACTACGAAAGCCGTAATCATGTTGTGTGTAAGCATTATCCGTCATAGCATCCCAGTGAGGCAAAGAAGGGGGAGGCCATCCGGAAGCCTGGGCTCCGATATGAGGTACCTGTAAGCGGCCATATGCTCCTGTCAAAGCCATTTCCGCATCCTGTCGCGTTTTCCAGAAGGTAGACTCCGACAGTTGGTCTTTGGGATTCCGGTCTAAAAAGCTTTCACTACAAGCTGCTAACAAGAAGGAAAAAGCAACCATCAACAGCCCTGTATTTTTTATCATTTTCATATTCTTCTTCATTTAGAATTGAACATTTACACCAAAAGAATATACTGCCAGTTGCGGATACATGGCCAAATCACCGGTATTGGTCGCTCGTTCAGGGTCAATTCCTTCAAAACCATCATCCACTAATGTGAATAGATTTTCTCCGGCAAAGTACACTCGCAACCTTTCCACAAAGAACTTCTCAGTAAGGGATTTCGGGAAAGTATAACCAACGGAAAGATTTTTCAAACGCAGGTAAGAGGCATTTTGCAGCCAATAAGAATTAATCATGGAAGTAGCACTTTTCGGATCGGTCTCTCCATAAAAAATTCTGGGAACAGTTGTAGAAGGATTTTCTGCTGTCCAAGCATTTCTCCACTTCACCGTAGGACTTGAGGCTCCTTGTGAAAACGGTTCTATTCCCCATCGCAACATATACAGTTTACGCCCTTGTACTCCCTGAAAAAATGCCGAGAAATCAAAACCTTTATAGTTTGCAAACAGATTGAATCCGTAAGAAAAATCAGGATGGGCTCCATCAAACAAGACTCTGTCATCCCCGTCCACAACGCCATCATCATTTTGGTCTTTCAGACGCAAGTCGCCCGGTTGAGCCCCAAAGGGTTGTGTGGGCGCATTGTCAATTTCTTCCTGACTTTGGAATATTCCATCCCACTCCCACATATAATAGCTACCCACCGGTTGTCCTTCTTGGTTGATCGTATAAGTACCGATTTCCTCCGCCCCTAGCTTTTCTACTTCCGTTTTGTAAATGGCCAGGTTGATAGTTGCTCCATACGAAAACTCACCCACAGTATTTCTATGACCTAAGATAAACTCCCAACCTTTATTTCGGTTGATCCCGCTATTAATGGTAGGCGCATCAAGCCCGGCACTTCCGGGTAACTGGGCCGTTCTCAAGATATTCTCCGTACGTTTATCAAAATAATCGACAGTGAGGGAAAGCAAGCCGCTCTTGATTTCCGCATCCAAACCTATATCGAAAATGCGGGTAGACTCCCAAGTAATAAGAGGATCTACTAAACGAGTCAGGGTTCCTCCAGGCAAAATAGAGCTGCCAAACGGATAGCTATAATTGGGATTAATAAGGTTTTGGTAAGGGTAATTTCCTATATTTTGGTTTCCCAATACTCCGTAGGATCCGCGCAGTTTGAGGTTTGTCAACCCGGCACTTCCCTTCAAAAAATTCTCTTCGGAAATACGCCAGGCAGCAGAAACGGAAGGAAAGGCTCCCCATTTTTCTCCTTTTTTAAACCGGGAGCTGCCATCATAGCGAAGGTTGACTTCCAACAAATAGCGTTCATCATAGTTATACGCAATACGGCCAAACCAAGAACGGGTAGCCCACTCGGTAGAGGTTCCGGTAGTAGATTGCCCTTCTGCCGACCCTGCATTAATTTCGGATATATCCAGACTAGGCAGGTCTTTACGGTTAGAGGTATTATTTTGCCATTGATACTCTTCCTGGCTGAACCCTGCCATAGCATTCAAATTATGTTTACCGGCAAAAGTCTTTTCATAGTTTAGCGTGGAATACACGGTAAAATGCGTGCTGAAATTATTATCCACATTTAACGTGGTGGTGCCGATGCCATCAAGGGTGGAAAGCCTTCTGCCATCACGATAGTTGTAGGTGGGCACGACCGGCCGCATGGATTTAAAATACCCATGATCATATTTTAGCGCGCCTTTTGTCAACCAAGTCAAGCCTTTGAGCAGCTTCAACTCGGTAAAGGCATTCATATTGACATTGTATTGGTTATTGCGTTGACCGATCCCTTCGTAGGCCGCTGCTACCGGATTTTTTTGTGCAGGTTGGCCAAATTCAGGGTAATCCCCGGGATTGTTGTTGTAGGCTCCTTGAGCATAGTGGCCACTGCCATCGGGTACATAAGGCGCATACGTTGGTGGTGAAGCAAAGGCTGCCAGCATGATATCCGAATCCCCGTTATAGGATTCTCTTCTTTTGGAATACAGTCCTGTAGCACCGCCTCCAACTTTAAATTTATCACTGATCCGCGATTCTAAATTGAGAAATAAGGTATATTTTTCAAACCAGGAACCGATCACAATCCCATCTTGATTCCAGGTACCAATGGAAATATTATAATTGGTTTTGCCTGTAGCACCGCTCACCCCCAAGTGATGTCTTTTCACAGTGGTACTTTTGACCACCTCATTCACCCAGTCCGTATTCGGATATAAAACCGGATCATCGGCATTCCGCCATTCGTCTAACAAAGCTTCAGGCACCAAATTACCTTTCCCGGAGCTTTCGGCAGCCCGGTTATACATCTCCATATATTCTACGGAATTGGTAATCAACTCCGGTAACCTGGTAGCCTTGTGAATACCAATATTTCCATGGTAAGTCACTGTTAACTTCCCCCCACTTCCTTTCTTCGTTGTCACCAGAATTACCCCATTAGCCGCTCGTGAACCATAAATAGCTGCCGAAGAGGCATCTTTCAATACCGAAACCGATTCGATATTATCAGGATCCAAATCTTGTAGGTTGCCTTCTACTCCGTCAATAAGGATGAGAGGAGCATTATTCGTTTCACTGGAAAAAGAGTTGATTCCCCGGATATTCAAATTAAATCCCTCGGCACCGGGCTTTCCCGAATTCTGTATGACTTGCAAACCGGGCATGGTACCTTGTAAGGCTTGAAAGGCATTGGTCACCGGCCGTTTGGCGATCTCTTCCGCACTGATAGTGGCTACCGACCCGGTCAAATTAACTTTTTTCTGTGTACCATAACCTACCACTACTACTTCCTCTAACTCAGATACGTCAGCTTGTAACACAATGTCAATTTGACTCCGGTTACTTATTACTACTTCCTGAGCCTCATAGCCAATAAAGCTGAATACCAACGTGGCATTTTCAGGTGCTGAAATGGAGTACTTCCCTTCAAAATCGGTAGTAGTACCCTTATTCGTTCCTTTTACCAGAATGCTCACACCGGGTAAACCTTCCCCGCTGTCGCCATCCGTTACCCTTCCACTGATGTTCACCTCTTGTTGTTTCTCTTCAACAATTTCGATAACCGGCCGGGCAAAACTTCTCCTGTTACTCACATAAATATGAGAATTCACCCGCTTGAATTGTAGTCCGGCATTTTTTGATAAGTCTCTGAGCAAAACAGCCAATGACTGATTGTTGACCGAAGCCGTCACACGCATCTCTTTCTCTACGGTTTTGCCATTGTACGCAAAAGAAAAGTCGGTTTTGGAACTAATGATTTCCAAGGCCTTTTCCAACTTAACTTGATGAAGTTGCACAGTGATATAGACGTCTTCCAGGCTTTTTTGCTGGGCCAATCCGTCATTGGCCAACAGCACCGTACATAGCCAAGTTTGCACACATATCCCGTACACCATATACTTTGAGAGCATAAGGATTTGTCTTAATATTTTCAAATTCATATTTTTAAATCATCGTTTGTTAAACATTCATTTGTTTAAGAAGCCCGCTTGCCGGAAGGGCAAATTTTGGCAGCGGGCAAGGCCAGGGATTGGCAGATTCCTGGCCTTTTTCAGGTTTAACCGGAATCGTAATTTCCTTTCATAGGCAACTTATTTTTGGGTGAGAATAACTCGATGGTCTTTTAAAGAATAGTGATACGTTGAGGTGTAATTCAAGGCGTCCAACACCTCTTCCAAAGGGGTGTTATAAAAGCTTCCGCTAAATTCTTCCGTAACCTTGAGGTCTTGAGGAACGATAAACTGCACATTGTACCAGCGCTCTAGTATGGATTTAATCTCCGGAAAATCAGCATCTTTAAACAAAACCAGGTTGTCTTTCCAGGCCAGTATTTTCCGGATATCCACCTTTGTTTTTTGTATGCTCGCCTGTTGTTTGTGGTACACCGCCATTTCATTGGGATGTAAAATCAAGGATGTTTTCCTTTGATGCTGTGTCTCCACCTTGTTATGTACTTGTACCTTTCCGGTGCGAACAGCCACTTGAATCTCACTTTCTTCCGGATAAGCCTGTATATTAAAAGAAGTGCCCAGTACCTTGGTTTGTATCTCTCCAGTATGAATGACAAATGGCCTTTCTTCGTCTCTAGTCACATCAAAATAGGCTTCCCCTTCCAAATATACTTCTCTGATGGAATGGTCAAAGGATTGTAGATAACGGAGCTTTGTTTCTGAGTTCAACTTCACTTTGGAATCATCCGGCAAGGTTAATTCGATTTTTTGCCCGGCAAGTGCTTCCTTTCGTACATAAACTGATTTGTGTGGAGGCTCCCCTAACCTACTGAGCATGTACCAATATCCAAGGCCTGCGATGATCAACATTACCAACACCGCCGCATAACGATAAAGGCGTTGGAGAGGTTGCCCGGTAACATTTCTACGTCCCCATCGCAAACTTTTCTTCTTCCGGTGAATATTCTCCAACACCTCCAGGAACTCTTGTTCAGTCGGTTGAAAAGTATGTTGATAAGTGGCCGAATTGATAATTTCTTTGGCAAGGGCCACTTCTTTTGACTTACCGGGGTGCTTGTCAAGCCAAGTTTCCCAGAAGTAATCTTTTTCTTTGGTGGGATATTTTACCCAACTGATGAAGTACTCATCTTCCAAAAAATCTTCCAGTTGATACTCTTTGTATTTCATGGTTTTATTATGCTTTCTAACCCTAGAAATACAAAGAATACAACGGCATATACAAAGAAGTGATTTTTTTTATTCTTTCAAATCTTAGCCATAAATCACTACATAAGCTATCTGAATATAGATTATCACTTTTTCATCATCACCCAAATGCCTCCCCCGATCACAATCACAGCCAATACACCCAATGCATAAAAAACATTGGAGAGCATGGAGGTCTCTACTCCAAGTTCATCGTCATTGTCTGTATCCGACTCGTCAAAATGCACTTCGGGAATGGCTTCGGACAGGCTTTGGTCGCTCAGGCTGATTTCTTTGGGTTCGAACAGGCCCAAACCATCGGATCGTCCGTTTTTCTTGGCTTCTATGGACAGGATCTGGCTCATCTCGGCCATCACCATCGGGTTATCCACATCAAAGTTCAACAGGGTACTTAAGCGGGTTTGAGTAGCGGGTGTCCACTCCAAAGGGATACGGGGTCCCATCATCCACTTACGATCCAGCCCACATTCACAATCGGCCCCGATCAAGGAAAGTAATTTGTACACCACATCGCTTTGAATTTCTTTCGCCTTCAGCACTTCTCCCATCTTCCGCGCTCTGCCGTACAGGATGACTGCCTGCGGATCGGTGTAGGTTTTGCCGGGATCAATGCCCAAACTCCAAAGTAAGGTAGATTCCTTGACCAAGTCATCTTGTTTGACAATGAGCAGCACCGGTCCTTCTTTCACCACCTTTGGCATGCGCACCATCACCTGTTTGATTTCTTCCAACTGTCGTTCAATGGCCTGTTCCGCTTGTTTATTTTGCACAGCATCCGTCCCTTCTAGCAGCAATACGATCCCGTACTTTTGTACAATATTGGCCAGGATCTCCTCCCGGAGGGGCGAAATTATCAGGGATTTTAAAGCCGTTTCAGCACCTTCTGCCAATTCCACCTGGCGGATTCTTCCGTCAGGGGCCAACAGCACTGCCTGGGGAAAGGTCTTTTGATTGCTCAGGTATTGAATCGCCCGGTCGGCAGATTCCATATCCACGTCAATCGCTTTGACTTTGATATTACTATAGTTGAAAAGCTGTTTGGCTTGTTTTTCAAAAGTGCTGACCGTTTGACCGGCTGTCTTTTGATTGTAAAAATAATACAGTACATAGGGGTCAGGCGAAAGCTCGGCAAAGCCTATCTCCCGCACATTGAACCGGCAAGCCATGCTGAGCAAAGCCAACAAAAGCAAGGCGGGTTTGAAATATCTGGAGTGCATCATGAGATTGTTTGATTTTGGGTTTGGAAACCTTCCAGGTTTTGAAAACCTGGAAGGTTTAACAGGCCTATTGTGCCAATGACTGATGAGACAAAGCCGTTGCCGGAACCACTTGTTTTTCCAGGCCCGGTCCTTCGTAAGACAAGTTTAACAACTGTCCTCCCGTACCCTGATAGTGAGTTACCGTAATCGGGTGAAGTCCCTTGGCCAGCGCTATTGACCCGGATTTTTCCGAAGCCCCGTGACTTCCGTCATGGTCCACTACCTTTTCATCACCGATATACACGGCACTGGCATCGTCACTTTGGGTAAAAAAGTGATAGACCCCGTCTTCCGGCACCTCGATATAGCCTGTAAATCGCAAGGCGTATTTGACATCCCGTTGGCGAGGCGTATGATCCACCTGGGCCTGTACCCCACTTTTCAATACAGGGAGTTCGCTAAAGTCAGGAAGCTTTTTAAACGATCCTTCGAAGTATTCAAAACGGATCCCCGGCTGGGTTTCTACGGTGCTGGCGCTGCGCAATACCGGTACTTCCAGTTCTTTTTCCGTAAGGGCACTTTCGTAAATTTTCCCTTTAGGGTCTTTCCAGAAAACCTTGGCCTTTAATACTGTTTTTCCCTGAATTACCACCGGTTTTTCATATACCTCAGCGGCTGTGGTAGGCTCAGAGCCGTCAGTAGTGTAGCGGATGGTTCCGGTAATGCCTTTGTGTGAAAGCTCAATTTCACGGGTCCCGTTTTTAATGGCCGGAAGAGGTTTGATTTCCGGTTCCGGAAATAAGCGGGTAAACGTTTTGCTACGAAGTAAAGGTTTCTGATTTCCTTCTGTGAATAAGCCTACGGTGACTGTAGTGGTGTATTCGATCTCGAAAGGTTTGGTGTATTCGGAGGACGCTTCGGTAGGCAAACTGCCATCCAAAGTATAGCGCAAAGTACCTTTTACACCTTCTTTTACTTTTAAAGTCAATTGTAAGGAATCTATAAATTGGCTAACCCCTCTGGAATCAATCATGACCGGGGCGCGGTATTTCGGAGCAAAAGCCATGGAGGTTTCCAGCCAGCTTCCGCAACTACAGCCTCCTCCGCCTTCAGGTGATAGAACCATTCCCCCGGCCGGAATCGTACTGATCCAACAATCCGGTCGCAGGCGGTTCCAGTCGGAAACATCCGTAGTTTCGGCATTCCACATGGTCACGCTTCCTCCCCGGTAGAATACACTTTGTTCCGTACAGGCATACGAACCGCAGCCATGCCCGTTCTTAGGCAACTCCGTTTCTAATTTTTCACCTGTAAACAGATCGAATAAGTAAGGCTTTGAAAGAACTTTATTATTAAAAATAGCCGGCTTTTGCATATGGCCCCCGTGGTGTCCTCCGTACTTCCAAGGTACCGTTTGTTCCCATACTTTTTCCCCATTCTCCGCCTTTAAACCATATACATAGTATGTCTCATCCGCAGAGGAAGAAGCCACCAACATGCCGTTACTGTACAAAAGATAAAAAACGGATTTGCCAGGCACTACTTCCAAAGGTCTCGACCATTTTTCCTGTCCTGTTTTCAGGTCGATGGCTGTCAGGTGCAGGTTTTTCCATAGCTCTTCTTCCAATCTACGACTGTCAGAGGCCTTGGCGGAAGGGTGGCGCGCCTCAGCGACATAAATTGTCTGTTGATCACTAATCGTGATGGTGGGATTGATAATCACTCCGGGACTTTCATACACCCATTGGGTACTGCCGTCTTCTTTATTTAAGGAAAAAAGATTATCACTACATACTTTCTTGGTTACCTCTCCCTCTACCGCGTCATACCATCCAAATCCCTGTGCCAGCTTCTTGTAGGAAGCACCTGCTTTTTGAGCACTTCCAATCAGTTGGTTATCGATTTGTGCCAGGTATCCCCACTCCTGTTCCCAGTTTTTCGCCTGGCTAGGCACTACATCCAACAAGGCAATCACTTTTCCGGTAGCGGCATCAAGTTGATAGCATTTGCTTTTCAACACCGTATACAGATAGTTCTCATCCGCACACCAGTTGCTGCAATCGCGGGGCATGTTATAGCGCATAAAGCCTGGCATGCTGTTGACCCATAAAAAGCGGCCATTGTACATATCAATCGCCCCAATACGCTTCAAGCCTTGTACAAATAAGCGACCGTTGGTTGCCAGAGGAGAGGTCTTTCGTCCGGAGCGGTCGGCCTGGAATCGTGGCCCGGGACGCCCTACCCATTGGATTTCGAAATCTTCAGCCGTGGTGGTCCCCCACAAGCTTTCCCCTCCGAAGTTGGAATTATCCGGATTGCCGTATTGGTGCGACCATTCTCCGGCCCCATCAATTTCCGGTTTTTGAAATTTATCCCAACTTTTCAATAAAGGTTCTTCTACCGTGGAGGTATGAAGCGTAGCCATGGCTGTTTTAGGGCCGGCATCCGGGGCATAAAAAGCGGTTCCTTTGGGGGCCAATACCCGTTGAGCCTCCTCTGCTACTTTAGCCCCTTTTTCCTGTACGATCACCAAATTGGCAAATTCACTGGGAATAAAGGGTTGTTGATAACTTCCCACATGCCTGACAGAGAGGCGCTTACCATAAACACCGGCATTTTGTAATTGCTGTCTTAATTTTTCCACCGCACTTTTACGGGTATCAAAGACAATGATGTTGAGGTCGCTTTGTATGGCCAGTTCAAAAGCCAATTGTCCGTCTCCCAAACCATACATTACTCCGATACCGTCAATCAAGCCGGAGGTTTCCAACATTTTCGCAGCGGTATTCGCCAGGTTTTCATCCTTTTCAAAAGGACGGTCTTCTTCGTTGAAAGTAAATTGATAGTAATTAAAGAAGTTATCCAACTCAAACTCCTGTGTCCAGGTAGTGGCATTTTCTTCTTCGAATTGTACGCCTACCTGATAGAAATACACGTAGTTTTTTCTAAGGTCGGATAAAACGACTTTATGCGAAGTTTTCAACATTTCATCCTGGATCATCACATCGGTGGTATCCATACCGTACTTGATAAAAGTAGGAGAAGGCTTGGTGGTATGCCAGGTGATTTCGACTTTGTCTTTGGACAAATACTGCACATAGGGCCCGGTTTCCAGCTCGTAGGAGCCGCCTCTTTTTCCTAAAATCACTTCGTCCACCGATTCGAAAGTTACCTTCGGCAAGCCGTCTTGCTCTTCCACCGGTACCGGAGCTGCCGCGGCATTCATCGCCCCGGCATACAGCGAGTTATGAGTAGTGATATTTTCCCGGAAACAATAAATCTGCCCTTCGTGGGTACTGGCAAACAGTGCACTGTCGGCCAAAGCCAAGCCAAAAGCCAGACCTTTTACCGGATTTTTCCAAAGAGCACGGCCGTTTCTGGCATTGATGGCGTACACCGTGTCAATACCCCCAGCATAAATCACATCCCCACCTTGTACAATACTTAAAGCATTGTAGGTTTTATTGGTCCAGATCGTCTTTTTTTCGGTGCGGCTAAAAGCCGAAATCGCATAATCGGAAAGGATAAAAGCCGTATCGCCCGACACCACCATCGCCTTGCCATACTCATAAGTCATCAGGGAAGGCTCATCCAGACTGCCGGTGATGGAAATACTTTTCTTCCGGCTGGTAGGGGTATGTACAATATGTTTTTCGGGGGTGACCAAAACAAAACAACCACCACTTCCGGGAAGTTGTCCGATCTTATCCCCGGTGGCGCGATCGAATAAGAAAGGAGAGATTCTTCCTTGCGGGATAATCAGTTTTTCACCAGAGGAAACCAAGGGGCCTTCCAGGGATAAATCTTCGTATTCTTTGATAAATGTTCCTTTTCCGTCTATTTTTCCGGTAGCTGCATTGACTGCACAGAGATAAGAGGTTTTCCAGGGCATCATGGAAGCGCCAAAATACGCAATGTTGTCCTCTACAATCACTCCGGTTCGAATAGGCCAGAGAGAGATCAAGCGGTCGTTAAAGAGTATTTGCCGGGCTTCCTCCACCGGATTCACTTTCCAAATAAGTTCACCGTCTTCCGCATTCACGCAGTAAGCATAGCCATCGTCCGAACCGAAATAGATATTTCCGTTGTGATAAGTCGGAGCAATCCGGACGGGGGCTTCCGTAGAAAAGACCCACTCTTCCTTTCCGGTTTTGGTATTCAGGCAATGTACTCCATCATCGGCACTGGAACCGAAATACATGCGCTCATGAATCACGATGGGATGGAATACCGGGTCGTAATTTCGCATGGAGGGCAAGGCTTGAATGTCCGCCCAGGCGTCCCATTTGGCCGGGCCAAACCAGGCCGGCTCAGGATATTGCCTGGATTTATACACCCAGGCTTCGCCAAAACGGCTCATATCCAATTGTAGCGCGGACTTGGCACTTCTGAAATTATCGTGTTGGTACATAGGCCAGTCGCCATTGTCTGCCTGATAAGGTTGTTGACAGGCACTCAGCATCCACCAGGCTATGCAAAAGTACAGTGAGGAATAAATCAGACGTTTCATGTAGTTGTTTTGCAAATAAATTAGTGAAAATTAATGAGTCGTGAATTATGAATGAGTTATTAGAAAAATCGTGTATTCAGGTAAAATCCAATGATTCATAGAGCTACTATTTTTTAACACTTCTTTCTATACTAATCCCAGTATTTCTCCGGTCTTCCGTAACTTTTCCATTTTTCAGGCGGATAATCCGTGTGGCCAGGGCATCGGCCTGGTCGCCATGGGTCACCATCACCACCGTTCCTCCTTGTTGGCTGTACCGGGCCAGGTAACGGACCACTTCTTGTCCGGTTTCGGGATCCAGGTTACCCGTAGGTTCGTCCGCCAGGATAAGTTTGGGTTGCTTGAGAATGGCCCGGGCCAGCGCAGTTCGCTGTTTTTCCCCGGCACTGAGTTCGGCCGGAGTATGGTTGAGCCGGTTTTGAATATTCAACTGTATCAGCAATTCCACCGCTTTGTCCCGGTTGATGGCCGGTTGTTGCTTTTTGCTTAAAAGTACATTTTCGAGGACGGTCAGGTACGGTAACAGATGAAACATTTGAAAAACAAAACCTATCTGTTCTCCCCGGAACCGGGCCCTTTCCTTTTCCGACAATTCATACAGATTTTGCCCGGCTACTTCTACCGAACCCCCACTGGGATGCAACATGCCTCCCAAAGCAAGCAAGAGGGTCGTTTTCCCACAGCCGCTGGGCCCTTTGATCAAGACAAACTCCCCAGCTCCGACCTCCAGGGAAATGGGTCCCAGGGCTTCCACCTTGTCTTTGCCCAGTGTATAGTTTTTTGTGATATGATGTAGTTTAATCATTTTCCATTACAAGTTTGAAGGATTGAGGGATGGAAGGACTGAAGGATGGAAGGCTGAGTGATCATAAATTTAAAATTCAATATTTTGAAAATTTTCCCTATTTCGTAAGATTCCTGATCCTTACAATCGACCCCTGCCCTGTACATTATTCTTCCCGCAATGTGACGGCCGGATCTTGGCTAATGGCTATAGTTGTGGGTAAAAAAGAAGCCAAACTGGCAAATACCGGAGCCCCAGCCAATGACCAGAACAGTAAGCTGTAAATCGGCTTGATTTTATTAGCTGTAAATTCGAAAATGTCCGGTCCGTACATCAGGGAAAATGCGCTACCGGCCGCAAAACCGATGATGGCTCCTATCAAACCGATGAGCACGGCTTTTCCCAAAAACAAACCGGCAATGTCCATCGTCCCGTAGCCCATGGCCCGCAAAATTCCGATTTCCTGTTTACGGTCGTTTACGTTGATCCAGGCCATCGCCCCGATCCAGACGGCACAGACTAACAAAACCACCGGTAAGATTTTGGCAAAGTATTGCTCCGTCATTACGCGTTGTTTTTCGCGGGCCGTGGCAATCGTACGGTTCATGGTCACTTTGGCTCCGGGCAAGGCCAAATGCAATTGTTCGCGTAGCTTGTCCAGGGGGTCTTTCCCCTCAATCAGGCACAAGCAATTAATCGCTTTGATCTCGTTAATCTGCCCTTCCATATTGACTAGCTTTTGCAATTCTCCCAATTCCAGATAAATGCGGATATCATCGCTGCTTCCGGTTTCGGCCAAGGTGCTTTGCACTTCGAATTTTTGACCAAACAACACGATGGAATCTCCTTTGTGCAAGCCTTCCCGTTGGGCCAGTTCATAGCCCAGGCTCACCGTGCCCGGATGCAACTGAAAAAGCATCGGGGCTTTTTTGGCTCCTGAGGGTTCCAGCTCGGGCGAAAGCCCTGTTAATATGACCTCTGCGTCTTGCCAGTTTATCCGCTTGTGTAAGGTGGCTGTGACGTGCGCATACAGGATATCTTTGTGTTGAGCCAGCTGGTTTACATACTCCTCAGGCATGGTTTCTTCCGAGAATCCCTTCAGCCAAAAGTCGTTCATATCGGTACCGGAAGGGATGATTCGCAAGTTAAATCCCATATCGCGGGTCAGACGCCTGGTCTCAAAAATAGAGGCGTTCGTCATCGTAAAAAAAGCCACAAACAATCCTATGGCCGTCATCATGGCCAAAAGGGAAAGGGAAAAGTTCAGCTTTCTGTGGAGAATTTCTTTGAAGATTAATCGCATAAATTTTCAGTAATTAGGGATTAGTTCGCTGGTATCCGATACCCATTCCGGCTACTGTTCTTTTTTTACTTCTCTTTTCCACATATTTTACACCCGGCAGCGCGCTCCAGGGAAATTCGCTCAAAGGTCATATCCCGTAAGTCCATGGTCAGTAAAGTATTGGTCAGTGGTTGGCCAATGCCGGTAATCAATTTGATGGCTTCCATCGCCCCCAGGCAAGCAACTGTACCGGACACGGCTCCGAATACCGGAAACTCCCTTTTCCAGGCCGGAGGCATTTCGGGATATAAACAGGAGAGACAGGCTGATTGCCCGGGAAGGATGGTCATGATCTGGGCTTCCAGCTCGTACATGGCGCAGTCTACCAAGGGTTTGTTTTGGGCTACGGCTTCCCTGTTCATTAAAAAACGTTCCTGAAACAAAGGCGCGGCATCCACAATCATATCGACTTGGCTAACCACTTCGGCCGCATTTTCTTCATTGATATTGGAATGGATCATTTCAATCTCCAAGCGGGGATTCAACTCCAATAACCGTCCCTTCGCAGATTCTACCCTGGGCTTTCCCAACCAATCGTCTGTCATCAATAATTGACGATTCAAATCGCTGGGTTTCACATTTCCTCCATGCGCCAGCACCAGCTTGCCCACACCGGCAGCCGCCAGTTCGTAGGCTACCACACTTCCCAGTCCGCCTACTCTCGATACCAGCACACTCGCTCCTTTTAATTTTTGTTGGCCTTCTTCCCCTACTCCGGGCACAGACATTTGCCATTCGTACACGGCTTTCTCTTTCTCCGTCAGTTGTATCATTTTATTTGTTGATTGCTTGTGTGAATAATTGTGTTAAAAAAAACAGGAAAATTACCTTCTCTCAACCTCCGGCAATGGGCGACATCAAGGTAATTTCATCATTTTCTTTCCATTCGGGAGAGGTGGCCGGACTGATACGATTGCCATTATAGGCAATTAACATCGAAGGGCGAAACTGTCCTTTTTCATCAAATAAAATAGTTCTGAACTTCTGGGAATGTTGTTCGGCTACGTTTGCCATAAGCTCTGTAATACTCTCGCCATTTTTCACTTCATATTCCTGGGCCGTTTTTCCTGCTTCACTTTTCAGCTGGGCCGTGTATTTGATTTTTATTTTCATATAAACAATGAGTTATTTTAAAATTATCAGTTATTCATCGCACTCAAGACACTTGAAAGTTAGTCAATAAAAGTTTAGTATATATAAACATTATAAAATTAATCCTTAAGAAACAGCCGCTTATCTCTCCTCTTTTGCCATAAAATGTTTTTCGATTTGTAAAAAGTCACTCAACGGGTGTGCTTGCAACTTTCCTTGATGAAGGTACAGCACCTTATCGGCCAGGTTGCGCACTTCGTCTAAGGCATGGGTAATGTGCAAAGCCGTAATTTGAATGTCTTTTCTGAGTCTGTAAATCAATTGATAAAGCTCTTGTTTCGTACTGTCGTCCAAGGCACTAAGGGGCTCATCCAGGCAGATGACCGAAGGGTAAAAACTCAATGCACGCCCAATAGCCACCCGTTGTTTTTCACCACCACTCAGCCCTTTAGGTTTCCGGTTTAGCAAGTGCGAAATATCCAGTAGTTCGGCCAATTCCTCGGCCCGGGTATCAATGGCTTTTTTAGACCATTTCCTGATTTTCAAGGCAAAGCCCATGTTTTCCCTGACGGTCATGGTTGTAAACAAAGCAGCGTCTTGTGGTACAAAGCCGATGCCCCTTTCGGCAGGTTTTAACTGAGTGATGTCTCGTTCATCCACTAAAATTTTTCCACCCTGTAAATTTCTTAAGCCACAAACCGCTTCCAGAATGGTGGTTTTACCGGATCCGGTTTTTCCCATCAGACAAGCATACTCACCCGTTTCAATGCGAAAATCCACCCCGGACAACCGAAAATCGCCTTGTTCTATTCGTAAATCAATGCATTGAATCATGAGAGTTCAGGGGTTAGGGATTAGGTTTTAGGGATTAGATATTGTGAATATTTTTTTAATTTAAAACAGTATTCGACCCTCAGTTTTTGGCAAACTTACTCTTTACCATACAGGTGTTTCCGCTTGCTCTTTTCCCAGCATTCTGACCAACATTAACACGGCAAATCCGGCTACAATCATTATCAAGGAGACGGCTACAGCAGCTTCAATATTCCCCACCGACATTTCTAAAAACACGGTTGTGGGCAACACTTCGGTACGCATCCGTGTGGCCCCTGAAAACAATAAGATCGGTCCGAATTCTCCCAAGGCCCTGGCCCAAGCCAAGGAAGCGGCCGTTAACATCCCTCGCTTTGCTTCGGGCAATACTACATGCCAAAATGCCTGGCTCCGGTTGCAACCCAGCGTAAGAGCTACTTCTTCCTGTCTTTTATCAATTTGGGCAAAGGTGACATACATAGTGCGGACAGCAAATGCACAAGCCACCATAAACTGCGCGAGAATGACGCTGGGAATGGCATAGGTAACCGAGATGTATTCCTCGATAAACTTACCGGGAGCGGTTTGGAATAAAATCAACAAACTCAATCCGATGACCAAAGGCGGCAAAATAATCGGGATATCCAAAATGGCATCCAGTAATTTTTTCCCCGGAAAGCGATAGCGGGCCATTAAATAGCCAAATGGCGTAGCCACCAATAAGGACAAGATCATGGTGATCGTACAGGAAAACAAACTCAGCTTGATCGCATACCGAATTTCTTCGCTTTTCAGGGCATTTAAAATATGGACCGGGGAAGTAAAAGTAAGATCCGCCAATACCATTCCCACAATCAAAATCACATAAGTACTGGCCATCACTCCCATGACCGCAAAAAATGGGAAATCGGATTTTACCCGGATGCTCGTTGTCTGTGTTTTCACAATTGCCCCTTGTTTAAACTGCCCATCAGTTTGCTTGTTGATATTCCCAGCCAAATCCGTTGTTTTCAAAATTAGCTTTGGAGGTTTGGCTGGTAATGGTTTGAAAGAGTCTTTGTGTCAGGTATTTATGTTTGGAATTTGTGCTTATCCCAAAATTTTGCACCGCCAGAGCACCCTCATTGCTCAAGGGGATGACCGTCAGTTGGTCTTTGACTTGCGAAGTATTGGCTTCGTACACAATGGCGGCTCCTAAAGCCCCTGTTTTGAGTTGATTTACCAACAGGTCTGCTGTAGGAGTTTGTACTTTTACATTCTTCATCACTCCCTCCAATAAGCCCATACCTTCGAGCATACGGGCCGTCAAAGCTCCCAGCGCGCTTTGTTGCGGATTACACACTCCTACCGAAATTCCTTCTTTGGTAAGGTCTTCCAGCGAATGAATTTGATGCGTATTTTCTTTATTGGTAAGAATGACGATCTTAGTATGAGAAACGTCCTGGATGTCTGTAAACCGGCTTTGTACATCGTCCATAAAAGAGCGGTCGCAAGAGAAATAAGCATCGGGATTTTGACCGGCTTTGATTTGGGAAACTAAAATACCACAACCGTTGTACACCCGGGTCACGTTCACACCTTCCCGCTTTTCAAATGCCTGAATGGTCTTTTCAATCGCAACTCTGTTCACCCCTCCGCTATAAAACAGGATTTCAGGTTGGTCTTCCCAAGTATCTCCTTCTACTGCCTGATACCCTAATTCTTCAAACACTTTTAAGCCTTTGTTTTTCGAAGCCATGTACCGGATAAAGTGAAGGGTTTGTGTCGGATTACTACTGCTTTTCAGTACGGCCACAGTGACTTTCTTCCGGTGAGCATCAAATTCGGGAACCGAGATTTGCTCAATTTCCGGGTATTGGTTAGCGGTAGCATCCCAGATAATCCCTGCATCTATGGCTCCCAATTTAATGTCATTGGCCACTTCGTTGACGGTCGGTTTAAGAACTTTTACGTTGGCATTAATCGCGTCCCAATCGCCAGTGCCTTGTAATATTTTTTTGGTTTGCCGGCCAACAGAGGCGGCATCCGGGTTAGCCAGAGCCGTTTTGATTTCCGGGTTTTTCAAATCGTTCAAACCTTGAATATTCTTCGGATTTCCCTTGGCTACGGCAATGACAGGACGCAAAAAAGCGACTGGTTGTACTTCCTCAATCAAATCGTATTCCCGGGCATTATCGATGTAACTCTGATCCGCTGCGAGATAGAGGTCGGCATTTCCTTTGGCAATACGAAGATTGGATAGCAAAGTGCCCGAGCCTCCATATTGAATGTTGACTGTAACGCCAAATTCTTGCTGGTAGGCCTTGGCTATTTTCTCCACTGCAGGTTTCATTCCGGCAGCACAGTAAAAAAAGAGATCTTTCTTTTCTCGATTCTCTTGACTGGGGGCACAAGCCGAAAAGCCCATAACAGTTATCAACAGCAAACATTGAAGCTGTGAATAAACAGTTCTGTTTAAGTTATGCATAATGAGTTAGTGTTATCGTACAAACAAATTTATATATTATATAAAGAAAGTAAAACCAACATTTTACAAGAAGGCTTCTTTATTTGTAAAATCACAGAAAATGTTTCACGAGTACACTAACAATCAAAAGGCTAAATGCATAGATGTTTTAGGGCTCCTTTCCCTCAAAAGAAAAAGGCTTCCATTAGATGAAAGCCTTTCTTTTAAAGATTTTATATAGGTAAGTTTATGCGATTGCAGCAGCATATCTTTTAGCTACTTCTTCCCAGTTAATTACATTCCAGAAAGCGGAAATATAATCAGGTCTTCTGTTTTGATAGTTCAAGTAATAAGCGTGTTCCCAAACATCCAAACCTAAGATAGGAGTACCGCTGCAACCAGCGCCATCCATTAAAGGATTGTCCTGATTAGGCGTAGAGCAAACTGTTAATTTCCCATTTTCCACACATAGCCAAGCCCATCCGGAACCAAAGCGGGTGGCGGCTGCATTGTTAAAGGTTTCTTTCAATTTATCCAATGATCCGAAAGCACTGTCAATAGCCGCAGCCAGATCACCAGAAGGAGCACCACCACCATTGGGACTTAAAACGGTCCAGAACAACGTATGGTTATAGTGACCTCCTCCATTATTTCTTACAGCTGCACCATGCTTAGTAATCGCCTCTTTTAATAGCTCTTCCAAAGAAAGATTTGCTAATTCAGTTCCTTCAATCGCTGCGTTTAGTTTACTCACATATCCTCCATGATGCTTAGTATGGTGGATTTCCATAGTTTTTGCATCGATATGCGGAGCTAAAGCATCATATGCATAAGTTAATTCAGGTAATTCGAAAGCCATTTTAATTGTGTTTAAAAGTTTAACTTTTTACTCAATTTCTATTTAAGTAGTATAAAATTAACAAATAAAAAAGACTCATGCCGCTTTAATTTGAGATAAATTACAACTCAAATTAAATATGGCAATCCTTTAGCTAAGTAGAATTTTATTTACACAAAAACAGAATCCTCAAAGATATTATTTCCTTAGTCTTTTAAAAAAAGACATCAACAATGCTTCACATTCTTGGTGCAATACCCCTCCTTTTATTTCCACTTTGGGAGGAATCAATTTGGGTGAAAATGACCGATACCCTCGTTTTTCATCCTCTGCACCATACACCACCCTTTCCACCTGTGCCCAATTGATGGCGGAAGCACACATAGGACAAGGCTCCAAAGTCACATACAAAGTACATTTTTGCAAATGGCGGGAATGGAGAAACGCGGAGGCACTGGTGATGGCCAACATTTCGGCATGAGCCGTTGCATCTTCCAATTGTTGGGTTTGATTATATCCCTTTCCTATAATTTGATCATTACAAACTACTACCGCACCCACAGGCACTTCATTTTCTTCATCCGCCAAGGCTGCCAGCATCAAAGCTCTTGACATATAGTATTGATCCGTATTCATCTTCAAAAAGTTATATTTTTTATAAGATGGAAACAAGGTGTGGTTACCAAGCGAAAACCATGGACAAACACAGCCTACAGTCCATTTATTATGTATTCTTTACCTTATCCTGTTTATCAAGGCTCATTATTCGATAAACAGCTTATATTCTTAGATTAACATTTGTTTGAAAATTTGCTTTGGCGTAGACTTTGCCATACATTTGTATAGTTACGTAATCCAAATTATTGATTTTCAAACTCATAGTCGACTTTTCATTTTTTACTGTTACTATTCATTATCACTTTAACTACCACTAGTCTATCAATATAGGCTTCATTCTACAATAGGAATTTTAATGTTTTCGTTAATTAAATGTAAACCAAATATGAGAAAGTATAAGATCAGTGACTGCGAACTTATAACCAAATACAAATCCGGTGATGAGAAGGCATTTGAAACGCTATTAATGCGTCACAAAAATAAGATTTATACAACTATATTTTTAATTGTCAAAGATGCCTATGTAGCAGAAGATTTACTACAAGATACATTTATCAAGGCTATCAAAACCATCAAGACAGGCAGGTATAACGAAGAAGGAAAATTTCTCCCTTGGATATCCAGAATTGCTCATAACATGGCAATTGATTATTTTAGAAAGCAAAAGCGGTATCCGACTATTGTGATGGAAGATGGTAGCAACGTTTTCAATACTTTAGAGTTTGCTGAAGAGGCAGTAGAGTCCCTACAAATCAAATCTGAGACTCATGCCCGACTCCGACAATTAATCCAAAAACTTCCCGAGGCTCAAAAGGAAGTGCTTATGATGAGACATTATATGCAAATGAGCTTTCAGGAAATTGCAGAAGTAACAGGTGTAAGTATTAATACTGCGTTAGGAAGAATGAGGTATGCGCTCATTAACCTGCGCAAACAAATGAATCAAAGTAACAGTAATTTTACCTATGACCACAAAAATCTCAGCAACAGAAATCCTTAAATATCTCTATAAAGAGGTGTCTGAGGAGGAAAAAAGAAAATTTGAAGAAAAGTTAAAAAACGATGCCCAATTTCAAGAAGAGTTTTACTCCTTTCTTCACCTTAAAAAAGAATTAGATGGCTTAGAGAAGGCTCCGAGCGAAAAGTCGATTCAAAAAATATTAGACTTTTCTAAGTCCTTTGATTTGAAAAAATCAATTAAATAAAAATAAAAGAGGTTTCTTTAAAGAAACCTCTTTTATTTTTTCTTCTGTTTTCCCTTTAAGAGTATGATTAAACCCTTTGGGCCAAAAACTCTCATTTCAGGAACCTCAGCATAGTATTTTCACTACCAAAGGGATGGCCTTCCGCAACGAATTTTAAATATGCTCTAATCACACCACAGCTCTCCGTCCATTTTTTTAATGCTCCCCTTAACATTTTTCTTTCCAACTAACTAAGAAATATGGTGTATAATACTCTTTCCTAACTATAATTTGTAAAAACACAATGTAAGAGATTTGAATCTTATATTTTTGCCCAAAAGGATTCCAGAGTGGAAATGAACTACACTACCATGAAAAGCTTGTTATTTTTTATATTGAGTTTTAGTATTGTGATGACAGGGTGTAACTACAATGATGATGAGGCACCCGTGGTAAAAAATCTAAAAATCAATGGCCAGGAGCAAGGCCTGATTAAATTAATCCTTCCTGACTCCCTAATCATTCAAGCAGAATTTTCAGATAATTCCTCTTTAGGCTCCTACAGGATTCACATTATGCCAGACCCTGCCGATCAATTCGAAATACCTTTTGGCAACCCTTCTTTATACAGATTAGACACGCTTATCAACATAGGAGGCCAAAAAGTAATTGCTCAACGTATTTTTTATCCAAGTGTGAGTAATGCAGCCAATGGTACTTACTCACTCTCAATGGAATTTGAAGATTTCAATGGCACACCTGGCCAATCACATCAATTTGATTTAACGATTGAAAACCCCGGCCCAAGAATTGAGATGTTTCAACCCCATTCAGACTCAGCAAACGCTTCCTTAAATACTCCTGTCATTTTCTCAGGTAAAACATATTCTCCCAAACATCTGATTGACTCGTTACAATTAACTCTGACGGATATTACCTCCAAAAGTGATGGAGGTATTAATTTAGGGGCTGTTGTCTTAGACACTATGTATAGAAATCTCTCCGAATCTATTTTCGAATTTACCGAAGCTTATCAACCTGATAGCATAGGCACCTATCAATTAGAATTAAAATCTTTTGATAATCAAAAACTCACTTCTATTTTCCAAAGCCATATTTTGATCTCTGAGTAGGCACCTACAAATCCTTTTTGGATCTTAAATGGCGAGTGAGGTAGCCATATAAAAAAGAACAGCCCTTCATTGAATCAATGAAGGGCTGTTCTTTTTTATAGTAAATCAAATATGAGCAAAAAAATTAATGCTTCGCCAGTATTTCTCCATAACGGTCGTTGTCATTTAATACTGCTACTGCAGTAAGCACATCATGATCATGATCAAAGGCAACCTCAATGCGTCCATTCTTTAAGTAATACCTCGAACAAATCTCTTTTTCCAACTCTCTCTTTATTTCTTTTTTGAAGTTATATAAGTCCGACTCTTTGTTGTGAAAAATCTTCTGTTTTAAGGCCTGAATTTCATTTTGAATATCATCATAATATTTTTCTGCCTTAGCACTGATTACAAGCTTATCATAAGACTTTTCCACTTCCGTGCGATAATCATACTCTTTGTCATTTAACCATTCGACAAACTCCTCAAATTCAGCATCTGTCAATGAAAAATCTTTTGCAGGGGGAATTTGCTCATGTTTAAATTTATATTCCGTTGCATAGTTAAAGATCAACCCTCTGTTCAACAGACTCATAGTGATGGTTGCATAATTCATAGGAGACACCCGAAGATCTGGAGACACCCCTCCTCCATCATAGACTGTTCGCCCATTTTGGGTTTTAAAAGCAACTCTCAAAGAATCCGGAATCTTTTCAGGGGATCCGTCTTTACTTTTATGGCTATAGTCAATCTCTTGAATGCATCTGCCACTTGGAATATAATATTTGGCAACGGTCACTTTCAGTTTAGAATTGTACGACAAGGAACGGGTTGCTTGTACCAGCCCCTTACCAAAAGAACGTCTACCTACTAACACTCCCCGGTCATAGTCTTGAATGACCCCAGAAACAATCTCAGCAGCCGATGCACTATGCCCGTTGATCAGTACTGCCAAAGGGATCTCTGTATCCACCGGGCTATTCAGTGCTTTATTGGTCCGGTTCCAATCTTTGATCTTACCTTTTGTACTTACAATTTCAAGGCCTTTTGGGAGAAAAACATTGGAAACATTGATTGCCTCAGACAAAAGGCCTCCGGGGTTACTTCTTAAGTCTAAAATAACTTTCTTTGCCCCTTGATCTTTTAATTTATTCAGGGCTGTAGCGACCTCTTTGCTTGCATTTCTTGTAAAATCCGTTAATTGAATTAAGCCAATATCTTCGGTTACCATTCCAAAATAAGGCACATTACTCAATTGAATCTTCTCTCTCTTCAAGTGAAAGGTCAACGGAGTGGTATGCCCGAACCTTCTTACGGTCAAATTTACTTCCGAACCTGATTGTCCTTTCAATAATTTACTTATATCATCAATATTCCTTCTCTCCACATCTACCTCATCAATTTTAATCAGCTCATCCCCTATTTCCAAGCCGGCACGATCAGCAGCAAACCCTTCGGATGCCATCAGTATCATGATTTTACTATTCCGGTTGCCAATCATAATCCCCACTCCTCCGTATTCCCCGGTAGTCATCGTACGATAATCTTCAATTTCATCCTCCGGAATGTAATCCGTATACGGGTCTAAGGTATTCAACATTGAATTGATCCCCGAATTCATCAAGTCCGTAGGGTTTACATCATCAACATAAAACTTATTTACCTCTTGGTACAAAGTCACAAAGATGTCAATATTTTTAGCTATTTCGAAGTATTTATCATGAGGGCTAAATGCTACCAGAGAACTGATAAGAGTAAATACCACTACACCAAGGCTTAATTTTTTAAATTTCATAGGGAAATAGTATTATGCTTTTGATTAACTATCATGATGCTTTTACAAAAAAGGACGGGATTTGGTTCACAGGCTTTATTGAAGGATTGCAAAAAAATCGTCCAATTTAATTAGCTGCGCCCTTCGTATGGGAAACACAATGGGAGCCAAGTAAATACTAACCTTAAAGCTAGTTAATCCGGTTTTTTTCTTTCAAAAAACCTCTCCTAAATTTAGGAATATCTAGCAAAAACATAACAAACTTCGCTCCTAAAAATTTATTTAGGCCCTTTGTAGGCTTTCCCACTGCGAAGATTACTACTTTTTCCCGATCTTTTGCAGTACAGCCGTCAGCTTTTTTTCCAAGAAATGAAAATCAGAGATTTCCTTGCCCACATAGATAATGGCTAGGCGGTCAGGATTGGTGTCAGAGGTAAATATAGCGGATTTGTGTAATCGATAAGCTTCACGTATCCTTCGCTTAAGCTTATTGCGGTGCACTGCTTTTGAAAATCTTCTTTTAGGCACCGAAATTAACACCCTGGGGTACTTTTCAGTTGAGGTTTCGGGAAAAGTGTACAGGATTTTGAAAGGAAATAAAAAAACAGAGGAGCTTTTAGTAAAAAGCTCCTGGATTGATTTCTTACCTGTCAGGCGTTCACTCTTAGGAAAGGTTTGATCCAAGGACTCTTTCAAAATACTATCTGATAAATAATAATATGAACAAGCCCGAACCGGATTTATTGATCAGCCTTTTTTCTACGCTCGTATCTACCTACAACAGTGTCAGCTTTTCTTAACTGCTCCCGGTTGTATTTCAGGTCTTCTTTTTTCTTTACGATTTTTTTTGCGATCCTAGTTTTCATCCTTCCGTATTGTTTAAGGAGTTTTTATCAAAAACAGATTAAGCTTTGTGTTTTCTTTCGTTAGAAACACTCAATTTTTTTCTACCTTTTGCTCTTCTTTTCGCAATAACCAAACGGCCACCTACGCTTTGCATTCTTGAACGGAAACCGTGTTTGTTCTTTCTTTTTCTATTAGATGGTTGGTATGTCCTTTTCATTTGTCCTCAAATTCAAAGTTATAAATTAGGCCTGCAAAACTAACAAACAATTCAGTAATCCACAAACCTGTTGAAAATTAATTAAGTAGCAAATTCAAAATAATCCTTCCAAATCACTGTCTACGTTCTTTGGTTCTGAATTCGGAAAAGCATTTTTTTAAAATATTCCAACCAAATCCGGTAACATTCCGTCAGAGATAAGGCAAGTAATTTGTACAAAGTAAGTGAAACTAATTTTTTGATATTATGCGAAACTTTCAAAGTAAACTTCTTCTATTATTCGTAGGTGCATTTTTGGCCTTTTCATGTGATAAAGACGATGATTTTGAGGGAGATTATAAAGATTTCTTTTCTGTAGAAGATTTCGACAAAGTGAGGATTAGTACCAATGCCAAACTGATTCTCTTTGAAGAAGACGAGGATGACTCTCATGAAATCAAAGTCACAGCAAATGCATATTTACATGACTTGCTTGAGTTAAAAGTGAGTGATAATACCTTGCATATTCATGGCAAAGATTACATTAAACCTTCTGACAGCCTGGTAATTTACCTGCCCACTGATGATGATCTGACAATTGTGGTAGAAGCAGATGCACAGGTGCTTTTAGAACAAGAAAACGGTGACTGGCTGGACGACTTGGCTTTACTTACTCAAGGGGATAGTAGACTGACAGCCTCCGGACTCCAGGTAGAAGATATTGAAACTACCTTAAAAGGAAGTAGTCAGGTTTGGCTGTCTTCTCTTATCCGTACCGAAGAGAAAGAATTTTTAATTTTAGAAGAAGACGATGTAGAGGTGGTGTATGAAAACGCGTTGATCCTGGATGACTCCCAATTGCTAATTGGTCAATCTATTGTCAATGTAGAGAATGGACTAAAAATCATAGGACCTGTTAAAATTTATCACTTAACCGATGAATTCAGCTCCAAAAATTCCGGAGACACGCGTTTGTATAGCTTTGACCTCCCTACTGATGATATTAAAATCATCAACGAAGGTTCCGCAGAGGCAGAAGTTTCTCCTGTTAAACAACTTAAAGTAACGGGTTCTGGTGCCTCTGTACTTCACTATAATTTACAACCTGATTTGGATTTGGATTTATCAGGGTCAGCCGTTGTAGAACCTGCCAAATAGTTAATGAAAATCATAAAAAAAGCTGGTAGCAGGATGATCCTGCTCCAGCTTGGTACTTTAACTTTACCAATTATATAAACGCTAAAATCATTTAATAGAAATTTTCCGGACAATCTGTTTGTCACCTATTTTGATTACAGCCACAAACAAGCCTCTGTTATAATTTGCTAAGTTGATCTGTAAAGAGTCTTTCTTCAAATGCTCTTCGACATATACTCTTTGCCCTACACTATTAAAGATGTTAATGGATTTTGGTAAATCCTCAGGATCATAAATATCAATTGTAACAACATCCGGAGAAGGGTTCGGATAAACGTCCACCTCCGCTTTTTCTTCCAGCACTTTGGTACTGCTTATAGTACTTGCCAATTTTGCTGAAGAACTATTGATTGGGAGAATCTCAATGGCAGAAATCTTCGCTTTATTAGCTTCCGTTACCAAGGTAATGTTGATTTTGCCATCTCCATTCGAGTCAGTGATTCCTGTAAAGGTTTCCACTACGGCAGTCGGAGGACTCACCACAACATTGATATCATAATTATCAATCAATACCTGTCCATTTTCAATATTGATATCAAACACCCGGTTTCCAGTACCTCCCGGCCCATTTACTCCCCAATACAATTCGACAAAATGTAAATTGACGGTGTACTCACTGGCCGCTTCCACAGGCAAATCATAAGTTAAAGAGCCGGCCCCCCCATCGTTTCGTTCGGTTTGGTACAAAGCATCGTCATTGGTCCCTTCAATGGCTATTTGTTTTTCAAAAGCCGTTCCCATCTGCAATAGATCTTCTGACCATTGTTTTCCATCGTTGGTTTGCAAATCGGGACCTCCGGCATTGATTCGAACAGGCGTTCCTTGCCCTTGTGGAGTTACCGTAATTTGGAATATTTCCATGGTCGACCCGTCCACATCGGATGCCTGAACAGATACATCCAATACACGCCCCGCATCTCCTACTACCGGAGTATATTGGAAAGACCCGGAGCCATTTCCATTATCATTAAAACTATATTCACTGGTAGAAACCGGAGAGCCGTTTTCCGTAACTTGCACGCTCAAACTAATCGCATCTCCTTCATTATCACTGGCAGACACAGGCACCGTGAGTGTTTCCCCTTCTGACACCTGTTGATCGCTTATTGCTGAGATTTGCGGAGGCAAACCGACTGTGCTTCCTTGAGGAACAATTTCAATGGCGGAAATTTTTGCTTTATTGGCTTCCGTTACCAACAAAATTTTGATTTTACCATCTGCATTATTGTCCGTAATCCCTGAGAAGGTTTTTACTGTGGCAGTAGCTGGCCCTACATCAGCATTGATATCGTAATTATCAACAAAAGCTTGACCGTTTTCGATATTGATATCAAACACTCGTTTACCCGGACCTCCAGGACCACCTCCAGGCGCTCCCCACCATAACTCTGCAAAATGTAGGTTGACGGTATAAGAGCTATAAGGCGGCACAGGAATTTCATACAGTAAAAAGCCTACACCTCCGTCATTTCGTTCAGATTGATACAAGGCATCGTCATTGGTTCCTGCAATTGCTATAACACGGGTGGGATTGTACTTATCTCCATCCGGATGTGTATCCGCACTCCAGGTTTTACCATCGCTGGTTTGTAATTGAGATCCTCCGGCATTAATGCGAATTGCAGCTACTGTATTTTCATCCAATACGGTAATGGTAAAAGACTCCGTAGAAGTCCCATCATTGTCTGTCGCACTAACGACAGCATCAACTATTTTTCCGGCATCTCCTGTGGAGGTAAAGAACTGCAGTTCTCCCGTGCCATTGCCAAAGTCTGTAAAGGAATACATAGAGGGAGAGACGGGGGAGCCGTTTTCAGTGATCTGAACATCCAAACTAATCGCATCCCCGTTGCCATCCATAGCACTGACCGGAACCGTAAGAGTTTGCCCTCCAAGCACCTCTTTATCTGGAATAGCAGCTAGCTGAGGGGGGGCTTGGGGCAAATCTCCCACCGGTAGTACTTCAATCGCAGAGATCTTCGGGTTGTTGACCGAGGCAGTTGCCGAAAGGCTCACCGTTCCATCCAAAATATCTACGGTAAAGGTCTTGCTAACGGCAGTGGCAGGTCCTACATCACTGACGATATCGTAGTTATCCAGCACTATATTCCCCTCCAACAAAATGTCAAATACTCTTTCGCCTTGACCACCTTGTGTTTTGACACCCCAATACAACTCGGCAAAGTGCAATACCACTTGATAAGAGCCATTGCTCACAGGTATTTCATATTGAAAATCTCCCCAACGTTCGGTTTGGTATACCGGTTGCATTGCCGAAGAGCTATTTTGAATAAACTCCTCACTGGAATAAGCACTTCCACCTGTAAAATAGGTATCACTAATATATTCTCCTATATTGGTCACAACCGTTCCTCCTCCGGCATTAATCCGTATAGCTTGCTCATTTCCTTCCGGCACCACTACTACAAGAAAGCTCTCCATAGTAGTTCCGTCATTATCCGTTGCACTGATGGTCACTTCAAACTCTCTCCCGGCATCTCCCAAAGCCGTAGGCAATTGAAATTCTCCTGTACCATTTCCATTATCACTATATGAATACAAGGAGGATGAAATTGGTGTTCCGTTTTCTTTTACCAATGCACTTAAACTGATGGGATCATTTTCATTGTCGGTAGCAGTGATAGGTACAAGTAGGGTATCTCCTTCAATGATTTGTTGATCGTTGATGACCGTAATTTGAGGAGGAAACTCCGTTCCGGAAGTAGCCGGAACAATTTCGATGGCAGAAATCTTGGGATTATTTGCCGAAGCTATTCCATAAAGGCTTACAGCACCATCTGTGATATTCACAGTAAATTCTTTGCTGACAGCTGTGGCGGGTCCTACATCACTGACGATATCGTAATCACTCAACACCATACTACCTTCAAGGAATATATCGAACACCCGTTCGCCCTGTCCTCCTTGTGTATTCACTCCCCAATACAATTCGGCAAAATGTAAAATCACACTATACGCTCCATTCGCTACAGGGATTTCGTATTGAAAATCTCCCCAACGCTCGGTTTGATACAAGTCCTGCATAGCCACAGTACTATTTTGAATCTCAATACTACTAGAATAGCTTGTTCCATCGGTAAAATACGTATCACTGATAAAATTACCCCTGGCGGTCTGTATGGCATTGCCTCCGGCATTGATTTGTAAAGCATCCGGATGGGCAGCTGTGAACATCACTTCGTCAAAATAGCCCGCACTGGTGTGGTCGGCATTCATCAATCCCAACCGCGCCCGGTAGATTTGTCCGTGTTTTAAGTCCGTAAATGGAATGGGATTCAAGTCCATATGCATACCGGTCTGCATACTGGTTACCTGTCCGTTCGGTTCCAATTCTTCAAATACCCAGCTGACATGACTGGAATCCTGGCCTACATACCAGTTACTTACGTTAAAGGCCACATCCACACTTAACCCTACTGAACTCTCATTAGTAGGGGAGGTAATTGTAATAGAAGGTTGGTTAGGATCATTGCCTTCTACCTGAACCCATATTTTGGCCGTATCGTAACCTGTGGCAAATGCCTTCAGTTCAAAACTATTTGTACCGGCTGCCAACAGGCTTTCGTCAACCACTAGTTGTACCTCGGCTCCATAGGTCCCTGTCTGGGTATGAGGAACATTAATGGTAAGCCAAGAAGGTAAACTACTCAAATTCAAATTAAAGGCAGTTTCTCCCGTATAAGTCCACAGAAGTAAATTCTTGACAATCGTACCATTAGTAGCCTCGGTATAGCTACTACTGATTTGCTGAGGCCAGAATCCCATCTTAGTACTTCGGGCACGGGTGACTTCGGTAAAATAAGTATCCTTCACCTTGATAGCTCCTCCCCCTTCTGTCACGATAAGAGTATCACCAATCACTTTGGAAGCCGGGTTAAGTCGGGATACGGGTACATTTCCTATATTCTTCCAAGTGTTGGTTTCCGGGGTGTATTCCCAGATATCATCAATTCCCGACCAATCTCCGGTAGTTTTCCCCGATACCACCACTATTTTTCCATCCAATACAAAAGTGCTGCTTTCGTGGTGTGAAATGCCCAAAGGCAAAGAAGCTGCCTGAGACCAAGTATTGGTATAAGGATCGAATATATCCACCCGGCTTTGATCTTGCCAAGGTTGGGGTACATCATCATGCCCAATGGCACCTCCTATTCCATAAATTTTCCCTCCTAAGGCTACTGTAGCCATATGGTTCCGGGCCACAGGAATGGCCAGAGCCACTTGCCAGCCCGCTTGTTGGTTATCCAGGTCCAATACATAATGATCATTGACTTCTACATTACTGGTTCCGTGCCGTACCCCTTTGAGTCCGCTGATGCCATGTAATTTTCTCCCGATACGCACCAAGGCTACCGATCCCAAAGCTTTCGGATAGGCTGGTCCTTCACGCCAAGTATTGGTATTGGGGTTATAAATTTGAACTTTGTTCACTCCGGCCCCCCAGTTGGACTCTTTAAACCCACAAACAATCCATATTTCTCCATCAATCAAGGAGGCCATGGCATGGTGTACCGGAGTGGGCATTTGTGCCTTTACCATCCACTGATTCCCCTGAGGAGCCCGGGGGTCCAATGCATCTGTACTGACGACAACCGGCTGGCCGGTACTGACCTGATCCAAACCTCCGAACACATACAATTTGTTCTGATAGACCGCATTGGGAACATCTACCCGGTGATGCTCGGCCTCGTCTTGCTCAGTCCAAGTGCCAATAGCCAACTCCTGTACTACTTCAAATTGTACAATGTCATATTCCCCGGTACTGGTATTGTCGGAGTTCATCAAATCCAACCGGAGTGTATGCGACCCGTTACCAACGTTGGAAAAGCTAATCGGATTTTCAGAAGTATGTTGCCCTGTTAGGGCTCCGTTGTCCAACGACCAACTGATATAACCGTCAGCCGGAATGGAAAAGCTATGAGCGGTAAAGGCCACCTCAAAACTTCCGTTGACTACAGCCCCTTCTAACGGATCATCAATCACAATGGAAGTAGGCAGTTGGTCTACCACAGTGATTTGGACGTCATCGTAAATGCCGGTACCTGTATGATTGGAATTATACAGTTCCAGGCGAATGGTATGATCCCCTAATTCCAGGTTGTTAAACGTAATTGGCTCCGTATTGTAAACACCTCCCATATTTAACCCATCAATGATCCAATGGAAATGTGTTCCACCCGATTTCACTTCCCAATTTTCAATTTGATACACCAAGTCAAAGGGTTGTAACACCATACTGCCGTCTTCCGGAGCAAGGATAGTGACCGAAGGCGGATCGCTTAGACTTTCATCTCCATAAATTTCAATAGCTGAGATTTTGGCATTGTTGACAATACTGATGAAGTCAATGGTCATAAATCCATCATTCACTTGAATATTGTCAAACGTTTTTGCCAAGGCTGTTGCCGGAGCGACTTCTGTCAAGATATCAAAATTATACAAAGAGGCTTGATTGTTTTCGATATTGACATTAAACACCCTGGAACCTGCTCCTTCGTTATTTTGTACGCCCCAATACAATTCGGAAAAGTGTAAAACCAACCGGTATGTCCCATTCATGGGCACCGGAATATTATAAGTAAAATCTCCCCATCGTTCCGTCTGATACAGTTCATCTTTTGAGGTACCTGCAATATTCAAATTATAATTTTGAAAGGTATTTTCGCTTCCGGTATTGTATTGGTCTATTTCCCAATCTTCACCACTATAACTTACAGCCAGCCCTCCGGTATTCACCCTCACTAATGGCGCCAAAGCTTTGTTGTACACAAAAGAAGCCTGGGTATTGACAGGAATCGTATTACCTACCAAATCTTTAATATTGTTTACCGTAACAGTATAACTCGCACCGTCTGTCATGGCACTGGTAGTCAAGGAAACCGTTTTACCATCTGGCTGCAATACCGCTGAGGAAATACTCAGTCCGTTATTAATCGCATAATTATTCACATTTTGTGCAGTGGCCTGTTGTACAGGCTCCCAAAAAATCACCTGTACTTCCGTTTTGCTTTCTCCTCGCACTTCCGTGATGCCAGGTTGGATATCATCTACCGACTCACCCACACCTTGGAATTCGGCAAAGTTGATATCAAAAATATTCGCACTCACCGATGCATTTTTAAATACAAAGTACAAATCGTGTTTTCCTCCCGGGTCTGTCACGGAGGTAGTAATATATTGCCAGGCATCCGTACTCCCCGTATTGGGTACATTGGCCGAACCCAAAAGGGTACCTGTCGGACTGTCGGCCCGCAACTCCACAATCCCACCGTTATAAACCGAGGCTACCCGGTATTTGACAGAAGATATATTATGCAGATTTCTCCCTTCAAATTTTACATAAGCGCCATTGGAAACCCGGATGGATTTCAGGCCTCCTAACCAGGGGTCCGTATTATTGATCAAGGACACACCACTCTGTTCATCGTAAAACTCCATTTCCTGCCGCTTGGGATAAACAGTCACCTGTCCATAGGCAGTAAGTCCTCCCTGATCCGTATAATTGACATAAAAGACAAAATATAAATCATCATCACCATCCACATCATGATCACCGGAAGCCACTACATAATCTCCTTCACAGGTATTTTCCGTATTATCATCATGAGTATGGTCCAAATGCCCCAGTGAAGGAATAATATTTACCTCATTACAGCTAATTCCGCCTCCACTAGTCGACCCATCTTCTGGGTCAGTGACCACCACTTTGTAATTGATGCGTTCATTCCAGGCAAAAAACCCACCATCCGCAGGATAGTCAAAATCAAATTCGGCAAAATTATTTCCGGCATGAATGGTCAACAGCTTGACACTTTCCCCTCCGTCAGCATCTTTCACTTTGAGTTTGGCATTGTAATCCCCCGGCAGTAGATATATATGACTGGCATTTGCTGTAGTGGCATCTACGATCCCATCCGATTCAAAATCCCATTCATAGGTCAATTCATTTAACGGACCATCCGGATCGTAACTGCCGGCACTGGAAAAATTCACCGTCAAAGGAATGGATCCGGCCACTTTATCCGCACTGATTTTGGCTACCGGGGACAAATTGGAATTCACGCCTACATAGTCCAGCCGTACCAATACACCCGTACCTGAATTATGGTCGCAACAACCGGTTCCGTATTCCAATATATACATATGATCATCCGGCCCGATTTTCATCCGGATAAACCCTTGTCCAAAGATTTTTGTGGGATTCCACAGATCATTGGAAATGATGTTCCCGTCATTATCCATTTTCACTACATAGGCGGTACTCACCTTTTGCCCACTATGCCAATGGGTATTAAAGTCAAAATAGAAAAATGCCCCGTCAAATTCGATCGGCAGTTTTTTATCGTCCACTACTTCCGGATCGTAGTAATAGCGCTGGCCTACCATATGGCATTCACTGGGAATCTCAATCCAAGCCGGTTGGGCGGCTGGCAATTCCGTAGCTCCGGTATTCCATTGCGAGTGGTTTTTGGGAGCATTGGCATCGTACCATTTATTTTCATAGGGATTCCAATAAGGTTGGTTTTTTCCGGCCAAATACGGCCAGCCCATGTTTCCCGTTTGTTTCATCAGGTTGATTTCATCATAGCCCAAGGGGCCTTGTTGAGGATCCGGTCCGGCCGCATCCGGGCCTACTTCTCCCCAATACAACCAGCCGGTTTGGGCATCCGAATGCAATGTATAAGGATTTCTAACTCCCATGGCATAAATTTCCGCCCGGCCTCCTTGTCCGTTGGGAAAGAGGTTTCCGGCCGGAATGGAATAGCTTCCATCCGATTCCGGTTTGATCCGCAGGATCTTTCCCCGTAAGTCCATCGTATTGGAAGAAGTGCGTTCCGCACTGTACAAGCTGTCCGTTTCATTGATTGTAGCGTATTCGGTATGATTGGTGTTATCTCCGGTGGCGATGTACAAATTGCCATCCATATCAAATTCAATATCTCCCGCAGCATGGCAACAACTGACCCGCTGTACCCCCCATTCTAACAACACGACCTCCGAATTCATATCAAAAAAATCCCCCTGCATGGTAAAGCGGGAAACCCGGTTGACCGACTTATTTAAAGGAGAATAATGGACAAATACATGCTGATTGCTTTGAAAATCAGGATGGGGTTCAATCCCAATCAACCCGTCTTCCAATTCGTGAAATACGGGGATTTGAGCAGCGGATACAGTGGTCTGCAAATCCGGTTTGTAAAGGATTACTTCCCCGAAGCGGTCTAGTAACAATACCCGCCCATCGGGCAGAAAGGTAAAATCCACGGCATTTTTCAGACCTGTGACTACGTCTACTTTTTGAAATTGATCAGGAATAGATTGGGCAAAACCTACTATTATTGAGAGCAAACTACATAACAGGGATAGAGTAATTTTTTTCATGGTAAAGCCGAAATTATAATAGCGTTGTAATACATAAGCCTGTAAAGAATTGATAGTTCGAATGACGTTTTTAAGACTTGGCAAATCTTATGGCAGGAGCAACCCCACAAGTACTATGAAAGCGATAAGTACAAGCAATTGATACTTCTCAATACGTTGATTTAGGTTGTAATTAGAATGCTATTGCATGTAACCTTTTTTCCCGGCAGACTCCAACTTAATAATGGGCCGGACCGCAAAAAAGGGTAGGGTATGAGGTAGTAATGGGTTCTCCACTTGGATTTGGTGGCTTAACAAAGTTGATGTTACATTGCTTATAGTTCTAGCCTTTCCATCCTCAGTCAAAATTTATTTGACCGATTTAGCATGTTCAACCAAACAATATAGTGGAGCATTTGTAGTCGGTGATTTTAAAGAAGACTATACCTTACAAAGGTAATCACTCTTGCAGACTTAAACCAATTATTAACATTTATTACCTAGTGATTTTCCATCTGATTATCAAATATTTACATTTCAAAACACTTCACAAAAGCATAAAAAAAGAACCTCTCGAAAACCCATAAAAACAACAGTTGTGCATACAATCAGAATAAAGATCTTGCTGCACTGTAATCTAGTCTGTTATAAAATGTACATTGTTATCCGAAAGTAAAAAATCCCAAGCCACACAATGATGGCTCAGGATTTTTTCAAGTGAAATACTTCTGAGATAAAATTTTAATTTCGGATCAACTTTTTCACCGTAAAGTACTTTTCCAATTCTATCTTAATCAGATAAATCCCTTTGGGCAAATGGCTGACAGATAGTTTTCTTTCCAAAACCTCACCTTCTTTTTTCATGGTCTCTCGGGTTAATACTTTTCCACTGACATCCATTACCTCTACCGACAGATCCCCCCGGGTACTACTTTCAATTTTTAAGTACACTTCTCCCTCGGAAGGATTTGGATACACCGTAATCGCTTTTGCCAGATCGTCAGAATTGATCGCGGTCACTCCTACTCCTTTTCCGATGACGGTAATCTTCCCTGCTCCATCTGCATTGGATACTATTTCAATCGTACCGTTGTATTCTTTTTGTTCTATGGGAGCAAACTCAATAGTAATTTCTGCAGTTTCACCCACCCCAATGACCCCGGAATTCCAATTTCCCGAATACCCTTCAGGAAAGAGAATTTCATTGACACTGATAGAAGCATTGCCTTCATTTTTCACCTTTAGCAACTTGGTGGATGTGTCATTGACCGCGACATCCCCAAAATTCAACGTATCTTTCAGGCTCATGGCCCGGTCGGCTTCCATCGCATATCCCATTGCTCCGGTACTGAATACACTGGCTTCTTCTCCGCTCTCCCCTGTCGCGCCTTTCACAAAATAATAGAAATTTTTATTGGCTTCTACAGGTTCGTCCATATACGTAGTGCCTTCTATCCAATTGCTAATGGCAGAGGCACTGGATGAACTGTTCACTTCAGCTCGGTATATTTTATAGTGAGTCGCATTGGCAGAAGCATTCCAATTCACTTCAACTTTTTCAGGAAGGGTACCTTGTGTAGCCTTGACATTTCCGGGAGCATATACTACCGGTTCAATTACCGTTACGGTCACTTTATCCTTTCCTTGCCCCCCTTTGTCATCGGTCACTGTCAATTCAAACTCATACACTCCCTCCACCATATCACTTACCGTTAAGGTAGCGGTATTTTCACCGGATAAGGTGATGGAAGTTGGTCCCATGAGTTGGTTCCACTCATAACTTACGATATTGCCATCACTGTCTTGCCCACTGCCTATTAATACAATACTATTTTCCGGCAGATACATCTGAACATCACTTCCGGCATTGGCAACCGGGAGAACATTATCAGAATCGCTGACAATGATTTCAATTCCTTTAATACTCGGATTTTCAATTACATCATGCAAGAGTGCAATATCCAGAAGGCCATCTGCGGAAACCTGGCTTGTCGTTTCCAACATAAACCCTCCTCGACTACCCGCAATTTCGAAAGGATCAATGTCATTAAATTCATTGGGAACCACTCCTTCTACTTCAATATCAAATACCCTTTGCCCTGGTTGGGTAATTCCCGCATACAGCTCGGCAAAGTAAACTCTCACTTTTACAATCGTCCCCGGGTACACCGGAAAACTCCACTGAATATTTGTAGCATCATCCGTATTGTCATACCGCTCAGAATTAAACAAACTTGCCGGTACTTGCAAGCCCTGCAAAGATGCATGACTCATGTCGATCGTTCCATTGTCCGAAAAGGTTTTTCCTGTCACGAAAACCAGATAATCACTAGGTTGTCCTTCGGAGTCTTCCTGCCAATCGGGCTCCGGATTGTCCAATGCACTCAGTGTTCCACCACCTACATTCAAGCGATAAAGTACTGTATTGGCCGGTTTGGGTCCTAAGTTAACCCTCCAGGTAAATTTAGCGATATCTGTTCCTTTATCATTACTCACAAAAATTTCGATAGGATATATCCCATTATTATTAGGCCCTCCTTCTGAGGCATCGTTTTGAATGGTACCATTGATAAGCCCGGTAGTAGCATTTATTGATAATCCCGGAGGCAAGCCATTGGCCATAAAGTTCAGGGGAGTTTCTCCTTGTACCACGATTGGGAAATTAATGCTTTCACTTTCAAAACTACTTTGATCATCTATCTTGGAAATAATCACGCTGCCATCGTACTTTATAATTTCAATCGCAGATATTTTCGCATTGTTTACGATACTTTGGGTGGAAATATTCACTGTGCCATCAGTGATTTCCAGATAAAAATTCTTAACGACCGCTGTAGCAGGCCCTACATCTGCCACAATATCGTAATTACTCAATACTTGATTTCCTTCCAGAGTGACATTAAAAATTCTTTTCCCTTCTCCGTTGGGAGTTTTTACCCCCCAATACAGTTCGGCAAAATGCAAGACCAGTTTGTAGGCGCCATTTTCCACCGGAATTTCATAATTGAATTCTCCCCAACGTTCGGTTTGATAGACTTCCTGCATTTCGGCAGTGGCATTGGCAATGGTGACATCACTTACATGGGTAGTACCCCCAGTAAAATAATTATCTGCCATAAAAATACCTTTCACCGTTTCTACCTCACTTCCCCCTATATTGATACGAACGGAACCCGATTGGTCCTCGGCCATAAAAATGACATCATCAAAATATCCGGCGCTGGTATGATCTGCATTCATCAACCCTAAACGCACCCGGTATTTACTGCCATGCTTCAATCCCTCAAATAAGACGGGGTCTGTACTCATATGCATGCCTGTCTGCATATCCAATACATCGTTGTTTGTATTCAACTCTTCCAATACCCAACTGATATGGCTGCTGTCCATGCCAATGTACCAATTTTCCACTTCAAACGCCACTTCCATACTTAAACCTGTGGTGTTGCCTTCTTTGGGCGAGGTAATGGAGATAGAGGGTTCATAAGGATCTTCTACTTCCATAGAGATAAAAATCGTGGCGGTATCATATCCTTCTGCTACGGCCTTTAATGCATAACTGTAATTTCCGGGAGCCATTCCGGTTGTATCCAATGTAACGCCAATGTCCGCTCCGTGAATTCCGGTTTGATACTGCGGAACATTTACTGTCAACCAATCAGGTAAGTTATCGTCTTCCAAAGTGAAACTGGTATTTCCGGTATAGGTCCACAAAATAAGATTCTTCTCGATCGTGCCGTTCTCGGTTTCCGAAGAGTGGAATGACATTTGCTTCGGCCAAAAACCTAGCTCAGAGCGTTTGTAGCGGGTTACTTTGGTATAATAGGTATTTTTTATTTTAATAGCACCTCCTCCTTCTGTAATGATTAAGGTATCCCCAATTACTTTGGAAGCTGGGTTCAATCGAGAAACAGGCACCTCACCTACTACCTTCCATTCATTTGTATCCGGATTGTATTCCCGGATTTCGTCCAAACCGGCCCAATTTCCGGTGGTTTTTCCGGCTACTACGACAATCTTACCATCCATGGCAAAAGAGCTACTTTCATGATGAGAAACACCCAAAGGCAAAGAAGCTACTTCTGTCCAAGAATCCGTATAAGGGTCGTACATATCCACCCGGCTTTGATCCTGCCAAGGCTGTGGTACATCATCATGCCCAATCGCTCCTCCAATCGCATAAATCTTACCGCCCAAGGCAATGGTAGCAATATGGTTTCTCCCTACCGGAATTTCAGCGGCAGGTTGCCAGCCTTCTTCCTGTTTGTCCAAGTCCAACACATAGTGATCTTTCACTTCTACATTGGCACTCCCATGCCTTACTCCTTTTAACCCACTGATACCATGTAACTTGCGACCTAAACGCACAAATCCGACAGAACCTCTGGCATGAGGATATTCAGGCCCTTCCCGCCAGGTATTTGTTTCCGGATGATAGATTTGGACTTTGTTGGTGCCCGGCCCCCAGTTACTTTCCGTAAACCCACACAAAATCCAGATTTCCCCATCAGCTTCCAAAGCCATCGCATGGTGAACAGGAGTAGGCATAGTGGCCATTACCATCCATTGGTTACCCAGTGCCGCTCTGGGGTCAAATGCTTCCGAAACTTCCACTACCGGTTGGCCGGCTGTCACTTGGTCCAGTCCTCCAAAGACATATAATTTATCATTATACACTGCATTAGGCACATCCACCCGGTGATGTTCGGCTTCATCTCCTTCATTCCAATGGCCGATGGCTAGCTCGGGGATTACTTCAAACTGTACAATATCACTTTGTCCGGTACTGGTCCCATCCACATTCATTAATTCTAACTTCAGTGTATGTTCTCCTTGGCTAATATTGGAAAAACTAATAGGATTCGTATTGGAATGGCTACCGGTTTCCGCTCCATTATCCAATGACCATTGGATATACCCCTCATCGGGCATTGTGAAACTATGAACGGTAAAGGCAACATCAAAGCTACTGTTTGTTGTACTGTTCTCTTCCGGACTATCTATAAAAATTGAAGTTGGCAACTGCTCTACCACATGAACTTTCACATCATCATATATTCCGGTTCCGGTATGGTTGGCATTGTACAATTCCAGGCGAATGGTATGTTCTCCCAATTCCATATCCTTAAAAGCAATGGGGCCATTCTGATAGACTCCGCCCATATTCAAGCCATCAATGATCCAGTGATAGTGTGTACCACCTTTTTTCACTTCCCAATTTTCGATTTCATAAGTCAGCTCAAAATCCGGAAGTACATAACTGCCGTATTCAGGCGATAAAATCGTAACTGATGGAGGATTCAATATACTTTTATCTCCATACACTTCCACTCCCGAAAGCTTCGGGTTATTTACCAACTTATTAAATGAGATATTCAATATTCCATCACTGACCTGAATATTGTTGAAGGTTTTGATCAGTGCTGTAGCCGGTGCTGTTTCTGATAAAATATCAAAATTTGATAACGTTGCCTGCCCGTTTTCAATCTCTACATTAAATACCCTTTCGCCTTCACCATTTTCGTTTTCCACGCCATGGTACAATTCGGCAAAATGTAATACTACCCGGTATTCCCCGGCTATAGGTACTGGGATATTGTAAGAGAAATCCCCCCACCGTTCGGTTTGATACAGTTCGTCTTTGTTGGTTTCTTGAATATCAATGATGTTGGAATACGTTTTATCCACACCTGAATAGTATTGATCGGCGACCCACTCTTCCCCGTTAAAATTACCGGCCAAGCCTCCAGAGTTAATTCTGATCAAGGGGGTCATTGGCTTGTTATAGATAAAAGATTTTTGGGTATTGGCAGGAATGACATTGTTGGCAAAATCTTTAATATTATTGACCGTCAAGGTGTAGCTCTCTTCATCACCCATTTCCGTAGTTGTCAAAATAACCGTTTTGCCATCTGCTTGCAAGGCCGCAGCTTGTAAAGTCAAGCCATTATTAATAGCATAATTGCCAAGTGTTTCCGCAGTATTTTTATCCACCGGTTCCCAGTACCGGACATGAATATTGGTCCGGCTTTTTCCCACTACTTCGATAATACCCGGAGGCACATTGTCTTGTGAAACCCCGGAACCGCTAAATTCCACATAGTTGATATCAAAGATATTATCAGCAACGGAGTTATTTTTAAAGACAAAATACAGATTGTGTTTGCCGCCCGGGTCGGTAACTGGCACCGTTATATTTTCCCAAACATCCGTACTTCCTGTATTCGGCACATTGGCTGAAGCCAACAAGGTTCCGTGTTCACTGTCAGCCCGTAGCTCCACTGTTCCACCATCATATACGGAAGCCACCCGGAATGTGGCACTGTTCATGTTGAACAAATTACGCTCTTCCAACATCACATAAGAATTATGAGATGCCCTCACCACTTTCAATCCCCCTACCCAAGGATCAGTATTATTAAGTAATCTCACCCCGCTTTGTTCATTATAAAATTCCAACTCTTGTCGTTTGGGATGCACTATTACCTGATCATATGAGGTCAAGTTATCCTGATCGGTATAATTCACATAAAAGACAAAATACAAATCATCTCCTCCGTCAATGTCATGATCTCCGGATGCCACCAGGTATTCTCCTTCGCAATCGTTAATCGTATTGTCATCGTGAGTATGATCCAAATGCCCCAAAGAAGGGACAATGCTCACATCACTACAATTGATTTCCCCTCCACTGGTCGAACCATCTTCCACATCGCTTACCGCTACTTTGATGGGAATATTCTCGTTCCAGGTAAAAAAAGCCCCATCGGTGGGGTAATCGAATGTAAATTCCGCAAAGTTATTCCCGGCATGAATGGTCAAGAGCTTCACACTTTCTCCGTCATTCTTGTCTTTCACCTTCAATTTTGCCGTATATTTTCCGGCAACGGTATAGGTATGTTGAGGATTAGCATGGGTGGCATCTACATTACCATCCGAATCAAAATCCCATTCGTAGCTCAAGTCGTTCACCGGGCCATCCGGATCGTAACTTCCTTCACTGGAAAAATTCACGGTCAGAGGCAATGATCCCGCTACATTGTCCGCACTGATTTTGGCAATCGGGGACAAATTGGAATTAACGCCTACGTAATCCAAACGCACCAATACACCTGTTCCTGAATTATGATCACAACAACCGGTTCCGTATTCCAAAATATACAAGTGGTCGTCAGGGCCGATTTTCATCCGGATAAATCCCTGTCCATAAATTTTGGTGGGGTTCCATAGATCATTGGAAATAATATTTCCTGTATCGTCCATTTTAACCACCCAAGCCATACTGACTTTTTTTCCATTATGCCAATGTGTATTAAAGTCAAAATAAAAAAATGCTCCGTCAAATTCGATCGGAAGTTTTTTATCATCCACCACTTCCGGATCGTAGTAATAGCGTTGTCCTACCATATGACATTCACTGGGAATTTCCATCCAGGCAGGCTCCGCAACAGGCAGGTCTTCTGCACCGGTATTCCACTTCGAATGGTTTTTCGGGGCATTGGCATCGTACCATTTATTTTCATAGGGATTCCAATAGGGTTTATTTTTTCCAGACAAATAAGGCCAACCCAAGTTCCCGGCTTCTTTTACCAAGTTAATTTCATCATAACCTAAAGGGCCTTTTAAGGGGTCGGGCTCAGCCGCATCCGGTCCCACTTCCCCCCAAAACAACCAACCTGTTTTTTCATCGGAATGTAAAGAATAAGGGTTACGGGTTCCCATGACAAAGATTTCCGGAAGCCCTCCCTGCCCGTTGGGAAAAAGGTTTCCGGGGGGGATCGAATAGCTTCCATCCGGCTCCGGTTTAATCCGGAGAATTTTTCCCCGCATATCCATCGTATTGGCAGAAGTCCGTTCCGCACTGAACAAACTATCGGTTTCGTTAATGGTCGTATACTCCGTGTGATTGGTGTTATCACCGGTGGCAATATATAAATTTCCGTCTTTGTCAAACTCTATGTCTCCCGCTGCATGGCAACAACTCTCCCTTTGTACTCCCCATTCCAACAGTACTACTTCGGAATCCATGTCAAAAACATCTCCTACCATTGTAAACCTTGAAACCCGGTTCACCGATTTGTCTAGTGGAGAGTAATGTACAAATACATGTTGTGTGCTTTGGAAATTGGGGTCGGGTTCGATCCCAAGCAAGCCGTCTTCCAATTCATGGTACACGGGAATAAGAGCCGCTGTCACGGTCGTTTGCAAATCCGCTTTGTACAGGATCACTTCCCCGAAGCGGTCTAATAACAATATACGTCCATCAGGTAGGAAACTGAAATCTACTGCATTTTTTAAACCCGAAACAATCTCTACCTTTTGAAATTGATCAGAAGGTTGGGCAGAAAGAATACAAATCTGAAAAAAAAGTAATAATAAAGATAGGATTATCTTTTTCATGGTAAAGTACTGATTAAATCATTAGCGTTGTTAGTGATCTTCAAAATGTGCCAAGGATTGTCGGTTCAATTCTTTATCAAGGAAAGCGGTTCGTTAATACAATAGTCAGCAAGCCCCACTGATTATGGCGCGTACCTTGAGCCATAATTAGGGGATAAACTACTGATGTTGAATAAGGTTAGTTTGGGTAATTATAGTAAGTAAGATAAACAGTTTGACTGCTATCTAACAAATTTAACGAGATTCAGAAAACTTGATTCATCGGTTAACATTTATTACGTTAATGCTTTCAGTTTTTTTGTGAAAAAGGTGTTTTTCAGAGCTTTACCTCCTTTTTTCATTGTTTTTATTCGGGCTTTTTGGGTATTACTATACAATGTTACTTTACCGGGGGTAAAACTCTTCTATCTCCCCTTCTTTGAATATTTACCTATGGTACAATGGGGACTTTGTTAATAGATAGTTGAGCATCACTCGGAAGAAAAATGTTAAACAGTTTTGAAAAAACCTTGTTTACCAAGAAAATAGAAAATCCTTGATTATTTTTGTCAAAACTTTTTTTCAGAAACACCAAAAGCTTTTATGACTCAAACAGCTGAGGCAGCCCCACAAAAACAAGTACGTAGCAAGCCCCTTCTCAAGCAAGAAATCGGGATGATTTTGATGCACTTAGTACCGCTGGCAGCAATCTGGACAGGAGCCACCCTGTTTGATTGGATTGTTTGTATCTCACTGTATTTTATCAGGATGTTTTTTGTTACCGGAGGGTATCATCGATACTTTTCACACCGATCCTACAAGACATCCCGGCCCTTTCAGTTTTTCATTGCGTTTATGGCAGAAACCTCCGCGCAAAAAGGAGTTCTGTGGTGGGCCGCACATCATCGCCACCACCATAAGCACAGCGATACCCCGGAAGATCCTCATTCCATGAAATGGTATGGCTTCTGGTATTCACATATTGGCTGGATTATCGGACCCGATTTTAAAGAAACCAACTTTGGGGTAATTCAAGATTTTGCCAAGCATTCCGAGATTCGTTGGATTGACAAGCATTACTTGGTACCTCCCACCCTATTGGCCATAGTCATCTTCCTCGTAGGAGGCTTTGTAAATGGCGATGGCAGTTTTGCCCAGATTTTCACACAAGGTTGGTCAAGTTTATTGATAGGCTTCTTTCTAAGTACCGTGCTTTTATACCATGGTACGTTTAGCATCAACTCTATCATGCACAAATTCGGAAAAGCCCGCTACAATACAGGAGATGAGTCGAAAAACAGCTTGGTACTGGCCTTGGTAACCTTGGGAGAAGGGTGGCATAATAATCACCACTACTATCAAGTAGCTTCCCGCAACGGGTTCTTCTGGTGGGAAATCGACATCACCTACTATGTATTGAAAACTTTTTCAGTATTGGGCTTGGTTTGGGATTTAAAGGGGGTTCCTCACCATATCAAATACTCAAAGACATTGGCCGAAGCCAGAGAAAAAATGAGAAAAGAAAAAGAACAACTGGGATAGCAACCTTTAGAAGATAAGAGTAAGGAAGCCGCTTTTACCGAAGAATAGAGCGGCTTCCTTGTTTTCATTATCCTCCAAATCCCTTTTCTTTGGATATATGGAAAATTCTTTACAACGCCTGAAACAAAGCCTTTTTCAGATCACCAAGGTTGAAAACCCTCAATGGTTAGAATTTGCCCAACAATGGGAGCAACGGTCATTTTCAAAACAGGAGATTCTTACTTCTTTCGATCAGGTGGAAAATTATCTATATTTTATCAGTAAAGGTTTAGTCCGGGTGTACTATTTACTAGAAGGGAAAGAACACGGCCTGGACTTTTGTTTTGAAAATGAATTTGTCACCTCTTATTCTTCCTTTCTAACCCGGCGACCTTCCAGAGTGCAAATTACAACCATTTTGCCTACCGAAGTTCTCCGGATTCATTATCAACAAATCCACAAAATGTATGATCAATCCAAAACCAGTGAACGCATTGGCCGGCGAATCGCAGAGGCAATGTATGTCCGGAAAACCCAAAGGGAAATAGAACTCTTAAGCCTGTCAGCGGATCAACGTTATCAGAATCTATTGAACAAAAACCCCCGTTTGGTACAAGCTATCCCTATCAAATATCTCGCATCGTATTTAGGCATTCTCCCGGAAAGTCTAAGTCGTATCAGAAGAAAATTAAGAAATAAAGAAGCATAGCAATCTTCTAACATTTTCCTAACCCAGGTTATTTTTTGGGGTGAAAATACTTCGTTGCTTTGTCAGAAAAAGAAATCATGAAACCATTAATTTGCTTATTGACCGTTTTTCTGATATTGTTTCTGGCCAAAAAGGTAGGCCACTTTCCTCGACTCACGCTCTCCCTTTCAGGACGTATTGCCATGGCATGCATGCTTTTAATGACCGGGATATCACATTTCCCTATGGCCGAAGGGATGGCACTTATGCTTCCGGAGTGGCTACCTTTCAAAATAGAAGTTGTATATACTACCGGAATATTGGAGATCCTTTCTGCTATTGGTTTATTAATGCCCTCAACGCAACGGCTGACGGGGTGGATGTTGATCATCTTCTTTTTCTTGATCTTTCCGGCAAATATCTTGGCTGCTCTTAATCATGTGAACATTCAAGAGGCAAATTTGAATGGGCCGGGTTCTGCTTACCTATGGTTCAGAGTACCCCTGCAAGTATTCTTTATAGGTTGGGTTTGGTATTTTACCATAAAAAATCCCTCCGGAGAAGTAAAACTCACAGAGGGTTGAACAATCATATTGGAAGGAAGATTAGCAATGAATCATTCCTTCCTTTATCCATACGTTATATTTTGAAAATCCAGTTGTGGGCATCTTCTTTATTACCTCGCTGGATACCGGTCAATTCTTTCAATACTTTATTGGAAAACTCTCGGGTTTCGATTGCAGGAAGTTCATAATCCGTACCATCATCACCAATGGCAATGATGTGTGCAATTGTAGCGGCTGTTCCGGTTCCAAAAGCTTCTTTTAAGGTGCCATTCTTAACGGCTTCAAGTACTTCTTTCACCTCCACAGGTCGTTCTTCTACCTCCATTCCCCACTCCTTTGCCAAGGTTAAGACCGTTTTACGAGTAATCCCGTGTAAGATAGAATCGCCGGCCGGAGCAGTGATTAATTTGTCGCCAATGACGAACATAACGTTCATACTCCCTGCTTCCTCAATAAACTCATGTTTGGCGCCATCTGTCCAAAGCAATTGGTGATATCCTTTCTCCTGGGCCAGTTTTGCCGGGTAAATAGAAGCTGCATAATTTCCGGCACATTTGGCATATCCGGTTCCTCCTTTGGCTGCCCGGGTATAATGCCGCTCAATTTTCACTCGTACCGGCTCTGCATAGTAATCCCCCACCGGAGAAGTAATGATCAAAAACTTATAAGAATCGGAAGGTTTTAAACCCAAATAAGCATCGGCCGCAAACATGAACGGACGAATATACAAACTACAGCCCGGCGTATTCGGAACCCATTCGCGATCTAAATTTACTAATTGAAACAGGCCGTCCATAAAAACTTCTTCTGGCACATGTGGCATACACAAGCGGGTAGCGGACTCATTAAAACGTTTGAAGTTTTCATCCGGACGGAACAACAAAACTTTGTCTTCTGTCTCGCTTTTATACGCTTTTAATCCTTCGAAGATGGATTGGCCATAGTGGATTGTGGAAGTGGCTGGACTCAGAGGTAAATCTCCAAAAGGAATGATTTTGCCTCCATCCCATTGGCCGTTTTTGAACTCGGCCACAAGCATATGGTCTGAGTAAATCTTCCCAAAAGGAATGTTGTTGAAATCTACTTGTGGTAATCTCGATTGTTTTACCTTCTCTACAGGTAATGCTTGCCCTATTTCCATATTCATTAGATGTTTAGATGTGTTTTATTATATTAACAGTCATGTGACATTTGTCAACGGACAATGGATAAAAAACAAGGTAGCCGGCACAATAGGTTACGGTATACTTTTTCTTTTTATCCTAAAAACCCTACCATCACTATTGATAAAAATTACGCGCTATGATTTCCTGCATATCTTGATGAACATGCCCGGAAGCGATAATTTCTTTACCAAAGATACAATTATTTCCGTTTTTAAAGTCACTTACTACTCCTCCTGCTTCTTTTACCAATAAGATTCCGGCCGCTACATCCCAAGGTTTAAGGTTGTATTCAAAGAAAGATTCGAAACGTCCACAAGCAACAAAGGCTAAGTCAATGGCAGCAGCCCCCATACGTCTTAAACCATGTGTTTTTTGCATCAATTCCTCTAAGACTTTTATATACAATGGCATTTTTTCGAATGCATAGTAGGGAAAGCCTGTAGCGATAAGACTTTTAGACAAAGAAGCTTCTGAAGACACGTTAATAACAGTATCATTGCGGTAGGCGCCTTCCCCCTTCGCAGCCCAATAACAGTGGTCCTGACATACATCATGAACAACTCCGATCAGGATCTCTTCCTCAGGGCTCATCAGCGCAATGGAAATTGCAAAAACCGGTAGCCCGTGAATAAAATTAGTCGTACCATCCAAAGGGTCGATGATCCAATTATACCCTGAGGCATTGCGCGATCCTGTGCCTTCTTCAGCTATAAATCCGGCCTCCGGCAAAATCTCTCCCAAACCCTTAACCAATTGCTTTTCCGATTCCTTATCCACATAGGATACCAAATCATTAAGCCCTTTATATTCGACCGCATCTGCATCAAAGCGATTAAATTCAGAAATAATAAATTTTCTGACTTCTTTGCTGATTTGTATAACTTGTTGGGTGGTTTTCTTTAAGTCCACTGTACTGAATTTTAGTCGTTTAGTTTTTACAAAAATAATTACTGTAGAAAGATATTCGATGTGTATATGTATTAATTAATCCATGTAATCGATTTTTCTGTACAAAAAAAGCTGCTCAAAAAGGCAGCCTTTCATCTAAGATCTTATAGAAAACAAACGTTTTATTCATTTCAAACTTTCTTTTTTTTAATACCCCAAGCCATAAAATGCTTTTTGACCATCCGGATAAACTCCTTCAATAATGACTCCCGATTCAAGATTTTGAAGTTTCTCTTTAAAATCCTTTAAAGAAGAAACCCGGACCTTGTCAATATGTGTAATGATAAACCCTTCTTCCATACGGGTAGATTTAAGCATTCCCTCATCCAAAGATTTCACCCGGATACCTTCTTCCACGTTTAAAGTTTCTTTATCCGCTTCGGACAATTCTTCCAAAACGGCCCCCATTACTGTTTCTTCTGGAGTTTCTACTTTTCCTTCCGGAATCACCGGGGTTTGGACAATCTTCGTATTGTTTTGTTTATTCTTTAATATGACAGTAACCGTATTTGTTTTACCATTTCTTCGATACACGACCTTAATCTTGTCACCCGGACTGTTACGGGCTACTAATTCCTGTAATTCTGAAGTCATATTAACTGCCACTCCGTTAATCGTAATGATCACATCACCTTCCCGTAGGCCTGCTTCTTCCGCCCCGCTATGAGGCGTCACTCCCAGTACATACACTCCTTCAATGGTTTCCAGGTCCCGGTAATCGGCCAACTGAGCCGTAATATTTTGAATACTAACTCCCATCAATGCTCTTTGCACTTCTCCAAATTCAGACAAATCATTCATTACTTTTTTAACCAGGGACACCGGAACAGCAAATGAATATCCACTATACGTTCCTGTGGTGGTAGCAATGGCCGTATTAATCCCGATCAGGTTTCCATTCAAATCCACCAAGGCTCCCCCACTATTCCCCGGATTCACTGCTGCATCCGTTTGTATAAAAGATTCAATGGAAAGGTTATCCCGGCTTCGAAGGATATTAATATTCCGGGCTTTTCCACTGATAATTCCTGCCGTAACGGTAGAAGTCAAGTCAAATGGATTGCCAACCGCCAGCACCCACTGTCCGATTTTAACATTGTCTGAATCCCCAAAAGGAATAAAAGGCAGCTGTTTTTCTTTGATTTTGATCAACGCTAAATCAGTAGAAGGATCAGTTCCAACTACTTTAGCCTTGAAACTTCTTTTATCATTTAGCACGACTTCTATATGCTGGGCATTGTCAATCACATGGTTATTCGTAGCGATATAACCGTCATCGGTAATGATGACTCCCGATCCGGAAGACATTCGTAAGCCACGGTCTCCGTAATATCCACCACCTTCATCCCCAAAAAACTTTCTGAACAAATCCTCTACCGAATGTTTCCCGTAATCGTTTGCCAACCCATCGTAATAGGTTTTAATATGCACTACGGCCGGAGTTACTTTCTCGGCCGCCGTCACGAAGTTAAGCCCTTCCGGGACGGTATAGTCGGACGTTTCATTCTCCCAAGCCGAAAGGTACTTGGAAAGAACTACATCTTGCTTATTTTCAATATTTTCAGAAGGGAGTATATCTGTGGTAGAGGCCTGAAAAATATAAACCGCTATTAGACCACCAAACAAGGCTGAAAGGAGGATACTTGCAAAGAACTTTGTATTACTCATGGTTGAAGGGATTAGGCTCAAATTGTATTAGGGTAACAGTGAGTAAAGATAAAAGATTTAATTCCTCAAAAAATCCCCGTATTTTTTCAAATACTCTTATTCTACGGAGAAAGCATGATGCAGATTTGTAAATAAATCTATGATTTATTGAAAATTAGATAAAAAATTCTGCTTCGGAAGTAGTAGTTAAAGATAAATCAAAGCAAATAAGACTCGATTTCTTCCATTGAAATATTCCAAGATGTAGCTCACCGAACTCCTAAGTAAATGATGAAAGGAAGAAAACAAAAATTGAAGAATGGTGTATAACTAATAAAGGAGATAACAAGCCGGTTCAATTCAAACCGAAACCCACTCCATCCAATATCCTTTGTCCCGTTGGTTTTATTTACATTCCGATAGTCCCGAATTTCAAGAAAAATTGGAAATAATGAAAATACCTAGTATGTTGTGTTTTCTTTTGAAAAATGCCCCTTTTGAGCGATGGGATTTATAAAGAATTTTGTATATCATCACCTTGAGTTATTGTTTTGGAGTGGTGGTTTAATCGTATTATTTATACTGCCTATAGGAGAAAGTCATTTTTCCATTTGTCCCTTTTACCATTTGGGATTCGACTTTTGCCCGGGTTGCGGATTAGGTCGTTCACTCCATTATCTTTTACATTTCGACCTTAAAACATCTTTTGAACACCACCCTTTAGGAATTTTTGCCGTAATTATAATCATCCAAAGGATTATAACACTTTTAAAAAACAACTTTAAATACAAACCCTATGAACCATAATCTTATTAGAATGCTACCGGGCATTGAAGGTGAGGAATTAATTTATCTGCAAAATCTTACAGAAGAACTTACAGAATCAGAATTACAGACTTTTATTTCCATTTATAGTGGCAAAAGAGTCAGAAGTGACAATTTACTCATTGGTAGCATCGTAGGTTTATTCGGTTTTGCAGGAGTCCAACGCTTTATGATCGGACAAATCGGTATGGGAATTCTTCATTTTTTCACTGCAGGGCTTTGTATGGTCGGAACCATTATTGATTTGATTAATCATAAAAAAATGGCTACTGAACACAACTTAAAAATAGCTTCAGAGACCTTGCATATGGTCCGGATGTTAAATGGATAGGAGCTTTTGAGAAGATTTTTTGATTATCTCAGTCATCTCAATTAAAAAATTTTCAAGTCGCATGTCTATTCGAAGTGCTACACTCAAAGAAGCCGAATTACTTACCCAACTGGCTAGCAGGTCTAAAGCACATTGGGGGTATGACGATGCCTTTTTACAACGTTGTGCCCCTGAATTACAAGTAAAAACAGCAGAAATACGGCTGAATCAGGTGTTTGTAATAGAGCATACTTTGCAAATAGCCGGGTTTTATATGTTTTCTCCTCTTTCTGAACAGGAGGTAGAATTGACCCTGTTTTTTATAGATCCTCCATTTATCGGACAAGGATTAGGCAAGCGCTTGTTCAAGCATGCCCTACAACAAACCCGCCAACGGGGCTTTACACAAATGTTCATTCAAAGTGATCCTTTTGCTCTTCCTTTTTATCAGAAAATGGGTGCTCTCTTACACAGTGAAAAAGTATCGGAGAGCACCGGAAGAAGCTTACCTCTTCTGTTAGTCCATCTTGAAAAAATTCAAAAAAACAATTAACTTCAAAGGACTGGAAAATTATTCATCCTTGACTTCATAAGTTATAACCTTTCATCTCTAATATATGAAAGGTTATACCTGTGAATACTATCATTTCCCTTAGTTTACCCACAAGACTAACTATGAAATCCCTGCATCTCCTCTTATTTATCGTAGTATATACAACCGTATCCCTTAGTTATGCGCAAAGTGTGAAATTTGAAAAGAGTGACTTCTTCACTGCTTTACAAAAAGCACAAACCGAAAATAAATACTTGTTTGTAGAATATGGAGTCTACTGTGGGTATTGCCAATTGATGAAAAAGGAAGTTTTCATCCAACCTGAAGTAGGAAAATTTTACAATCAAAACTTTATCAACATTGTTCTGGATGAAACCAGTAGTATCGGCATAGATATGGGAGAGCGGTTTCATATTTATCTGTACCCTACTTTTTTGTTCTTTAACCCTAAAGGAGAGTTGGTCCACCTCATTGGCTCTTACCGGAAACCAGATGAAATCATAGAAGAAGGAAAAAAAGCCCTTTACGCTCCCTATAGCGTCCCTAATGGAGTATGGTGGAATCAACTGAAAACCCAAGATGAAAAAGTATATTCCTTATTTAACTTGGCTAACCAAGCTTATCAAAAACTGAATGCACCGAGTTTGGATTACACTCAAATGCAGGATTTAAACCTTAAAGACTTTACGGTCACACATCCACAGGAATTATCTTCAGCTCTCTCACTCATCGAGCAATCTCTTGCCATTGAGCATTATTATTTCAATGTATTTACCGGAACCATTATCCATTATTTGGCTGGAAACCGTGTACAGGCATTGGCCTTGGCCAAAGAGGGTTTGAACAATTTCCCTCACCATACCAACAAAAGCCGGTATAGTCGTGATCAAGTATTGTATGAAGTTATAAAAAAATTAGAGTAGTTATCCCTTTACCTGGCCAATGGTGTTCATCTCCTGTCTATTCTAGAAATTCAATTTTGAAAACCTCTTCACCAACTGCACGAACATAACCCTACTTTCTAAAAACAGCGATTTTCCCCTCTTGTACAAGCATAAATTATGAAAGATTTTCCTCTCTATTTTTTGATCCCGCTTATCCAGATTGTTTCCCTCTTGTCCGATAAATTTTGATGAATGACCTACAATCATCTATAATTACAAATTAATTACCTGAGGCTTATGCTTTCATAAGCCATTACGGATAAACTTAACAAAATCAACTAAAAATGTTTAACACAACCCGTTTAGTAACATTATTAATTATCGGATTAGTCAACTGGGGCTATGCCCAACCTTCACTCCAGGAAAAGTTACCTGTAGATGAGAAGGTGAAAATCGGACAACTGGACAACGGATTGACATATTACATCCGTGAAAACAAAAAACCAGAAAATAAACTGGAGCTGCGATTGGTATTAAAAGCCGGTTCAATTCTGGAAAATGAAAAACAACTTGGTTTGGCCCATTTCATTGAGCATATGTGCTTTAATGGAACTAAAAACTTTGAAAAAAATGAATTAGTAGACTATCTGGAATCGATCGGGATTAAATTCGGAGCTGATTTGAATGCTTATACCAGCTTTGATGAGACGGTTTTCATGTTACCCATCCCCACTGATAAAGAGGAGTATATTGAAAACGGCTTCCAGATTTTGGAAGACTGGGCACATAACGTCTCTTTTGAACATGAAGAAATTGATAAAGAAAGAGGTGTGGTAGAAGAAGAATGGCGTTTGCGCAGAGGAGCCCAACAACGTATGCGAGATCAGTATTTCCCGGTCTTGCTGAAAGGTTCACGCTATGCCCAAAGATTGCCGATTGGCAAAATGGAGGTTATCCGGAATTTCCCATACGAGGAGGTAAAAACTTTTTACCGAGATTGGTACCGTCCGGATCTGATGGCTGTCATTGCCGTAGGAGATTGGGACCTCGCCAAAATCGAAGAAAAAATCAAGCAACACTTCGGAAGAATTGCCGGACCGGAAAACCCGAAAAAACGTACTTATTACGATATTCCGGATAACGAAGGTACGCTGGTCAGTATAGCTACTGACAAAGAAGCTAGCATCACCCAGGTACAACTCATTTATAAACATGAACAAAATAAAACAAAGACAGTAGCTGATTTCCGTAGAAATTTGGTGCACTCCCTGTACAATTCCATGATCAGTGCCAGGTTTACCGAATTGAGCAAATCGGCCAAGCCACCATTTTTAGGAGGGGGAAGCTATTATGGAAATATGCTTGCAGATAAAAATGCCTACCAAGGTTTCGCAACTATTAAAGAAGGAGAACTGGAAAAAGGTTTAAAGGCGTTGGTTCGTGAAAACGAGCGGGTAAAACAACATGGCTTTACCAACAGTGAGTTGGAACGTACTAAAAAGCAATTGTTGGTAAGTTATGAACGCTCTTTCAAAGAAAGGGACAAGGCTTTCTCCGGTAGCTATTTGTCTCAATACATGAATCACTTTTTGAAAGAGAGCCCGATTCCCGGTATTGCGTATCAATACGAAACCGTAAAGAATTTATTACCCACTATTCAATTAGAGGAAATAAATGCCTTGCCCAAAAAGTGGATGACAGAGCAAAACCGGGTGCTTATTGTTACTGCTCCGGAAAAAGAAAAAGCCCACTTGCCAGATGAAACTCAATTATTAAAACTGATTGAGGAGGTGGAAAAAGAAAACATCACACCTTATGAAGACAAGCTTACGGCTACTGCTTTAATGGAAGCAACGCCTAAAGCGGGAAAAGTGCTGAGTGAAAAGGTATATGAACGTATTGATGTCAAAGAAATTACCCTTTCAAACGGCATAAAAGTAGTACTGAAAGCTACTGATTTTAAAAATGATCAGATCAGTTTTTCGGCTTTTAGCCAAGGAGGAACATCGTTAAGTGAAGATGATAACTACCAATCGGCTGTGTATGCAAATACGCTGGTGCGTGAAGGGGGAGTCAAAGATTTTTCTCCAATCGATCTCCGAAAACTCTTGGCAGGAAAAGTAGTGGGAGTAGCACCTTACATCAATACTTTAGAAGAGGGAATTTCGGGTAATGCTTCCCCTAAAGACCTGGAAACGGCTTTGCAATTAGTTCATTTATATTTCACTGCTCCTCGCAAAGATCAAGAGTCAGCTCAGTCGTTTATTAATAAATACAAGGCTTATTTAAAAAATGCATTGGTCGACCCTCAAGCCTATTACAATGATCAGTTGGCAAAGTTAATGTCCCAAAATCATCCAAGAGGTGGAGGCTATCCCACAGTAGAAGACTTGGACAAAATCAACCTGGACAAAGCCATTACTTTTTATCAGGAACGCTTTGCGGATGCCAGTGATTTCACCTTCTTTTTTGTGGGGAATTTGGATGAGTCAACATTAATCCCTTTAGTAGAAACTTATTTGGGAAGTCTACCTAATCTGAAGCGCCAGGAAACATGGAAAGACGAAGGTATACGCCCTCCCAAAGGAGTTATTTCCCAGGAATATAAAAAAGGAAAAGAAGAAAAAAGTACGGTTAGACTTATGTTTACCGGAAAGGCACCGTATAGCCGGGAAGCTGCACGGGATATGCAAGCTTTGGGAGAGATCTTAACCATCCGCTTAACAGAAAGTTTACGAGAGGAAAAAAGTGGAGTCTACGGAGCCGGAGCTGGTGGGGGACTGAGTAAGCGACCTTATGAAAATTATTCCTTTTCAGTATCCTTTGGTTGCGCACCGGAAAATGTGGATGAACTAGTTGCTGCCACATTTATAGAAATGAAAAAACTCCAAAAAGAAGGGCCAAGTGCTGAAGATCTTGAAAAAGTAAAAAAAGCATGGATACGCCAGTGGAAAGAAAACTTGAAGAAAAATGGCTATTGGATGGGCGTATTACAAAGCGCTTATCGCAATGCGTTTAATCCTGAAAGTGTACTGGATTATGAAAAAAACTTGAAGAAAGTCACTGCTAAAAGTGTAAAAAAAGCTGCAAAAAGGTATTTCAATTTTAAAAATTATGTGCAAGCAGTGTTAAAGCCAGAGCAAGAACAATAACAAACTATTAATTGATTCTAGGAATTTAAGCGTCAGCAACTCTGTTTGCTGACGCTTTTTTTGCCGTCTACTTTTTTTAAAATCGTAAATTCTTCTTTTTATAATTCATTGAGGCTAAATATTAAAAAAAGAACCAATCCCAATTGAACGTTATTTCATCCATTGGGATTGGTTTTATTTGGCCGCTGGCATTTCAAGTATCCAACTTCAGTGATACCATTAGCTTTTACTTAATCATACGGGAATATTATAACTCCACTGATTGATACTTTTCCAAAGCTTCCTTCAAACGGTTTGATTTGGCATTACATAATTTGATAATATGTACTAAGATATCCGTAGAGTAACCTCCACTTCCCTTGCTTCGTCCGGGATTATTTTCCTCTTTATAAGAATCTTCCGCCAATTTTTTATGCGGCATCCGGAAGCTTTTCAACAATGTACAGATTTTCAAGACTTCTTTGATATTAGCCAATTCCGTATCATTGAGTTTTTTGTTTTCCACATATGTCAAAAGCTTCAAAAGTAAACTCCACTTATTTTCATATTCTTTGAAAATCTTTCTAAACTCAGGTAAAATATAGGGTAAATACGTTTGCCGGAATTCTTCATATGCGGGGTCATCGCAATCACTACCCCATAAGAGATGATCAAATACAAAAACCGGCATTTCTACGGCACCCGGACCGATCCAATCTTTACCTAATAAATGAATTGGGTCATAATAGTAGCGTAATTCATTGGCAAAAAACGCTGGAGAAACAAAGCGCTTTGCATGAACGACCCCATCAATCATACTTTTAAAACCTTCGTGTGCCTGTTTGGCATAATCACTGAACTTGGGGTTTTTAAGAGAAATTTGATGCAAGTTTCTCATATTATAGATTGCATCCATCAAAGGCCCGGTGGATTTTTTCACGCTATGAATCAAATGCAATTCATCCGGCTCTTGTGTATAGCTCCTCATCCTTTTACCATCGGGATTCCAAAGTGTATAGTGGATAAGTGTATCGCGCGGGGGAAGATTGTTTTTGTGTCCCAAAATTTCCAATACAAACTCAATTTCAGGTACCAACCAAACCGGTTCCACGCCATGGCGTTTGATAGACCCAAGCAAAATTCCCAAATCACGCATGGCTGCGGCTGCTTCTTCAAAGGAATAGTGCTCCAAAGCAGCAGGTGTAGGGAGTACTTGGTACAAGAGTTCTGCTAATCCATTTACATCTTTGGCTTGATTTAGTTGGCCTACTTTTTTTAAATACTTATCAAAAGATAGAGGATCCATACTGCAAACCTTCAGGTCTGTGGCTTGTCTATCGACTGGAGAGATAATTGACTTAACAACTTCCATAGGGTTTAAATTATTCGGTTAAGATAGCTAAGAGTCAATCTGGTATATACCAAATGTGACTGATGTTGAAATTTAGTTTACAAACATATCCTCAAAGAAATCCAAGTAAATTTTGGGCAATACTCACCCGGGTGCAATAACAATAAATTATTGCAAATCAGATAGTTACAACTAACCTATAGATAAGTTATATTGAACTTATTCAGATAAGTCAATAGGTAACTCGGATTGTTTCTTGGAAGATGATTGGTTGAGAATAATTCTCAATTAAACAGAAGATATAAGACATAATGTAATTACGGAATATGCACTTGTTGAGCACATATATATTGCCTTTAGCTTAGGTTATTAACTATATCCGTAATAAAGTATTGGCCATGCCAATAATTGAACTTATATGATAGTCTAGTTAAATTATAAGGAGTTGGGAGGATTGTTAACCCAACCCCTTACCTAACTCGTACAGTCAGATTTCATGAATGTTAATATACGAGAAATAAAACTGAACTGTTACTCATTCAACCAATCAAGACACTGTTGGTCCGTGTTGAATGATTTAATAGTCATCTTACCAATTTGAGTCGTATTATTTACTTTTTCTACGGTTGCCACAGCAAAAATATCATCAGCTGTTTTCACCGCTAATTTTGTAATCCCTACTCTTTCAAAAGCAGGAAGGCCATCTTCTACTAAGCGTTTCTGTAAATCAGAAGAAAGCACTTTTAATTCAGTATGATCGCTTAGATGTTTGGTAATTCCCTTTTTTGAGATATTATTAATAAGCGTATTCATGCCCTTTTCCATTTGGTCCGACTTAAGGAAGCCTTTCCAACGGGCCACAATTACTTTATTTTCACTATCGATGAAAATTTCAACATACGTCTCATCTAGTAGGGTAGTTGATGTTACTAACTCACTCATTTTGTTACTTTTTTAAGGGTAAAAAACGTAAATTCACTAGGTAATATTAATGGATAATTGTTTTACTGAAATAACTTATGCCTAATTTACTGTAATATTTTAAATTATAATGCACTCAAAATGTAAATTAATGATTTATTGTATATTAATATTTTATCAAAATCATATGCAATATAAATCTAAAAATACAGATAAATTTACTGTTGATCCAACGAAATTTCAAAATAAATGTTGCTAGATTTCACCGATACACTACAGCATTTTAGCTTGTTAATTCCCCTCAAGTTTCTTTGTACATCTTTCGGATTTCGCCCTATTCATGTATGCTTCTTTTTACCTTTGCAAAAAGTAAACGTATTTACCCCTCCAATCCCTTTATATTCTTGTAATAGTTCAAAATAGGTTTGTACTTAAATAGCGGTCATGCTACATTAATTAGTTTATTTACCTCCTTGATTTGTAATCATTTAATAAGTATTTTCTTCTGTCTTTATAAATAAATCACTCCTTAAACAAATCATATTCAGTGGTAGAGAACATGTATATTTCTCTCAACATGCGAAATATACAATATAAAAAAGCTCATACAGAAGAATTGAAAAACAATATATTTAACTGATTATCAGATACAAGCAAACTTTTATTTTAAAAAAAACCTTATTTCAGGGCCTTGGGAAAAGCAAGATATTCATAAAACTATCCTAAGTAATAAATAGTTATTTTTTGGTACACTTTTTTTCAATGAAGGAGTCGAGAAGGGAGGAAACCAAAGGCATCTTACATAGGGGGCCACAGTAGTATCCCAAAGGATACCGATGCCTTTGAAGGGTAAAATATTAGCTTACTTTTAGGTAGCTTACAGGCCTCTCATTTTTTCTAAAAGTTTGTTAAGCTGGATTGCTTCCAAGTCATTAAGAGGCATTGCTTCTGTAACATCGTGCATTACTTTGCTGGCTTTTTTCAATAGTATCAACCCTTCTTCGGTAATCAGGATGTCCACTTGCCTCCGGTTTGATTCGCACAGGTTTCGTTCCACCAAGCCTTTTAACCGTAATTTCTCTACCAGCCGTGTCGCATTAGAGGACTTATCCAACATCCTTTCCTGTACCAAACTTAAAGTACAGGGTTTAGGATATTGCCCTCTCAAGATTCTCAAAACATTAAATTGCTGGATAGAAATACCAAAGGGTTTTAAACATTTTGTGTGTACACTTGAAAGCCAACTGTTTGTGTACATTAAATTAATGACGGCTTTTTGCCGTTCACTTTCAAATTTCTTTTGCTTGATGGCTTCCTCTATCTTCATTATAAGTGAAATTACTATTCGAAATAATAGGACAAGACATTAACATCTGATGGTAAAACGACTTAGTTGTCCATAAGACTTTTCAATTCATTTAATTTTAACAATGCCTCCACCGGAGCGATGGTATTGATATCCAGTTTCTTTAACAATTCCTTTACCTGTTTGTAATTCGGATCATTGGGTTCAAAAAGATTTAACTGGTAATTTTCTTTCGGCACCTCATTCATCCTGTGTTTACGTTTGTCTTTGATTTTATCTTTTTCCAAATGATGTAAAATCTCATTGGAGCGAATCACCACCTTATTCGGCATTCCCGCCATTTGCGCTACATGAATTCCAAAACTATGCTCACTCCCCCCTTCCTTTAACTTTCTTAAAAATACAACCTTATTTCCGATCTCTTTTACCGAAACATTAAAGTTTTTCACCCGGGGCAAATCTTCAGCTAATTGATTCAATTCATGATAGTGTGTGGCAAACAAGGTCTTAGCTTTCGCTTGTGGGTGGTTATGCAAATACTCAACAATAGACCAGGCAATCGAAATACCATCGTATGTGCTGGTTCCCCGGCCAATTTCATCCATGAGGATTAAGCTGCGGTTACTCAGGTTATTCAGGATACTGGCGGTTTCCGTCATTTCTACCATAAAAGTTGATTCTCCTTTAGATAGATTGTCTGATGCTCCCACACGGGTAAAGATTTTGTCTACCAAGCCTATATGTGCTTCGGTAGCCGGAACAAACGAACCAATCTGACCTAACAACACAATCAAAGCCGTTTGCCTTAACAAGGCAGATTTCCCCGCCATATTGGGCCCGGTGATAATTAGCACCTGTTGTTCGGTATCATCCAACTTGATGTCATTCGGCACATATTCTTCACCGATAGGCAACTGTTGTTCAATAACCGGATGCCTTCCGTCTTTAATCATCAAAGTGCTACTTTCACTGATGCCAGGGCGGCAATAATTATTTTTCAGGGCTATGGCGGCAAAAGAGAGAAGGCAGTCCAAAGAAGCGATAACCTGTGCATTTTGCTGAATCTGCATTACAAAATCCGCTGCTGCCCGGATCAGTTCTTGAAAAATTCGATGTTCGATCACATAAATCTTTTCTTCTGCATTGAGTATTTTTTCCTCATACGATTTCAACTCTTCCGTGACATAGCGTTCGGCATTAACCAAAGTTTGCTTACGGATCCAACCCTCAGGTACTTTATCTTTATGCACATTACGCACTTCAAGGTAATACCCAAACACTTTATTGTATGCGATCTTTAAGGATGATATTCCCGTTTTTTCCGTTTCTCTCTGTTGTAGCTGCAGCAAATAGTCCTTCCCGGAAAAAGCAATTTTTCGCAATTCATCCAACTCTTCATCCACTCCATCCTTTACCAAGTTTCCCTGTGTGGCATTCAAAGGCGCCTCTTCTTTGATTTCCTTATTGATTTTATCAATCAAAAACTCACACGGATTCAGTTGTTCGGCAATTTTTTGAATTTCGGAAGCCTTACAAGTGCTTAACAATTCTTTGATAGGAATACAATGTTGCAGGGCTTTTTTTAGCTGAATCAACTCACGGGGATTAATTCTTCCCACGGCAACTTTCGAAATCAACCTTTCCAAATCGCCAATTTGCTGTAAATGTTGATTCACATCATCCATCAACTCTTCTTGTTCCAAAAAATACTGCACTACCTGATGCCGTTCTTCAATGGCAGCTTTTGAACGCAATGGCAATACAATCCACTTTTTTATCATACGGGCTCCCATAGGTGTAGAGCAATGATCTAAAATGGAAACCAAAGGCACCCCCCCATCGTGTTGGGGATAAATCAACTCCAGGTTCCGGATGGTGAATTTATCCAACCAGACATATTTCTCCTCATCGATGCGAGACACCTTGGATATATGCTTGGTTTCATGATGTTCGGTCACTTCTAAGTAATATAAAATCGCCCCGGCAGCAACAATACCTTCTTGCAAGCTTTCGATGCCAAACCCTTTCAAGGTAGAAGTTTGAAAATGATTGGTCAACTTTTCATACCCGTAATCATAGGTAAATACCCAATCATCCAAGCGAAAGTTATTATAATCAGTCGCAAAATGTTCTTGAAAAGGGTCTTGTTGTGTACGACAATACAATAGTTCGGAAGGAGCAAAACTTTGTACTAACTTTTCAACATATTGCAAAGTACCTTGGGCGGTCAAGAATTCTCCGGTGGAAATATCCAAAAAGGCCACTCCCAAGCGGTCTTTACTAAAGTGAACAGCGGCAAGGTAATTATTGGATTTAACATTTAAGACATTGTCGTTGAATGAAACTCCCGGAGTTACCAACTCAGTCACTCCTCGTTTCACAATACCTTTTACCGATTTGGGATCTTCCAACTGGTCACAGATGGCCACCCTTTGTCCCGCCCGAATTAATTTGGGGAGGTAGGTGTCCAAAGCATGGTGGGGAAAGCCGGCCAGTTCTACTGCGGAAGCCGAACCGTTTGAGCGCTTGGTCAATACAATATCCAGAATTTTACTGGTAGTGACGGCATCCTCGCCAAATGTTTCATAAAAATCCCCCACCCTGAACAATAACAATGCGCCAGGATGTTTGGCTTTAATAGCATTGTATTGTTTCATTAAAGGTGTTTCCTTTTCTTGCTTCTTTTTGACCTTTCCCACTTCAGTTATTGTTTATTCTCCTAATTTGGTTTTGATTGGGTAAAAATAATAGTTTTCAGATAGATTGGAGAAGTGTAAGGCTGAAGGATTTTAAATTCTTCTTGTGATTATCCGCTCTGACAACAGATCTTCAACACAAATTTCCACCCTGCCTGATGGCCCCGGCAATTCGCGAAAAGTAATTTTATAAAAACACCTGATATAGTACATAAGAAACGAAAGAGGTAAACCTAGGCACCTGGCTTCTGTATTAAATTATCAAATCTACCCTATTGCCTTTTTACAATGCAAGTAGCTCATCCAATAGCAGTTGGGGGTAAAAACTGTATAATAGTCAGAATTTTCGAAATATTATTCTTGATTTCTGATTATATAATAAATTATTATATACTTTTGGAGTACCGAACGGTGCTATATCCCCTATGTAATTTTAAAGACCTCTGTAAAAAATAAGTCAAGTCAAGACCATTTTTTGTTTTTAATTTCCTTCTGATTTCCTATACCCTTATTGCATTTCCTATGTAGGATTAAACTATATTGAAGTATTTTTTTCAACTTCAAATAGGACAACATCTCAAATCCTTACAAAGGAGATTCTGTCTATAGGAATAAACTAGTGAGCTATTTGAGGTACTATTCATAGATGTTTTTTTAAACTATAATTCTCTCATTACCAAATATTATCAAAAGAACACTCCACTTTTTTATCTTTTGGTTTTTACCATTAACCGACCCAAAAAAATGATACGTCTAAAAAAAACTAAATTCAACAACAAACAACTTTGCAAAACTTTAATTATGTACGACAACTCTCACTCTACTGGCATATTTTTTTAACCCAAAAATCTAAGAATTAGAATGGCTGAGAACACTGTATTACTAGCTGAAAGCAGATCCATTGATGCAGCATACATGCAACTACTATTAGAGAAAAATGGATGGAAAACGGAAGTTGTAACAGATGGCACGGAAGTGCTAGAACGAATTAGAAGAAAGCAATACTCTCTTATACTCATGAGCGAAGAACTGAACTGTATGGACGGTATCACTACCGTAAGAAAAATAAGAGAATTTGAAAATGGCACTCGTTACCATATTCCCGTTGTAGGTTTCACCTCGTATTCGTTGGAAGGTGAAAAAAGAAAACTCTTAGGTGCGGGAATGGATTTTTGCTTAAGTAAGCCCGTCTATAAAAACAAATTGTTGGAGATTTTACAAACCCTTGCCCACGTGAGCTCTAATGTCTCTGTAGCATAACATTGTAAAACTTAGCCATTTGTTTTTTACATATTAAACTATATAAGAAAGGCAGTGAGGAATCTCACTGCCTTTCTTTATTCTAAGAAACTTCATGTCCGTACCAATAGCAAACTTATAAAGAGGCTACTTCTGCTGCACGGTGGATTTTTTTCACCAACCCTTGTAATACTTTACCGGGTCCACACTCAATAAATTGAGAAGCTCCATCGGCCACCATATTTTGTACGGTTTGTGTCCAACGAACCGGTGAGGTTAATTGCGCAATCAAATTTTCTTTAATTTGAGCCGGCTCAGTAAAAGGCTTTGCATTTACATTTTGATACACAGGGCACTTAGGTGTATTGAATGTTGTCTTTTCAATGGCTGCTGCCAACTCTTCTCTTGCCGGTTCCATCAAGGAAGAGTGAAATGCCCCACCTACTTGCAAGGGAAGTGCACGTTTTGCCCCGGCCTCTTTCATTAGCTCGCAAGCCTTATTAATTCCTTCCAGGGAACCTGAAATTACTAATTGCCCCGGACAGTTATAATTTGCCGGCACCACTACTTCGTCAATTTGCGCACAAATTGTTTCTACTTTTTCATCTTCCAGTCCCAAAATGGCTGCCATGGTTGATGGTTGCGCTTCACAGGCCTTTTGCATGGCTTGTGCTCTTTTTGCCACCAAGCCAAGTCCGTCCTCAAAACTCAAAGTACCGTTGGCCACCAATGATGAAAATTCCCCCAACGAATGCCCTGCTACCATTGCCGGCTGAAAATGATCACTTGTCAATGCTACAATGACTGAATGTAAGAACACCGCAGGCTGGGTCACCTTCGTTTGTTTCAAGTCTTCGGCTGTACCATCAAACATAATGTCTGTAATAGAGAAGCCTAAAATCTGATTCGCTCGATCAAATAATTCTTTCGCCACAGGACTACTTTCATACAAATCTTTTCCCATCCCTACAAACTGCGCACCTTGCCCTGGAAATACATAAGCCACCATAATTCCGTAAGTTATTTTATTCTAAATTCAATTTTTTCAACCCGCAAATATATAAGTTTCGGACTTTGGCTCAGTTAGTATTCACAAAAACTGTCTAAACAAGTCAAGCTTATAAACTCAATTTATATTTCAGTAGTCATATCAAATTGCTCTAAATAATCAGCTACTTTTCTTACAAACATCCCACCTAAAGAGCCGTCCACAATCCGGTGATCATACGAGTGTGACAGATACATTAGTTGTCGAATACCTATAAGATCTCCTTCAGGAGTTTCAATTACTGCGGGCTTTTTACGAATCGCCCCAACCGCCATAATGGCAACCTGGGGCTGCATAATAATAGGGGTGCCCATCACATTGCCAAAGCTTCCCACATTGGAAACCGTATACGTTCCTCCTTGCAATTCGTCCGGTTGCAATTTGTTCGCACGGGCCCGGTTGGCTAAATCATTTACTTTTAAAGCTAACCCCCGCAAACTATAATGGTCGGCATTTTTGATCACTGGCACAATCAGGTTGCCACTGGGCAATGCCACGGCAATACCGATGTTAATATCTTTCTTTTTGATAATTTTATTTCCGTCTACAGACACATTGATCATAGGAAAGTCCTTAATTGCCTGAACAATGGCATGTACAAAAAGTGGCGTAAAAGTCAGTGAATTCCCCTCTCTTTGTTTGAAACTATCCTTTTTTGTATTCCGCCATTTCACCAAATTGGTCACATCCGCCTCGACAAACGAAGACACATGTGGTGAAATTCGCTTAGATTCCACCATACGGTCTGCGATCATCTTACGCATACGGTCCATTTCCATAATTTCATCGGCTCCATTAACTGAAACAGTCCGGGCTATTTCTACATGAGGGGTAGGAGCCGTTTGTGTAGTAGTCGCAGAAGGTTGTGTGCCACTACTTTCTTTCCTATTGGATAGATAATTTAAAATATCGTTCTTCGTCACACGGTTGTCTTTACCCGTGCCGGGAACACGTTCCAACTCTTCAAAAGGAATTTGTTCGGTCCTGGCAATATTCAAGACCAAAGGAGAATAAAACCTTTCCGATTGTTGCAATGAGGCTTTATATCCTCCTGCTGCCACAGGAGCTTCAGCTACTTCCAACACTTTTTGAGCTTCACTTTCACTCCCCTTTTCTTGTACCGGTATATCCGCATCTCCTTCAATTTCAATCATAGCAATCGGATGCCCTACCTGAACTACATCCCCTTCCCGCACCAATATTTTACTTAAAGTTCCATTGTAGGTAGAGGGTACTTCCGTATCCACTTTATCAGTGGCTACTTCCAATACTGACTCATCTTGTTCAATAGGGTCTCCCACATCTTTTAACCATTTCAAAATGGTTCCTTCCATCACACTTTCTCCCATTTTTGGCATGACCATCTCAACTAGTCCCATAGTTTTTTAGCATTTGGTTGTTTATTGATATCTGACTTTCACAAAAATATAAATTTTTACTTCAATCAGTAGCTCCTCAGCCGTGTACCTGATACAATCCATCCCGATTTATGCCCTTGTTAACTAACTCATGTTGTGATTTTTTACCATACTTCAATAGATGCATTTTACAGTGGCTCCACAAAGGGCTTTACCTACATGTCGAAAGGATGCATATTTTCGCAAAAAAGATTATTTGTTGAAAACTTTTAATGGGATTAACCGAATAATTCTCTCAAATAATAAAGCAGAATGCCGTTGATCAATATTTGATTTGAAATGAAAAACATTTCAAATTGTCAGCCTGAATTTATAATATGTGTAGCTACTCAAATTTGTTTCCTTCACAAAATCCCACCATCTTTGCTCTTCACCTTTGATTTATTTTATGAATGTTCATAGGCATCTCTTTTTTGATTTAGATCATACTTTATGGGATTTTGAACGCAGCTCTACAGAGACTTTGTCTGAGTTATTTTATGAGTATGAGATAGGGTCTCTTAGGAAAATTACCTTTGAAGAGTTTTTAGTTTCTTTTAAAAAGATCAACTCCGAGCTTTGGCATTTGTATGATCACAATCAAATTACCAAAGATTACCTCCGGAATAAACGGTTTCATTTAATCTTTGATCATTTAGGAATCGACCCGAAGCTTGTGCCTTCCAACATGAGTCAAATCTATTTGGCGCGTTGCCCACAAAAACCTTATTTAATTGAACATAGCCTGGAGGTTTTGGAGCATTTAAGTCAAAATTATATGCTTCATATTGTCACCAATGGCTTCAAAGAAGTACAGGGAGTTAAACTGAAAAGTGCCAACATTTCACACTATTTCAATTGTGTAATTACCTCAGAATGTAGCGGACATAAAAAACCCAGCAAAGAAATTTTCACCTATGCACTGGAACTCACCGGAGCCCAACTTAAAGAGGCCGTAATGATTGGGGATAACCTGGCAACGGATATCAAAGGTGCCCAGGCTGCGGGAATGGATTGTATCTTCTTCAACCCCGAAAGAATTGCTCACAATGAAAAACTCTTTAAGGAAATCACTACACTGATCGAGTTGAAAAATATCTATTAATCAATGTCCAAAACACTTTCTTATCAACCCGTATCAGAAGCAATATCGGATGCCTTGGCTCAAATGCCGCATCACGATTTACTCCTGCACACTTCCTACGGAGCAACAGAGCAAATGCCTGTAGAGGTATTTTTCAGGTCTTATGAAGAGATGCCCCTTTTAGAACAGTATGCCTTGGAAATGTGTCAAGGAAAAATTTTGGATATTGGAGCCGGAGCCGGAGCACACTGCTTGGTTTTACAGGAAATGAACCAACAAGTGAGTGCGTTGGAAATCTCTCCCCTTTTGACAAAGGTTATGCAAAAACGCGGAGTAAAAAATACCTTCACGGCAGATATTTTTACATTTACTCAACTACCTTTTGATACTTTACTGTTGTTGATGAATGGGATCGGGCTAGCTGGTCAACTCTCCAAGTTACAACAGCTGTTACAACATTTGAAAAGTCTACTTTCTCCTCAAGGCCAAATTCTTTTGGATTCCAGTGATATTCGTTATTTGTACGGAGATACGGATATGCCTGAAAACTCCTATTTCGGAGAAATAGCCTATCAATACGAATACAGAGGAAAAAAAGGCGATTGGTTTTCCTGGTTGTATGTGGATATTGATACTCTTTCTTCCATCGCTTCACAATGCGGCTACCACTGTCAACTTATTCATGAAAATGAAGAGGAACAATACCTGGCCCGACTTACTCTATTGGAAACAGAGTAAGGTGTAACCCGAATGGGTTCGTCTATTGGATTAACAGTGTACAAAGCCATCTACTAAACATGGGATAATTCACAAAACAAGTATACATTGTTACAAAGCAAAAACAACTGGTTAACAATACATAAGCCTTGCAGGCGGATTCAATTTTATTTATTCACAACTTTATCAACATTGTTGATAACAGCACTTTGTAATTGAAGTGGTTTCAACGTATAGTTTTTGACCGAAGATGGAATCAAAATCGGCTCATCAAGGCACTTTTTGAAGAGAATAGCCAAAGCTATTATTGAAAAAGGTAACACAGAGGAGGTGTTTTTGAAACATTTTTCAGGAAAAGGGAAAAGGTTAATTCACTTTATTGATAATAACACACCGTTATCAATGAAAGTTAAAATAGAAAGTAGTACCCTGTTCTTCAACCCCTTTGGCTATAATATTCCCTCCATGGCGGTTAATAATCCTTCTGACAGTAGCCAAACCAATACCAGATCCTTCAAAATCCTTCTTATGATGTAGCCGTTGAAAAGGTTGAAACAAACGGTCTGCAAATTTCTCATTAAACCCTGCCCCATTGTCTTTGATGTAGAACATCGACTTTCCTTCGTACATGATTTTGCCAAACTGGATCTTGGCATTGCGCTTTTTGGAAGTAAATTTCCAGGCATTATCCAATAAATTTTCTAACAAGATCCGTACAAAACGTTTATCAGCCTTCGTCTGCAAGTTTTGCTCTACTTCTATCGCAATGCTACGTTCAGGCAAACGGCTTTGAAGTTGCTCCATAATGTCGAGCACCATTTTGCTTAAGTTCAATTCTTGCCGTTGCATTTCAGAGCGGGTCACATTGGCCAATTGCATGAGGTCTTCGATTAAGACATGCATTTTATCAGTATTGTTAATAATACGCTCAAAGTAGGACTTTGCTTCTGTAGAGGGCCAGGTTTTATAATCACTCAAGATCACTTCCAAATACCCTTTGATTGCCCGGAGTGGGGCCCGGAGGTCGTGAGATACCGAATAGCTAAAAGCTTCCAGTTCGCTGTTTACTACCTCTAATTCCTGTGCCCGTTTGTCTAGCTTTTTGTTCAGGGCCCATGCCTGCTGTTGAGCTCTTTTTAATTGATCGATATTGGCAATACGGATGACACGGATATGGTCGCTTTCTTTGTCCAAACGGGTCACTGAATAATTCCCCCAAAAGGTTCCACCGTTTTTCTTCAAAAAAACTTCCTCCTTGTGAAAAGTGCCTTTCATATTCACATGCATGGCAATCTCTTTCACCTCTTCTTCGGAGTACGCTTTAGGCAATAGATCCATTGCAGGCTTTCCTACCAATTCATCCCAATGCAAAAAGCCAAACATATTTAAGGCTTGAGAGTTACAATCTACAATCTTCCGTTTTTCGCGGTCAATGATGATGATGGCATCAAAAGAGTATTCAAAGATATTTTGCAATAAAGACTCATTTTTTTTGAGTTTGAGGTTTTGTTCATTTTGAGCAAAGAGCAACTGTTGATTTCTGGAAGTCAACTCTATTTCCCTGAGTTTATGTTCGGTAATATCATTCAAACAACAAAATAGATGAGTTACTTTTTCTTCGGAACCTCTTCGAAAAACACTGATACGGTTTTTAATCCAGACTTTAGACCCCGCCCGGTTACTGACCTGGCACACCCATTCATCCAACAGGTCATCAATCAGGCAGTCCACGTTCTCCAAAAGATCACTCCAACGTTTCTTTTCTTCCTCTTCAAACAAATCCTCTACTAAATTCGCACCATCCGTATTGTACCCTAAATGGTAATAAAGGCTCTTATTGGAATATACAAATTGTTGATGGGCTATATCATAAATATAAAGGTAATCCGGAAAGTTATTCAGCAATTTTATCACAAATTGTTTATACTCATGGATTAACTCTTGCCCCTTGCCCATATCACTCTCTACTTTGTCAAATTGAGTATCCTTGATTCTGGGAGGCGGTGGCTGAATCGTATTGTGAATAGCTTTCTTAAATTCAGGTTCCCAATAACATCGCAAAGCTTTATATACCGTGGCAGGCAGTTCTTTTAGATTGCCTTTGGTCAAATAGTCGGCAGCCCCACTTTTGATCAAAGCAAACCCATCCTCTTCTTTTAATTCTCCTGTGATTAGGATAAAGGGTATTCTGGGATAATGTTCCATGGTGTATGCCAAAGCCTCTTTGCCATTAAACCCCGGGATATTCCAATCGGATAGGATCAAGCGAGGAGAAAATTCTTGCAACTCCTTTTCAAATTCCTTTTGAGAAGCCACCCATCGTATGGAAAAGGGAATGCCCAACTTCCGCAAATACAATGAAACTAACTCCACATCATCTTCTGAATCTTCCAGATAAAGAATTTTAATTACTTTTTCGTCCATAGCTACTATGTACTGTATAACTTGCAGGAGTTATGTTTAAAGGAATAAGTTAAAAAATTACTTTTTTAGTAACCTTTCTATGGGGTTATTAGGGATAACTTTTTCATTCAAGTTATTCATTTGTGTCAATAACCCTTCAAACCTATCCGAACGTTGTGATCGTCACAGATACACCCTTCTCTAAAAAGTAGTTCAAAGGCAAAATTTACCATCGTTTTGTATAATTGAAATAGGGAAATGTAAAATAGCCATCGTTGAAAGGTAATTTTAATTCATAAATTAGCCAATACTTTAAAAACAGCAAGTATTACATTGGTAACGGTAGGAAAGTTGTAAGAAAAAATGATAAGATTTACTACGCTAATCTACTAAAAAAATCACCTTTTCTATTCTTTATACCAAAAATAGTACATAGGTAGGTTTCAATTCCAGATACATATATTATGCAGCAATTAAAAAATTTTCTAGACGAAAAAGTACAAACATATAACCGCCCGGACTTTATCGAATCCGACCCTATTTGTATCCCTCATAGCTTCACCCAAAAACAAGATATTGAAATTATGGGCTTTTGGGCCGCTGTATTGGCTTGGGGACAACGCAAAACCATTATCAATAAGTGTAAAGAACTTTCTCAGTGGATGGATAATGCTCCTCACGACTTTATGATCAACCATCAAGAAAGCGACCTTAAAAAATTCGTACACTTCAAACACCGGACTTTTAACGCTACCGATACCCTGTATTTCATTGAGTTTTTCAAACAACACTATCAAAAACACGCTACCTTGGAAGTAGCCTTTTCCAAACACTTGACCCCTGGCTGTACCACTATTGAAAAAGCACTTATAGGTTTTGGAGAGGAATTTTTCCAACTGGAAGATGCTCCTCAACGCACCCGGAAGCACATCCCCTCTCCCACCCGGAAATCTGCTTGTAAACGAATCAATATGTTTTTGCGATGGATGGTAAGAACTGATGACCAAGGGGTGGATTTTGGCCTTTGGCAAAGTATCCAACCCAGCCAACTAATCTGCCCCTTGGATGTACATGTGGAAAGAGTAGCCCGACAAGTGCAACTGCTCCAACGCAAACAATGTGATTGGAACGCAGCCTTGGAGTTGACTGAAAACCTATGTAAAATGGATCGAAACGACCCCGTAAAGTACGATTTTGCTTTGTTCGGATTGGGTTTGGAGCAAAAAGAATCCGAAGAGGTAAAATTTTACCTTCAGTCTATTGCAGCCAATGCATAATCTGGGCCGGAGAACCCACTTCCCGTAAACGGACTATCCGGGTCACCAACCTCAATAAGATGCCCGGTTTGTACACTTTATTGGCCAACCGGGCAATGCGTTTATCCAATTTTTGAATGGCCCGGCCTTGTTCGCTTTCCGTCATGGAAGCTAAATTCATAGCAGCCATCCAGGCTTCATGACGGGCTTTATGTATACTGAAATTTACGATAGCTTCGTCCGTATCCCCTCCCAAATAATCCAAGGTTTTCATGGCAGGCCAGATGCGGGTGAGTTTGTTTTGTACTTCATCCACCATTTCCGCCAAAATCCGATTGATTTCATCAAAATCTTTTTTCAGATTCATGATCTCTGCGCCCGGGGCCGTTTGTGCTGCGGCAATTCCCAAATCCAGATTGATATGAGCATTAATCCCCAAAAGAAGATGTTGAATCACAATAGGCCAATAATCCTGGCTTGCCTTAAAGGCCACTTGCCAAGAGCGCGTGGGTTTGTTAAATTCCAGATATTCCTCCAAAGCTTCAAAATAGCGATTGGCAAAGGTCACATCTAGCTTCTCCATCCGCTCTCCCTCTTCAAAGGTATTCTGTTCAATTCCTTGTTTTACCCGCTCGGTTACCTGCTTATACAAAACCGGAAAATACCCCAAACGGCTCTGATGTTTAATGGACCATTGGATTATCTCATCTAGCTGATTAATCACTTCGTCAATCGAAGAAACAGTGGTAATTTTCATGTTTGTCAGTATACTTTTTTAATAATTGTCAATCCAAGTTCACCACTTTTCGCTAATAATCCAATTAATTTTTCAGGAATAGGTCTGTATCCAGGATGACTATGGCTAATTAGCGGACTTCCGGTAGGCTTTATAAATAAAGAGGAGATGTCCTTAGGGAATTGTAACTTTGCAAAATGATAAGGTGCATAACAGAGTACTTTTTCTTGGGTTCTACTTCTCCTGTTTTACTAAAGTGCTATTGATTTGTCAGGAATTTACATCCATATCCCTTTTTGCAAGCAAGCATGCTATTATTGTGATTTTCACTTTAGTACCAATACTTCACGCCAAGTCGAAATGGTAGATGCGATTTGTCAGGAATTAACCTTCAGAAAAGATTATTTGCAAAGCCCTGTCAAAACTATTTATTTCGGTGGGGGGACCCCTTCTTTACTTACTGATAATCAATTGATTAAAATCTTATCCACAGTTTATCAACACTATTTTGTGGATATCTCCCCGGAAATTACACTGGAGGCAAATCCGGATGATTTGAACCGGAACAAACTTCTTCAATTGAAAAAAGCGGGTATTAACCGCCTTAGCATTGGTATTCAGTCCTTTCATGAACCCCATTTAAAATTCATGCACCGGGCACATTCATCCAATGAAGCGGAAACTTGTGTAAAACAGGCTCAGGATTGTGGATTTGATAACATTACCATCGACCTAATTTATGCCATTCCCGGAGGTACCCATCAACTGTGGGAAAAAGACCTGAACAAGGCAATCGCGTTGCATACGCAACATATCTCTTCCTATTGCCTGACCATTGAAGAAAAAACCGTATTTGGCAATTGGAATAAAAAAGGTCAATTAAAACCCAAAGAAGATGAATATGCCGCCCGTCAATTTGAAATCATGGTGGAAAGACTCACCCACAACGGATTCGAGCATTACGAAGTATCCAACTTTGCACTACCGGGCTATTATTCCCAACATAATTCCAATTATTGGAAACAAACCCCTTATTTAGGCATTGGCCCCGGTGCTCATTCTTTTAATTTGCAATCCCGTCAGTACAACGTATCCAGTAATGCTCAATATCTCAAAGCCCTTCAAGAAGGTACAATCCCCGCTACCAAAGAAATTTTAAGCAAAGAGGATCAAATCAATGAATACTTACTCACCAGCCTGCGAACTCAATGGGGTTGTAATACCAACTACTTATTGGAAAAACTACATTGGGACTTACTAACAGAAAAAGCCGCTATTCTGAACAAATATCAGAAAAACGGCTATTTATCAATTTCTCCTCAAAATATCATCACTTTGGAAACCAAGGGCAAATTGATTGCAGATCAAATCACCGCAGACTTATTTGTATAATGTTCTCCCTTCATTCACATCATGATAGCTTTTACTACCCTTATTCCTTAGTTTGCTCTCCTGTATTTTCTGCTTTCGCAAAAAAACTCGATTCACTCTCTAATTTCTGTTCATGGGCATCAATTTCCTTTTGCAATTCAGCGATTTTCTCAGGGTACTGTTCGGATAAGTCATATTTTTCCGAAGGATCTTCTTCAATATTGAATAAAAGCGGAAGCTTCCCCTCAAAATATTGTTTGCCTGTTTGACTGTAAGTGTGGATATGCAATTTCCAGGCTCCCTTGCGCACAGCATACAAATAGTTGTTCATGCCGTAATAAAAATACGGTTGCTCCACACTGGCTTCACCGCTCTGTTTTAAAAGTGATACAATACTTTTTCCATCGACCGCCCGGTCAGTTGGGATTTCTTGTTTTGCCAATTGCAGTGCAGACACATACAAATCCAATGTGCTGGCAACCTCCGCACAAACACTTCCTTTTTTGATGGTACCGGGCCACCAGGCAATTGCCGGTTCGCGCATACCTCCTTCCCAGGTACTTCCTTTTCCATCCCGAAACAGTCCTGCAGAGCCGCCTTCAATGTCTTTGATGATCCAAGGGCCGTTGTCACTGGTAAAAAATACCAATGTATTTTCAGCCAGTCCCTCTTGTTGAAGAGTTTCCAAAATTTGACCGACACTCCAGTCGATTTCTTCAACCACATCCCCATATTTTCCTCGCATTGATTTTCCTTGGAAGTCTTTTCCAGGCATCAGTGGCACATGGGGCATAGCATAAGGCAAATACAAAAAGAAAGGATCCTTTTTATTCCCTTTGATAAAATTGACCGCCCGTTCAGTATACATTTTTGTCAATTTGGTCTGATCGGGGTTCAGTTCCAAAGTATCGTTATTTTGAAATAGAGCGATGTCCGGAAATTTAGGAGGGATCATATCATTACTGTAAGGCAAACCCAGGTATTCGTCAAAGCCATGCTGTACAGGTAAATATTCATGAAGGTTACCCAAGTGCCATTTTCCAAACATACCCGTTTTATACCCAGCGTCTTTCAGTCCTTCGGCCAAGGTGTATTCTTCGGGATGCATACCCTTGGGTCCATCCGGATACAGTACCCAACCAAAGCCGGAACGTATAGGGTATCGACCTGTCAATAAGGAATAACGACTGGCTGAGCATGCCGGAGAACCCGAATAAAATTGAGTAAATCGCATTCCTTCCCCTGCCATACGGTCGAGGTTAGGCGTTTTGATAGTCGGATGGCCATACACGCCCAAGTCCCCATAGCCCATATCATCACAAAAAAGAATGACAATATTGGGTTTTTCTCTCAGTGGTACAGATGTCTCTGCCTCTCCTTGTTGCTTTTGAGTACAAGAAGTAAAAAATAGGCACGCAAAAAGTAAACTTAGTAATAAGGTTCTCATCATCATTCCGGTACTTTATATCACAAAATTGTTAGTAATCGCTGTTAGTGCTTTGTACAACACTTTATACCTAACAAAATTAAGGAAAGTAAATTAAGAAAAAACCAAACTGGTTTCAGGTAATTTTTCTAATCTTCATTAAGATGAAAATCCTATAACTTCTTGAAAATGAATATTATCAAGAAGTATAAAAAACCGGTGTATATTCAACATTGTCAGAAATTTACTCACAAAAAACCTCCTCTGTAGTCAGAGAAGGCTTTCAAAATTTGACTATTTCATCACGAGCCAAGTTATGTACACAATGAAAAGGTATGAAACCTTAATACACGCCTATTTCGGCTAAGTGGGTAAAAAATACGTTTTCACCACTGCCATTATCATAGCCGCTTATTATGGTTATTTTAAAATATCTAAACGTTTGGGACATATCCAGGTCTTTGACAATACGCTGTGCATCACTCAAGGTAAAATCGCCCACTTTGGTCCAAGAGGTATTATCATTACTTACTTCTAAAGTGTAATCCTTTACCCTGCCGTTGTATTTCTCACCCCGTTGATCAAAGACCAACCCTTTCACCTCATGAGTGGCGCCCATATCCACAGTGAAAGAATGTGGATAATCCGGTTTCGCCTGATACCATTGAGAATGCCAAAAAGAAGCGGCATCCTGATCAATCAGATAAGCAGCCGCACCGTTATCAGCCCCTTCACCTACCAATTCCTCAGAGGATACTGCTATTACCGACCAGGTATCTTTTGGCAACTCTTCCACTTCTTTTAAATGAATATCAATATCCGGTCGACCACTTTGAAATTGATAGCTGTATTTTTGTACGGTGAAATTTCCATTTTCATGGCAAAAGCGTATCCTCAACTCAAAAGGATACTGTTGAAAATCCTTGTCAATTCCTTCCAAAGGCATCGTCAGTGAAAAGCTATTGTCCGGTTCAATTTGTTTCGTTCCCCAGGTAACCGCATTATAATCCGCATCACTTTCACTGGTCTTCGGATCATTGTACACAATTACTCCATTCACCGGTACATCCGTTTCAAATTTTCCACTCACATACAAATTTTGAGCATCCGCATAGATACGCATTGCTTTCAAATTGAATTCGGGTGTTTGAGTGTAATACGTTACCGCACTGTTTTTATTCACTATTTGGTTATTATTCAGAATCAAGGCATCGGCAAGTGTAAACCGAACATTTTCAGGAGCAGAAGCAAACTCATGATTGCCCCAAGCCATCATCGAAATCCAATTGTCGGTTGCTTTGTGTTTATTATGAGGTAAATTCAAACCATGGCCCAATTCATGTATCGTCCCACCAATCCAATGATCATCTGCTTCCTTGGAGTTGCTGCCGAAGTATTTCATATCAAAGTTTTTGTAATCCAAGGCAAAGCACCATTTGCCCAAGCCATAAAAAGGTACTCCTCCGGCATTCCAGCCATTGTCTCCCTCCCGACTGGGCATAAACACCAAGGTATGAGCCCCGTGATTGTCTTCGGGATGTTGCTCAAAATATTCCTTGATTTCCTGAATGGCTTTAGACCCTCCTCCCTCATAAGGGTAATACTCTTGATTGTTTTTCCCGCGAATCACAAGCACTTTCACATAGGAAGGGTCCACTTCGCTCTTCAACAAGCCAAACGTTTTATCAAACCCATAACGGGCCATCTCCTGAGCGTACCAATCTTGCATATACAACATAACACCGGACAAGCGTTCATGATATCGTTCCAAAGGTTCTATATCAGCAGGTACAAAATAGATCACATTTAAGTTATGCTGATGATCCGATGTGAAATTTCCTAAATCAACGGGTTCTTCCGGTGACTGCCCTTCCGGTTCTTCTTTATCAATGACTTCTAGTTGATCCTTTTCAGAACAGGCAATAAGACTGCAAAAACAAAGGAATAAGAGTGGTATATAGTACGCTAATTTTTTCATATTTCATTATTTAAATAAATAGTAATAAGCAAGTTTCAAGTATTTGATAGGGCACCTTAATTGCTTGAATGAAAACTGACTCTCAACCTTACATCCATTAATACAATCCGATTTCGGCGATGTGCACAAAGAAGTTTTTTTCCGTGCCATCGTGATGCCCTGAGTTTACGGTCAGTTTCATATACCTGAAGGTTTTTGTTTCCGGAAAATCAATATTCCCTCCATTGACAGGAATTTCGAAATCACCTATTTCTGACCATGCCGTACAGTCTTTACTCACTGAGAGATGAATGGATTCAGGCCGGCCATTGGACTTTGAACGATTCTGAATAATCATCCCTTTACTCTCCACCTGTTCTCCCAAATCAAGTCTGATAAAATGTGGATAACCCGGTTGGCTGCCCGACCACTGGCTATGCCAAAAAGTAGCCGGATGACCGTCTATTGCATCAGCAGCACGGCCATTTTCCGCCCCTTCCCCTGAAGTTTCTTCCGATGAAAAATCAAGCACCTTCCACATGGACTTATCCAATGGGGTAATTTCGTTTTTCAAAGCCTTGTTTACCCTGCCCTTCAACACATTCAAATCAACAGTGGGTGCAGTCATTTGGCGTTCGGAAATGCTGGTTTTATGCTCTTGAGCTGGTGTATATCCACCGGAACTCATAAAAAATTGAGCAGAAGAACCGGGTCTCAATCCACCGGCATAATCGCTGCGGCCTTCGGGCACTCCATCCGTATGGGTCATGGATGCCAGGTTGAAATTAACCCAATTACCTCCTACTTCTTTTCCCCACATATTGTAATAATAGGCTTTGCGCACCTTCTGACCGTTTCTATTGCCAAAGTTTTCCAAAAAAGAATAAAATCCGTTAAAATAACGGTCTTCCTTAGGTGCTCTCCAAGTAGCCATATATTTCCAACCCTCTGTTTCTACATCTTTGAACCAGGCAGATAACAATGCCGACTTATTTTTCAGCTTCCGGACATTCATGATAAATTTCACAGGTACTCCGGTATTCCAAGGATATTTCCAATACGACTGTCCACCTGTCCCTTCATTTCCAAAGCTTCCTGCATTTACCTGATGACCTTTATCTACCAAAGAAACCAAATTTTCTTTTTGTACATTGTCCCGGTCATTGTGCTCCTCCGAACTATCCCAAACCGAAAAAAGGACTCTTCTTTCAATGGAACTATTGACTTGTATCCCAAAATACCCCCGGTAAAATCCAATACACATGTAAAAAGTATATAAGGGATCATAGCCTTCAGGTACATTGATTTCTCCATAAAGCCAATCGTATTCCCTGGCAACCTGGTCTTCAGGCTGATAACGCAAATGTACGGACGGAGAAGACAACCATTTTGCAAAACGAACCTCTCCATTTGTCTGAAAATTGATACTTTTTACCTTAGCTATTTTCGCCCCGGTTTTGGAAACAGGATTCAATTCCAAGCGGTAAAATCCTTTTTCTTTTACTTGAAAAGTACCCAACTGTACCTCCTGAAAGGTACCTACACCCACAGCCAGTGTTTCAAAAGTTTCGTCATATTCACTTTGGCTGGGTGAGCTTACCGTAAATTGAAAGGAAGATTGTTGACCTTCTTCAACTTGCAAAGTAATGCCGGTTAAATATTCACCGGGAGCCAATTCCAGATACCAAACCAATTGATGCTCCAACGAAGACCAATCACGGACAACATCCCGATCGGCATCAGGATTATATTTCATGGCCGGACTTTGTTCCTCCCAGGGTTCTATATAGGATTTATTCGCAGGGATGGAAATATGATTGTCAAGTGGTGTTTTCCTATTCTCCAAACCTGCATTTGGGTTAGAGGAATCATTACAAGCAGAAAACAATGCAAAAACAGGGAAAAGTATAAAATAAGTGAATGCCTTATTCATTTGTTGCACATTAAAAATAAGAGGCTGTCCGAAAAGTCAAAAGAACATAAAATGCCGCGAAGATTCTAAGTCTCAATTCTTTGATTTACAATTAGTATTTATTCGTATAAATCTTTGTGGCTACATTTCGACTTTTTAGACAGCCTTTCTAAAATTTTAAAAATTATTATTCCCCGTAGGCATATACTTCTGCCAAAAAGGTGTAAAAGTTAGGCCCTTCCAGTCCTGTCACTTTAAAGTAGCGGATTTGGGGATTGGAAGTTAGCCTGAACTTCTGTTCGGCATTGATTTGCTCAAAAGGGAACTCTCCCAGGTTTTCCCAAGTGACATTATCCACACTGCCCTCAATTTTTATTTTGGTCATTCCTTGGGTATTATTTTGACGGTTGACCAAACCTAAACGGCTCACGGTACGAACCTCTTTCATATCAATGGTAAAATGATGTGGGAAATCAGGCTGTGACCCCGCCCAGGCAGAATGCCAGAAACTATCAATAGTATCATCAATCAGGCTTCCTTTTACTCCATTGTCTCCTCCTTCAGCCGGTTCCTCCGATGAAATATCGATCACTTCCCAATTGTTTTTTGCAAACGAAACTTCTTTTAATGGCTTGGCCGTGAAGGTTTTATTTTCAGAGCGCAATCCCTGTGCATTGGATACATACACTTCAAACGTTTGCTCCGTTGCACTTACATTGGAAATAGACATCGATCCTTGAGCTTCCGAAGTATTCACTACATGCGTTTGCGACACACCGTTCGCATCCGTATACACCACATTGATACCCACTTCTTTTTCCGTTTCATTTTCCCAAGAGACTACCACACTGCCAAAATCCGCTATCAAACCGATCGTTTCCTTCACAAACAAATAGGGTGGTTGATAAGGTGTAATATTCACTGATTTGGCATCGGATAAATTTCCACTTTTGTCCCCTACACTGATTTGAAATGTATACTCCCGCTCTTCCAAACCGGAAATAACCGCGATGTCCGTATATTGACTAAATTTTTGATGCAGTGATTTGCCTTCCGAATTTGTATAGTCCACCCGTACATATTCTACGCCTTGCCCTTCCGGAAAATCCCAGGTAAACAATGCTTCTCCATATCCCGGATTCACTTGTACATTTTCAGGTCCTGCAGGTAGTTGAATCTCGTCATCCTTATCACAAGAAAATGCAAGTAATAAGAAGAAAGTTATGATACTCAGATCTCTTATTTTTTTCATGTTCGTTGTCTTTTTAGGTTACCATCCAGGGTTTTGTACTAAGTTTTGGTTTTTCTCCAATTCGGAAATTCTGATAGGAAACAAGTAATAAGAAGGGGTTTTAAAAATTCGTGTTTCCACATTGATCACCTGATAAAACTCCTCTGGTGTACTGGCTTGAATATTAAACCCTCGTGCTGGTACATTAAAATATTCCTCTCCTAACTTCCATCTTCTGATGTCCCAAACCCGGTGTCCTTCAAATGCCAATTCGATATTTCGTTCCTGACGGATCATTTCCCGCATTTCATCTTTAGTAAAAGAGCTCTTACCCACCTTGGCCCAAGCATCTTGCACGGTGGGTATTCCTGAACGGGTTCTGATTTTGTTCAAATAGCTGATGACTTCCGTATGTTTAGCTTCTCCGTAGTATTCATTCAAGGCTTCCGCATAGTTCAGGTACAACTCGGCCAACCTCACCAAAGGCCATGGGTAGTATACCAGTGTATTTTGACTGGAGTTGATGATGGATTGAGGATGCACGCCTTTTTTCACTAAATATCCTGTAGGCGTATAGTTGTTTTGCCCTTCGGACAAACCATGTTCTTCCCCAAACATAAAATTCATGGTATACTCCGTATCATTAAACTCGTATACCCCCCTGTCATAAGCAATACTGGCATAAAAACGCGGCTCACGGTGCTGGTGTAATTTCACCGTGCTCCCGTCAATTTGATATCTTCCATTATAATCGTACTCCGGATCCACTTCTATTGGCAAGCCGTTTTCCGTATAGTATGTTTCCACCATAGTGATAGAAGCCCCTTGGCCGTTATAAGGCACCGAACTGTTCATTCGGGGTGCACTATGCCTCTGCCAACCGTAATAGTCTTCTTTAATCGAATATCCCCAAATCAATTCATCGTTCCAGGGGTCTACCATGGAATAGCGGTAGCTCATCTCATAACGCTGGTCCTCATCGTCCAATGCACCGGTGTATTCATACATTCGCACGCCATTTCCTTCTGCCGACTCAATAGCAACTTTGGTTGCATCTACAGCTTTCTTCCATTTTTCCTGGTCAAAAGAAGTATTGATTAACTGTGTCCCGTCTTTATTAACAAAATCACTATAAAACTCACCATTGCCATTAAACAGCGGACTGGCGGCATACAATAGCATTCTGGCTTTGATGGATTGTGCGATCAGCTTCGTGATTCGTCCTTCTTCCGTAGATGGTATCGATAACGGTAATAATTCTATGGCCTCATCAAATTTTTGAGTGATAAACTCCACACATTCATCATAAGGCTTTCTGGTGGGGAAAAACTCTTCCTCCGGGGCGTTGAAAGACACTTCACTTTCCATCAATACAATCGGACCGTATTGCCGCATCAGGATGAAGTGGTAATAGGCTATTAAGAAATTCACTTCTCCTTTCATCCGGCGGACCTCAGGTTCGGAAAACCCGGGAGTCTGATCAATGTTCTTCAGGAAAATATAACACTGCCGGATGCCATCGTACATATCAATGTCCCCGTTAGTCGTCCAATAGTCGAAAAAGGGGCTGGAAGCATTCAACTCTCCGCGCATCATTCTTTTCGCATGGTAATGGGAACGGTCCCAAGGAGTGACCATTTCATCGGTTCCCCACAAGCCAATGGCATCGAACATATCGTTTTCATTGGGCATAAAGGAATAGGTGGAATATAAAAAATTCAACGCTTCGTTGGGTCGCTTAAAGGCATCGTCCAAGGTAGAGATATCTTTAGGAACTATATCTAAATAATTACATGCATTCAAGCCGATCAACAATGCAAACAGGCAAGTAATTTTTTTGAGTATTCTCATATTCATCATTTTCAAATTTCATTGAGTTCGTTGACTAAAGGTTTACTTGTACACCCAGGTTGATGGTGCGCTGCGGAGGATACCCCAAACCGTTACCTCCTCCCATTTCAGGATCCCAAAGGTCAAATTTGGAGAAGGTTAATAAATTGACTCCATTGGTATAAAACCTCACCTTTTCATTCATTTGATAGCCGATTTCGGCATTTTTCAAGCGCACAAAGGAGCCGTCTCTCAGCCACCAGGAAGAATTTTGAGTATTGTTAGGGTTATCCACATCCGTCAACCGGGGATAAAAAGCGTACAGGTTTTGGTTTTCTTGTGTCCAATAGTCATCGGCAATGGCCTGTAACACGTTTCTTTCGTTTTGTGCAAAAGGCTGGATATTATTGATGAAGAATGATTTTCTGGCAATTCCTTGAAAAAGCACTCCCAAATCAAACTTTTTATAAATCACATTGACACCAAAGCCATAGGTGATTTCCGGAACGGTAGGATGCCCCATCGGAACGCGGTCATTTGCATCAATTTGGTTCATTCCATCAAAGTCATTAGAGACATCCGTATACTTAATATCTCCGGGATAATAATTGGAGATAAAGGATTGCCTGGCATGGTTTTCAATTTCCTCTTGGTCGATAAACAGCCTTTCTGCTTGTAAGCCCCAAAGTTGGTTTACCGGCCGGCCTACGCTGGATAAGTAAGGATAAAGGCGATCCGGATTACTGTCTTTCAAAACTTTATTTTTGGCAAACGTAAAGGTACCTCTGGAAGAGATAATCAAGTCTTTGCCGAAGCTATGGTTGTAGGTCAAGGTAATGTCCATCCCTTTGTTTTCCACTTCGCCTATATTGGCATAAGGGTTCGATTCTCCGATCCCCATCGTACCCGGTACCGTGTTTCTTTGTAAGAAGATACCGCTTCTGACTTCTTTAAAAACATCAGCATTCAACATTAATTTATGGAACAACTCAATGTCAATTCCCAGGTTTAATTTTTTTCCTTCTTCCCAGGTAATCTCCGAATTTTCGTACCGCTCGATAAACACCCCATTCCGGGTATTGTCAAAGTTTTTTCCGAAAGTATAGTTATAATCCCCATTGCTCAGGTTCACTTTACTGACATAAGGAAAGCGATCTCCTCCAATACGGTCATTTCCCGATAAACCATAAGACGCCCTCAATTTCAATAAACTGAAGATATCTTTGGCCCCTTCAAAAAAAGCTTCGTTCGATACCACATAGCCTACAGCTACCGAAGGGAAAAAACCAAAGCGCTTGCCTTCTATAAAATTCTCCGATCCGGTATAGCCAAAATTCAACTCTGCCAAATACCGATCGTCATAAGAATAGGTAAAGCGTCCCGAAATGCCTTGATTACGGCTAGGGAGTGAAGCGGTCAAATTTTCCGTTACCAAATTGATATTATACTGTCGCTGCAGGTAAACCAATAGCCCTGTGACATCGTGTTTTCCAAACGCTCTGGCATAATTTAAGGATGTTTGAAAAAACATAAACCGGTCTCCGTTATTCGAGGCTTCTTGGGCTAAAGTTTCTCTACCTCCGTTTCCTACCAATTCCAAATCGTATTCATACTTCCCGGTTTCTTCATTCAACGAGTAGGAAGTCATTTCGTACAAAAACGGATCATAGGTACGGGTCGTTTGGGTTTGGGCCCAATTTTTAAAAGACGCCAATCCGTTAAACGAAAGCCCTTCTGTCAACATTCCCAAATCTTGTTTTAACCGCACAGTAGAAATCAGCGTAGAAGACATTCTCTCCTTATATCCTTTGACCAGGTCTGCATAGGGATTATTATTGGAAAAACCGGAAGTACGGAATCCGAAGTAGATATGTCCGGATGCATCAGGTGTGGGATAGGTGATAGGAAAGCGCACCGGATTGGAATTCATCACACTGTTAAAAATACTGCTTGCATCTACGGCCGGGCCGTTATAATCCACAATGTCTGCGCTAATATTTAATTCCAACTCTGTAGTAGGCGACACTTTTGCCGAAATATTGTTGACAAAGTTGTAGCGCTCATTAATAATATTATTATTGAAATCGTTGACATTGGTTTTGGTCAGTATACCTTCGTCTCTGTAATAGGAAACTGACATGTAGTATTTGGCCACTTTTCCACCCCCTCTTACATTCACATTCGCATATTGCCGGGTTGCATAATTTTTAAACAACTCATCCAACCAATCGACATTGGGAAACACATAAGGATCCAGGCCTTTTCTGGTACCATCGATTTTTTCTTCACTGTATTTTGGGTTGAGGAATGGATCCCGGTTTCGTTTTGCCTCGTTATACATTTGCATAAAAGTGACTGCATCGGTAAACTTTGGCAACTTGGTCGGGCTTACAAAAGAGTTTTCTACCCGGAAACTCACCCGGGGTTTTCCTTCAAACCCTCTTTTGGTTTCGATGAGAATAACCCCGTTGGCTCCTCTGGCCCCATACACTGCCGTAGCCGAGGCATCTTTCAAAATGGAAAAATTATCAATGTTGGTCGGGTCAATCCGGTTCATATCCGAAAGGGAAATTTCAATCCCATCCAAAAAAACCAATGGGCTGGTATTCCCCAAGGTAGCAACCCCCCTGATCCAAAATTGAGCGGCATCCCTACCCGGTTCACCGGAACTTTGCACCGCCACCACCCCGGAAAGCCTTCCGGCAAACGATTGGGAAAGGGAACTGCTGGGATTTTTTAATGATTTGGGCTTTACGGTAGTGACCGATCCTACTACACTCAGTTTCTTTTGCTCTCCAAACCCTACGACTACCACCTCTTCCAACTCCGACACATCGGATTGCATCACAATATTCAATTTTTGCTGCCCGTTTACTTCTATCTCCTGAGTTTTGTAGCCGATAAAACTGAAAATCAATGTGGCTCCCTCCGGCATAGTCAGGTTAAAACTTCCATCCACATTCGAGGAAGCGCCACGGGTGGTACCTTTGATCAAAATACTGACTCCGGGTAAAGGCTGACCGTCTTCATCCACTACCGTTCCGGAGATTTGAATGTCCTCGGCTTTTTTTACAGCATCGGCAAAAGTCTCAGAATTAACTCTTTTCCGGCTTACATAAATATTTCCATTAACCCTCTTGAAGTCCAAGGGATGATCCGTAGACAACAAGCGAAGTAAATTAGCTAAAGAAATATGCCTTTTGCTCAGCGAAAGTTTGTTGAGGTTTTTAAGAACATTTTTGCTGTACGCAAAGTTAAAATTGGTTTGCTTCTCAATGTCCGTAAATATTTTTTCGATGCTTTGATTTTTAATCTGTACACTCACATAGATGTCCTCTATGCTTTTTTGCGCTTTTCCCTCCGCAGCAATCAACATACTGCAAAGGAAGCACTGAATAGTTAGTCCTAATAATGCATACCTAGACATGGCTAATACTTGTCGTATTAATTTCAATTTCATACTTTTAAGGATGTTTTTGTTGAGAAATCATTTTCATCAAAAGCATTATCTATCTCAATTGCTTGATCAGAGTTCGCCAAAATTCCACAAGCAAGAGGGAGAGAGAAATACTAGTTTCCAAGCCGGAGGTACATTGTTATACTTCCGGTTTTTTGTTTCATTAAAGGTAGCTTATTACGAAAGATCTACTTTGGGAAAGCATGCCCTGTAAAGTGGTAAATAAAAGAGATCCCTGAGAAATGCAATCGTAATGTTTTTTTCATAGGCATACTTATTTAGTTCCGGTGATAATAATGGATTTTCCTTGTTGGGTATAATCAAACCCCAGGGCAAAGCTGGCCCCTTTCAAAATATGACCGAGTGTTTGATTGTGAAATCGCCCGGTAAATTTCTTTTCGATCAGATGCGTTTTGGAGAGTGTTATATCCACCCCATACCATCGCTCCAACTTATGAGCAACTTGGTGAATATCAGCTTCCTTAAATACCAGAATATCATTTTTCCAAGCTAATTCTTCCTCCGGATCAAAAGCAGAAGCCACAATTCCCGTATCCAAACAAATGGCCATTTGGTTGGGGGTCAATTGCACCCTCCGTGATTTTTCCTTTATATCCTCTACTTGCACCTTTCCTTCTACCAGCGCTATTTTAAACACCTCTTGCGAGGGGTAAGCATTAATATTAAAAGAGGTACCTAAAACGGTCGTCTGAAAATTTCCCGTATGGATAATAAAAGGCCTTCCGGCATCTTTTACTACCTCGAAATACGCTTCACCTTCCAAATACACTTCCCGCTTGTCCAAGGTAAACTTCTGGGGAAATTTAATGCTGCTCCCCGCATTGATTTTCACGGTAGTTCCGTCCCCAAGTTTAAGGCTAAGTTTCTGTCCATCAGGTACTTTTCTTTCAAAGTACTCTTTGGTATTTTGTACGGTGTCCGTCTTTTTCACGGTGATCACCTGTGGGTAATAATATAAAAACCCTACGGCACAGACCATTACTACTACTGCTGCTGCCCAACCTCTCTTCCACAAAGGCACAACTTTTCCGCTTTTGCCTATAGTAGCTTGAAGCAAATACTTTTCAAAGCGTTTAATATCCTGTTCCGCATCCTTTATAGAAGGTTTCCGCTTTTGAAAGCGAACCCACTGCAGTATTTCCTTTGCCTCTTCTATTTCGGGCGCTTTGTCCGGGAAGTTTCGTAATATTTCTTCCCAGATTTTTTGACTCTCTTTATCTCCTTCCCGCACATATTTCTGAAAGGACTCATCCATCAAAAAGTCCTCTACAGAATAATTCGAATAATCCATTTTCAATTTACACTTTAGGTATAGTGGAAATAAGGCCGGTTTTGTACCCTATGTTTCTTTAAAAAAAATCAATAAATTTATAAACTATTGATATACAATATTTTAGAAGTAAAAAAAATAATTACAACCAATGATAACAATCGTTTTCTCAGGCTTGTTAAGGCTTTGTGAAGGGTATTCCGAACCGATTGATAGCTCAGAGACATGATGTCTTGTATTTCCTGATAAGAAAGCTCATCGTAAAATTTGAGGTAAATAATTTCCTTTTGCCGGGGCGACAAATGAGACAAAGCCTCCATGATTTTTTGTTGATTTTCCTTCGTAATATCTTGTTGAATCAGGAGGTCTTCAGGAGAAAAAGTGATTTGAAAAGATTCTTGTTGTAGTGAATCGATGGACGTTTGGCGATTTTTCTTTTTCAACTTATGAAAAATCAACCTCCGCAAATACTTCAGTAAATACGCTTTGATATGAAGGACATCATTGAGCTTAGCTCTTTGTTCCCAGAGATTTACAAATATTTCATGGATACAATCGCGTGTCAATTCCTGATCGTTGGATAGTTTTAAGCCATAGCTATACAATAGCTCATAATGAGACTTATAGATTTGTAAATAAGCCTCTTTATTGCCATTTTTCAAGGAGTTCCATATGGTTTGATCAGGAAGCTTCAAAGTGGACAATGGATTAAAGCTATTAAAAAAGTAGCTTAAAGACAGAGCCTAATATATAAATATTGTGGGTAAATTTCCTTCCTCTCATCATTTTACAGGCAGAAAATCTTACTTCTTATGCATTTACAGAGTAAATAACCTGCATCGCAAAGAATTATATATCAGGTTATATGGTATTTGCCAAAGTGCTGTCCGGTAGCAAACAAAAGAGGCTGGAAAATCCAGCCTCTTTTGTTTTTAGCATTTGTAAATGCTATGAATAGGTTTACTAGGTTTTATTTAGTTCTTAATAATTTGGGTTTTGTGGCTTCAAATTCTCATTCAAAAGAATTTCTTCCTGAGGGACCGGAAATAAATAATCTTTTTCGGGATTGAATGAGCGCTCCACCCCACCATAGCGTAAAGTTTGCACTTCGGTTTCACCGCTTTTGATGTACCTCATGCCTTCGATAGGCCCTTGCATCACCACATGGGCTATCTTCCATCTGCGAATGTCAAAAAAGCGAAGTCCTTCCAAAGCCAATTCAACCATCCGTTCATGCCGCAAAATTTGTCTTAATTCTTCTTGCGACTTACCGGCACTCACCTCAGGTAAGTTTACATCATTTCGCTGGCGAACGGCATTGATGGCAGCATACACCGATGCGTCTATTTGGTTGGCTTCTATTTTGGCTTCCGCATACATTAATAAAACATCTGCATAGCGAATCAAGATGAAATTTGTCCCTCCGTTTCCACGGTCATCTTTGTCTTCTCGGTTAATGTATTTTTTGGTGTTAAAGCCGGTCTTGGTCCGGAAATAATCCACTTCCACTTCATCTTCAGTTCCGGAACCGGGACGCGGGTCATAAATGATTCCGTTATACAGTTCATCTCCCGGAACATTGTCAGAGAAAGTCGGAATAAACAATGAATATCCTAAGCGAGGGTCCCGGTTGGCATACGGATCTAAAGGATCGTACAAAGGATCTTCATCAATTGCCAAACCGTTAATTGTTTGATAGGCATCCACCAAGGTCAATGTAGGACACACTCCTACCCCCCCTTGCATTCCTTTGGGTGCATATGCAGCAAAGAAATTATGGTTGGCAATATCTTGCGCATATTGACGGTCGAGGATGACTTCGGTATTGTTTTGCGCATCGTACGAAAACAGGTTCTCATATTCAGGATATAAACCATATACATTCAAATCCATCACCGATTTGGCTGCTTCGGCCGCTTTGGTATAGCGTTTTGCATACAACATGGCCCGGGCTTTCATAGCCCATGCCGCTCCCTTGGTGATCCGGCCAAGGTTTTCCCCTGAGTACGCTTCCGGCAACCAATTGGCTATCTCGGAAAATTCCTTTTCTACGAAGTCCCAGATTTCTTCACTGGAATTTTTGCCAATGGTTTTTCCTTCCGATACATCCAAGGTTTTCGTAACCAATGGAATATCTCCGAACAAAAACACCATTCTCGTATAAAAGAATGCACGGATAAAACGGGCTTCTCCTTTTAAGCGATTCAGTAAATCTTCGTCTATATCCGGCTCGTTTTCTTTTACTTTATCGATATTTTCCAAGAAATAATTGGCTGCCCGGATAGCAGCATAACCATTATCCCATAGATTATCAAAATATCCAAGGGTTGCATTATGCTCTCCTCTTTCAATGGTTACTTTTGCATCGTACGTGGTGTTGGTATGCCCGATGTCAGACATCATATCCCATTGCATTTCGCTAATTCCAGGCAACTTGGTGTACAAGGCATTGACCGCATTCACAGCATCTGCCTCCGTTTTCCAAAACAATTCGCTTCCCAATTGATCCTGGGGGTAAGTATCCAATAGGCTGTCATCACATTGAGTAAACAACAAGCTCGACAAAAAGACGATAGTAACTTTCAATAATTTCTTCATCACAGGTAGTTTTTTAAAATCCGACATTTAGGCCAATGGTGTAGGTTTTCAACTGAGGGTAAAAGTCTCCCCTTCCTGTGGGTGCTTCCGCATCAATACCCCATTCGTTCAGTTTTGAAATTGTAAACAAATTGGTTCCTCCCACATACACTCTGGCTCTACTCATTCCCACTTTATCCAAAAAGATTTCCGGAAGATTGTATCCGATTTGCAAGTTTTTCAAACGCAAATAAGAACCGTCTACCACCCACTTGTCCGAAGGTTGTGTATTTCTATTACTTTGTTTTTCAGGTCTTGGAAAGCGGGCATCCGGATTTTCAGGAGTCCAATAGTCTTTGGCAATATCCAAGGTAAACCCTTCCCAACTACCGGCCTCTACCAATGAGCCCATCACAGCCATGTCCTGTTTGGCCACTCCTTGAAATTGTATATTTACGTCGAAGTTTTTCCAGCCTAAGCCAAGGTTTGCACCATAGGTATATCTTGGAATGGTAGAACCCAGAATTTCTTTGTCCTCCGCATTCAATACCCCATCCTCATTTCGATCCACATACTTAATGTCTCCTACTTTGGCAGAAGGTGCTAACAGTGGATAAGGATTGTCCTCATCAAAATCAGCTTCGGTATAATAGCCATCGGTCCGGTAGCCCCAAAGTGAATTGATGGGTTGTCCTTCCTGCCAGGTCATCCAATCTTTCTCTCCATTGAAATACGGGCCTGTTCCGGCCAAGTCCACAATCTCGTTCTGCACATCAGAAAGGTTCAAGGTTACATTGTACCGAAAGTCTCCTTTCTTCTCCCGGTACGTTACCTGAGCTTCCCAGCCCCGGTTGCGTACTTTTCCCGCATTGATAGGAGATGCTTCCAAACCGATAATTCCGGGAATTTCCAAATCCAATAAAATTCCTTCCGTAAGCTTGTTGAACCAATCAAAAGTGAATAAGATCTTACCATTGAAAACCGAAGCATCCAAACCGATATTGGTTTGATTAGTCGACTCCCAGGTCAATTCGCTACTGGCCAGTTTGTTTTGAAAGACACCTGTTACCAATTGCCCGTTAAACACATAGTTGTTCAGCAACAAGTTTTCATAGGTAGGGTAATACACCCGTTGTCCATTCTGATAAATTTTATTATTTCCGGTTTCACCGTAAGAAGCCCGCAACTTAAAGTTATCCACCACATTTCTCAAAGGATCCCAGAAAGCTTCTTCTGACAGGCGCCATGCTGCTGAAATGGATGGAAACACGGCATAACGTTGGTCCTCTGAAAAGCCCGAAGAGCCGTCATAACGCAAGTTTGTTTCTAAAAAGTACTTGTCGTTATAGCTATACCGGAGACGGCCAAATACGGAACGTAAACCTTCATCCAAATAGCTGCTATTCATATTCCGCTTGGCTTTATCGGCATCATTTCCCAAGCCAATCAAATCATTGTTGTAATAGTTTTGCCCTTGGGCATTCATGCCTATATAATCGTAAGAAATTTGTGAATAGCCGGCCATTACATGAAAGCTGTGCTTATTTACCTCGAAATCATAGCTCAACGTATTATTCCAAGTCATTCGCTTCGATTCATACCTCAACTCTTGCAATTGATTAATGTTCCGCTGCTTTCTGAGAGCTCCGGTGTTGTAATCATAAATTTCGTAAGTAGGCCAATTTTTCAATTGGTTTTCTTTCCAATAGTTCACACCTACTTGAGTATTAAATTTCAAGCCTTCAAGGATTTCATAAGTCCCTTTCACATTCAGGTTTACAAAATCCGAAACCACTTTGGTTCTTCCCACAATGTCCGGATCAGTATACATCAAGGGGTTATGCCCTTGTTTACTTAAGCCATAGCTTCCATCGGGATATTGCGGCACTGCCCACTGCGAACCGTGTAACATATAGTGATAGATATTGCCATTATTGGTCGTATTGCGTTGTTGTCTTTTGTAAGAAATATCTGCTCCCAGGTTGATTTTATCATTGATCTTAATATCGTTGTTCAATCGCAACTGATAAAGTTTGCTGTCCCTGTTCGGAAAGATTCCCTTTTGGTCACGGTAATTGATGCTGGCCATGGTTTTCAGATAGTCCCCACCCCCGGAAATAGAGAGGGTATGGTTTTGCATAGGAGCATAGTTATCGATCACAGAATTAAACCAATCATTGGGTAAGGGATAATTCAAGCGATCCTTTCCACTCACATAATTTTGAATATCTTCTTCAGAATACAAAGGCGCACTACCCCGGTTCTCGTAAGCCAGGTTTTGTAACCTCAGGTAATTTTCCGTACCCATATGTTCCGGTAAGTTAGTGGGATTTTGGAATGCGACCCAGCCGCTGTAGTTAATACGAGGTTTTCCTTCTTCTCCCCGTTTGGTAGTAATAAGCAATACACCATTGGCCGCTCTGGAACCGTAAATTGCCGTAGAAGCCGCATCTTTCAATACGGAAATGGACTCGATCATAGAGGGATCGATAGACTCGTAAGGTTGCTCCACTCCGTCTACAATCACTAAGGGATTATTGTCATTTAACGTAGTAACCCCCCGCACACGAATGGAAATATTATTGCTACCGGGTTCCCCGCCTTTGTCCCAGATAGTCAACCCGGGTACCATTCCCTGCATACTGGATTTCAGGTTTTGTGTAGGGCGTTCTTCCAACTCCGCACCATTCACAGCCGTAACGGCACTGGTCAAAGAGGTTTTCTTCTGAGTGCCATAACCCACTACTACCACTTCCTCCAATTGAGCTACATCAGGCTCCATCACCACATTCAAAGAAGACTGTTTGTCAACAAGAATTTCCTGAGATTTGTAGCCGATAAAACTGAACAACAGTGTACTTCCTTCCGGAATCGTTACTTTGTATTTTCCGTCAAAATCCGTAGTGGTGCCTATGGAAGTACCTACCACCAGGATAGTGACTCCTGGCAAGGGCTGGCCGTCTTCCGAAGAAGTAACCACGCCTGATACCACCACGTCTTTCACAACCAACGGGATTTCCACTAAAGGCTGTTCCGGTTGTGCTCCCAGTTCCTTAACATTGATATTTTGATTGACTTGTTTAAATCCAAGTTGCCCCACTTTGGCAAGCTCTGTCAGAATCGCAGCGATCGTATGCCTTTTCCGTGGGAGAGTCACCTTCACCTGTGTACCGGTTACAGTTCCTTTTTGGTACACAAAACGATATTGAGTATTTGATTCAATGGAAGCAATGACTTCTTCAATGCTAGCCCGCTTAAAACCTACGGTCAAATACACGTCTTTGATACTTTTGACTTTTTGTGCATTTCCGTGAGAGGCAAGCCCTAACGTAAAGAAAAAACATTGAAGAATTGCTCCATACAGAGAGTATTTAGAGTACATTATAATACGCTTAGATAGAGTATTTTTCATATCTTTGATATGTTTTAATGAATAAACAGGTTTATTGAAACAGCACTTAGACACAGCAGGGAACAATGGGCAAATTGTATCCTGCCAAGTGCGCTAAGAGTATATCTGGTCGTTGGGCAAAACGACCAGATTTTTTTGTTTTAGGAGGTATTGTATCTGTTGGGCATACAATTTTTTTTTAATTAAAAATCACTTTCACATTACTATGATCTATTGAAAAGCGAAAGCCACAAGAGTAACTTAAACTGGTCAATACATTTTCCAAACTTTGTCGTTTAAATTCCCCTCTGACATAGATGGGTTTGCCTGGCTTATTCACTAAATCTATCTCCACTCCGTACCAGCGTTCCAAGGTTTTTTCCATATGTTCCAAGCTGGAATTTTCAAAGTAAATGACTCCTTCTACCCAGGCGGTTTCTAGCTTCGGATGAAAGGTGCTCTTTGTTATTGTCTGCTTTTCCGCAGTAAAATTTGCCAATTCTCCCGGCTCCAAAATCAGCTCTTCCACTGATTTCAATTGCGTATGTTTTACAGACACTTTTCCTGAAGTAAGTGCTACTTTTAACTCTTGGTTTGAATAGGCATTCACATTAAATGAGGTTCCCAAAGCTGTGGTGGCAATCCCTTGTGCGTACACAGTAAAAGGCCTTGTGGAGTCATGGGCTACTTCAAAAAACGCTTCTCCCTCTAACGTTACCTCCCGTTTATCTGCAGAAAAGCCTTTGACAAATGAAACCCCAGAGCCAGCATTCAATACAATCCGGCTTCCGTCACCTAACTTCAAGGTTCGCTTCTGCCCGGCTTCCGTTGTATATACCACTTTTTCCTGTTGAACTACGAATAAAGCATCAGGTGTGTTCTCCATTTGAAAATAATACAAGCCCACTCCCAACACGACAAGTATGCTGGCCGCAACTTTCAACCAGTTCCTAGGAAAAATCTTTCGAAGCGGTTGGTGTACCGGCAGTTTTCTATGAATTTGATCGAGTACTTTTTGCTCATCAAATTCTAAGGCTTCTTCTTCACTCTCTGTTGAAATTTGTTGTTCAACACTTTCGAAAATTTCCTCTTTGCCTTCTTGTTTGTTTAGCCAAAGCAGAAAATCCTTTTCCTCTTCTTTACTAAGTTGACCTTTAAAATATTTATCAAATGCTGACGGATCCACAATACATGCACTATCTGGTTTGTGAGTATATATCCCGGAATGAACGGATTTACTCACATACCTTTTAAAAAAAATATTTTTTTTGTGGACTTTTGAGAAAAGCTCTTCAAAAGAAATACATTATCAATTGATAGTCAATCAATTAAAACTATTCATTTTTTTCAACAAAAATCTAGTAATAAGCAAAGCATTCCTACTAAAATCCCGGCTTTGATCAGATCCTCCTTTAAACTTTTATTGGCCCGGTAGATCTGGTTTTCCACTGTACGCTTGCTAAGGGACAATTCTGTAGCAATCTCCTCCGAGTTGAGTCCCACGATGGTGTAGAGTAAAAAGATTTGTTTTTGTTTTTCAGGAAGTTTGTCAATTAATTGTTGTGAGAATTTTTTCATGTCTTCAAATTCCACCTCTGTGTGGCTATTGTTTTGCGGCTCTTTCCGGAAGGAAAGCGCATATTTTTTCAAGGCCAAGTCGTTGGCTTTGGCCTTTAGTGTTTTGTACACCTGATGTTTTGTGATGGTACTTAAATAGGCCTGAAAAGAAAGATTGGGATCTATATTCTGACGATTTTTCCAGATTTTGATAAACACTTCCTGCACCATTTCTTCCGCATCCTCCTTGGTCAAACCGAATTTCAACGCGATCACAAATACTTTTTTGCTGTATTTGTGATAAAGCATTGTAAAAGCTTCCCTGTCTCCGGATTTTAGTCGTTGTAATTCTTTCACTTCCATTATTACCCAGTAATCGTTTACCCCTTAGGTAAACGGCTATGCATTATGGCCAATAAAATTAGGAAAATTAGTGCAAAGTTCGTTTTTCGAATCCTTTTCAATGCGTCCTCTTTATAATTCTCATAAAGAAAATTTGAATCAGCTCATTCGCCATAAAAAAGAAGCCCAAGGGATATTCCCCTGGGCTTCAATAACTTAATTTTTAAAAAACAGATTGGATTTTACACTATGAAAAGCTTTATTGGTACCTTAAACACTCTTGGTGTAATTTCTCAATTCTCCCAACCGGGGTTTTGCGTGAGATGATCATTTAACGTAAGCTCCTGGGTAGAAATAGGACGAAGATAATCGCGGTTAGGATCAAACTGAAATCCGTTGGGAATTTGTGTTTGCAAAGGATCTACATACCCGTCATTATCTACATGTACGTCTAAATCAGGAAAATCACTTTGGTTAAATTTAACCCCTTTAATGCGCTTATTGACAAAAAGTGCATGAGCTCTCCAACGCATCAAATCATCATAACGATAGCCTTCCGCGGCCAACTCTACCCTGCGTTCGCGTCTGATCTCATTAAGAAGCGGTGACAAACCGGGAAAATCCCAATTAGGATCCGTAGTAATAGAAGACAATTCCAATGGAGACATATTTACTCTCGCTCTCAAAAGGTTAATCGATTTGTCCAAATCTCCTTGAGAAAGCGTTCCCAATTCGGCTTTGGCTTCTGCAAAATTCAACAAGGCTTCGGCATAGCGAAAAATGATGCTGCCGGTTTCACTTAAGTACGAACCTTTATGTTGTTCGAAATCGGGATCAGCTCCTTTGAAAATCTGATAACCGGTAGGACAATTACTTTCTCCCGTAGCATCCAAGTCGGATTTTTCAAAAGCTCTGGTTACCTCTCCTCCTTCTACCGTCATGGGGTCGCCCGGGGTGTAAATGGTTTGTTGAAGACGGGCATCCCGGTTAGCGACCACGGCTACTAAATCAGCATCGCCTTGATAGTCCGGACTAACGGCAATGGGCTTACCATCCGTACAGAGATAAGAGTCTACCAATGCTTTGGAAATGCCCCTTCCTCCTCCAACTCTGGCCAGGTAGCGTTGTCCGTTATGGGACATTCCCAAATCGGTATTGTACCTTTTCCACAACATGATTTCGGTATTTCCCGAATAATCTTTTTGATTGAATAAGTGCCAATAATCCTTTTCCGGATCACCTGTACTGTAAACACTGTAATTTCCTGAATTCATGACGGCTTCTGCAGCTTCTGCAGCAATTTGAAAATACTTACTCCCATCCGATCCGTCAACGCCAAATGGGGTTCCTGCATGATATTTCTCCCAAGTGCCTTCGTACAAAGCCACTCTGGATTTGAAGAGTTGCGCAATTTCCTGATTCAAACGATTCCCTCCCAAATTTGCCCCGGGAGCCATATAAGCGATAGCACTATCCAGATCTTCAAGGATATGATCAATCAACTCATTTCGAGGCGTTCTGTTGGAATATAATTCTTCCGAATCCACATTCAAGGGTTTATCTACCCAGGGAACATCTCCATAATTTTTGACCAAATTAAAATAGAAATACGCTCTGAAAAAGCGGCCTTCTCCTACAAACTGTTGGTACTCGCTAAAAGGAGCTTCCACACTTTGGTATTTGCTCAACAAAATATTGACAGAGCGAATGCTTCCATAACTCCAGCTTCCACTTGCCGGTATAGTTGTCCGGCCGGCCAGGTGGTTGTTCACACTATAGTGTGTCATATTATCACTATTGCTGTCAAACCAGAAGATACCACCGTCCCAGCCTCCCCAAGCGGGAAAAGAGGTATAAAATTGATTGACATACAACTCCAAGTCACTTGGGGTTTTCCAATATTCTGCAGCATCCACTTCATCCAATAAACTGCGGTTCAAAAAATCCTCATTACAACTGCTGAATACCGATAGCCAAAAAACACTTAAGAATATATATAACTTTCTCATATCGTCTTGATTTTTTTGATTAGAAACTTACATTAACACCCATAGACAGTACTTTTTGCAAAGGGTAAATTTTACCGCTTCCCCAGGCACCGCCCACTGTTTCAGGGTCAAACAGTTTGGTTAATTTGGTGAAGGTCAATAAGTTTTCACCACTGAAGTATACCCGGGCATTTTCTAATCCGATTTTATTTAAGAGGGAACTTGGCAGCGTATACCCTATCTGGATATTTTTCAAACGCATATACGCTCCGTTTTCCAAATATTTGGTTTGCGTTTTCGTGTTTTTGGTATGTTCTCCACTCATATAAGGTTTGGGATAGAAAGCATTGGGATTGTCAGGTGACCAATAATCCAAGTGTGCATCAAATACACTGTTTTGCCACATATTTCCGACAAAACCCCAATACACATTCGTATTGCTGGACAATGCAATATCCCGCTTGCCTACTCCCTGGAAGAATACATTCAAATCAAATCCTTTCCAGCTGGCTCCCATACTCAAGCCATAGGTATACCGGGGATTTTTGTTACCGATAATGCGTTGATCCCCCGGATCATCCGTTGTATTATCTCCCCAGTCAATTTTTCCATCCCCGTTGAGATCTTCATATTTGATATCACCGGCTCCCCAATTGGTGTGAAAGCGAGTTTGATCGGCCCAGTTGTTTACTTCATCATCAGACTGGAAATAACCTGCTGTGGTATATCCCCAGATATCTCCTAAGCGCTGGCCTACTCTGTAATCGCTTAAAATATTGGTGGGGTTATTATACTCCGTAATGGTAGAGTAGTTATCTGCCAGGTTCACTTTTACATTGTATTGAAAGTCAGACCCGATTTCATCTTGCCAAGAAAGTACGAGTTCGATACCTTCCGTTTCCAGGGTTGCATTATTTTCTTTCGGGGCACTGGTACCTAACAAGGCTGGTAGAGTATTGGCTCTTCCGAACATATCGGAGGTGGTTCGTCTGTACCAATCAAAGGTCAACCCAAGGCGACTGTCAAGAAATGTCGCGTCCATTCCGATATCAATGGTAGTGGCTGTTTCCCAGGTCAAATTATTACTGATGATTCCCGGGGCTACTGTATAAGCAGGGCGTTCGCTACCCATAATCCAACCTAAACGGGCCCCTACAGGAATCCGCTCTACAAACAAATAGCGCTCATTCCATCGCAGGTTACTATTTCCCAAAGAACCCCACGAACCTCGTATTTTCAAATCATTCACAACCCGGTCGATTCCTTGCCAGAACGGTTCTTTGGAAATATTATACCCAATAGAAGCCGAGGGGAAAAAGCCCCAACGTTTCCCTTCTTTGAAAAAAGAACTTCCATCGTAGCGGGCATTGAGTTCCAAAAGGTATTTCTCTTTAAAATTATAATTGAGACGCCCGAAAAACCCTCGGTTGGAATAGTGGTCCAAACCATCGCCAATATTTTGTTCCCCTGTAGCGGTACTGATAGAAGGGATTTTATCCGTCACCAGTTTGGTCTTACTTCCCGAAAGCGTATGTTCTTTTTTCAACTGATCTTCCACCCCTACCATTGCTTTAAAGAAATGGCTTCCCACTTGCCTTTCATAGGAGGTCGTAATATTTGCCAAATAAAACTCATCATTACTCATAGATTCGCCAAAGGAAGTGATGGGATACGCAATATTGGAAAAAGTACCATTGGGCTCCTGGCGTTGTACATTTTTATTATGATAGGTTTGCTTTCTGGCGAACGCATTCCAATTGAATCGAATATTGGTCTTCCAACCTTTTACCGGTTCCAACATGGTCCCGACCGTCAACCACAAATCGTTGTCATAGCGCTTGGTTTTTCCCCCTTCTTTCATTTTCAACACATCTCCTTCTATGTAATTTCCATTGGGGTCTTTTAAGGGATTCACCGGCCATTTACGGGTAATCTGATGATACAACACATGGCGGTCGTATCCTGCCCAGGCATTGGGATAGACGGTTTGGGAACGGGCATATTTGGCATTAAAATCCAAACTCATCCACTTACTCACCTGGGTGTTGATATTAGCCGTCAGGTTATACCTTTTATAAGAATCTCCGGCAAACTTATACTGCCCTTGTTGATCAAAAAAGCCTCCTGAAAGGTAAAAAGAGGTGTTCTCAGTTCCGCCACTGACTTTGATATCGTGTTTTTGACGATAGGACCAGTCGCGATAAAAAATATCATACCAGTCATAATTTGCATGTCCTTTGCCCCATTCCGCCCAACGACCCGGATCGTCCGGGTTGTCAATGGCCTCTTCTTTCAAAGTTCCGGCTTGGTAATCCCGGATGCGTTGTAAGGTAGCATCATCAAACACCACCCCTTGGTTCGAATTCAAGGCTGCAGTATTGTAGGCTTCGGCAAAAGCCAAAGAGTTGGCACCTTCGGGCAAGCGAATCGGGGCGGCCATCGCCAGGTTGTTCGAATATTGAAATGAAATTTTCTTGCCTTTTCTTCCTTTTTTAGTAGTAATTAACACGACTCCATAGGTTCCCTTCGAGCCGTAAATTGCCGCCGAAGCAGCATCCTTCAATACCGATACACTTTCAATGTCATTGGGATTTACATTGTTGATATCCATGGGGACCCCATCCACCAAAATATAGGGTGTTCCTCCGTCACCGGTCAAGGTACCAATACCACGGATGTTCCAGTTTTGGGTGGCTCCGGGTTCCCCTCCGGTATTGTTGACCGAAATATTCAGGTTGGGTGATATTCCCTGAATGGCCTGCGCTACGTTGGATACAGGACGGTTTTTTAAGGATTCCGAAGTAATTTGGTCTACGGCTCCGGTCAAGTTCACTTTCTTCTGTGTACCGTACCCAACGACTACTACTTCTTCTAACTGTTTGGTATCAACCAACATGATCACATCGATCTTCGATTGTCCGCCCAGTGCTATTTCTTGAGTAGTATAACCAATATAACTAAAGATCAATGTTGCATCCTCCGGTACCGCTATTTGGTAACTCCCCTGTATATCCGAGGTGGTTCCTTTGGTACTTCCTTTAATCAAGATGCTAACTCCGGGAAGTGGTTCTCCGTCTTCGTCAGTGATCTTTCCTTTAATGGTTACCTCCTGAAGAATGGCAACTTCCGGTTTGGAAGATAGCTTTGTATTGTAAGGCGACACCGTGATATCATGATTGGCTTGTCTGAATTTTACCTGAGCTTGTTTGGAAAGTGCTGACAACAAATCGGACAAGGGTGCATTGTAAAACTGTATGTCCACCCGCTTGTTCAGGTTTACTTTTTTGCGGTCATAAAAGAACTTAAAATCGGTCCTTTCTTCCAGCTGAGCAAAGATTTCTTTTAACTTGGTGTCTTTCATTTGTAAGCTTACCCTTACCTGATAGACACTTTTTTGGGCTATGGTACTGTTCGCCAGTAGCAAATTCACCATCAGGCACTGGACGAGCATTCCATAAAATGTGAGTTTTGATAGCATTTTTATTAGCCGTAAAGTTCTCCATTTCATATCTTTGTGATTAATAGGTTAATAATAGGTTTACTTAGGTTGTTCTTCTTTAACCAGGCGCAAAATCGGTTAAGGAAGACACATGAGGTCGGTGAACATAGGTTTGCCGGCCTTTTTTAACTGCTATTAAAAAAGGGAAGCTGCAACATGGTCAGTACGTTTAGTTATCCCATTCCGAAAAGCCAATCTGCTTACAGGATTTTACAGATAGAGACCTTCGGTCAATACCGGGGTTAAAATGAAGTATTCAACAGGTTAATAAATAATCACGTTATTCTTTTCAAATTTATAATTGAAACCGCTGGCAAAGCCAATGCTATTCAATACATACTCCAAACTCTTATTATCAAACTCTCCGTTGTATTTCCATTTAGCAGGTTGTGCTTTGTTATAGTGTACCTTTACCGCGTACCATTTCTCAATTTTCTCTACGATTTCTTCAAAAGAAGCATCTTTAAAGTAAAGGATACCATCTTTCCAACCCAACATTTCTTTGTAATCAAAATCAGACCGGAACATTGCATTGGCAGTTTTACTATAAGTCGCCATATGCCCCGGATTCAACCCTAAAGTTTGCGAGTCTGTTAAGTTCACTTGCACTTTTCCTTCAGCCAAAGCCACTCTGATTTTATCTTCTTCAGGATAGGCAGACACATTAAACCGAGTACCCAGTACCTTGGTAAAAACTGCATTTGCTTTTACGATAAAAGGCCTGCATGGATCTTTTGCCACTTCAAAAAAGGCTTCTCCTTCTAGCTGTACTTCTCTTAGAGAGTCCGAGAAGTGTTGATAAAACTTTAATGTACTCCCTGCATTCAACACCACTTTGGAGCCGTCAGACAATGTCAAACGTTTTTTCTCTCCCACTTGCGTGGAAAATTGCACCATTACTTTCCTTTCTTCCCGGGCCTCCGGAAAGCCTTCTTTCAACGTATAATACCCCAACCCGGCCATTAATAAGATCAAGAGTACCGCTACTAATTGTACGTATTTGTGAAAGAGACTCTGATGCTGGGTATGTACAGGAATATTTTTTGTATGCTGAGGCCGGGTTGCCGATAAGATTTTATTAAACAAAGTTTCCGAATTCAATTCCGGATATTCTACCGGTGGTTCAGCCCAGACTTTTTCGATTTGATTTTTCAGGTCCATCGTTGACTCTTTTGTATTGAGCCAATGACGTACATACTCCGCCTCTTCCGGAGTACATTGTCCCGTCAGGTATTTTTTTAAAAGTGTATGTTCCGGTTCTTTTTTCATTTTCGTTTACTAGACATTCATTCCCAAAGCCGGTAATGAATCAAGAATATTTTGTCCAAAACACTCCTTGTTACTACTGCTTGTATTGGTATATTGCCACAAGTAAATCGATTTACTCACTCGACTTATGATTTTTTTTAAAAATATTTTTACAAGAAGAAAAAAGAATTTTGAGGAAGAGGTTTATCTTCTATCAGCCACACACTTTTAAGCCAAAAACATCACTAATACCAACGTGCATATTTTTTGTAGATAGCTTTCTTTCGCCAGGTGATCTTTAAGAAATTTGGAAGCGCGATATAGTTGATTTTCTACGGTACGTTTGGAAAGGTTCAGTCGCAGTGCTATTTCCTCTGATGTCATTCCCTGCTTTTTATTCAATAAGAAGATTTCTTTCCGGGCGGAAGGCATTTGATCTATTCCTTGCTGAACATAGGCTTCCAAATCGGTAAAAATCACCTCATCTTCAGTGGTATTCACTTGCGCCTCATTGCGGTGTACAACCCATTCGTAGTACTGTATATTTAAAGCGGCTTTACGGATTTTTTTGATGATGTTCCTTTTGGCGATGGTAATCAACAAAGCGTTGACCGAAAGAGAGGGATCCAATTGCTTATGTTGTTCCCACAAGGCCAAAAACACATCCTGTACTACTCCTTCTGCATCTTCGTGCGAAAGGCCCATCTTGCGGGAAGCATGGTAGACTTTTTTGTGGTACACATCAAATAAGTGCCGGTACGCTTGGCGACAACCCTGTGCCAAAGCCCGTACCCACTTCTTTTCACTCTCATAATTAGTTGGCTCGTACATATTCCCCATATGCGCTTCGCTGTTAATGGCTATTCATGGTAGTTTGACCTTGCGCCTGTTACAAGGGAAGTATTTTACCAATATACTTCCGCCTATAAGGCCCAATTCATATTACTTTTTAGCATGGCAATAGTTAATCATTTGTTAAGGTACATAAAATTTTGAAAGAAAAATACTTTGTGAACGAAAACAATTTAGTATTCTTAAACAAATAAAAACGCATGCAAGCTTCACCATAACCTCAATAGGGCTTGGGATGAGGACTACTCAAACTTTACGACAAAAGCATCTTTAAAGCCTAAATCTTGTACTTTTTTGGCGAGTTGCTTGGCATGCCGGTGTTCGTATTCCCGCCCGACCATATAGCGGTATTTGTAGGAGCCGTTTTTCTTATCTACTACTTCATCTACTCTCATACCCAGCTTTTTATACCTGGAAGTTCCGGTATTCTCAGGTTGGGTAGCGGCAGTAATTTGGACCTTATAATAGGGTTTGCGTTTCTCGATGTGGGGTTTTTCACTCACAAAGTCACGAAAGGCTCTGAAAATAGCCGAGGCCACCAGGTCTTGTCCGTAATCGGAGTTTAAAAATTTTTCTTCGGAAGGATTCGTAATAAATCCGCATTCGACCAATACTCCGGGCATCTCCGTATATTGCAACACTTGATAATTGTAGCCCCGGTCTTTACGATCCATCACTCCCCGGCTTTTGCGTCCGGCACGGGTAGCAAATTCCTTTTCAATCATTTGTGCCAACTTCCGGCTTGCTTTAAACTTATGATTTTGGATATGTGTACGTGTTCCGTATACACTTCGAATAGGGTTGGAGTTACAATGTATACTGATAAAAAAATCCGCTTTATTGGAATTGGCTTCGTCTACAATTTCATCCAAACTGACAAAGGTATCCGTTTCCCGTGTATAAATGACCTTTACGTTTTTGATTCGCTCTTCGATGTATTTTCCCAATTTCAAAGCAATCTCCAAATTGAGTTCTTTTTCGTGTTTTAAAGTTTGGGTACCTCGCAACTTTCCCGGGTCAGTTCCTCCGTGCCCGGGATTAATTACTACTTTGATGGGCTTATAAGCCTTGGAGATGATCACGGTGTTTTTCTCTTGTGCAGATACACTGCTCAATGAAAGTACGCATAAGGCAAAGTAAACGAAATACAACCTCCATTGCTTCATAGTCATTTGGTCTTATTGTTAGTTGAAAAAAGTCCTAAAGGTTTCAAGGCAAAAATATACGGTTGACGCCATTTGTACAGTGCTTTTCCCTGTAAATTATAACCTATTTTACCTAACTCTGCTAAAGATAAAAGAAGTTAAGAAAAAGTTCAACAGTGGGAAAGTTTTCACATTCGCTTCCCTTTACTGTAAATTTTATACAAATGGGAATTGAACATCCCCGGGAATCTGTGGGGATCTGCTCTTCTTTAATTAATATTGTAAGCCTATAATAGTCCGGTAGGTTAAAAGACAAGAAATACACTTTGAAAGGCATTTGATTGAAAAATCTTGTTTTCAAATCCTGAATAGCCATCCGTTCATTATTTTACAAATGCAAATTAAAGCACCATTTCTAACTATATTTTAAATCATTATGAAGAAGCATTCTTATTCTTTCATATCTCTGTTGGCAATTGGACTTTCTGTATTCTTATTGACTGCTTGTGGCGATGCAAAAAATAGCACTTCGCAAAAGCGCAGAAATAAACCCAGCGAACCGATTTTCAAAAAAGAAGGCGAATTGACTTTTTTAACTTCAGGAGGAGAAAGTATTACTAAAATTGATATCGAAATTGTAGATCAAGAGTATGAAATCCAGCAAGGCTTGATGTACCGTAGTCATATGGCTGATAATAAGGGGATGTTGTTTGTATTTCCGGACTCACAACCCCGGAGTTTTTGGATGAAAAACACGGAAGTATCTCTGGACATCATTTTTGTGAATGAATTGATGGAAATCGTCAGTATTCAGGAAAACACCACCCCAAAATCCGAGTACTCCATTCCCTCCGAGGGCAATGCCCAATATGTGATTGAAGTGGTAGCCGGTTTTTGTGTGAAATATGAACTCAAGGCAGGCAATAAGATTGAATTTAAAAAGCTATAGCCCTTGTCAGCAAAAGGTATTCACAACAGTTGCCAATTCAGATAAGGCTCATCGCCAATATGCCCTCTTTCTATTTTGATGTACCATACCCAAATAACAAAAACACCATGCTACAAATTAAAGGACTATCAGCTGCCTATAGCGAACAAAAAGCGATTCACTTTCCCGATTGGAAAGTAGCCAAGGGAGAACACTGTTTGATACTTGGTTCCTCCGGATGTGGAAAAACCACCTTATTACATATCATAGGTGGCTTGCTTCAACCCAAGGCAGGAGAGGTACTGCTAGACAACACCTCACTTTATCAATTAAAAGCACACCAGAGAGATTTGTACAGAGGCCAAAATATCGGTTTGATCTTTCAAAAACCTCATTTGATTGACTCACTCACGGTAAAAGAGAATTTGTACACTGCTCAATATTTTGCCGGACTGCCACAGGATGAAAAACGTATTCAGGAAGTGCTTCATGAACTCAACCTGGGCGATAAACTCAATGCCCGTACTTTTGAACTCAGCCAAGGAGAAGCCCAACGGGCGTCTATTGCCCGGGCATTGCTGAACCGGCCGAAAGTTATTTTGGCAGATGAACCTACAGCCAGTTTGGACGATGATAATTGCCATGCAGTAGTGCAATTACTGCAAAGAGAGGCCCGGCTCTATCAAGCGGCACTCATTATTGCCACTCATGATCAACGCATCAAAGAAGTAATTCCGGAAGTTTTACAACTCGATAAACAACTGGCCTAAAGCACATAAAACTGTATTAATACGATTTCCTAAGAGGATAAATGATTTCAAATGACACTTGAATAATGTCTAATTTACTATGAACTTACCTAAATTAAGCTGGAAATATTTGACGGCTAAGCCGCTCAATTTTGTACTCAATACGTTGATCTTATCTTTGGGAATAGCCATTGTAATTATCCTTTTGCTATTATCCACACAGGCTGAAGACAAGATGATGAAAAATGCCAAAGGCGTTGATCTGGTGATAGGGGCAAAAGGCAGTCCATTACAATTAATCCTTTGTAATATCTTTCATATTGATTTTCCAACGGGAAATATCGATTTGGAAGAAGCTCAAAAGGTAGCCCGTAACCCGATGGTAAAATATGCCATCCCTTTGGCCTTAGGAGATAGCTATAAAGGTTTTCGCATTGTAGGTACCAATCACAAATATGCCGAATTGTACCAGGGGAATATTGCAGAAGGAAAATTATGGGAAAAACCTTTTGAAGTGACCATCGGGTACACCGCTGCCAAACATTTACAACTTAAGCTCGGAGATACTTTTCATGGGGCACATGGTATTGGAGAAGATATGGATCAGGCACACGAGCATCATGACTATCGGGTGGTGGGAATTTTACAACCTAATGGTTCCGTATTGGACAACCTCATCTTCACCCGTATTGAAAGTGTTTGGCTATCACACGAAGACCACGGAGAAAGTTCTCAGGAAACAGAAGAGGCCCATACCCATGAAGAGCATGAGCATGAGCATGAGCACAATCACGACCATGCCCACGATCATGAACATCATCATGCTGAAACCCATGCCCATGAGCACGGTCCTACAGAAGAAACCGTACAAGTATCTAAAAAGAACCCCTTGGGTCTTCCTCAAGGTGAGGGAAAAGAGATTACCTCCATGTTGGTCAAATTCCGCTCGCCCATGGCAGCAATGCAGATGCCCCGTTATATCAACAGTCAAACTTCCATGCAAGCGGCTTCTCCAGCAATCGAAACAGCCCGGTTGTTTTCTTTACTGGGCATTGGGGTAGACCTCCTCCAAGGTTTCGCTTACCTGATGGTGTTTATTGCCGTGTTAAGTATCTTTATAGCCTTGTACAATGCCTTAAAAGAGAGAAAGTACGATTTGGCCATTATGCGCTCCTTGGGATCTTCCAAGACCTCTTTATTTATACTTATCATATTGGAAGGTGTGTTGATTACCTTGATTAGCGCAGGATTTGCCTTAGTGATTGCTCATGGTGTGGTAGAACTAATTATGCAAATAATAGAAGGCCCGGGAGCTGTAGGAATCACCGGATTTACATTCTTGGTGGAAGAGTTGTATTTGATTGGCGGAGCATTATTGATCGGTATTATTACATCTTTAATACCCGCCATTCAAGCTTACAAAACGGATATTTCAGAGGTACTTGCCAAAGGATAAAATACTTCAATAAACCCAAACAGCCCGGCTAAGCAAAAGCCGGGCTGTTTTCCCACATTATTCTACTCGCTATTGTCAACTTCACTTGTTCTACCCACATAAAATCATTTGCCATAGTTTGTTGATAAGTTTTCACTTATCCACTTCACCATTAGCAATCTTATTTTCAAGTAGTTGTTAAGTTTATCATTCAAGGAAGCGTATCAAACAAGCGTTAAAGCTTTTATTCGTTCCGTTGAATTCATTTGTACATACAACATAAAAAAGAGGCTTAGTAGTTTCCCACCCTACCAGATTCCCTAAATTGATTAAACAGGTTTTGGTTTCAGGTTAAGACTTAACAGCTGGTTATAGTAATGAAAAGCCAATCGGGTAAAAACGACATTCAACAACGTGTGGATAAACAGTGTTGCTACTGATTAAGGCTATGTGTTGAATATATGGAAAAAGGTTAAAGATTTCTGTCAATTATGTAACAGTATATCTTCTGAGTACATTCACTAATGCGCATGTTTTTTAGGTAAGAAGGGAAGCCGTTTCGGAAAAAACACGGTGCAACCTTAGTACTTGCATTATCAACATTTCCTTTTCATCATTTTTAAGAATATGCTGGGCTAAAGGTAGCTTTTCCCTTTCAGGAAGTTGTTTTTGTATGATCTGTTCGACTTGTTTCCGGTCGCGTTGGGGGTCACGTTGTAAAACTCGTTGGATTCGCAATGTTTTGGGAGCATATACCAATACCAGCCTATCCAGTTGTTGATAAGACTTTGCTTCGATCAATAAGGCCGCTTCCTTGATCACATAAGGAAAGTGGCTGTGTTGGTGTACCCAGTCCTGATAATGTTCGGCTACCCGGGGGTGTACCAAGGCATTCAGTTTTTGTAATTCGGAAGCACTTCCGAATACCTGCTTCGCCAAGTACGTCCGGTTTACGGTTCCATCAGTCAGATAGGCCTCTTTTCCGAATCTCGCCTTGATCGAACGAATCAATTTTGCATCGTGAGCCATCAACCATTTTGCCATGGTATCGGCATCATACACAGGAGCTCCCAAGGTCTGAAAAATTTTACACACCATACTTTTCCCGGAGCCAATGCCTCCTGTAATACCAATTTGAAGTGTTTTAGTTTTCAAGGATTACTTTGAATTGAGCAGGTTTGACTTCTACATTTTTAAAATAAGAGGGGGCTTTCACCAACGGGCATATGGTAGAGTCCAAATTGTTGTATTCTTTAAAATCTAATCGTACTTTCAATGTATCTTGTGTATTACCGGAGTCATCTTCCTTGACCAGGTAGTTGACAATGGCCGTTTCAGGGGTGATATAGGCGGTCTGACTCTCGGGGAAATTGACCAAATCCAGTTTTACAATGGCCTCTTTGGACTCATAACGGACAACATCAAAAGCTACTTTTACATTTTCCGTGGAAGCAGTCAGGTACTTTACGGCCTTATATCCCAACTCAATTTCTTCTTCAAAATCAGCGGAAATCAACTTTCCACTCAATTGCAACACACGTGTATCTTCTGCTTGCCGGATAAAGGAAGAAGCTCCTTTCAAAATTATGGTATCCGGTTCAAGGGAAACCGGAGAAGTGCGCTCCACATTGGGGGCCAAGTGAATGGAAGCGGTGTCTAAGGCCAGTTTGACAACTTTGGAAGTCATCGTATCATATTTAAAGAAAATAGAATCTTCCATCACATAATTCACCTTAAACTCTTTCAACTTGTCAGACACAAAAGCGCGAATGGAAGAGGTTGTAAGGTAGTTGACAGAAAGCGGGTTTTCAGAACCAATCTGAATGATGACCGGATTTTCTTCCCGGTTCAGCCCCCGGCTAAGTAAATTCCAACCCAAGCCGGTCACGTTAACGGAAATTTCTTCCGGAGGAGGTTTTATGGCAACTATATCATTCCGTTCAAAAACAATGGCCAGCTTCACCCGGATATTGGCCGTATGTTCAGAATTCAATGAATTAAACACCCAAAACGTACAGGCCGTTACCAAACAAATGACAATGGCCTTCCACTCCCAATCCTTATATCCTTCGGTATTGGATTTCAGCCAACTAATCACCTGGTTAATCTGATCTACGGGTAATTTTCTCACCGTACTTGCAGAATTTGGTTAAGATGAAATGCGCTATCCCTGAACATGTAACCTTGTCAGGTTTGACCGATCCATATTCTCTACTAAGAAAAGAGGATAGGAAGAGGAATTTCTCTTTGCCGTTTGCGAACGGATCCTCTTTTCTTATGGAAATTTAGTACAAAAGTTTCATTAGGTCACACAATTTGAACAAAACTACATGACCATATCCCTTTTGTTATTTACTATCTGTAGCAGGTTTTTGGGCAAATTCTGTATTTTCCAAAGAAATAGAAGCCCGGTCTACTTTAATTTTTACTCCCTTGTCCACCTCCAACTGTAAGGTGTTTCCTTCCATGGCAATAATTTTTCCATGAATTCCCCCAATGGTCACCACGGTATCGCCCTTCTTTAAAGCTTCGGAAAACTGTTTTTGCTTCTTTTGTTTGCTCTGTTGTGGTCTGATCATGAAGAAGTAAAAAATCACAATTAACCCTACAATGAAGATAATGTTCATATAACTTGGCGCACCTCCACTAGGAGCTTGCAATAAAATAGTGTTCCACAAGGTCATTTTCAATGATTTTAATAGTGATACTTCATCAGAGCATATGTCAATATGCTCAAAGCAACAAAGAACGGTTAAAAAAAAGAGGCAGCCAAAAAAATCCGCTGCCTAAATATAAGCGGGCTCTTTTTTTGACTACCTCATCTCCCTTTCTTACGGAAGTGTATTTCTACTGTTTTTTGTAAGGCCCTTTAAGTTCTTCCTCTACTTTAACATTTGCCTGAATATTAATCACATAGGTCCCCCCCTCTACATTCGCATAAATGGTAATCGGCTTTTTGTTTAAGTTTCTTTTCCCGGCACTGTTAAACTGTACTAAAATCTCTCCGCTTTCGCCTGGAGCTACCGGGTTTTTAGAGTATTTGGGAGCCGTACAACCACATGTGGTTTTGATATCGGAAATGACCAAGGGCACCTCTCCGGAATTGACAAACTTAAATGTGTGTTTTACAATGTCTCCTTGCTGAATGGTACCAAAGTCATAAAAAGTTTTTTCAAAATCAAAAGCAGCATAAGCCTTGGGAGCTTCCGGCTCTTTGATCACTGTCATAGGAATACTACTACTTGTATTGGCCGTAGAAACATTCATTTGTGTATCCTGTTTCGCTTCGTGCGTTGGACTACATGCCCAAGTACCTATGATGAACACAAAAATTGATAAATGATTAAGTAATTTCATATCTAATGGATTTTTAATCATTCAAAAGTGTTTTTTTAAGAATTATGATTATTGGGAGCGATTTGACTTTTCAACTCGTCTACTTCGTGCATCAATTTTTCAGCATGTTTAATTGCGTCCGAAATTACTTTTTGCCCTTGAGACTTCGCTGAACTAATCGGGGTTTCTTTCCCTTCTACCAAATCATCAATAAGGCGTTGTAAAGCTTCTTTTTGCTTATCCAACTGATAGCTAAGTCGGTCTCGTGTATTTCTGCCTTTATCCGGAGCAAATAAGACTCCCAACACAGACCCCACAATGATCCCCAATAGAAAAGTTAATAATGAACTTCCATTGTTTTTGCTCATAGCTTTAGAGAGTTTTTTGTATAAAAAAAATTATGGTTTGATAGCTTTTTTGTATACCAGTGCTACCTGCGCTTCCTTTTTCAGCTATACCCTCCATCCAGAAGATACAGCCAATATGGTTCTTTTTTAACTGGTTCTTTAGGTTAATAATTCCTTTATTTGTTGTCGATCAATCCCCGTCCGCTTTTCCGGATTTTTCCAATATCCTGCAGCTCTTTGGAGATCGCATCTAAGATCCCATTCACAAATTGCCAACTTTTGGGAGTACTGTACGATTTCGAGATTTCAATATACTCATTTATTGTTACTTTCACCGGAATACTGGTAAAATTAACCATTTCACTGAGGGCCATAATGAGCAATATGCTATCAATTTTTGCAATCCGCTCTTTCGACCATTTTTCCAAGTGTTTCTCTATAAAGGGTTCGTATTCTTTTTCCTCCCGCAGCGAACGGATATACAGTTGTTCAAAGAAGTGCTTATCCTCTTCCCAATTCCGGGAAATAGTCAGTAGTTGAGCATGTTCACAATTTGAGGTATCGGCACTTTTAAACGTTTTCAGCAACATACTGCGCAAAATAGTTTTGTTTTCTGCCCAGCTTAAATCTTCTTCTTCAAAGTCCGAAACGATCTTTTCATTTTTGAAAAGAAACTCCTTCACCAAATATTTAATGACTTCCAGATCCGTTTCCTCACTTTGGGTCTTTTCCAATGAAAACGATTCGACAAACGCCTTGTCTGCTTTCAACTGACGGTACCATTCGCGCAAAAGCATCATATCGTACTCCAAATTGTAGCGCTTCACTTCCTCTTGCAACTGAAGGTTTTGCTTAAAGCATTGCAAGATTTTATTTTCATAAATGCGCTTCAACAAGGTTTCTTCCAGTCCCACATCCGCTCGCTTCTTACTGCGTTCATCATACACATCCTTCACCACTTCTGAAAACTCCAACAAGCCAAAAATAATGTTGATATATTTCAGATAAAGGCGCTCTGTTTCAAAAACCATTCGTGACTTATACGAGCGAAAGTCTTTCTCAATCTGATCTTGATAGAAGCGAATCGCGTCATTGGCAATCTTCACTTCCTCAGTCTCCTCCTTTACATTCAAGCCCAACTCATGATTTTCTTTGAGGTAGTTGATCGAAACGTTTTCTTGTTTTCGAATACTTTCCAGCTCAGTTCTTCCCACAAAACGCAACTTCTCCTCATACTTCTCCTTGATCTGGTCAATGGCCAGTTGAAAATTAGACTCTTTACTCTGCTTATAGGCGTAGATGGTTTGCATCGCCTTAATACGTAATAACCTGCGATTAAGCATTTTGATTTCTATTAATCTTTGTACACTGCAAAGTTATGAATTAGAACATCAAATTGTCAGTTCCACAGGAGCAATCTTAGAAAAAGAAAATAGGAGAGCTGGTTTTTGTAAATAGCTCCTACCCATTTTCAGGCCTCTACAGCACTTAGTCACTGGGCTTTACCTCTTTAAAAGTCGCTTTTTTTCAGCAAAATTGTTTTTTTAACAGGCTCTGTTTATTTCTGAATTAGTTTTTTGTTCAACAGACTCTGGTTCTTATCAAAAAGCGTTTAATCCTTTATCGTGTAAAACACAAGCAAATGATTTACAGGTTTTTATTAAAAAAATCCTTGAGAAAATGTTGGAGGCAATTATGGAAACCGGTACATTTGACCGAACATACGGTCAATAAAAATCACCTGCTTTTCACTTAAGATTGTTTAAAGAAAAAATGCCTAGGACGGAACAACAGTTTGCCGCCATACGGGAAAAAAGTAAAGCAAAATTTCTCCGGACCGCTCTGGAGTTATTTGCAAACTATGGGTATCATAGTACTTCCATCAGTCAAATTGCCAAATCTGCAGGAGTTGCCAAAGGTTCTCTTTACCATTATTTTGAGAGTAAAGAGCAACTATTGGAAGCGGTATTTATGCAGGGCTTAAATGAACTGGACGGACTTTTTGAGGAAATTGATATGGAAGCAGCCCCCGAAGACAAACTTACCCAACTGCTGGATTTATCAATTTCTTCGCTTCAAAAGGAAAAGCATTTTTGGCAATTGTATTTTGCTTTAATCACCCAAATGAAACTACCTGAGGTGCTCCGGAAACGGCTTCAGCCTGTCATGAACGAGATGTTCACGTTTTTCAACATTTTATTTCAGGAGTTGGGTGCTGAAGAACCTGAAAGTGAAGCAAAATTATTGGCCGCCACATTTGACGGAATTTGTTTACATTATTTGATGATGGGAGAGGAATACCCACTTGAAAAGGTGAAAGAAAAATTATTAGGTATGTATATTGGAAAAAGGTAATTTACTTTTTTCATTTGAATAGATAAAACCCACTCACTATCAGTTTTTTACTTGAACGATTGGTCAACGGAAACGTATATTAAAACAGGACTTTGACTTTCATTTAATCCTCGCATCAACCATGAAACTGTTGAATTTAATCTTGCCGGTTATTCTTCTTTTATTATTAACAGGCTTTCAACCTCACTTTTTTGACCTTAGTGCCACTGAAATCATTCAAAAAGCGGATAAGCGTCTAAGAGGAAAGTCCAATAAGGCAGAATTTACAATGGAAATTGTCCGGCCGGATTGGAAACGAACCATGAGCATGAAAAGCTGGTCAAAAGGGGATGACTACAGTTTGGTGTTGGTACTGTCTCCTGCCAAGGACAAAGGCACGGTTTCTTTAAAAATCAAAAATGAAATGTGGAACTGGTTGCCCTCCATCGAGCGAAGCATCAAAATTTCTCCCTCCATGATGATGCAATCCTGGATGGGTTCCGATTTTACCAACGATGACCTGATCAAACAATCCTCTATCGTACACGACTATACACACTCCTTATTGGCTGAAGAAAATTTTATGGGGATCGATTGTTATAAAATTCAAATGATTCCCAAACCTGATGCTCCGGTAGTATGGGGTAAAATCGTGACCTGGATTTCCAAAGAACATTTTAACCAACGGAAAACAGAGTACTTTGACGAAGACGGAGAATTGGTCAACCGGATGATCACTTCAGAGCTAAAACAATTAGGAGGGAAGCTGCTCCCGGCCCGTATGGAGATGATTCCCATGGAGAAAGAGGGGCATAAAACGGTGATGACTTATCTATCCATCGATTTTGATGTCAACATCGAAGACCGCTTCTTTTCCAAACAAAATATGAGAAGAGTCAGGTAGTACATCTGAGTGTAAAGATTATTTATTTCTACACATATGAGCCATGCTTAAATTAGTCACTCTTGCCTGGCGCAATATCTGGCGCAACCAGCGCAGGACGTTAATTACAATTTCTTCCATCTTTTTTGCCGTACTTCTGGCGCTCTTTATGCGGTCCATGCAGTTCGGGTCCTATGAAAATATGATTCGTAACAGTGTGGAATTTTACTCGGGATACATTCAAATTCATAAAAAAGGGTATTGGGAAAACAAATCCATCAACAAACTTTTAGAAGAAACCGATTCGGTCAAAGCACTTGTCAACACTACTCAAAATGTCCATTTTTATATTCCCCGGCTCGAGTCCTTTGTTTTAGCCGCCTCTGACAACCTGTCCAAAGGGGCTATGGTAATTGGCACCGGTCCGGAAGAGGAAAATCAAATGACTCGCCTGGCTTCAAAAGTGATAGAAGGAGAGTATTTTACTTCCGGTACCCGTGGAGTATTGATCGCTCAAGGACTTGCAGAGTACCTACAACTTCATTTACACGATACGTTGGTATTGATCGGGCAAGGTTACCATGGGGTAAACGCAGTGGACATGTATCCCATCACCGGAATTATAAAATTACCCAACCCACAAGCGAATAACAATATGGTGTATATGCCCATTGTTCTCGCTCAGGAATTTAATGCCGCTCCGGATCTTCTTTCAGCTATGGTGATCAAGGTAAATGATATACAGTCCGTTCAGCAAACTACTTCACAATTACAAAATACCTTGGGAGATTCCTATGAGGTAATGGACTGGAAATCACTTCAGCCAGAACTTGTTCAATTGATAGAATCGGATAATGCCGGTGGTGTCATCATGTTGGGCATTCTATACGTAGTCATTGCTTTTGGGATTTTCGGTACTGTTATTATGATGAGTATGGAACGGACCAAGGAATTCGGAATTTTGATCGCAGTAGGAATGCAAAAGCTCCAACTTTCCTTCATGATCGTACTGGAAACCATCTTTATCGGTCTTTTTGGTTTGGGGGTTTCATTGACAGCAGGCATTCCATTATTGTTGTATATGCACAAAAACCCCATCCCTTTGACGGGTAATGCCGCAGAAGCCATGCTTAAAATGGGAGTGGAACCCATCGTTCCGTTTTCACTTGAACCCAACATCTTTATTACACAATGCTTGGCCATCCTGGTCATCGTTGTTATCTGTCTGGTATATCCGGTATGGAATATTTATCAATTAAAAATTATTGAAACCATGAAAAGGTAAGTGAGCCCGGAAACGATCATATTTCTTTTATTACTGAGCAGCATAACGAGCCTGTTCATCTTATTTAAAAAATTTCATCTATGATCACCGCTATATCCTGGAGAAATGTTTGGCGAAGTAAACTGAGAAGCATTGTCATCATGAGTGCTATTACCTTAGGACTGACCGGAGGGATTTTTTCTGTTGCGATTTTCAATGGAATGAGTGAACAAAAACTCCGTTCGGCTATTGATGTTCAAACTTCTCATATTCAAATTCATCAACAAGGGTTTCGAAAAAACAAAGATATCAGGTTGTATATTCCTCATTTAGAAAAGCTTAAAACTGAAATTTTATCCACAAACCATGTGGATAAGTGGGCCATAAGGACGGTTATCTCCGGAATGGCTGCCACCTCCAATGGCAATGCAGGTATTCAGTTGAATGGTATTATCCCGGAGGATGAAAAACAAGTCACTACCCTGTCCCAAATGATGATCGAAGGGGAGTATTTTGAAACACAACGGAAAAACCAGATTGTCGTTGGAAAAAAGCTAGCAGATAAACTGGAAGTAAAGCTGGGTTCTAAAATCATCGTGACCTTGCAGGATGCAAACGGGGAAATTGTAGGAGCCGCTTTCCGAGTAAGTGGAATTTTTAAAACTCCCTCATCCCTATTTGACGAATCTCAAGCCTTCGTCAGAAAAGGAGATTTGGAAAAACTGGCCGGACAAGCCAATACAAGCCATGAAATCGCTATCCGGATGAATAATATAGAACAAGTGCCCGAGGCAATTCATGAATTACAAGCTGCTACAAACGGACAACCTTTGGCCATAGAAAGCTGGCGGGAAGTAGAACCGGAACTGGCCTACCTGACAGACTCCATGTGGCAAATTAACTATTTGTTCCTGGCCATTATTCTAGCGGCTTTGGCTTTCGGGATCTTGAATACCATGCTTATGGCCATCTTCGAAAGGGTTAAAGAACTAGGCGTACTCATGGCCGTTGGGATGAACAAATTCAATATTTTTAAAATGATTGTATTAGAAACCGTTTTCCTGTCGCTTTCCGGAGCTCTTGTAGGTATTGCTCTTAGTTTTGCCTTGGTAAAATGGATCAATCAAATCGGAATCAACTTATCCATGTTTGCTGAAGGGTTAGCTTCTTATGGCTTGAGTAGTATAATATATCCCAATTTGGACAATGAATTTTACTTAAGTATTACCCTTATGGTCATCATCACTGCCATATTGGCCTCTATTTATCCGGCTATCAAAGCCTTACAATTAAAACCTGTTGAAGCGATCCATGGCTAACGGATTTTTTTATAAATGAAAAGCAGATTTCAACTCAACTATCTACTCGCTCGTTCTCAGCAAAAAACGTCAACCATGAGTATTATTCAACTTTCCAATATTTCCAAAATATATAACCCCGATACGGTGCCTGTACGAGCATTGAATCATGTCAACTTAAATATTGACAAAGGAGAATTTACCGCCATTGTCGGACCTTCCGGTTGCGGAAAAACGACTTTATTAAATACGATAGGCGGGCTAGACCATCCTACGGAAGGAAAGGTAATCATAGACCATACCGATATTACCGCACTACAATCCAAAGCACTGATTAATTTCCGTCTTCATAACATCGGTTTTGTTTTCCAGGATTATAGTCTTTTACCTGTATTAACCGCCCGGGAGAATACCGAGTTTATTATGCAACTTCAAAACCGTAGCAAAAAAGAGTACCGTCAACGGGCAGAAGAACTATTGAAAGAAGTAGGCTTGGGAGATAAAATGGACTTTTTTCCAAGCAAACTTTCCGGTGGACAACAACAACGGGTGGCAGTGGCCCGGGCTTTGGCGCCCAAACCTAAATTTGTATTGGCCGATGAACCTACGGCTAACTTGGATTCCAAATCTACAAATGACCTGTTGGACATCATGCTCAAGCTTAATAAAGAGGAACATATCACTTTTCTCTTTTCCACACATGATCAGCGAGTCATTGATAAGGCAAGACGCATCGTAGTGTTGGAAGATGGCAATATCGTAAAAGATGAGGTCTTGACGGTGAGTTATTAATTTTGAGAAATCTTCAAACCAATGACTACCCACATGGTAAAGCACAAAACCAAATTAATACTACAAGACTGGCTTTTCATCCTGATTGCCTGGCAAGTAGCTATAGGCATAAGTAACTTGCATAGCTGGGCCATGCTCGATTTTATTGATAGCCAGGCCTTCGGAGCATTTTCGAGTTTTATTCACTCTAACTGGGCTATTTGGGACGGAGTCTTTTTCGGTTTATTTTTCGGAACGCTCTTCGCCATTATCCATACATTCTCCGAATACAAACTGATCCGGAAGTTGTCCTTCAGTAGGATTATACTCGTGAAAAGCGGTTTATACCTGTTAGCCTTAATCCTGTCATCCGGCCTGATTTTCTGTGCTTACTGGTTTTTGGATATTTTTCCACGCGAAACCGACTGGAATTTCATACTCAAGTTTATCCAACCCCGATTCTTCATCGTAGGGAGTATATACATGACCTTCTTTATTTTACTGATCAATTTTTTAGTGTTGATCAACCGGAAATTCGGACATGGAAACCTGTGGAAATTTATCTTGGGAACCTACCATAAACCCAAAGATGAAAATCGAATATTTATGTTTCTCGATTTGAAAGGCTCTACAAGTATAGCGGAAAAGCTCGGGCACAATTTATACAGCCAGATGATTCAAAACTGCTTTCACGATCTCACCGATTTTGTGGTAAAGTATAAAGCAGAAATCTATCAATATGTGGGAGATGAGGTAGTACTCACCTGGACGACCCATAACGGACTTGAAAACTTAAACTGCATTCGTTTGTTTTTTGACTTTCAACAAGCCTTAGAAAAGCGTAAAGCCTATTATTTCAAGAAGTTCGCTCATTTTCCGGAATTCAAAGCAGGAATGGCCATGGGACCGGTCACCGTAGTAGAAATTGGCGATATCAAAAGAGAAATTGCTTATCATGGCGATGTACTCAACACCGCAGCCCGTATTCAAAGTAAATGTAACGAATTTGGCAAGCCATTACTCATTTCGGAAAACTTGGAATCCACACTCCATCAAATCGCTCAAACCCCTTCGGAATTTATAGGTAATATTCAACTGAAAGGAAAAGAAAACCATGTGAGAATTTATGCCATTGATAATGGATATGAGGGGCCAAAGCAAAACCATAAAGTATTAGTAATGAATTAATTGACATCTTATTCACAGGTTATCCACATACCTCTACTTAACTTATCCACAACTTGAAATTGATTGATTTTTTTAAAATAATGAAATTTCTTTTCAAGCACCTGAAATATGTTTTTACCCTATCTGTTTGTTTGAGCAGTCTAAGTTTAGAGATGCAAGCCCAAAGCACTGAAAAAGCAAAAAATTACACCTTGGGCGGTTATTTAAAATATCTACATACCGTACAGTTCGAACATGCGGATTCGGCTTGGCTCACCGATAATATTCTGCATAACCGTATTAATTTCAAATGGTATCCCAATAACCAATTTACCTTTACTGCAGAAGTACGAAACCGTTTGTTTTATGGTGAAACCGTTAAAAATTTTCCTGGTTATTCAAGCCTGATAGGGGGGGATAATGGTTTTCTGGATATGTCTTTTATCCCTTTTGAGGGATCTTCTTACTTTTTCCATAGCCATGTCGACAGGTTGTACCTGGACTGGCAATCGGATAAATGGCAAGTGCGGCTGGGACGTCAACGGATCAATTGGGGACAATGCTTTGTGTGGAATCCCAACGATGTCTTTAACACCTATTCCTTCTTTGATTTTGACTACGAAGAACGGCCCGGAGCCGATGCTTTGCTTGCGAGGTATTATACGGGTACTACATCTTCCATTGAATTGGCAATAGCCTTCGCAGAGCGTTTTGAGGACTTTAAAATCATGGTGATGTATCGCTGGAATACTAGTGCATATGACTTTCAGGTATTGGCCGGCAAAGTTCAACAAGACTTGGCTTTGGGAATAGGTTGGTCAGGTCAAATCAAAACAGCCGGGTTTAAAGGTGAAGTTACCTGGTTTGAACCATATAGGGATTTGGCTACGGGAAAGGGAACGGTAGTCGCTTCGCTGTCTATGGATTATACCTTTAAAAACTCTCTTTTCTTGCATAGTGAAGGTATATACAACAGCAATGGAGTCAACGGAAAACCCGGCCAAATCAATTATCTGAATGAACAACTTTCGTCCAAAACCCTTACGGTTACTCAATGGGCATGGTTTAATGAAATTTCGTATATGTTCAGTCCTTTGATAAAGGGAGGGGTTAGCAGTATATACAACCCCAATGATGCCTCTTTTTATATGGGACCCAATGTGGATATCTCCTTGTCAGATAACTTATACCTCCTGTATGCCGGACAATTCTTTTTTGGCCCTGAGCGATCGCAATACGATGGGTTGGGGTATTTGAATTTTTTGCGGTTAAAATGGAGTTTTTAACCTCCTAAATTTTATCTCCTCTTAACTTCCGGAAGCGCTTACGGGCCTCTACGTTGTATACACTTCCCGGAAATTCTATGAGTTGATTCTTGTAGTATTCCATTGCTTCTTCTGCCTTATTCAAGTTTTCCTCATAGATTTTAGCAATCAGGAAGTTCGCATCATCTGCCAGAATATCGTATTTAAATTCTTCGACTACTCTTTTGAATTGGATCAATGCTTCCTCGTATTTTCCTAATTTGACAAGTATGTTCCCCTTTTGCCATAAAATTTCGTCCGTTAAACTATGCCCTTTGTACTTTGCCAACATGGCATCGTACTGGGTTAAGGCTTGTTGATATTTTCCCTGAAAGACCAATAAATCAATGTTGGCATATTTTTCCATGGTTTGGTTCGTGGTGTCCAGGTTGAGGTTATCTTCGATCAAAAGGGACAATTGCATGGCATCGTTAGCAATCTCCCGGTCTGTCGCCAGTGTCAAAATCTTCAAATGCGCTTTCGCTAATTCAAACTCTCCGGTGTAGTATGTCAACTTTGCATTTTTAAGTTTTGCCATATGGCCGAGGTTGGTATTCTTTTCAGCCTTCTCCACTTGAGAATATAACAAGGAGGCTTCCCAAGGCTCATCAATCAATACGTTGATGTCTCCTAAATCTAATTTCGCTTTAGAGACGATTTCCTTAGGCAAGGAGCGATGATCTATCAATCTGTGAAGGATGGTTATAGCTGTGTCTTTATTGTCCAGATAGAAGGCCTGTAATAAAGCCATGCTTCTCAAGGCATCCGCAGTGTTGGGTCGAAGTCCCAATTCGGAAATAATCTCTTCGTAGTCACTTGCCAGCGAACGGATTTTATCAATATCTACCGGATAGGTATTCTTAACCAGTTCTTCTTTGGAATTTATCAACAGACGTTTGGCAATCGGATACACAATCTGGTTCCGGTACTTTTCTACCAAATACTCAAAAATCTTAATCGCACTGGTATAATCTCCATTGTTTAAGGCAAGTTTTCCGATTTCCAAAATTTGAAAGCCCTCTTGTTTCTTTCGTTTGTCAATGGCCCGGGCTTGCATAAAAGCCCGGTAAAACTCTTTTTTCTGTAGTAAGTACCACAACAACATTTCATTGTAAACGATATCGTCCGGATACTTTTGAACATACTGCACCAATGCCCTTTCCAAAAAAGCATACTCTTCGTCACTGCTTACTCTGTCTTGCAAAATCACCTGCACATAGTCTGCTTGGTTAGGTTCCTGATGCAACAGTTGGAGGTATTCGTCCAACATCAAATCAATCCTTCCCCAAGTAGAGTACAAATCGGCTAATTCAAAATAAAAACCATCCTTGTCATTCTTCTTTCCAAAGAGGTAAGCCATTTCAGCAAACTGAAACAATCCTTTGTCTGAAAGATACAAAGCAGCATAACGCAACTCGGAGTTGTCGTTTTTGATATCTTCCAAATAGTGCTGTAAATGTTTATTGCAAGCTAGTGTGTCTCCTTCCTGTCGGAAAAGCAAGCCATAGTCAACATTGTAGGTGGGGTTCTCCGGAAATTTTTTTAGCAACCGGCTTAAATACTTGTTGGCATCTTTGTACTGTTTTAGCCGTATAAGTACATCGAGATAGTATTTATGAACAGCGGCAAGGTTCTGTTCTCTGCGTACCAACTTTTCATAAATGCTGGCAGCTTTTTCCAATTCATTGTTTGTGTAATATTCATAAGCGAGTTCGATGTCCTTATCTTGAGCGTACACTGGTCGAAGGGAAATGCTAAGGTAAAGCAATACCACAATGAAAAGAAGTTTTTGCATAGTTTATTTTTTTCTCGATTTGCTGTATTAAACTTAAAAAGTAACCGCTCAATTTAGTTTCTTACTTCATCAACATTTACACACACTATATATATAATTATAAATTAATATTTAAATATAAATCTATTATTACTTATTATACTGTGGATTTGTGAATAAACGACTTATTCAATTTTTATACACAATTAATAAAAAGTTATCCACAGCTATATATTCTATAAGATCTGTCAGATCAGTAAGTTATAGAACTATGCACAGCGGATTTTGAAGATGTGAATAACTATTGGAAAAGTTATTACGGTTGAAAACTTTTGGATAATCTGTTGATGAAAGTAGTACTTTTCAACAGCCCCTTTCAACTCTTACTTAAAATGTGAACATCCGTTGATAAATGAACAAGTTATTACACAATTGTTAACCGTATAAGTGGAAAACTTCATTTGTTCACATACTATGTTGATAGTATTAACATAGGGATTTTGAATTTGTTTGATAATAATTGGCTTCCTTTTTCCCTTTGGGGTTGAATAGATGTACTCATCTCACCATAAGAGAACATTCAAGTTGTGGATAACTTTTTTATTCGATTCATATAAAGATAAAGAAACAAATGGAGGACCTTGAGAAGATTGCAGGATTGTAGAAAAGCAAGCAGTTGATATTAGATGTGGATAAGGTTAATATCTCGTAAAGTATCCAACAGGGTCAATCATTTCCTTCAGTATAGTAAGTAGCATAGGATACAGCTTGGGGAGTAAAGGTTGGAGGGAAGCTTACTCTTTTTATTGGTCCTTTAAATTGTCAACGGTTGCTCATTGAGGTGTGGATAAGTTATGCATTTATAAATAGTAATTGAAATGACTTACCTTTTGGCATTTCAACTCGCTTTGCTCTATCCGAAGAATGATATGATTCTCAAAAGTGAATGAGGTAAGTTGACAGGTTCTAAGGTATTAAAAAGTTATCCACAAATTATACGGTTTAACGGGAGAGAAAAAGTTCGAGCAAAAAGCCAAGATAAGAAGGTTGGAGCAGGGGTGTTTTGTAAAAACAGCGGGAATTTCATTTTTACCTAACTATTTGTTAATTCCTGCTATTTTATAACTCCTTTTTTATAGGTGTTATTTATTGTTTTAAAGTTCTGTAATTCAGGTAATAATAGTATGAAATAGCCCGGTTTGAGCAGCGCTATAGTTGCGTATATAAAATCTATTGGGTAATTATACAGTTTTATCTTACGTAATTGTATTTTAATTTGTTAAATATTTGATAATCAGTTATTTATGCATTTGTATTAACTCGTTTAGCTTTATAGTCATAATTATTAACTAATTGATAATCAAGTGATTAATAAAAAAGCCTATGCTAAATGCATAGGCCAGCAGGTGTATTCTGAGTTTTCAACGATGTTAAAATACAATAGTAGTTTCTTTAACATTTTTAATCTCCCAATTGGCTTTGATATTAATAGTGCCCGGTTGTATATAAACATCCTCCGGGAGAATTTTTTCATTAAAGCTTCCTTTGTCCCATTTGCCATTTTGATTTTCATCAATCAGAATACGGAGTATTTTTTCTCCGGGAGCAACATAGTCGAATCTGTATTGTTTTTGGTTTTTGATTTCAGCTTCTACTTTATAATTGTTGTCCAACAATTGAATGATAAAACTAGGGTGATTGGTTGTGACGGTGCCTGCTATGCTTCCGAATTTACGTTTGTCTTTCACTGAAAAGCTGGCCGTTTTCAGGTAACTGGTATCGCTTTCAATTGAGATAAAAGATGCAGTGTCAAAACGTGCGGACAGGCTTTGTTGATAACTTAAATTATGAAAGACAAAGGAAGTGCGATATGCATTCATCGAATGTTCAAAAAGTCCGGTTGCAGAGGTTGTATCTCCATCAACGGCAAACTGTATTTTATCCAGATTGAAGGAGCTTACAGGTTTGTCAAATTGTAATTCCATATCAAAAGTTTGTCCGGCAACCATGGAGGTTTCCTTTGGAAATACTCCGGTTATACTGAATGAAGCTTTGTCTTTTTCCTTTTCCAAGGGTTCAAACAATACTTTGACAGTATCTTCTATTTTGTTGAGAATGGAATCTGTTGCACTGAAAAATACTTCAATAGAATCTGTCGTGTTCTCACTCAAATTATAAAGCCGGAGGATATCACCGTAACCCTGGGGGATAATCAGACCGTCATATTTAGCCTCTAAAGGCTTCACTGTATAATCTACAATTGTTTTATTGAAGCCCAGTTCCACATAATGATTTTTATTACTTGGGCGGATAAACTCTAGATCTTTGCTATCGAAATCAGTTACCTTAAAATCTAAGGAATCTATGGATCTATTAATTTCCAAGTCTTCGGAAAGGAAGGCAATTTTATCACCCCTTTCATTGTATCTGATATTTTGTCCTTCTTTAGCCAGGGCAAATATTTTATAAATTCCCGGCTTTAGGTTTTGCAAAATATACCGGCCTTCCTTGTCTGTTTTGGTGAGGTAGTAGGGCTTGTTTCCTTCAATATTCAGGGTATCATCTGTATACGGATAAAGTGCTACGGAGGCTTTTTCCAGCTTTTTTCCACTCATTAAATCCGTAATCTTTCCGGATACATACATTGAATCTATTTCACTGCCCGTACTAAATGCAATACTGATAGGCTCTGTTTTATTATTTTCATTGAGGTCGCCGATGCTTTGCTGAAAATTAAGTGTATAGGTAGTATTGGGCTCCAGTTCTTCATTAAACTCCAAGATCAATGTATTTTTCTTCACCCGGGTGTTATAAATCACATCAGATAGGGGAGTGATGATGAGGTCTTTTCGTACGTCTTTTGCATCAATGGCCTCATCAAATTCCAGTTTGATAATTTTTCCTTTGTAATTAGTGCTTTGATCTTTGGGTATGCTGCTTATTAATGTGGGAGGAATCGTATCCCTGGGCCCACCTGTAGGGGCTTGTTGATTGGCACAACGCGAAAGCAGTATCATGCTTGCCATGCAGGATAAGAGTATAAAAAAGGATATATTTTTCATGGGTTATAAAATGGTTTTCAAAAATCATAAATTAGGTAGTACTTTCCTGTAGAGGGAGGTACTATCCTTGTCAGAATGAATGCTTAAGTTTCTTTTTTGAGACGATAACTATGAGACAAATAAGTACTCAACTTCAGACATCAAAACCTTAACTAAACTTTGAAAATAGGCCAAAGATGTACTTCTAATTGTCAAGCCCAAATTTCCTGAAATCTGTCAATCTTACCTAATAAAAAAAGACATATTCGCATGTGGAATATGTCTTTCTATCAGCTCGGCTGATTTTGTTTTATTTCCCCAGGTAAACCATAAGTACTGAAATATCAGAAGGACTTACACCACTGATTCTGGATGCTTGGCCTATGGTAGAGGGGCGTATTTTATTTAATTTTTCACGTGCTTCGTTTGAAATAGCCTTTATTTGGTTGTAATCTACCGTGTCATTGATCCGGTAGTTTTCCAAAGCATTCAGCTTATCGGCCATTTTCTCTTCTTTTTCAATGTAGGTTTCGTATTTAAGTAGGATTTCAGCCTCTTCAATTACTTCCTTATCGTAATGATTTACCTGCTCCGCTAGTTTTTCGTTACAGTCTTTGATACTATTGATTCCTACATTAGGTCGTTTTATCAGTTGAGCTGCTTTTACTTTTTGAGTCAATACAGCAGAACCTAATTCACTAAGCGTACCGTTCATTTGGTCTGGATCTACGCTTTCTTTCCGCATAAACTGGATCAGCTCGTCTACATGACGTTTCTTTTCCAATACTCTCTCGTATCGCTCCTGTGCGGCTAGCCCCAATTGATAACCTTGTTCCGTTAAGCGCAAGTCGGCATTATCTTGACGAAGAAGTATCCTGTATTCCGCTCTGGAAGTAAACATGCGGTAAGGTTCTTCTGTTCCTTTGTTGATCAAATCGTCAATCAAGACACCGATATAAGCTTCAGAACGCTTCAAAATGAAGTTTTCTTTTTCTCTAATTTTGTTATGAGCATTAATTCCCGCCATTAACCCTTGACACGCGGCCTCTTCATAGCCGGTTGTTCCGTTGATTTGTCCGGCAAAATAAAGGTTTTCTATCAGTTTGGTTTCCAAGCTCAGGTAAAGTTGAGTCGGAGGGAAGTAGTCGTATTCAATTGCGTAGCCGGGACGGAACATTTTTGCATTTTCAAAGCCTTTGATTTTCCGCAGGGCTTCGTATTGAATATTCTCAGGAAGAGAGGTAGAAAAACCGTTCACATAGATTTCCACGGTATCCCATCCTTCGGGTTCTACAAAGATTTGATGGCGGTTTCGCTCAGCAAAACGGTTAATTTTGTCTTCAATCGAAGGGCAATACCGGGGGCCAATCCCTTGAATACGCCCATTGAACATAGGGGATTGGTCAAATCCTTTTTTCAGGGTATCATGAACATCATCATTCGTATAAGTGATATAGCAGCTTCGTTGATGTTTCAGCGCTTGTGTTTCTTGGCTAAAGGAGAATTTTTCAGGATTTTCATCCCCTGCCTGTTCCTCCATGGCATTGTAATTCAGCGATCGGCCATCCACTCGTGGAGGTGTTCCGGTTTTCATTCTTCCCGATTCAAACCCAAGCTCTACCAGTTGTTCTGTAATGCCTTTGGCAGCCCTCTCCCCTGTCCTACCGCCTCCGAAATTTTTTTCTCCTATATGTATCAAGCCATTGAGAAAGGTCCCGTTTGTCAGCACAACCGCTTTTGCTCTGAATTCAATTCCTAAAGCGGTCCTCACCCCTACCAACTTGTTTCCTTCCATCAGCAAGTTCGTTACCATTTCTTGCCAGAAGTCCACATTAGGGTTTTTCTCCAATGCCAACCGCCATTCTTCGGCAAAACGCATCCGGTCGTTTTGTGTCCTGGGGCTCCACATGGCCGGACCTTTGGAGCGGTTTAGCATCCGGAATTGTATCATGGATTTATCGGTAATGATCCCTGACATACCACCTAAGGCATCAATTTCACGTAAGATCTGTCCTTTTGCCACTCCTCCCATGGCGGGGTTACAGCTCATTTGTGCAATGGTATTCATGTTCATGGTGACCAACAGCACTTTCGATCCCAGGTTGGCTGCAGCATGTGCGGCTTCGCAACCTGCGTGCCCCCCTCCTACTACTATGATATCATAATTTGGATACATACACTTGTTATTTTCCCTTGATAAGTATTCGTGGATTCAGTACCAAATAGAACTAGGTTGTAATGGTTCTGATTCCTGCTCTATGAAATTATTTTGCAAAAGTAATAAACTCTCCGTTAAGGCAATTGTATCTCCTGGAATTTCAGAGAGTTATTTAGAGGTGAATCTGTTATTCTAGTCATTTGCTATCTGTAGCCTGAAGGCTGGTAAACAAAATGAATTTCCATTGGTATGCTATAAGCGACCGTGGGTGAATATTTAAAAGGAGGTGAACCCTACGTTTATAAAAATTAAGATAGAGGCGAGTACTTTTCTTGAGAGGTATTGAATGAGATGGACGAAACACCAAAGTGGATAAGAAAGGTGAACATTTAAGAAGCCTGGATTTGTATAAAGTGTGCCCCCCTACCCTAGGCATAAAAAAAGTGTTCCACGTGGAACACTTAGAAATTTCTATTTTGTAAATGCTGATCTTCGAGATTGCGCATTCGCTCTTTTTCTTTTTCTGATTTGTCTTTAAATCCAGCCAAATGCAATATTCCGTGAATAATGACCCGGTGAAGTTCGTCATCAAAAGAGGTATTGTGCAAACTGCTGTTTTCGCTGACACGTTGAGCACTTATGAAAATATCTGAAATCAGTTGCTCCTCCACGTCTGAATTATCAAAGGTGATAATGTCTGTATAGGTATCGTGGTCGAGGTACTGCTGGTTGATTTCCAGCAAGTATTTGTCAGAGCAAAAGATATAATTGATTGTGTCAACTTGCTTATTGTATTGCGCAGCGGCTTCCTTGACCCATTGAGCAAGCTTTTCGCTTTCGATTTTGCTTAAGCGAAATTCTGTGTCTTCATAAAAAAAAATACGTCTCCCATCTTGTTAAGAATTCAAATAAAAAATCATTTCAATCGTAGTGCCCTCATTGTGAAATTTTACCTCATCCGCTAAATGACGAATCAGGAAAATTCCCCTTCCCCCGGGTTTGTTTATATTCTCCGGTGAGGTCGGGTCTGGTAAATTGTGGAAGTCGAAGCCGTCACCTTCGTCTTCTACCGTAAAGGAAATATTGGAATTGTCGGCTTCTATTTTGAGAAGCACATCTTTTTCTTTGTTGCTTCTGTTACCGTGTATAATTGCGTTATTTACCGACTCGGTGACAGCCACAATGATGTTGCCGTAAATATCATCGTCAAAGCGAAAGCGCTCCCTTGCTTGATCGATGAAGCTTTCTACAATGCGGATATTATCAATTAATGATGGTATTTTTAATTGGAAGTCGGTCATATTGATCTTTAGATTTACAGCTAATGCTTTAACTTTTTAAAGTACTCGTTTACTTCGTTTTTGTAGTATTGGTTAAGTGATGCCGGAATTGTTTTTAACAGTTCGATTTGCATCTCTTTGGATTTTAAATATTCGGAAAACTCTTCCGGCAATTCTCGCTGAAATTGTTGCTTGGCCGTTTCGGCTTTCCGTTTATTGTCCAGCTCGCGTTCTTTATCTGCTTTTTCGGACTCCAATAGTCTAGTTAATATTTCCTTTTGCCGGTTAATGGTTTCTTGGGTAATCCTTTTGTTGATCAGATCCTCTTCCGTTTTTTCCATCTCTTCCAAGAGTTTTCCATAACCGCCATCCCGTCCATTTTCCCCTTCTTTTTCTCCAGGTTTCTCCCCTCCTATTTTGTCTTGCCCCATGCCTTGCTTTAAGGCATTCCTTATCATTTCTTGTTCAGCCGCTAGTTTAGCTAATTCTTTTGAAAGTTGTCTACCTGTCTTACCACTTTTTTTCAAATCCCTGATTTTTTGATTCAATTGCTGTTGCAAGTCACTGAGCTGTGGACTGCCATTTTGCTTCTCTGACATTTGTTGCCCGCTCATACTTTGGCTCATTTGCTGCTGCATAGATTGCAAAATATCGTTCAGCAATAAAGCCAGGTTGTTGACGGAAGTCATGGTGAACTGCTGTTTGCTGGCAGCAATTTCAGGGGTACGCTTTTTAATGGCGTCCACACTTTCTTCCATATATTTATTCATCTCAGCCACTTCCCGGGTCACAAAGGACTCGATTTGAAATACCCGTTTTGCCAGTGAAAGTAAACTGTCTTCTATCACCCTGGCATCGTCTTTCAACTTTAATTGTTGCTGACTTAATTCAATGAATTTCGGATCAATTTTTTTGATTTTCTGAAACTCTAGCATTAGGTCTTCCTGATCAAAAGACAATTTTAATAGATTTTCCAGAATTTTCCGCAAATCATCATAATTCTCATTTAATCGCTGCATCTCCATGGACTCCTGCATCTGTTGCATTTGTCGTGACATCTGCTGCATTTGTTGAGAGGATTGCTTTTGAGAATCCGATGCTTTTTTCATCTTTTTATCTTGCAACATCTGTTGTGTGTTTTGCTGTTGTTGCTTGATATCTTGCATAGGTTGATCAAAAGGCTCCAGGTCTTTGGGATTTTTTTGCTCTTCGTTTAGCTTGTCCAATTCTTCCATCTCCTTTTGCACATCCTCAAATTCTTTATCCAAGTTGTCTTGTTTTTCCTGGATTTGCTCCGTATCTGATTTTTTAGAGTCCTTGGTTTCTTCGGATAACTCTTCTTGTTCTTGGCTGAGCTTTTCCAAATCTTCTATAATCTCATTTGCCTTGGTATCAAACTTTAATTTTTTGAAAAGCTCCAGGGCCCTATCCAATTCTTTTTCGAGGTTGTCTTCTTTGAACTCCAGGTTTTCCAAGGTTTCCTGAAGGTTTTTGTTGATGAAATTTTGGTTGAGCAGTTTATTTAATTCTTCGTAAAGTTTTTTGGTTTCTTCATCCAATAGCTCATCCATCAACTTTTGAAGTTGCTGTGCTTTTTGACTGAGTTTCTCATCGTGAAAGTTAAACTTCTCTTGTTTTTGATTGAAGAGTTCGTTGGCCTTTTGTAAGTCTTCGATCTGTTTATTGAGTTCCTCTTTGCGGTTGATCAAGTCCTCTATGGATTTTTTATCCTGCCAGTCAAGCTTTTTCTTTCCTTTAAGACGGTCTTGAATATTGTTGATTTCTTCTTTTAGCTCCTTGGCTTTATTTAAAGAATTATCAATCTGATTTTCTGTTTCTTGGGAATCCTTTTCTATTTCAGCTTTAAATTCTTCTTTGGAAGGTAGCTTAAAGACAAAGGTGGATGTCCGGCTGCTTTTTCTTCCATTGACCCCATCATTATCCCATACTTCCACAAAATATTCCAGGTTTTGCCCTTGCCGAATGTTTAACTCTTTTAGTTCTAGTTTGTGAAAATAACTTTGATTAATAATCTTTGGATTGTAGGCAATAGGTAATGTTTGGAATTTTTGATTCCCCTCTCCCCTTTCGGAAATTCTGTATTTCAAATTAAGTCCTGTGATTCCATAATCATCCCCGATATTTCCACCTAATATCAGATAATCATATAGTACTGTATCTTCAAAGTGACTGAAATCTATGGTAGGATGTTCGTCCGGAACAACATTGAGGTAGTATTCAATGATATCCTTATTTTTGCTGTGTTTATTTTCTAGTAATACCTGATAAGTATCTGATAATGAGGCTTTTTTGTTTGTTTCAAACACATTTTCATTTACCTCGGTAGCAGGTAGTGAAGTGGCTGAATTGACAAAGAACAGTTCCAGTGAGTCGGCCTCCTGGGTTTTGAATTGCCACTTAATTTTTGTGCCCTCCGGTATAATTAAGTTTCCTGTATTTTCAATCTGCTCACTGCTTTTTTTAATATATGCCGGAAAGTCTAAGTATACACTAAAGTTTTTTAAGTTGGGTCGTGAAAAGACGCTGATCTGATAGACATCGGAGGCAAAACCGGATGCTTCGAAATGAAAATCTATATCGCGTTGGATTTTCTTAAAGGTATATTGAAAATTGCCATCTCCCAAATTCTCCATCTTGACTTTTCTACCGTCAGCCGTAATAAGCTGTACATCCTGAGGGATAGCAATCCCGTCCAACTGCAGTTGAATTGGAAGGTCGTCATTGCGGAAAGCACTTAAATTTTCATTGAGTAAACCGAATGAAAACGGGGCTTTTTTCTTATACTCTGTGGAGTAATTAATGATACGTGGAGTACTCTCTGTGAAAATCTGGGGGATAATCAAGAGTAACAATAGAATACAAAAGAAAGGGGTCACCAAATATTTGGCGTATTTCTTATTGGTTTTGTAATCTACGGCTTGGGTAAAACTGACATTGTGTATTTCGGCCTCTTTTTGTTGAATACTGGCATGTACTAAATCCGTTTCCTGACTATGTTTTTTTAGTTGCAGGATATTGATCAGTCTGTCTCCTACGGTAGGAAAAAACTTACCGATTCTTTCGGCTGCTTCCAGGTCGGAAAGTTGCTTTTTGGAATTGAATAACGTGTACAGCGGCCGAAAGAGCCAAAAATAGAAGGAAAGTACGGTGGTACTCAAAAAGGTAAAAAACAAAACTGCCCGCAATGTGGTATTCAGCGAGCCGAAGTATTCAATGGTATTGACTAACAGAAAAAGAGTTAACACCAAAGAAACAGCGAAAATACTACCTTTAATCAATGCATTAAGGTAGTATTTTCGCTTATACTTTCGTATTTCTTTTTCTAACATAGCTCATAAGTCTCGTCTAGTAAACTAAATCAGTATGAAGTTAGTGAATCTTCTAACAAAGCCATGACTTTGTCAGAAGAATTTTACTTGGTCCTTTTAAAATAACAAATATTGAGCAATTAGTTCACTATCTTTTTACTTTTTGGAATAAAATATACTGCGCTAAAATCCCTGAATTGCATAGGGTTATTTGCAAAGCTTTTGACATAAGATTGTACCAAGCGATAGCCTTCGTCATACCATAAAATCAAGGCCGGTGCATCCTGGATCATGATTTGTTCTGCCTGAAGAAAATACTCAAGCGCTTCTTGTTGTGTGGTGGCCCCGAGGGCCTTTTCATAAAGCTTGTCAAATTCGGGATTTTGATAACGGGTCAGGTTGGGATAGGACTTATCTTCTTTGGAAGGAGGGACATTTTTACCATAAAATGCCCAGAGGTAATTTTCAGGTCCCGGGTAGTCTGCAATCCAGGCCAACCGAAGAAGGTTATAATTGCCGGAAGTACTTTTTTCTGCAATTTGGGCAATGGGGCTGAATTGTAACTCGACTTCTACGTTGAGGTTTTCTTTGAGTTGTTTTTGGATTTCATTGGCAACGTTGTCAAAGCGCTTTCCTTCGGAATTAATATCCAGCGCTATTTTAGGAAATCCTTCGCCATTAGGATAGCCTGCTTTTGCTAAATAATACTGAGCCGAATCCAGGTTAAGTGTATATCCTTTTATCCGGGCGATATCATAATCGGGAAAAGAAGGTGGGGTCATTCCATGATAGCCTTCCAGATATCCTTCGCCTTTTAAGACAAATTCCATGATTTTTTCCCGGTCAATGGCAAAGGAAAATGCCTTGCGAACATTTACATTTCCGAAAACCGGTCCGCTGGTATTGAAAGCCAATAATTGAGTAGACATTTCGGGAGTCCGTTGCAGTTCGTAGTTTTTATACTCTCCTTTTCCCTTATCTATTTTTTCAACGATATCAATGATAAAGTCCGAAGGTAAGCGATAGACCATGTCTAATTTTCCTTTGCGGAATTGCATCAATTCTATTTTTTTATCTTTTATAAATGTAATGCTGATCGCATCCAGAAAAGGCAAGGGGTTACCGTATTCATCTGTATCGTAGTAATTTTTATTCTTTTTCAGAATGATGGAATTATCCTCATCGATACTGGAGATTTCGAAGGGGCCGGTTCCAACACATTTGATGCGCATATCTTCTTTATAGGCATCGTATGCTTCCCGGGGAAAGATAAAACCACCGGGCCGGGCCAGGTTGTATAAAAACTGGGAATTAGGTTTTTCCAAAGTGATCCGGAGGGTAAGTTCGTCCAATACCTGAATTCCTTCAATATCGAAATCCGGAGTATTTCCGTTGGCACTGGCTTCATAGTATTCGGAAGCACCTAGTACCAAGCCGTCAAAAAGGTGAAAGCTTTGATTCATCCGGCTCTGGGTAGATAATATCTGAAAGCAGTATTTGACATCTTCTGCTGTCATTTTACGGCCTTTTCCACCTGGAAAACAATCATCGTCATGAAAAAATACTTTGTCTTTTAAGTAAAAAGTATATTGAGTTCTGCTAGAGTCAATTTCGTAGTCGTTCACCAGGCATTTTTGTACACTGAGGTCGTCCTGATCAAATTTGAATAGGCCCTCATAAATTTGTGAAGCGATCCGGTATGAATAGATGTCAATAATACTGTGAGGAAATAAGTTTTTGATATACTCCGGTTCGTTAAGCCGGAAAACTCCTCCATAAAACTTCCCCCCTTTCGCTTCAGTTAACTCAACATTGGGGTTCTCTTGATTAGGCTGTTGGTTACATGCCGAAAGGATGCAAAAGCCTACGATGCATATAATGAATGAAACTCTTCTCATGAATTTCTATAGTTTCAGTAGATGTTTTGGATTATTTGGAATTAAGCACCTGAACATTTCCGGACTAAATACTCCTAGTGGAATTTTTGCAGAGGTGACTTTATTTACTATCAATCGGTTTTATGTTCCGGTGATGGTTTGTCTCATGTATTTCAGTGAATGAACCTTAGGACTCTTGATACAAAAAGCTTGACTTGCACAGTATTTACCCGTGAAATACTTACTTCTAAAAGTTGCATTTTTGCGCAAAAATAAGAAGTCCGCTAATCCACTCACTTACAAAAAAATAGTTATGTTGTTCTAAGATAGTAAATTATGAGAACTGATTCTACCCAAAGAGGAAGTTAAGGTTGTCGTTTAGTAAGATGATTCGAATCACTTAATGCATTTCTAAAGCTACCGGACAATGGTCGGAATGCACCGCCTCGTTGAGGATCGTACAGTTACTTAATTGTGGTGTGAGTTCCTGGCTCACAAAAAAATAGTCAATTCGCCAACCCAGATTTTTCTTTCTCGCCCCTGCCCGGTAACTCCACCAAGTGTAGTGATGAGGAGCCGGGTTAAAATGCCGGAAAGAATCTACGAAGCCGCTTTCCAGAAATTTGCTAACCCATTCGCGTTCTTTGGGCAAAAAACCCGATGAGTTTTTATTACTGACCGGGTTGTGAATATCAATAGATTTATGGCAAATGTTTACGTCACCACAAAGAACTAATTTATTGTGGGTTTTCTTTTTCTCAGCGATGTACTCAAAGTAATCGTCTAAAAATTCATATTTAAAATCTTGACGGATGTCTCCGGTAGTTCCGGAAGGGAAATACGTATTGATTAGGGTAAAATCATCAAACTGTAATTCTACGGATCTGCCTTCCACATCGTATTTTTCTATACCCATACCATATTGGCTGGAAACAGGCGGAACCTTCGTAAAGGTAGCCACTCCACTGTACCCTTTTTTCTCGGCCGGAAACCAATAGTAAGTATAGCCTAATTGAGTGAATTCTTCTAAATCTACTTGTTCGGGAAGGGCCTTTACTTCTTGTAGGCAGAAAATATCGGGATTTTCGGTTTTGACCCAATCGACCAGCCCCTTTTTCATGGCAGCCCGTATTCCGTTGACGTTGTAAGTGATGATTTTCATTACAGCTTGTCTGTGGTTTTTATAGTTGTACTTCTTGATCGAAATATTGAATAATATGTAATTTCAATAATTTTTCCTGATGTAAAAGATCAAAAAAAGGAAGTTTTTTTACAAGTTTCCAATGAGGCCATCCGTCTTTGTCTAAACCTTCTAATTCATAATAACCGGACAGGCTTAGTACTTTACAAATGGCAATGTGCATTAAGTCTTGTTTTTCCTCCTTACTGAAATTACGATTTCCCTGCCCTAACTCCTGCACCCCGATCAAAAACAAGACCGAATTCAAATCTGGTTTTTTGCCCATTAAGTTGATTAATTTATGACTTAGTGCTTCCCAGTCCTTCTCTAGTTTTTCTAAATCTTCCATAAGTTTTCATGATTTTTATAGTGGTAATGGCGGGCTATAAACCCAAGCCTTATTCAGCTGGGTTTTGCTCTAATACTTCCAAGTACTCTACTGCTCTGCGTAAATGTGGAATGACAATCGTCCCTCCTATCACATTGGCAATACCCATGGCTTCTACAATCTCCTCTTTTGACAGGCCGGCTTCTTTGCATTTTTCCAAATGGTATTTTACGCAATCATCACAGCGCAGCACCAGAGAACAGGCCAAGCCCAAGAGTTCTTTCGTGGCAATGTTCAATGCTCCTTCCTGGAAAGTAAGACTATCCAGACTAAAGATCCGTTTCAACACCTTGTTGTCAAGATCCAGAATCTTTTCGTTCATTTGGGAGCGGTATTGATTAAATTCTTCCAACGTATTCATACTTGCGAAGTTAATCAAGTCCGGTAAATTGTCCTTGTTACTCAGAAAGTTCTTATTAAAAAAGCCCCGTGACCTTACTTCACAGAAGTACTGTTGGAATTTTGACGTTATCAGCATTCTGGAAGCACTTTTTTCTATCTGGGAAAAGAGGGGTCCCAGCATATCATTTTTTACAAATTTCAATATTATGTTTCTTGACTTTTTATCCCTGATTTATCCGGATTGTTGCCTGACTTGTGAAGCAGCCTTGGTAAAGCAAGAAGAGTTGCTTTGTACGGCTTGTCTACATCAATTGCCGCGCACCTATTATCATAAAGATCAAGAAAATGCCTTGGCACAGCGCTTTTGGGGAAAAGTACAATTACGATGGGCAATGGCTTATTTAAAATACACCAAATCCGGGAAAGTACAGAAGCTCTTACATGCTTTAAAATACCAAGGAGAGCAAGCAATATCTTATCGAATGGGCAAGCTCTACGGTCAAGAGTTGTTAGCGTCCGGTTTTGCACAATCATTTGATCTGATTTTACCCGTACCACTTCACAAAAAAAAATTAAAGAAAAGGAGATACAATCAGGTAGATGGTTTTGCCAAAGCATTGGCCGAATGTATGGCCTGTGCGTGGATAAGTAATGGCCTGGTCAGAACTCAATACAATACTTCACAAACCAATAAAGGCCGCATGAATCGCTGGAAAAATGTACAAGGACTTTTTCAAGTCGGTGATAAGGCAGATGTTCAGGGGAAGCGGGTATTGGTAGTGGATGATGTAGTAACTACCGGAGCAACTTTGGAAGCCTGTGTGGAAGCGGTTCTGGCTCTTCAACCAGCTTCCGTAAGTGTAGCGGCTATTGCTTCAGCTGAGTTTTGAAGCGGGTACTTTTTAAATATTAAAATCGCTAAGCCATACAAAATTCCGTTTTTATCCATATAATTCGTTCAAACATTAATTTTGAAAACACCGAGTCGGTAAAACTACTAGGTACAATTTTGAGTGTTGAGCGAATTCAATCGTCTGATTCTTTCAATCTGCACTAAAATTTGCGTTAGTAACAAGTACAACAAGCTTATTCTCGTATCATGAAACCTCCTATTTTTTTAACTATACTTTTTGGTCTTTTCAGCCTTACCGGCATTGCTCAAGACGGAGTTGTAATTAATAATAAGGCTAAGTTTACCCCAACTGCAGAGGTGAGTTTGCATATCACGGCTCACAATGCCTTTGAAATGATGATTACCAATAATTTTGAATTTGAAGGAAGTGAGTGGCAACCTTTGCAAGCAAATGTAAAGTGGACCTTAGAAGAAGGGGATGGACGTAAAGTGGTGAGTGTGAAGTTTAAACGCAAGGACGGAAGCATTTCTACCATCTATACGGATGAAATTGTGTTGGATACTACCCCTCCTGAACTTGAACATTTTGAAGTGGATGGCAACACTTACATTAATTATACCCATGATGTCAAACTGCTCATCAAAGCCAGGGATGCCGAGTGGATTGCTGTCAGTAATACTCCTTCTTTTAAAAATCCCAAATGGCTTCCCTATACGGAAATTCTTCGTTGGGATCTGGCTCCAGGGCCGGATGGAACACGAACGGTTTATATTAAATTCAAAGACAAGTCAGGGAATGAAACGGAAATGTTTGAAGATGACATTATTCTGGATACAAAAGGACCTTCCGCTCAAACATTAGAAATCGTCTCCGAACATCTTATTCAAGACCCTGAAACGAAAAAGAAATATCTCAACCGGAACGATGTATTTGTCAATCTGAAAATAGAGGCTACTGACGCTGAGTTTATGATGATTGACAACTTCCAGTACTTCTATTCTACCCGTTATAGTTATTTTAAAAAAGAGCTGATCGATTGGGAACTTTCCGGAACCCTGGATGGAGAGTATACGGTCTTTGCGAAGTTTAGGGACAAAGCGGGCAATGAAACCGACATTATTCATGATAAGGTCATCATTGATACCGAACCTCCTTATACCAATCAAATCACCATTAATAAAAGTGAGCATTTTACCACCAGTGAACAAGTAGAATTACAGCTGTTTTCCAAGGATGCCAAAGAGATGATGCTCAGCAATTATGAAGACTTTCGAAATGCAGAGTGGGAACCATTCCAAGTAAAACGCAACTGGGAATTGGATGGGGAAGATGATATCAAGCAAGTCTTTGTCAAGTACAGGGATATTGCTTTAAATGTAAGTGAGCCGGTATCATCGGCCATTATCCTCGATAGGAAACCTCCGGAAAAAATGAAACTTGTGGTAAACAATGGTGATGAATCCACAGTCGTGCCACATGTATATCTTAGAACGTATGCCCAGGAGGCTTATCAAATGCAGGTAAGTATGAGTAAAAATTTTGAAGGAGAAGTTTGGAAAAATTACCATAACCGCCCTTTCTATTTTCCCATTCCTTTTACTCCCGGTACTTACTATTTTTATGCGCGTTTTCGAGACGAAGCGGGCAATATTTCCGAACCAGTCCGTAGCAGTATCATATTAGCCAACCCTCCTTTTGCACAAAAAATAAAAATAGATAACGATACCAAGTATTGTAGTCAGCCTGATAAGAAAGTGAAACTTTCCATATTTGCCAAACAAGCCAAAGAAATGAGGATCAGTGACAGGGCTGATTTTGAAGGTGCTCAATGGGAGCCTTTTGCTACTCAGAAAGATTGGGTATTGGAGGGTGAAGACGGGCATAAAGTGGTATATGCACAGTTTAAAAGTTTTACCAATCTCCCATCCGAAGCCGTGTTTGACGAAATTATTTTAGACCGTACCGCTCCTTACGATGCAGAGGTATTGTTGAATAATGGAGCCCGCAGTACTTTTTCAGACCGGGTTTGGTTGGAAGTAAAAGCACAGGAAGCAGACCTGATGCTAGTGAGCATGAACGAGGATTTTATGGGTGCACATTGGCAAGGGTATAATCCCAATCCTATCCGGGTGAAAATCGGAAACGATGGAGGGAAAAAAACAGTGTATGTCCGTTTTAAGGATGTAGTCGGCAACACTTCGAAAGTGTACAGTGCCAGTATATTGCAGGAGGTCCGGCCGGTGATGTGTAAAATGGAAATTGACCGGGGAGCCCTTTACTGCATTGATCCGGAAGGGTATGTTAATCTTTCCCTGGAAGCACGAAAAGCTTCGGAAATGATGATTAGTAACCTGGCTGATTTTACAGGAGGGGAATGGGAGCCCCTCCAAGAAAATAAACGCTGGAAACTGGATACTCAGGATGGAATAAAAGAGGTGTTTGTCAAATTCAGAAGCCATACCAAAACGGAGAGCCGAGCGATTTCCGGTAAAATTTACCTGGACCGTCAGGGACCTTCCGGTATGCAAATCATAGCGAGCCGGGATAAATGGGGGGCTTACCTGAATCCTAATAAAGTGCATGTACAAGTGGAAGCGAAAGATGCCCGTTTTATGCAAATCAGCGAAGCGTCCACTTTTGCCAATGCGCGTTGGGTTTCTTATTCCAACGTACGCTTTTCCAAGTCATTGACTCATGGCAATGGTCAGAAGTTTTTGTATGCCCGCTTTAAAGACCGGGCCGGAAATATTTCTAAAGCGGTGCAGACCACTGTCAATCTCGATCGTATTCCTCCGGAAAATAACTCCTTGGCTATACAAGAAGGAAAAGAACACACCAATACTGCAGACGTAAAATTGTTCTTGTATTCCAAAAATGCCACTCAAATGCGAATCAGTGACCATCCAAGTTTTAAGGGTGCTCGTTGGGTTGCGTATTCCGAAACGTATGATTGGAAATTAAAGGGAAGTGATAATTTTAAAACCGTATATGCTCAGTTTAAAGATGCTTCAGAGAATGTGACCAAAGCAACTTCTGCCCGCATTGAATTGGATAGGCAGGCACCTCAAAATATATCGGCAAGCATTACGGAAGGAGAATATTGCCGGAATGCCCAAGGAAAAATTACCCTTAACTTAAAAGCACTCGGAGCCACAAAAGTAATGTTGAGCAATACCGGAAGTTTCACGGATGGGGCTTGGGTGAAATACCAACCCAAAGTGTCATGGTATTTACAAGGCGAAGATGGAAGCAAACAGGTATTTGTAAAATTTGCCGATCAGGCAGGGAACGAAGCCGGACCGGTTGTGCTCAATATTACGTTGGACCGCCTCCCTCCTGCCGACTACCAACTGTTAATTGATAACGAAGCTGAATTTGCTACTCAACAGGATGTGATGCTCGCTCTGAATGCACATAATGCTCAGGAGATGATTGTTAGTAATAATGAACATTTCACTATGCCGGCACGTTGGGAGCCGTTCAGAAAGGAGAAAAAGTGGCGTTTAACACCCAATGATGAAAAGAAGATGGTATATGTAAAATTTAGGGACAAGGCTAAAAACGAATCGCCTGTGATTACCGCTTCCGTCAAATTGGATACGGAGGCTCCCGTATTATATACCTTTGAAATGAATGAAGGAGCCACAGCCGTAGATGGTACTCAGGTAACTTTAAATACCCATGTGAAAGATGCCAAATTCATGATGATTTCCAACAGTCTGGATTTTAGCAACAGCCAATGGGAACCCTACTTTGCTAACAAAGAATGGCAGCTTAACCCGGATGGAGGAATGCAAAGAGTATATATGAAATTAAAAGATGCTGCCGGTAATATCTCCCAACCTTTTTCTGCGAAGATTATGGTGTATATTAATTAGTGAATACAGAACTGCTGAATAAAAAAACTATAAAAAAGGGAGGTTGAATAAACCTCCCTTTTTTATAGTAAAGTGGTATTATTCTGTAATGGTTTTTACTTTTGAGTTTTATTTACAACTTGTATAAATACAAGAAGCAATTTTTATAAAGAGGCTATTATGAACAAAATTTTATTAACATTTCCTCTGTTAATTTTTTCATTGAACATGTATGCTCAGGAAAAAATCACCTGGCAAGAAGATTATCAGATTCAACCAGCATATTTTCAGGCTATTACACCCAAAAAGAGAATTGAAGGCAGTCAGCGGTTTTATATGGCTAGTATCGTGGATTTTAATTATGCCATGAATGCTTACCAATTTGCCTTTAAGAAAAATTTTAATTCCTATGTAACTGCCTTGTTTTACCCTGCTTCTTCCTGGTTGGAAGAAGGTGAACATACACAAGAATTAATGCAATTGGCACAAGTGTTTTTTGACGTAACGGAACTCCACGCACGGAGATTTAGAAAGCGCTTATATGAAGCTAAGAATTTAGGCTCCGGTAGCAATTTTTATAAAGAGGCTTATGATGAAATGATGAAGGAATATACAAAAGACCAAGCCACTTTGAATGCAGAATTGACCATGGATAATATTGCCGAAGTATGTGCCAAATGGCAGGAAAAAGTCCGGGCAGAATTGGACGTATTATCCGAATATTGCAAAGAATGCAAACCCAAAAAGCGTAAAAAGAAGAAAAAAAATCAGTGATTTTCAACGCATTTACTTGTGGGGAAAGGTTCTGAAAAATGCCGGAAACAATAGCGTTTCAGGCATTTTTTATATGCATAAGCCTATTCAAATCCAATCCGATTATACTGGAATTTATTAGTGAGCGGTGAGGATGTCTTTTGATGCAAAAAAGAAAAATGTTATGCATGCATAATAAATTTTACTATATTTGTTTTAGCACTTATCCTAATTAACTATCGAATGGAAGTTCAAGAGAACAAGAAACGCTCTGTAGACTTTAGTCTTAAAGCAACTTGGCTAGCTATTTCAAAAATGTACAATACCATTGGATCCACGTATGACGTGACACATTCCACTGGGTTTGTATTACTTAATATCGATAAGGAGTTTGGTACCCCCGCTACTAAAATCGCTCCTTTAATGGGTATGGAAGCCCGCAGTCTCACCCGGATGTTGAAAACGATGGAAGAGAAAGGGTTGATCAGACGGGTAGCAGATGAAAACGACAAGCGGAAAGTAATTATCAAACTGACGGAAGAGGGGAAAGTAAAACGGGAAATGTCCCGGCAAACGGTAAAAGCCTTTCACAGTAAATTGAAAGATGTGGTGACGGAAGAGAAGTTGGATGTGTTTTTTGAAGTAATTGAAAACATCAATAACCTCATCGAAAACCCACATAATGGCATTGCCGAGGAGTTATACCATCGATTAGCCGAATTGGCTATCGTTGACAAAGAAGTGTTGAAGAAAGAACGTGAACGGTTGACATCCATGAAACTTTTATAAGGAAATACAAGGAAAGATTCACAGATCAACACTAACTGTAAACTGTGTATTCACTCCTTTTCTGGAAAATAGATTTTTAATCATAAACAACCCTAAACCACTTTTTCACCATGAAAAATAGGACTATCCAAAGGGTAGCGGTATTAGGTTCGGGAGTCATGGGCTCCCGGATTGCTTGCCATTTTGCAAACATTGGCGTCCAGGTATTACTCCTGGATATCGTACCCAAAGAATTGACTGAAAATGAAAAAGCCCGAAGCCTCTCCCTGGAATCTCCTCAGGTACGCAACCGCATCGTCAACGATTCCTTACAATTTGCCCTCAAGTCCAAACCCTCACCCGTCTATCATAAAAAGACCTCTGATCTGATTACTACCGGTAATTTTGAAGACGATATGTCAAAAATTGCCACCTGTGATTGGGTAATAGAAGTTGTGGTAGAGCGCTTGGAAATTAAAAAGATCATTTTTGATAAGGTCGAGAAATATCGAAAACCCGGCACGCTTATTACATCGAACACTTCCGGAATCCCCATTCAGTGGATGAACGAAGGAAGGAGTGATGATTTCAAAAAGCATTTTTGCGGTACGCATTTTTTTAACCCGCCCCGGTATCTGCGTTTATTAGAAATCATTCCCGGTCCGGACACTGATCCGGAAATCATCAAATTTTTGATGCATTACGGTGATTTGTTCCTGGGTAAAGAAACTGTATTATGTAAAGATACCCCGGCTTTTATTGCCAATCGAATTGGGGTATATTCCATTCTCTCCGGGATGCATACCATTGAAACAATGGGGCTTTCCGTCAATGAAGTGGATAAATTGACCGGGCCTGTACTAGGACGGGCCAAATCTGCCACTTTCCGTACCATGGATGTAGTGGGCTTGGATACGATCGTCAATGTTGCCAACAACCTATATGCTGGTTTGCCCAAAGACGAATCCAAAGAGGTGTTCCAATTGCCTAAGATTGTCAAAGAACTCAGCGACCGCAAGTGGCTAGGAGATAAAACCGGTCAGGGATACTACAAAAAGACAAAGGATGAAAAAGGCAAACGCCTCATTCTGGAATTGGATCTGAATTCCTTTGAATATAAAGAAAAGTCCAAAGCAAAATTTGACATTCTGGATGAGGTAAAAGACATCGAAAATGTTAAAGACCGATTACCGAAACTGATTCATTCCAAGGGAAAAGCCGGAGAGTTTTACCGGGCTACCTTCTATGATTTGTTCCGGTATTGTTCATTCCGAATTCCGGAAATTTCTGACGAACTATATAAAATTGACCAGGCAGTATGTGCCGGATTTGGTTGGGAAGTAGGGCCTTTCGCTACATGGGATTTACTAGGTGTAAAAGCTACCGTAGAAAAGATGGAGCAAGCCGGACATAAACCCAATGCCTGGGTGTACGAAATGTTGGAAAACGGAGTGGACTCTTTCTATTCTGTAATCAACAATACCAAACATTATTATGACATTCCTACCAAATCGTACAAACCGGTACCAGGTACGGAAGGCTTGATTTTGTTGGACAACTTACGGAAAACCAGCAAGGTTTGGGAAAATGCAGGAGCTACCATTTTCGATTATGGAGAGGGCATTTTGGGAGTTGAATTCCATACCAAAATGAATTCGCTCGGAGCTGAAGTCATTCAAGGTATTAACACAGCTATTAACATGGCTGAAGAAAATTACAGAGGCTTGGTAATTGGAAACGAAGGGCAAAACTTCTCGGCAGGAGCCAACTTGGCAATGTTGTTTATGTATGCCTGTGAGCAGGAGTTTGATGAGGTGAATATGATGATTGATCAATTCCAGAAAACCATGATGCGGGCTCGTTACTCTTCTATTCCGGTAGTAGTAGCAACTTCTGGGATGGCTTTAGGCGGTGGGTGTGAATTGTCTTTGCATTCCGATGCTTTGCAAGCCCATGCCGAAACGTATATCGGTTTGGTGGAATTCGGAGTAGGGTTGATACCGGCCGGTGGGGGTACCAAAGAGATGACTCTCCGCGTATCGGACCGTACGGAACCGGGTGATGTGGAATTGAATGCCTTACAGGCGGCCTTTATGAACATTGCTACCGCCAAAGTGGCTACTTCGGCTCAGGAAGCATACGATATGCACATCATGCGCCCAAGCGACCGGGTGACTTTAAATAGAAAACGTTTGTTAGCAGATGCCAAAGCCAGAGCCATTGAATTGGCAGAAGCGGGGTATACGCAACCTAAACAACGTCAGGATGTGAAAGTACATGGAAAAGCGGGAATGGCGTTGTTTGAAGCGGGAATTACGGCGATGCTTTATGGAAATTATATCAGTGAGCACGATGCCAAGATTGCCCGGAAACTTTCTTATGTGATGAATGGCGGTGACCTTTCTCAACCGACACAGGTGTCCGAACAGTATTTGTTGGATTTGGAAAGAGAAGCCTTCCTTAGCCTAAGTGGAGAAAAGAAAACATTGGAACGGATTCAAAGTATTCTTTTCAAAAGAAAGCCTTTGAGGAACTAATGCCGGTAAAGTGGGAAGTGTAGTTTATGAATAGTAACTCACTTGTCAACCATCATTACATCATTCTATTTAAATACATTTTACCAAACTCAGATTCAACTCATGGAAGCATATATTGTAGCTGGATATAGATCTGCGGTAGGCAAAGCCAAAAAAGGAGGCTTTCGCTTTACCCGCCCTGATGACCTGGCAGCTGAGGTGATCAAACATTTAGTTAATTCTGTTCCGAATTTCGATGCCAAACGAGTAGACGACCTGATCGTTGGTTGTGCGGTGCCTGAGGCAGAACAAGGGATGCAGATGGGCCGGATGATCTCTTTATTGGCATTGCCAATGGAAGTACCGGGTGTGACGGTCAACCGTTATTGTGGCTCAGGGGTGGAATCCATCGCTATGGCCACCGCTAAAATCAAAGCCGGAATGGCAGATTGTATAATTGCCGGAGGTACGGAATCCATGTCATTGGTACCGATGCTAGGCCATAAAACTGTTTTAAACTACCAAATCGCAGAGAAAACTCCTGAGTACTATTTAGGAATGGGACTGACTGCGGAAGAAGTGGCCAAGGATTACAATATCACGCGGGAAGATGCTGATACATTTGCCGTGAAATCTCACGAGAAAGCCCTGGCAGCTATTCAGGCAGGTAAATTTAAAGATGAAATTGTACCTGTCAAGGTAACGGAAACGTATGTGGAAGATGGCCGGAAAAAGACCCGGGATTTTGTAGTGGACACGGATGAAGGACCGAGAAAAAGTTCTTTGGAGATTTTAACAAAATTAAGACCTGCTTTTAAAGCCAACGGGCAGGTAACTGCCGGTAATTCCTCTCAAACCTCGGATGGAGCCGCATTTGTAATGGTGATGTCTGAGCGCATGGTAAAGGAGCTGAACCTGGAGCCAATTGCCCGGATGGTGACGTATACTGCCGCCGGGGTAGACCCCAGAGTGATGGGGATTGGCCCGGTAGCAGCAGTGCCGAAAGCATTGAAGATGGCCGGCCTGTCTCTGAACGATATCCAACAAGTGGAACTGAATGAGGCGTTTGCCACTCAGTCATTGGCGGTAATACGGGAGTTAGGCTTGGAGCCGGATATTGTAAATGTAAACGGTGGCGCTATTGCATTAGGGCACCCGCTCGGCTGTACCGGGGCCAAATTATCCATTCAACTGTTTAATGAAATGCGCAGAAGAAAGCAGAAATACGGTATGGTGACGGCTTGTGTAGGGGGAGGACAAGGTGTGGCTGGAATTTATGAATTATTGCGATAAGCAAACGATATAACTACAACTATTACTTAGCATCTATGTATGAGAAACACCGGGGCTTAACGCTCCGGTTTTTTATGAGGTGTTGCTTCGAGGAAAAATCAACCGTCACATGCTTAGCGATTTTCACTTTACGTGAAAAAGTTTAAAAGATGTGGCAGATGATCTTGTATAATGAAAGCTTTTCAGGTGTTAAAAAAATATCTTATTGAGAATTCCTCTTCAGAAAATCCCCGACACTCTTTTTCCATTCTTCTCTGTGATTTCGTAAAAAACGGGTATGCCCCGAGTTGGGGAGTAAAAGCAATTCTTTTTTTCCTGACAGGTTTTCAAAGACGGCATCGGTTTCTTCACGTTTCACTTTATCATCTTTTTCTCCGTAAATCATTAAAGTCGGAATGGCAACATGAGCCGCATATTCTTCCGGATTGTGGTCAAATGCCCAAAAATCATTTTGTACACTTCCCCAGAATAATAATAAATCGGATAAAATAAAAGAAGGTACTCCTGTGAGTTCAAACCGGTTTTGAACTGCTTGTCGCAACGTTCCGAAAGGACATTCTAAAATAAGCCCATCGGCTTGTAGATCAGAAGACTCCATAGCCTTAAGAATGGCCGCGGATCCCATAGAAGTGCCAAAGAGAAAAACAGGTATGCCGGCAGCGTGGTTTTGAATGTATTGATAACTGGCAATAACATCTTTGGCTTCGTGAAAGCCAATGCTGGTGCTGTTTCCTTCAGAGCCTCCCGAACCGTAAAAATCTACCAATAGAGTGTTATAGCCCATCTTAAGAATTTCTTCGGCCTTGTTAATCATTCTGGATTTTTTGCCCCTGTAGCCATGAAACATAATAACAATCCCTAGAGGATTTTCAACTTGGCAATACCAGGCCTCCAGTTCGGCATATCCTTGAATATGTATGGTTTGATAGTTTTGTGAAGGGCTTGATCGGTTTTTAGGTCTGGAATTTTCAAAACCGTTAAATAATACTTTGAGCTTTTCGGACGGGGCTAAGCTGGTGATACGGGTGTGGGATTGTGGAGAATTAGTAAAGTGGGTAAACTGATAGGCATGATTGTACGCTATAAAGTTGATCAGGATCAAAAAGATAATGCCCCCTGAAAATACAGAATATTTAAATTTTTTAGACATGGATTGATGGTTTTGAGTATTGTATTGGATACATGCTCCCTTCGTCACACTTGATCCAGTCCCTTTCGCTTGTATTCCCCGATTTTTTTAAAGTGCGATGGAGAAAGCCCGGTTACTTTTTTAAATTGATTGGATAAATGTTGTACACTGCTATAACCAAGCTTCCAGGCAATTTCGCTCAACGTCAACTCATTGTAAATTAATAATTCTTTCGCCTTTTCAATCTTTTGAGCGATGTTAAACTTTTCAATAGTAGTGCCTTCAACCGATGAAAACAGGTTGCTTAAATACGAATATTCATACCCCAGTTTTTCTTCCAGAAAATGGGACAGGTTCTTATGTCCGGGTTTATCTTCACTTTGATAATGGACCAATTGGATAATAGAAGTCTTGATCCGGTTAATCAGCTTGGTCTTTTTATCATCGATCAATTCGAAACCCAGCGCTTCCAGTTGTTGGGTTAGTTGTTCCCGTTGTGCCGGGGATATTTCTCCGGAGATTTCAACTTCCCCTAAGGAAATATGCCGTACATCTAAATGAGCCTGTTCCAGTACTTGTCGTACCACCAGAATACACCGGTCACAAACCATATTTTTGATATGTAAGGAAGAAGTTATTGTTGGCATATGAAAAGTTACTGATTAAATAAGTGAAAGACAACTATGAAAAACCGGAAGAATGATCAGGCATTCTTCCGGTTGTATTCTTTTTTATCAGCTGATAAAAAGTTGTAAATATGCTTTTATATCGAAAACTAATTCACCACTTCTTTTTGAAGAGCCGCCCTTTCTAAGTTTTCAATATTAGTTTTCATCATAGAGATAAAATCTCCGGATACAGGTTTGTTACCACAAGGATTGAATACTACCGGTTTTACACCATGATCGTTCAAGGTATTTTGCGTTTCCTGGAGTGCTTCTCCTTCCCACAACATGATTTTAGCCGGGTGATGATGCAGGTTATGTTGAAAAGCTTCCCATTGTTCTTCTGAAGGTATTTGTCCGGGTTCCCAGTGTTCGCTGACAATTTTCAGCGCATATCCTTTGGCCAGGTATTGATACACCGGATGAGAGCCAAACAGATTTTTATCTTCCAATTGAGAAGAAAGAGATTGCATTTGTTCGTCTAATTGAACCAACTCCTTTTTCAATGTTTCGAAATTTGCCTCCAAGGCTTGTTTTTGATTAGGTAGTTTTCGGATCAAGGCTTCTTTTACGGCTTCTGCTTGTTGCAGTGCAAATTTGAAATTCAACCAAGTAGTGTTGGCAATTCCTTTATGTGTATGTTCTCCTCCCGGGCCGTGGCTATGGGTAATGGTTTCACCACTTTCGATGTACTGATGGTGGAAAGCGTCCGAAGTATTCACCAGTTTGGATTCCGGCAAGCTGACTTTCTTCATCCATTTGGCATACCCGGCACCGTTCGTTAAGATTATATCGGCTTGTTGGTACAACTCCACGTCTTCTACTTCGGGTTGCCAATAAGCGGGGTCCGCATTTTCTGCCACCGGATAAATCGTTTCGATCAGGTCACCGCCAATTTGCTGTGCAAAATAATGTAACGGGTAATTCACCGAAGCCACTACGGGCGTTTTATTTTCTGGTGTGTTGTCAGCAGTTTCTTGCTTTTGTTTCTTTTTACAAGAATAAAAGGATACACCAATCAATAAGAATAAAAAAATACGTTTCATATGATTTAACGAGGTTTGTGTCAGACAAGAAAAGAGCAGGTTGTCTGTTAGTACTCTTGTCATCTTGTCCCTATAATTTGTGATCGGTACAAATTTACAAAACATACAGATTGATAAAGTCCTCCACAAAGAATCCGGTGAGAAAATATCCGGAAAACGCAATACAAGTACTTAATACCAGCACAATGATAATTTCCAGACTAAGCATTTGAGCCACTTTGCGCTTACTGGAACCTAAAATACTAAAGGTCAATAGTTCCTCCTGTCGCAACCGGATAGACAATGCCAGTATTAATCCCAAAATACAAACGGTGGCTAAACCCACCAATACAAACATGGCATTGAACAACTGTTTGATCCGGAAAATACTTTGTAGCAAGTGATTGACAACTTGTTGGGGAACCGCAATTTGATGGGGTAATTCCCCGGAGACAAACCGTCCCCGGAGTAGCGTAGCCGATTTTTGATCATGAGGAACCACAATGACGGAAGTAATGGGATAAGTATTCATATCTCCGTGAAAATGAAAACTATTCCGGTTTTTCTCATTGATCTCATTGTACAAATACAGTTTGGCATTTGCCTTTATATTATTTTTATCCACCTCTAAAATAAGTGAAGGATCTTCTACCTTTACCATATCTTGATGCCCATGGCCCAAACCTTGAATGATCCAGGTGGTTTTCAAATCGGTAAAAACGGCTTGATCATCCGGAGAGTCTGAGGGTGCCAATACCCCTACGACTTTCATTTTGAGCGGATACACTCCTGCCAGATCAAAAAAACTTTGGGGAGAAGAAATCAGGCTATCACCCGGTTGCAGGTCCAACGTTTCTGCTACCGTAGCCCCTATTACACACTCCCCCAATAAACTTAAGTTTCTACCTTGTAAGAGAGACAGTTTACGAAAGTGAAAATATTCTAAGGTTGTACCTACAATAGGAAAATTTTGAGCTGTAAACACCGAATACAAAGGAATACTGATTCCTAATCCGCTTTGATTTAGTTGTTGTGCGGTATGGTAATTAACCGTTTCAATTTCTTCTTGTTGAAAGTACAAAGTATTGATCACCAAGTCCGTAGGACTTCCTTTTGCCCCGACAAGTAAAGGCGTTGCCTTGGCCCGGTTCATCAGACGCTGTTCACTTTCGTGAATAAGTTTTTGTAAACCATTGGGTAAAAATAAAATGACACCCAAGGAGAAGGCCAATACCAGTGTCCGGTATTTGTAAAATTTCAAATATTGTAGAGCCAGGTATAAACTTTGGAACATAGTTGTTAGCATCAAATAGGGTTCCCGTGTTAACTTTTACAGGTACAATTTTTATTCGCAAACAAATGGATAGTATCTTGAAATCAAGATTTTTTAAGCACTGCTAAGTGGTGAGTTCTGTCAGATCAATCACCCTGTCAAAACCTGAGAGTAATTCATAATCATGCGTAACCGTTAGCAAAGTGGCTTGCTGTTGTTGACTGTATTCAAACAGCAAGTGCATAATATGCCGTTTGTTTTTGGGATCCAGGTTGCCCGTAGGTTCATCGGCCAGAATCAAGTGAGGTTGATGAATTAAAGCTCTTCCAATAGCAACTCGTTGCCGTTCTCCTTGCGATAATTTGGACGGGTATTTATTCAGTTTATCCCCGATTCCCAACGAAGTAGCTAAGTTTTGAGCTTTGCTTTTCAAGCCGTTTTGGTAAGGAAGTTTCCGGTTAATCCGGAAAGGCAACAGTATATTGTCAATTACTTTTAAATACTCGATAAGTTTAAAATCCTGGAAAACAAACCCTATTTCCTGAATTCGTAAATTTCTACGTTCTGCCTCTTTCAACAGGGGTACTTCCCTCCCATTGACCCGGATGCTTCCATTCTCCGGTAAAAATATACCGGCAATCAATTGTAGCAAGGTGGTTTTGCCAAAACCACTAGGGCCGATTATCGCTACCCTCTCCCCTTTTTCCACAGATAAAGAAGGAATAGTGAGTTGAAAATCGGATTTGGGATAATGGTATATTAAATTTTGAATTTGGAGCATTCTTTCTCAATCAATCGTGAACGGGACAGGAGGCCTTCCTGATTCAAAACAGTCCCCTTAGTTTATTTGCTCCTAAAGTAGTTACCAGTATTAACATACACAAATTACCCATTTGCCCGATGAACTCAAGTGGTTGGATATCACAGAGGTCGTTTTTATGGAAAGCCCTTTTTAACACCTTGGCATCTGTAAAAAGCATTTGTATCTTTAGATAGATGAGTAGGTAAAGTGGATACTCACCTAAGTAATACTTAATATAACCATAAGACTTAAGCAAAATGACCATGAACAAACTACGACTACTTTTGAGTGGCTGTCTTTTATTGTGCCTTTCAATGGGGGCAATTGCCCAGAAAACGTATATTCACTGTGGACAATTGATCACCGGAATACACGAAAAACCCCTTCCTGAAATGACACTGGTAATCAATGGTAACACCATCGAGCAAGTGGCTAAAGGCTTTGTACAAACCGGAGAACAAGACCGACTGATTGACTTGAGTGAAAAAACCGTAATGCCTGGGTTGATGGATATGCATGTCCATCTTGAGTCAGAGACCAGTCCTAAGCGTTATGAAGAAAATTTCCGGTTTAACGAAGCGGATATTGCTTTTCGGTCCGCTACTTATGCCAAAAAAACGCTGATGGCCGGGTTTACTACCGTGCGGGATTTGGGAGGAACCGGAGTAAATATCGCTTTGCGAAAAGCCATAGAGGACGGTTGGGCAGAAGGACCGAGAGTATTTACTTCCGGAAAAAGTATTGCGACTACGGGAGGGCATGCCGATCCTACCAATGGAGTGAAAAAAGCCTTGATGGGGGATCCCGGTCCGGCAGAGGGAGTGGTAAACAGTCCGGAAGATGCCAAGAAAGCCGTTCGGCAACGCTATAAAAACGGAGCGGATCTCATAAAAATCACGGCTACCGGAGGGGTGTTAAGTGTAGCTAAAGACGGACAAGGGCCGCAATTTCAAATGGATGAGTTGGAGGCGATTATTGAAACAGCCCGGGATTATGGCATGAGTACTGCTGCCCATGCACATGGTACGGAGGGAATGAAACGGGCGGTATTGGCAGGGATTACTTCTATTGAACACGGTACCATGATGACTGAAGAAGTGATGGATTTGATGATTGAAAAAGGCACTTATTATGTGCCTACTATATCAGCTGGAAAATTTGTAGCCGAAAAAGCTGAAATTATGGGATATTACCCGGCTTTGGTGGTTCCCAAAGCCAAAACTATCGGTCCACAAATTCAAAAAACCTTTGGCAAAGCCTATCAAAAAGGAGTAAAAATCGCTTTTGGAACGGATGCCGGAGTGTTTCCACACGGGCAAAACGGAAAGGAATTCGGCTATATGGTAGAAGCGGGCATGCCCCCCATGAAAGCAATTCAATCGGCAACGATCGAAGCGGCCAAATTACTACGGGTGGAAGAGTGGTTGGGCTCTATCGAGGAAGGTAAACTGGCTGATATCATTGCCGTAGATGAAAATCCTCTGGAAGATATTCATACCATGGAACGGGTGAGTTTTGTAATGAAGAACGGAAAGGTTTTTTTACAGTGATAAAAAGAAAGTTTACTTGATGAAGTAAGGCATTCAACTGTCATCATAGCCCTTTCTCATCCCTCCAATCCCTCATTCCTTCAATTCCTCAACCCTAAAAAAACGGCACCTCATCAGGAAGTGCCGTTTTTGAATTTAAATAGGTTTGAACTCCAAATCATCGAGTCCAATCTGGAAGATAATCTTGTGTACTTTAATAACCCGGGTTCTGAATTAGCTTGTTATTCTTTTCCATCTCCCCTTGAGGAATAGGCAAAAGATACATGCGATCGTTCCAACCCCGGTCTTGTACAACTATAGGTGTGTATGTGTATGTATGTGTATTGTCTCCATTCAGTTTGGCATAAATCTGAATTCCCTGGGCATCTTTTGAAAGTACATCGGGGGCAATCATCCAACGTCTGGCATCGAAATAGCGCTGTTCTTCGAAAGCCATCTCCACTCTCCGTTCGTTGCGGTAACGTTGTTTCAAATCTGCTCCCGTATCGGAAATCGTAGGCATGCCTGCTCGCTCCCGGATCATGTTGATCGCCATCCGGGCATCGTCTTCTTCTCCCAGTTCGATACTGGCTTCCGCATAGTTTAACAGAATCTCACCATAGCGAAAGAAAGGCCAAGGCGTTTCTTGTTTGAAGAATTGATGATCCACATTGACATCTACAAACTTTCGCAAGTAATATCCGGAATAGCTTCCGTTCCAGTCTTCGATCGGGCTTTTCCGGGTGTCCAGACCTTCCATAACTTCAATTTCCCCACTACTGTTTTTGCGTTCATATTGACCGGTTTGGATGATACCTTCCGAATCCATATCTATTACATCAGAGGGTCTGGGTCTCCATTTTGCTCCGTCATAAAGGATACTGGCATAAAAACGAGGATCACGGTTTTTGTAGGGAGCTGCGGCATGGGCAGGGTCATCCCAGTCAAATAAAGAACCGTCTTCCATTTCATAATCGTCAATCAGGTTTTGCAATGGAGTATTGCCTCCCCAGTTGTGGTATCCATTCGGACCGTTGTGTTTTCCAAAGTTGTAGCCATCATCTCTTTTCTCCAAGAAAAAGCGGTTGAAAATGACCTCTTCGTTTTGTTTGCTTAAAAACAAGTCCGTATACCCCTGGATAGCATCTTCTTGAGAGTTGGGGGTTCTGTTGTACAAATCGTAAGCCCCAAGGTCAATGATGGCTTTTGCCGCATCTTTGGCATCTCTCCACAATTGGTTCCGGTCAGCTCCTACATACCCGACCAGTTCAGGGTTGCCAAAGCCCGAAGTCCAGCCAGTTGTATGATATAAATCACTGGCGGCATACAGAAGCATTCTGGCTTTTAAGGCCATGGCGGCTCCTTTGTTGGCACGGCCTACATTTGCTCCCTCTTGCCGAAGGGGTAACAGACTTGCTGCTGCCTCACATTCCACAGCGATGAAATCAATACATTCTTTCAACGTATTTCTTTCCACCAGGAAGTCATCTCCCAATTCATATACCTTGGTAACGATAGGCACACCACCGAAGAGCCGTACCAGGTTATGGTAGAAGTAAGCCCGCAAAAAATGCGCTTCGCCTTTCATGCGCTTTTTCAAATCTTCCTCAAAAGGTGTTTCGTCAATTTTTTCCAAGAAGATATTTGCCGCTCTAATACGCTTATACGAGTCATTCCATTGGAAATGCGGTAAACGGCCACCATTGAAATTCCCTAAATCCGTAGGTGTCAAAATGGATTCCACCACTTGACGGGTGTCATAGTTATGTATAAAATGGGTTTCGTCCGTATGAGATGCCAACATGGTTTCGTACATACCATGCCCCAAGCCCCGGTAAATATCGTTGAGGAAAGCTTCGGTTAGTGTGGGATCGTTCCATACATCATCTTCCGGGAAACCCGCCAGGGGCTTTTTGTCCAAGAAGTCTTCATTACAAGCAGAGGCAAACAGAAAAAGACTCGCCAAGAAAAATATACTTAATTTTTTATTCATAGCTCACGAAAATTTAGAAGGTTAAGGATACACCCATGTTGAACACTCGTTTTTGCGGATAGTACTGTCCTGAGTTACTAGTCGTTTCAGGGTCAAATACATTGAAATTGTCTATGGTCAGCAAATTGTATCCGCTCACATAAATCCGGGCATTTTGAATCTTCAGCTTTTCATTTAAGCTTTTGGGGAGATTGTAGCCGAATTCCAGGTTTTTCAAACGCAAATAATCCGTTTTTCTCAGCCAATAGGTATTAGCGTTGGCTACCCAGTATTCATCATTACGGTTGAAAGTCCGGGGGTGCTCGCTGTTCGGGTTGTCAGGAGTCCAACGTTGATCGGCAAATTCTTGCAGGAAATTTCCGATCTCACCGGATTCGGTAAAAATATATTGTACTCCTCCGGTTGCCCCTTGGAAGAGCATATTGAAGTCAAATTGTTTGAATGTGATGCCCAAAGCCAAACCTCCGGTAAAGGTAGGGTATTTGTTTTTGTCGATTCGTACCCGGTCCAAACCGTTGATTTCACCGTCTTTGTTGACATCTTCGAAGATGATATCCCCCTCCCGGGCGCCTTCCCAGTGCGGATAATTATCCAATTCGTCTTGGGAATTAAATACACCAATGGCTTTATAGTATAAGTCGGGGTTGTTCGGGTCGTTCATCATCGGATGCCCGGTAAACCGCTGCCATTCGGGCTTGCCGGGGGCTTCGTCCCAGTAGGTAATTTTGTTTTTGGACAATCCGGCATTTACAGAAATGTCAAATCCCCAATTCCCCGCCTGTTGTGCGTAGGATATCCGGCCGTCAACACCCCGGTTGACCACTTTCCCAATGTTTTCCTGTGGCAAGTCTATTCCGGCTGTTCCCGGTACGGAAGCATTGCGAAACCAAAGAATGTTTGAACGCTGGTTGTAGAAATAATCAAATTCGAATGCGATTTTTCCTTGCATCATTTGTCCTTCTATCCCTATATCAAACTGGTTGGCTACCTCCCAGGTAATATTCGTATTGGGCACCCGGGGAATATAGATGGACTTTATATCATCGCTAACGCCAAATACATAGCCATCTCCGAATTCATACGGGGCCAGGTATTGGAATTCAGCATCTCTGGGGTTTTCTTTGATCCGGTCGTTACCGGTTTGTCCCCAGGAAGCTCTCAACTTAAGATCGTCAATAAACTGGATATTGTCTTTCCAAAAAGGTTCTTCGGAAACTCTCCAACCCAAGGAAACACCGGGAAAGAAACCGTAACGGCTTTCTTTGGGGAAGAGGTAAGAACCGTCATAGCGCCATACAAATCCCAACAAGTATTTTTCGCGGTAGTTATAGCTGACCCGGCCAAAGTAGTTCAACCGGGCACTTTCCCATGCCTCACCTCCGTTGTTCAACTCTTTTTCTCCTCCCGCATCCAATTGATCTACGGCCGAAGAAATATAATATCTTCGAAAAGCATCAAAGTTGTCCTGGCGGATTTCCTGCGCTTCTGTTCCCACCATTACACTGAAAAAGTGATTGCCCAAATTGCGCTCATAGGTGGCGATCATGTTTAGAGTGGTATTGTACCCGTTCTCTGACCATTGTTGTAAGCGAGGTTCGCTCAGCCCCCTTTTACTTTTTTGCAAAACGGGTTCGTTGTTATTATCCAAGGTACTTCCGTCCCAAGTGTATAAATACCAAGGCGTTTCGAATCTTTTTCGAAAACGGTAATTTTTATCAAAAGAAACATTGGAGGTGACCGACAGTCCTTCTACTCCGGGAATTTGAATATCCAAACGTAGGTTAGACTGTAAATAATAGTTCTTGTCCTGATCATATCCGGTAGCATCGGTACTGGTGACTACCGGGTTGTTACCGTTTTCGATATCCGGTCCGGGCATGCCGTTGGGCCAATAGGCATGTAAGTTCGGTTTTCCACGCATCAAACCCCGGAAAATACTGCCGGCAGAGCGGGTGGGAAAATCCCGGTTTTCCTGTCTGCCACTTACATCAAAGCTGACTTTGATATGTTTGGTAAGGTCGGCATCAATATTACTTCTGAAATTGTATTGAGTGTATTTGGTAGCGCTATTTTCATAATACCCGTCTTCTCTGTTTGTACCCAATGAAACAAAATACCGGACTTTTTCTCCTCCACCGGATACGGACAAATTACTTTTGTATTGGCTGGAAAAAGGTTTGATCACTTCATCGTACCAATTGGTGTTGGGGTAATACCAGGGATCCGATCCGTCCCTGAATTTTTGGATTTCCTCGTCTGAAAAACGGGGAGTACGACTGCGGTACATGTCAATTTCGTTGAGCATGGTTGCATACGTGGCCGCATCGGCCATTTCGGGCAAACGGGTAGGTTGGTTAAAACCTTGGTTGAAATTAAAATTGACCGTTGGTTTTCCCTTTTTCCCTCTTTTGGTGGTAATTAAAATTACCCCGTTCGCGGCTTGCGAACCATAGATTGCAGCAGAGGCATCTTTCAATACGGTCATACTCTCGATATCATTAGGATCGAGCCGGGCCAGGCCTCCTTGCCGGTTGGCAATTCCGTCAATGACGATCAGGGGGTTGTTGTCTCCTAAAGTATTGCTACCCCGGATGCGGATTTGTGAGCCGTCAAAGCCAGGTTCCCCACTTTCGTTCAAGGCAACGACTCCCGGCATCCGGCCTACCAGGTTGTTGGTGAGGTTGGTAGTAGGAGATTTTTGTAACTCTTCTCCCCCAATGGTGTTGACCGAACCGGTAGAAACCAGTTTCTTTTGAGTACCATATCCCACAACCACTACCTCTTCCAGTTCGGATATGTTTTCCAGAAGGGTAATGTCAATACTGTTGCGGTTACCTACAGCCACTTCTTGTGTTTCAAATCCGATATAGCTGAATTGTAAGGTCGCATCTGCCGGAACGTTGAGTGAATAATGTCCCTCCATATCGGAGGTAGTTCCGGTGGAAGTCCCTTTCAGTAAAATGGTAACCCCCGGTAAAGGAGCTCCTTTCACATCTTTGACAATCCCGTTCACTTTGATCTCTTGTAAAAATCCCATAGACACTTCTTCCACTTGCGGGGCGAAAAGCCCTTTTTTGGAGACGTGGATGTTTTCGTTTACCCGTTTGAAACGCAAGCCTGTTTGCTGGGAAATTTCCCGTAAAAGTGAGGCTAAGGATCCCCGGTGAACAAATGATTCAATGCGTTTTTGGTCGTTGACCAGCTCCCGGCTGTAGGCAAACATAAATGCTGTTTGACTTTCAATTTCATTAAATACCTCTTTTAACTCTGCATCGTGCAGATTCACAGATAGGTATACTTCTTCTATACTTACTGACAATTGTGCCTTGCTATTGGAGGCTAATAGCATGGAACACAAGAAGCCTTGTATAAAAATTCCATAAAAAGCATACTTTGACATAGTTAGTACTTGGCGTAAAATTTTCACTTTCATATCTTTAAAGTGTTTTTTGTTGAAATCCTTATTCAATAAAAAGCCTAGCTTCTCTTCCGGCTTTGGATCGCGCCAACGATTTTCCACAAAAGCTTGGGAGAGAAGAAAAAGTCAGGCCGGTTGTATGGTAGGTACAACTGGCTTTTTTGATTAACTGGAGTTGTATTTCATAAGCATAGCGATTAGAAGATGAGTGATCTATTTAATTGATTGAATTCTCTTCGTTATTGGATAATTACTTTTTTGTGTTTGACTTGATAGTCGAATTTCAAAGCAAAGCTTACCCCCTCCAGTACCTGGGCCAATGACTTGTTCTGATAAGTACCGTTAAACTTATTGTAGAATTTCCGTTGGGGATTTTGGATGATGAAATCCACTCCATACCAGCGTTCCAATACTTTGATGACTTCTTTAAAAGAAGCATCTTTGAAATAGATGATATTATCCTGCCAGCTCAATACTTCCATAGGATCAAAGATTTCTTTGGCCACTTCCGATTCTTCTTGTTGAAAAGTGAGCATCTCTGTAGGAATCAAATACTCTGTAAATGTTTTTTTTAGGTTTGATTCGGGGTTGCTTCCTACTTTCACTTTGCCTTCCACCAATGCCACTTGTTGACTTGTTTCCTCCGGATAAGCCTTCACATTAAAAGAAGTACCCAGTACTTTTACATTCAAATCGCGGGTGATCACTTCGAAAGGATGTAGAGAATCTTTTTGCACTTCAAAATAGGCCTCACCTTTTAAATAGACTTGCCGGTGAGTGGCAAAATCTTCCGGATAGCGGATTTCGGTATCGGCATTGAGCTTTACCAGGCTGCCATCGCTAAGCGGAATGGTAAGTTTGGTCCCTTTTTTCGCTTTTTTAGTGATATAACTAAATGATTTTTGCGGGTGGACAATTGATGGTTCGGAACGGAAATACCATACGGAGAAAAGACCTAATAATAGCATGGCGGCATAAGAAATCCATCGTTGCCACGGGCTGATGCGGAAATGTTTGTATGTAGGTTGAGTAGTATAGTCCGCTTGGGTGCTTGGCTCCTTTTCCAGGGTTGTATTGATTTTTTGCCAAAGTTGGTTAACTACTTTTTCTTGATCCGGTACTTGTATCAAATCCTCTTGGGACAAGGCCATTAAGAGTTGCCTTGCCTTTTCAACGGCTTCCTTTTCATGAGGATGCGTTGCCAAGTATTGTTCCCAATAAATAGCACTTTTCTGATCGCCCTTCACCCAGCGCTGAAAAGATTCATTTGTCGTATAATCTTCAATCTTCATAGACTTGTGTCATTAGCTACAATGGCTTTTCCGGTTTAGGATTATTTGAATATGTTAGAAGTAAGTATTTCAGGGGTTAAAATTGATATGAATTTGTAGAGTAAATAGAGGAAAGTAAATTTTGTACTCAAGCTTTTTTAAAAAAAATCCGGGAAAGGAGAATAAGGACTCAAAAGTCTTGAAAAGGGAGTAACCAAGCTTGTTTTAAAGAAAAAAAATTACAAACAAATATGTTTGTTTACATGAAAACATAGAGGAGAAAAAAACAACTTAGGAGTAGTTGTTTACGCAATTCGGTCATCGCCCGGTAGATGGTATTCCGCACGGATTGATAATTAATATTGAGCAGTTCGGCTATTTCTTCATACGAAAGCCCATCGTAAAACTTCAGATGAATAACCTCCTTTTGCTTAGGGGTAAGTTGTTGGAAAGCAGCTTGTAAATTTTTCGCAAACCCCGAAACAATTTCCTTTTGAATTAATTCTTCTTCGAAAGCAGAGACTTTGTTATCAGGATGTTTGTGAAAATACTCCAAAGAAAATCCCGGGTGTTTCATGGCGGTATGGAGCCTTCGTTTCAGGCTTTTGAATAGATAAAACTTGATATTATCCGAAGTACCTAAATGAGCCTTTCTTCTCCACAAATCCACAAACAGATCGTGAATGCAATCTTCCACGATATCCTGCAGTGGGCAGATACGTAAGCCGTAAGCCAACAGTGGTCGGATTTGCTGTTGATACATATGGGCATATGCTTCTTTATTTCCCGACTTAAAAGATTCCCAAAGTTCAGCATCTGATAAAGTAAGCATAGCTATGTTCAATACAATTAGTACTTATAAAGCAGCGAAATAGTTAGACTGATATGAAAATCTACTCATCTCTATTATAATTTACAAATATCCCTGAGGTTTACCCTGAGAGTTTGAGTCAAGAAACTTCCTTTTCAAACGGGAGAAACATTTTTGGGTGGATGAAAATTCTTCCTCCCTCCTATCCGCTTACCCCATATTTGTGATATTAAGGTCCAACGATTCTGTTGGCGATTGCTCCTGTTCCATGGTGTGAATAATCACAAATTGTTGAATTGTTTCTAATGTCAATCATAGTAGACTGGTGATATTATTCATCTTCCGGTATGTTGGAAATCATCCTTTACAACAGTAGCCCGGAATACATTTGTACACACAAACATCACGCAAACAGAAATATGAAAGCATTACAGATAATTGGTTTTTTTGCTGCTTTGTTGAGTGTACAACTGGTCCATGCACAGCGTACTTATACTTTCTCTGAAAGTACCAAAGTGGTGGTTACAGGAACCTCTACCCTACACGATTGGGAAGCGAAAGTAGATGAAGTAAGCGGAACGGCTAAACTGGATTTGAACCAGCAGACTTTAAACTCTATTGACTTGTTGTCTTTAAAATTTGCCTCCGAATCACTGCACAGCGGTAAAGATGCGATGGATAAAAATATCTATAAAGCCTTAAAAACAGGAAAGTATCCCCATATCCAATTTATCCTGAAAGAAGTAAAGGAAATCCGCAAAACTGGCGAAGGAAAAGCTGCTGTCACTGCCAAGGGGAACTTGACCATCGCCGGTGTGACAAAGCCCATACATCTGACCGCGCAAGCCATCCTGAAGCAAGAAGAGGTGGCCTTTCGGGGAGAATATACAATTGATATGACTCAATACGGTATTGAGCCTCCCAAAGCCATGTTAGGCACGATCAAAACCGGAAAAGATGTAGTATTTCATTTTGACTTGACTTTTAAAACTCTTCCAAACGGAACCTCTGGGAAATAGGATTTCCCCTATTCCACTTGAGATACAATTCTATTGATTAATACACTACTAAATAGTACAACTATGAAAAAGTTCATCACACTTTTGTCTGCTTTGATGTTGGTAAGCGGCATGCTGATGTCACAAGACAATAAACCCGATTTCCTTAAAAAGCCTTTTGAAAACAATCCTGATACCAAAATTATTTTTGGGGCGCAAACGGTAGGAACCATGCAATTTTTATCGCATGAAAATAGCAATGAAGCCGGAAGTGCCGGAGAGATCACTCCTATTGCCTCCGGATTCCAAAATGCTGCGGGAAATGTGTTTATTAATGGTACCATTACTGATGGAATCAGTGCCTATTTTGAAGTATATCTGAGTTCAGAGCACCACACTGAGGTATGGATGCGGGAAGGCTATATCAAGATCGACAAACTTATCGTACTGAACAGCCCTTTGATCGATAAAATCATGGAAGTGGTGAGTTTGAAAGCGGGGCAAATGGAGATTAATTACGGTGATTGGCATTTGCGCAGATCGGATAACGGTTCCGTACAAAACAACCCCTTGATTGGTAATTATATTATCGATGGCAATACAACGGAAATTGCCGTAGAAGTTACTGCCGCATTAAAGCAATTTGAACTTATGGGGGGAATCAGTGGCGGAACCACTAAAGGCGATTTGAATGAAGACCATGGCTTGGCAACATACGGAAAGATTGCCTACAATCAGGATTTGGGTGAAAAATCATTTTTGCGATTAGCAGGTTCTTTATACCATGTAGATCACAGCGGTAATTCAGCAGCCTACGGCCAAGGTACCAAAAACTATTTATTTTCCGGCAACCGCTCAGGTGCCCGTTACAAAGGCATTCTAAATGCTGAAACCGATGCCGGACAAATGCTGGTAACCAATGGACAAAAAATAACTTCTTACCAACTGAACTCCACCTTGGTTTTTGATCGTCTGGAAGTATTCGGTACCTATGAATGGATCAATGAAGGGGATATGGATGGTGCTGATTCTGATGAAACGTTGGAAGAAACCTGGACACAAATAGCCGTGGATGCCAAATATAATCTGACGGATAAATTGTATATCAGTGGCCGGTATAATGTTGCCAATGAACAGGAATATCAAAGCATTGATTCTGACAGGCAAGTTGTAAGGATTCAGGGGGGATTAGGTTTTATGCTCACGAAAGGATTGTTATTAAAAGGTGAATATGTACACCAAGAGTATAAAAACTTTGGTGTGGAGGATGCCCGTTACGGAGCGGAATTCAATGGTCCGCTGTTAGAAATGAGTTTTAATTTCTAATTGCAACCTTGGTACAGGTCTTGGCTGAGAGGGCCTGTACCTTACTTGAATCCATTTTGCAAACTTTACCTTTGGTTAACTATGAAAAGCAAAGAGTTGATATTCCGGGTTGTTTTGCTTTCTGTTAGTAGCTGCATTCTTTGGATTTGTTTTGCCTTTACTACTGATAATCCGGTCAAGTTTGTCCTCACCGATCAGAGCAAGGTAATCCTCAAAGGAACCACTAATATCAACCAGTTTACCTGCCTTACCGCTAACATTTTTACTTACAATCAATTACAATTATTTGCCAAAAAGAATAATAAACTTTTTACGTTTAAAGGAGCTGAATTTTTTATTGAGGTTACTGACTTGGATTGTGGAGGGCGAGTGATCAATAATGACTTGCAAAAAACACTTCAGGCAGAGAAGTTTCCCCAAATACAACTTCATTTAAAACAAGCAGAAGTTGTTCAAGCTTTGGAAGGCAATCGGGCAAAAATTTCTACACAGGCCATGATCAGCATTGCAGGCCAGAGTAAACTTCGCAACATTGACTTACAAGTCATTCAACTCAACGAAGATACCTTACATATTGAAGGTTCGCATCAAATTTTGATGAGCGAATACGGCATTACCCCTCCAAAGCCCATGTTGGGATTGATCAAAGTGCATGATCCCATCTCCATTACATTTGATTTAAAAGTGGCACTTTTAAAATAACAGGTTAGCCCCCTTTCTTAAATTTTCTTACAAATTTCCTTGCATTTACAGTAAAAAGGGTTATTCTTACCCCTATTTACTTTTAAATAAGTATACTTAGGAAAATTGGAAGGATTACTTTTGTGCTTTTGCTATTTTTTAATGGCCTCTATTTTCCCCTTATCATTTAGAGCAGTAAAAAGATTTGAAAAACACTAATACAATAATTTTATTCACAACCAAACTTATTCAATGATACCTTTACCGACCTTAACAGACCCGGAATACAAGCGGCCTGAGAAGTACAGTGCATTTGACAACTATGTATTATCGATGCTTAGAGATAAACGTGATTTACCGTTTGTCTACCTGACTTTGAAAATTACATTCATTATGGTACCCTTGGGTATCTTGTTGTATTTGCCATTTGTCACCGGTTGGATTTGGTGGGTAATATCAGCTGCATATTTCATTGTGAATAACTTGGTGTTCAAAGGGCCTTTCGGGTTGATGTTCCATTGTACCAGTCACCGTCCTTTGTACAAAAGCAAGCATACGATTCTAAATCAATATTTGACTTGGTTTATTTGTCCGTTTTTCGGACAAACCCCGGAAACGTATTTTAGTCACCATATTGGGATGCACCACTTGGAAAACAACCTGGAAGAGGATGAGAGCAGTACGATGATGTATCAAAGGGACAACTTTAAAGACTACATGATGTACTTTGGCAAATTCTTTTTCAGAGGCTTGCTGGATTTAATAAAATACTTTGATATCCGGAAGCTGTTTAAGTTTAGAAATAAAGTAATTCTGGGAGAAGCAAGTTTTATCATCTTCTGTGTGTTGATGTCTGTATTTGTAGATTTTTCAGCCACCTTTATGGTGTTTATGCTCCCGTTTTTGATGTCGCGGATTGTGATGATGTTAGGAAATTTCGGACAGCATGCTTTTGTTGATTTTGACGATCCCGGAAATTGCTATAAAAACAGTACGACTTGTATCAATTCCAAATACAATCACAAGTGCTGGAACGATGGGTACCATATCAGTCACCACCTAAAGCCAAATATGCACTGGACAGAGCATCCGCAGCATTTGCGTGACCATGCCGACGACTATGCCAAGAACAAAGCCCTTGTTTTTGAGAAGTTGGATTTCTTGCGTATCTGGTGGTACCTGATGCACAAAGATTATGAAACCCTGGCAGATCATCTTGTAAATATCAATGGAATGTTTGCAAGCCGGGAAGAAGCCATAGCATTGATGAAGAGCCGCACCCGGAAAATGCCGGCCAGAGGAATTACAGCAACGAGCTTGAGAAAAACACAAGCAGCTTAAAAATAGCTTATAGTTTTAAAAAAACAGGCGTCAATATTTCCATTGACGCCTGTTTTTTTAAAGTAAATGTTATTTCCCCCTCAATTCTTCAATCCCTCAATCCCTCAGCTCTTCAATCCCTCAACCTTTTGACCCCGGATTATTCTTCTTTTAGCAATTTTTTCCTTAACCAGTTCATTAAGGCATTGTAGGTGAGGGTGATATTCATCTGACGGGTATGAGGAAAATGCAGTAATTTAGCTTCGGTTGTATTAGCATCCGAATAACCGACCCAGACGGTTCCGACTGGTTTTTCAGGGGTACCTCCATCGGGGCCGGCAATTCCCGTGGTAGAAATACCAAAGTCCGCTCCATATTTGATACGGACTTGTTTCGCCATCGTTTTGGCTACTTCTTCACTGACGGCTCCATGAGCTTTCAGCATTTCTTCGGGTATCCCCAGTTGACTCATTTTGACCTCATTACTATAGGAAACGATGCCTCCTTTGTAATAAACCGAGCAGCCGGGTACATTGGTAATCTTATTGGCAATGAAGCCTCCGGTACAACTCTCCGCAGTAGCAAGGCTGGCATTTTGGTCTTTTAATAACTGTCCGATGATATGTTCTACCTCCTCATTGTCATAGGCATAAATATATTTTTCTGCGATTTGTGTCAGTGTTGTTACTTCACGGTCTAATTCCTGTGCGAGGAGTTCCGCCTTCTCTCCTACTCCCGAAAGTCGTAATTTCACTTGTCCCAGGCTTGGCAAATAAGCCAATGAAATATGTTCGGGCAATTGCTCCTCCCACGGAGCCAGTAATTCCGATAACGTAGATTCTGGAATTCCGATGGTTTTGACCATCCGGTGCAGAATTGTAGGCGTTTGAAACTTTTGCTGTAATTTTTCTATGATACAGCTGTTCATCAAACCCTTCATTTCATGTGGCACACCGGGCATAGAGATGTATATACAATCCTCTTTTTCAAACCACATGCCTGGTGCCGTCCCCAGTTGATTAGGGATGACCTGGGCACATTCGGGCAAGTAGGCTTGATTTTTATTCAAATCGCTCATTTTGCGACCGATTTTATCAAACAAACTTTGTACATGATCCAATACTTCTTGGTGAAAGACCAATGTGGAATTGAAATATTCTACAAATACCTGTTTGGTAATATCGTCTTTGGTGGGGCCCAAGCCTCCGGTGACCAACACGATGTGTGCCCGTTGGCTGGCTTCTTGTAAAGCAGAGAGAATGGCTTCTCGTTGATCTCCCACGGAAGTTTTTCGGACGGTTTTGATTCCGATTCCATCCAATTGTTGACTAATCCATTGCGTATTGGTATCGGTAATTTGTCCGTATAAGATTTCATCACCGATGGTAATGATTTCTGCACTTACAGTATTCATTTGTCTGGTTTGCTAAGTCTGAGAATTTGATGTTTCTATATGATAAACTGAACCTTTCCCCTCTCCTTTTCTCCTGTTTTGGAAAATTATATAAAACAATTCAAAAATGGTGTAACACGGCCCCTTTACTTATAAGCTAACTTTGTAACACATAAGTTAAAGAATTCAACACGCCATATCATTGGGAAATACAAGACCCGGGAAATGGATAAAAAATAGAAAGAACCATGGAAACTAAATTATTAGAAAAACCAACGCAAAAAGAAAGCTATCCGGTGGAAGGTATGACTTGTGCTTCTTGTGCCGTCAGCTTGGAAAAGCAACTATTACGGCAAAAAGGTGTAATAACAGCTAGCGTTAATTATCCTAACAAATCGGCCTATATCGAATACGATCCTAAGGAAGTATCGGAAAAAACATTACAAAAAATTTCCAAACAAATCGGGTACAGCCTCGATTTGGATAAACGGGTGGATACCCGTCAGAAGGAAGAGGAACGTCTGAAAGTGCTCAAACAAAAATTGATCACATCGGTCTTATTGACACTTCCTGTGTTTGTGATTTCAATGTTTATGCAAGGCAGCATCCCCTACGAAAATTGGGTGTTAATGCTCCTGACTTTACCGGTGCTGTTTTGGTCCGGAGGAGAATTTTTTCGCATCGCCTGGCAAAAAGCCAAACATCTCAATACCAACATGGATACCTTGGTTGCGTTGAGTACCGGAGTCGCATTTCTGTTTAGCTTGTTCAATACGGTTTATCCCCAGTTTTTTGAGCAACAAGGAATACCACCACATGTTTATTACGAATCGGCAGCAGTAATTGTCTCTTTGATTCTGTTAGGGAGATTTTTGGAAGAAAGGGCCAAAACAAAGACTTCTGCTTCTATTAAAAAGTTGATGGGATTGCGCCCTACTATGGTCACACTGGAGATAAATGGAGAAACTCAGGATATCTCTATTGAAGAGGTTCAAAAAGGAGACAGAATCATATTGCGCCCCGGAGATAAAGTTCCGGTGGACGGTAAAGTATTATCCGGGAAGTCCTATATCGATGAAAGTATGTTGACCGGTGAACCGCTCCCTGTAATGAAAGTAGAAGGAGATGCTGTAACCAGTGGTACCATTAATCAGGATGGAAGCCTTATATTTGAAGCGGAAAAAGTTGGCAATGAGACGTTTCTTGCACAAATGATTCGTCTGATCCAGGAAGCACAAGCTTCTAAGCCCCCTATTCAAAAACTTGTGGATAAAGTAGCGGGAGTATTTGTGCCGGTCGTGATTTTAGTTGCTATGGCAACGTTTTTCGCTTGGTATTTTTTGGGGCCTGAGCCTCCCATTACCTATGCTTTTCTCACATTAATTTCCGTACTGATCATCGCCTGTCCTTGTGCTCTGGGTTTAGCTACACCTACAGCCTTGATGGTGGGAATTGGAAAAGGAGCGGAAAACGGAATTTTGATTAAAAATGCGGAGAGCCTTGAAATTGCCCACCGGGTAGACACCTTGGTATTGGATAAGACGGGCACTATTACCGAAGGTAGGCCTAAAGTAGTGGAGGAATATTGGGCAAATGTGGAAAATAAAAACGAACTGGTTGCCATCTTGTCAAAAATGGAAGGGCAATCCAAACATCCACTGGCCCAGGCTGTTACTAATTATTTTGGAAAGGTAGGAAATGGCCCTGAACTGGAAGAGTTTGAAAATATAAGTGGAAGTGGGCTGAGAGCAAGTGTTTGGGGGGAAGGATATTTTGTCGGGAATGAAAAATTACTCACATCAAATGGTGTCGAAATACCGGTTGAACTCAAAACCAAAGCAGGGGAGTTATTGAAGAGAGCTGTCACCGTGATCTATTTTGCGAATCGAAAAAGTGCATTGGCTGTACTGGGCATAGCAGATAAAATCAAAGCGTCTTCGGTGGCTTCTGTACAAAAACTTCAAAAAATGGGCATAGAAGTAATCATGCTCACCGGAGATCAGGAAAACACGGCAAAAGAGGTGGCTCAACAAGTCGGGATTGACCATTATCAGGCTCAGGTGTTGCCACATGAAAAAGGGGCTTATGTCAAGCAATTGCAGGAGCAAGGCAAATGTGTCGCCATGGCGGGTGACGGAATTAACGATTCTCAGGCTTTGGCACAAGCAGACTTAGGGTTGGCTATGGCTTCCGGTTCAGACATTGCCATGGAGAGTGCCGGCATTACTCTGTTGCATTCGGATTTGCAACATATTGCCACTGCGATACAGCTTTCTCGCCAGACCTTACAAACCATCCGGTTGAATTTATTCTGGGCATTTATTTACAATGTATTGGCAATACCTGTCGCGGCAGGAGTATTGTTCCCGGTATTTCAATTTTTATTGAACCCTATGATTGCCGGAGCGGCTATGGCTATGAGTTCGGTTTCTGTTGTCACCAATAGCCTTCGCCTGAAAAAGAAAAAACTGATAGTGAATACTTGAACCCCGGAAATCTGTATTCAGCCTTGACTGAAAAAAATAACAATTTACTAAATCGTGAACCATTTAAATTCAAATCGTATGAAAACGTATAAATTCAAAACCAATATCAATTGTAGCAGTTGTGTAGCCAAAGTAACCCCTTTTATGGAGAAGTTGGATGGTATAAATTCCTGGAATGTAGATACGGCTAACCAAGACAAAGTACTGGAAGTCTCTTCCGATTCAGTGTCGGAAGGACAAATCATTGACAAGGTAAAGGAAGCCGGGTTTAAAATAGAACCTGCTAAAAAAGGTTTTCTGGATAACCTGTTTTAAAATAAGTCGTGAATTATTTGGGCAATTCAACTGTTTGGTAGTGAGTTGCCCATTTTTTATTGGATCATTTTTTTTAGATTGAATGTTGTTTAGTTTCTTTACTTGAAATTCCCTTCAGAAGGGGAACATGTTTAAAAATGAAACTTTGGTACTCTCTTATTATATAAGTGAACCCAACCAACTAAACCAGTATAAATGAAATTATCTAACGGACTTCTTTTAGCGCTTATCAGTTGGATGCTCCTTTCGGCTTGTAGTACGAAACAAACCTATCAGGAAAATTCAAGTACCGATAAACCCTTAAATAAATTAGTGTCTCAAGCCATTGCTTCGCATGGGGGAGAACGGTACGAAAGTTTTAGTTTAGCATTTGATTTTAGGGGTAAACATTACACGGCTTCCCGTAAGGGAGGATTGTACATTTATACCCGTGAATTTAAGGATAGTTTGGGTAATTCAATTATAGATAAGCTTGATAATGAGGGTTTTGTAAGAAGTATTAATGGAGAGAAATCCGAAATTCCGCAGGAAAAATCCTTGGCATACAGCAATTCCGTCAATTCGGTGATCTACTTTACTTTACTACCCTTTGGCCTTAATGATCCCGCTGTGAATACGGAAGACTTAGGTGTGGTGAATGTGAAAGGAGAGCCGTACCACAAAATAAAAATCACCTTTGACCAAGAAGGAGGGGGAACGGATTATGAAGACGAATATATCTATTGGGTACATCAACAAAAGCATACCGTAGACTTTCTAGCCTATTCGTATCATGTAAATGGAGGAGGAATCCGGTTCAGGGAAGCCATTAACCGTCAAACCATTCAGGGAATTATTTTTCAGGACTATATCAATTATAAACCTGACAATAAGGATATTGCAATCGAAAATATTGATCGCCTGTTTGAAGCCGGTGAGTTAAAAGAACTTTCCCGTATTGAAAATAAAAATATCGAATTGGAACTTACTTCCCAATAACCCTTTTTCCAAAATCGGAGAAAAAGCCTTTGTCTCGTTCATTGAGTGACAAAGGCTTTTTTGTGGCTATATGTTAACTTTTTTGTCAGAATGCCACCTTATTGGTCCAAAACCGTATATTTTATAGGAAAGTATTGAAATAAACCAAAAACCTAATCATATTTGGGTAGTCTTTAATTATTGCATATAAAATTTTATTTATCGAGTAAAAACTTGAAGAATTTCTATGTTATTATACATAAGTTGGAGATGCGAAAAAAGGGGGTTGGCACTATTTTCGATTGTTTTTACTCAAAATTCCCTCATTTATGATGAATATTTTTACCTATTTTTATATTGTACTTATCGTCAATTTTTTACAATTGGGCTTTATGACCTCTACTGTAGGACAGGATGAGGATGTAATTGCGAGTGCAAGAACGGCTATTAAACAAGGCAATGCAAAAAACTTGTCTTCTTATTTCAATGAATTGGTAGAATTGAATTTTGACGATGAAAAATCTAGCTATAGCAAAACCCAAGCGGAATTTGTATTAAAAGAATTTTTTAAAAAATATCCGGCGAAAGACTTCCGCTATATCCATAAGGGGGCTTCTAAAGAAGGATTGTTATATGCCATCGGGAAATATACATATGAGGGAGGTTCTTTCCGGGTGTACATCTTGGTCAAACAGATGAATGGCAAATACATTATTGATACCATTGATTTTGGGGAAGATTGATCTCTCTTATTGAATATTCGGAGACAATTTAACAATTATCGCATACTGAAGATAGGTAGACACTGAAATATATCAGTGTCTTTTTTTATTTTTGCCGCGTGAAACACAAATATTTAACTGATAGCGCAATAGAAACCTTTATCCAGGCAGCCCTGCAGGAAGACTTGGGCACGGGTCCTCAAGCCGGTGATCACTCTTCGTTGGCAGCTGTACCCGCGGATGCTCAAAAGTCTGCTCAACTTTTGGTAAAAGCCAATGGAATAGTGGCAGGAGTTGCTTTGGCAGAAAAAATATTTGCCTCTGTGGATAAAGAGTTGCAAATCGAGGTATTGGTACAGGATGGCTCTCCGGTGTATGTCGGAGATGTTGTCTTGACGGTAAGTGGGAATGCTCAAGCCATTCTCAAAGCAGAACGATTGATGTTGAACTGTATGCAACGGATGAGTGGGATTGCGACACTTACCCGGCGCATTGTAAACTTACTGCAAGGAACTGCCACGCAAATATTGGATACACGTAAAACGACTCCTAACTTTCGCATTCCTGAAAAATGGGCGGTAAGCATTGGCGGAGGGACCAACCATCGCTTTGGCTTATTTGATATGGTAATGCTCAAAGACAATCATATTGATTTTTCCGGGGGAATTACACAAGCAGTAGAAGCAACGGTAAATTACTTGCACAAGAAGGGGTTGGATTTAAAAATAGAAGTAGAAACCCGCAACCTGAAAGAAGTTCGAGAGGCTTTGGATATCGGAAAGGTAGATGTGATCATGTTGGATAATATGTCCAATGAGATGATGAAGGAAGCGGTACGGTTGATCGGAGGAAAATGCCAGACGGAAGCTTCAGGGGCTATCACTGAAGAGAGGGTAGAAGCGATTGCTCAATGCGGAGTGGATTTTATTTCTATGGGCGCTTTGACTCACTCAGCCGGTATCTTGGATTTAAGTCTGAAGGCATTATAATTTAAGCAAATGCTGGAAGAAAAAGTATTGATAAAGTGCGTCTCTTAGGCATACAGGATGTTAAATAAATATTTACGGAATGATTATTAAAACAAAAAAATACAAGCTGGATCCTAACAAGTATGTGATGTTGGGTTTGAAAACTGTGATGAAAGAGTATTGGTGGGCGTGGCTTGTGCCAGTAGCCATCATGTTTATTCCTCTATTTGCGGCTTCTGCTTTGTGGTGGTGCTTTGGTATTGCCTTAACCCTTTCTATCTTATACGTATTGTTCTGGTTGGTACAGTTTGCCGGGGCCTCCCAAATGGAGCAAAACAAGATATTGTTTCAAAAATTAGGATACGAAATTGACAGTCGTCAAGTGATGATCAAACTCAATGCCCGCCAAGGGATGCCTATCACCTGGGACAAGGTTCAAAAAGTAGAGAAAAGCAAAAAACATTATTTATTGGTCATTGCCAAAGGACAATTTGTTTATCTTCCTTTTGAGATTTTCCGTACGGAAAACGATCTCAAATTTATGGATACCATTCTTCGCAGAAAGAACTTATTGAAATAAATTCTGTTTTCCACCCTCTCTTTTTTGCTTCTTATGAAGAATGTCATTCTAGGCAAATAGGAGAGGGGTTGGCAAATACTCATTTTCACTAAAGGGTTGATTAAGAGTATATTACTTCTTTGACAAAGGAAAAGAAATGCTGATTCTGATAGATTTTTCTTATTTTTAAAGTAATCCTGTGAAATTTTTAGTTACAGGTAGGGCAAGAAAAACAAAATACTCCTAGCAAAATCACAGAGTACTTGAATAAATAGCTTGTCAACAATTTTTGTTAATTCTATAAAAGCGTTGAAGATTGACTGTATAGCGCATTAAGAAATCAGTCAAAAACAAATTTGAAGTAGCTCAACTCCTACATGGACACCAACTTACTGATAGTATTTATCTCCCTATTGTTTTCCGGCTTTTTCTCAGCGGTGGAGATAGCTTTTGTATCGGCTAACCGCCTCCATATCGCTGTACAAAAAGAGCAAGGCAAACTTATCGGACGGATTCTTTCGCATTTTGTCAGTAAACCTTCTTTTTTTATCGCCACTACTCTTTTGGGAAATACCATTGCACTGGTGGTATATGGTATCTTTATGGCGGCCATACTCGATCCGGTGATTGAGGGTTTTCTAACCCAACACTTTCCCGGTTTTGCGCATGGTACGGTACAGGTGATTACCTTGGCCATCCAAACCATCTTGGCTACCATCGTAGTGCTAGCTACCGCAGAGTTTTTGCCCAAAAGCATATCCTTGGCCAATCCCGATCAATTTTTGGCTTCTGCAGCCATTCCGATGAACATCATTTATACCATTAGTCATCCATTTGTATGGATCGTGGTAAAACTTTCAAAATTATTGATCACCAAAGTTTTCCGTTTGCCATACTCCGAGGATAGACCGGTATTTGGCCTGACGGATTTGAGCAACTATATCACCAACACCATTGTCAGTAATCCCGATGAAAGTAAAAGTTCCGATGCAGTGGACAAAGAGATTTTCAGCAATGCCTTGGAGTTCAAAACGATCAAGGTGCGCGACTGTATGATCCCGCGAAAGGAGATCATTGCAGTAGACATTGAAGACGAAATCCCCGAATTAAAAAATGCCTTTAGCGAAAGTGGCCATTCTAAAATTCCGGTGTATCAAGACTCTATTGACAATATCATTGGGTATTGCCACTCTCTGGCATTGTTTAAAAATCCCAAGTCTATAAAAGATATTATTACCGATATCGTCATCGTTCCGGAAACGATGCCGGCAAACGAATTGATGATTCGCTTTATCTCCGAGCATAAAAGTATGGCCTTGATTGTGGATGAATTCGGGGGGACTTCCGGTATCGTGACAATTGAAGATATTATGGAAGAGATTTTTGGTGAGATTGAAGATGAGTACGATGAAGACGAACTGGAAATCAGAAAACTCGATGAAAATCGCTACGAACTAAATGCTCGTTTTGAGATTGATTACCTGAATGAACAAGAGAATTTTTACTTTCCGGAAGGGGACTACGATACCTTGGGAGGGTACATCCTTTCTATCAAAAATGATATTCCGAACATTGGAGATGTAGTGGAAAACAATCAATACAAGTTCATCATCAAATCGATGGAAGATGCTCGTATCGACTTGGTGGAAATGGAGATCAAAGCTTCCTTAAAAACCGAAAGTTGATCCACAAAAAAAAGGAAAGCTTGTACTTTCCTTCCTTCAATCCCTCATCCTTCAATCCCTCAAGCCTTCTTCTTTTAGTTGCTCAGTTGTCTGAACTGATCCCAAACGGAGTCTTGAGGAACCCGTGCATCGATCAGACAGGGTTCCTTTTTCACCGGGTGAATAAAGGATAGCTTACGCGCATGTAAGTGGATAAAACCACCCCTGTTTTTTTCCGAATAGCCGTATTTAATATCTCCTTTAATCGGACAACCGATTTTAGCCAGTTGCGCTCTGATTTGATGTGGTCGTCCTGTGGTAGGGTTTACTTGTAACAAGTAATAACTTCCCACCTTGCCTAAAATTTTATAATGCAACTCTGCCTTTTGCGCCTTTCCGCTAGGGCGTGTATAAGCTTTCGTAATATTTTTTGAGGGATCTTTGATCAAATAATGGGTAATGGTATCTTCATCTTCCGGTGGGCGTTTATGCACAACTGCCCAGTAGGTTTTATCTACATCCCGGTTTTGGAAAAGTTTGTTCATCCTTTCCAAGGCTTTGGAAGTACGGGCAAAGACTACGACCCCACTCACCGGGCGGTCCAGGCGGTGAATCACCCCACAAAATACCTGACCGGGTTTATTGTATTTTCGCTTGATGTATTTTTTTACCATTTCAGACAACGGCTCATCTCCTGTGCTGTCCCCTTGCACTAACAAACCGCTAGGCTTGTTCACTGCGATCAAATGGTTATCCTCATAAAGTACCTGAAATGGCTGCATAACTTTTTATATTTATAAGTTTAGAACTACAAAAGTACAGGAAATCCCAAGGAAAGGGATGCGGAACTTGAAAAAAATGACCGGAGTACATTTCTGCTTTGACCGAATGAAATTTCAACGGATTCAGCATATTTTGCTGCTATTGTGAACAAAAAAAGACTTTAAAGTAAATATTTTATGAATCGGAAAAGCTATATTATTTTTTGAGCGGAAAATTTTACTAATTTCGACCGGATGAAGGTACTCAAGGTGGAACATATACGTAATGACGAGCAACTTTGGCGAGCTTTTAAACAGGGGGATAAAAACGCCCTGTCGGAAATTTATTACGCGCAATATGAGTATCTTTTTAATTACGGATTAAAAATTTCCCGGGAAGAGGATTTGGTGAAGGATTGTATCCATGAGCTTTTTTGCGAACTGATCCGTAAAAAACAAAATTTGGGAAATACGGATAGTATCCGGTTTTACCTGTTCAAAGCCTTCAAGCGAAAGCTCCTCAAAGAAATTAGAAAAGGCAGCAAATTGGTCTCTTCGGAAAGCACTCTACAAGAGAACCATGATTTTTCCGTGGAGTTTTCTTTTGAAGAGCAATTGATCCGCCAAGAAATGTCCGAAGCGCAGCAGCAGAAGCTTAAACACGAACTGGGAAATCTCTCCAAGAGGCAAAAAGAAGTCATCTTTCTAAAATTTTATGCGGATCTCAGTAATCAACAGATAGGGGAAGTCATGGCTTTGAACGACCAATCTGTGCGCTCTTTGTTATACAAAACTCTAAAAAAATTAAAAGAACTTATGCTGCTTTTCTTCTTTTTATCATTTGCTGACTAGTTTTGTGTTTGATTGATTTTCAATGAGTTGTATAATAAATTGGAAAGAGTCAATATTTTTTTAAAAAAAAATCAAAAAAAATTACCTACAAAGTCACCCTCACCCTCTTTTTACTATTAGAGAAGTTTACGAAAACGGCCTGATTTTATTTTCAATGAACAAATGCATCGTTCCGGATATCGGTGTAGGAAAAATACAATGAATGGCAGACGTAAACCTGAATTTACTAACGACTATTTCATGACGAAATATTTCATTCGAATATGAACGATGAAAGAATGACTGCAGAAGATCTGGTTTTGGACGAGAAGTTCAGGCGCTGGGTAGAAGCTGCCGATACTACTTATGAAGTGTATTGGCAGGAGCGAATGGCTAGAGGGGAGGTGGAGCCGGCTGAACTGGATCGCGCCAGATTGCTGTTGAAGTCGTTACAAGTAAAAAACAAACAGGTACGCAAAGATGAGTTGGATGCCGGATGGAAACGTTTGGAGCGTTATTATCAATTAGCCCAAATGCCATCTGCCAGACAAAGAAATATAACCTTTTGGCCCAAAATGCTGGTTGCTGCCAGCGTGGTTTTGCTCATCTGCGTAGGAATTTACTTTTCCAATACCCTTTCAATCGAAGAAGAAACGCCTGCCATCACCTACATCGAAAAAGTAATCCCTAAAGGTCAGAAAGTTATTTTAACTTTACCTGACAGCACAATTGTGCACCTTAACAGCGAAAGCAGAATCAAATTCCCCCAAGGCTTTACCAAACAACTCAGAGAAGTGGAGCTGGAAGGAGAAGCCTATTTTGAAGTGCAAAAGGACCCTGCACGCCCCTTTGTGGTAAAGAGTAAATATCTACAAGCAAAGGTATTAGGGACCGCTTTTAATTTTAAAGCCTTTCCGGAAGAAAAACAAGTGAGGGTTGCCTTGGTAGAAGGGAAACTACAAGTATCAGACAGTTTAGTGGCTACAGGCCATTCTATGATACTTTCACCTACGGATATGGCTGTATTTGATATTCGGAAGAAAACTTTACAAAAATCAGGTTTTGACCTACAGGAAGAAATCGGTTGGAAAGATGGGCAATTGGCATTCCGTAAAGCCTCTTTTCAAGAAATTATTCATCGCTTGGAACGCTGGTATGGGGTAGAAATAGAAGTGAACAGAGTTCCTGATATACAGGGTTTTACAGGGGATTTTGCCCGGCAAAGTCTTGATGATGTATTAGAAGGGATTAGCTATGCCATTCCTTTCGATTTCCAGATTAATAAGCAAAAAGTAACGATTACAGTAAAATAAAAATCTACTGAAAAGGAAACAAGCAAATTAAAATTATTGGGAAAGTTTACAATGAAATGAGTGGAGAAATCTGCTGATACTTTCCCTTGTATGTGTCAAAACTTACAAGTTAGTAAAATAACTGTTGAATCAACGGAAACAAACCATTATCGGAAATGAAGTATAAGCTTTTTTATACTTAAAAATAAGTGTATATAACAATGTGTACCAGATGCAGCTATGCTTGGCGTGTCGTCTGAAAGAAAAAAACCGGTCATACAGATTGTACCACCGGTTTTTAGCCCCTGGTATACCCAAAAATTGGCCTGAGTAGGGTATACAGGGGATTTAGAAAATCAAATTAATAATTGTACTAAACCCTAAAGGTATGAAAACAAATTTACCCAGACAACTGCTGCTTATGTCTAAGTATCTACTGTATGGAATTATTTTACAGGTATTTTTAGCAAACATGTTGATTGCTAAGACTGTCACTGCACAGAACAAAAGCTGGAATGAAATCATTGTCAGCCTGAATGTGGAAAATGAATCCCTGGCCAAAGTATTCTCCAGGTTAGAAAACAAAACCGGGCTAAAATTTGCCTATGAGCATGGCCGGGTGAACTTGAATGCCTTGGTGAGCACATCTGCTCACAACAACACCTTGGCAGAGTTACTTACGGATATTTCCAGAAATACAGGTTTGAAATTCAAGCGGGTGAACAATAGCATTTTTGTGAATAAACGAGGAAATGCCACTGTGCCTGTCATTGAAGAAGTAGTAGAGGAAAGGATCATAACCGGGTCGGTAAAAGATGAGAAAGGACAGCCGTTGCCAGGAGTAAATATTGTGGTGAAAGGAACAAGCAATGGTACCATTACCGATATGGACGGAAAGTTCAAACTCTCTGTTCCGGAAAATGCCAGCATTGTATTTAGTTCTGTAGGGTATTTGCCTAAAGAGGTTGCCTTGGGTGAAAGTACAAGCCTTCAAATTCAACTGATGCCCGATGTACAAACCTTGAATGAGGTAGTGGTAACCGCTTTGGGAATTGTAAAGGAAAAAAAGCGGATTGGTTATGCCGTGCAGGAAATTGGAGGAGAATCACTGCAAAAATCCAAAGCGCCTAATGTGATGGAGGCACTAACCGGTAAAGCCGCAGGAGTAACTGTAGCGAATACCAATGAATTTTTTGGGGACCCCAAAATATTTGTCAGGGGGAAAACACCATTGATTGTTGTGGACGGAGTGCCCGTATCGACTGATTTATGGAACATTAGCTCGGATGATATTGAAAACATCACCGTACTAAAAGGGCCTACAGCGGCAGCATTATATGGAGCTGCCGGTAAAGACGGTGCTATTCAAATTACAATGAAAAAAGGAGCCGGTAAGGAAAATAAAACAACATTTGATTTTAACTCAAATACAACCTTTCAGACTTCATTTATCCGTATTGCCCGTGCTCAAACGCAGTACGGCCCAGGTTCCGGAGGAAAATATGCCTATAAAGATGGGAGAGGCGGTGGAATCAATGACAGTGATTACTCTATTTGGGGACCAAAATTTGATCCGAATGTACTGATCCCTCAATATGACAGCCCGATTGATTCCGAAACCGGCGAAAGAATTCCCACACCTTGGGTTTCCAGAGGAGAAGATAATTTGGGAAACTTCTTACAAACCGGAATGGTCTCGACTAACAATATTACCATTACCAACAGTGGTAAACACGGGTCATTTGTCTTTTCAGATACTTACAAAAGACAAAAAGGAGTAATTCCGAACTCCAAACTGGATATTAATACATTACGCCTTACCGGCATGTTGAATCTTACGGATAAGCTTAGTCTAGAGTCTTCATTACAATATAATTATCAACATACTCCCAATATACCACGGAGTAATTATGGCCCTCATAGTCCGATTTACTTAATGAGTATTTGGGGAGGAGCACACTGGGATATTCGGGATATGCGCGATTATTGGGTGGAAGGAAAGGAAGGGATCGAGCAAAAATTTGTGGAAAGCTGGCGGTATAACAACCCCTACTTCTTGGCATACGAATGGCAAAAGGCATATACAAGGCATAGCATTATAGCTTATGGCAAAATCAATTATAAGTTTAATGATAAGTGGAGTGTTTTTTTCAGAAGCCATATCAATACTCATAATACCATCAGGGAAGAAAAAATGCCGGTATCTGCCTATGGCTACTCTGCTCCTGACCGGGGAGGGAGATACAATCAGCAACATTATACTACGACAGTTCTGAATAATGACTTCCTGATCAATTTTGAGGATAAGTTTTTGGGTGATCAGTTGGAGGTAAAAGCCTCTCTAGGGGGAAATATGAAAATTCAAAATTACAAATATTCCAGTGCCTCTACTTCCAAGTTGGTGGTGCCCGGAGTGTACAAATTGAGTAACTCAACAGAAAAAGTGGTTCCCTACAGTTCCCTGGAGAAATTCGGAGTATATAGTGGCTATGCATATGTGGATTTGGGTTATAAAAATATGTTGTTTTTAAGCTTAACAGGTCGTATAGACAAATCCTCTACCTTACCGAAGCAAAATGATACCTTCTTCTATCCATCGGCTTCTTTGAGTACAATGGTTAGCAATATGGTTCAGCTTCCCGAGGCGGTTACTTATTTGAAAGTAAGAGGAGCTTATGCCAATGTCGGAGGAGACCGGTTAGGAAATGATATATATTTTACCTCCAATGCCTATTCAACCGGAGAGTTATACAGAAACACTCCTTATGCATCTTCTAATTCTGACTTAATTGATCCCAATATCAAACCCTCATTTAGCTCTTCTTATGATGTTGGGCTGGAATTAGGCCTCTTGAATAATCGCCTGGAGTTTGATGTGACTTATTATACCATGATCGATGGACCTCAGATTTATAAAAAATATTTTTCTACATCTACCGGTTACAACAGTATTATCCAAAATGGGCGGAAAACAAAACGCTATGGCTTGGAACTGACTTTGAAAGCCAAGCCGATTGTAAAGGAAGATTTTTCCTGGTCAATTTTGGCAAATTATGATCGCAGTAGAGAGGTACTCCATGAATTACCCAACGGAGAAACCAAAGAAGGCCGGAGGAATATTGGTGACCGGGTAGATGATTACTGGTATTATCAATGGCAAAAAACGCCTGAGGGTGATTTGATCATTGGCGGCAATGGTTTACCCGTTCGTACAAAATACAAGTATTTGGCGGGTTATTATAAGCCGGATTGGTCCTTTAGTGTTTCCAATACCTTTCATTATAAAAACTTCGCCCTTTCATTTCTGTTTGATGGCCGTATCGGAGGTTTTTTGTTTGACGTAATCGAAAGGGATTTATGGAGGTCCGGTTCCCATCCGGATGCAATTCACCCTGAAAGAGAGCTTGGCAACCAAGGAGAAAAGGCTGTGCTGGTGGAAGGAAAGGTAGTAGTAAGTGGAGAAGCAACCTATGACGATGAAGGTAATTTACTTTCAGATACCAGGGAGTATGCTGATAATGAGACGATGGTGTATTACCAGAGTTGGGCTAAAAACTACAAAGCGGATTGGCCAAGTGTAGGGGTTTCTAAAACCTTTGTGAAGTTAAGAGAACTTACCTTGACGTATACGTTACCGCAATCTGTCTTGGGTAAAACTTTTATTAACTCAGCACAAGTCTCCTTTGTAGCCCGCAACTTATGGTATTGGACTAAAGACGATACCTTCTTGGACTTGGACACTTTCACCATGGGAGGTAGGTCTAGCTCTCCGGACGAAGGCGAATTGCAATTGCCTTCCATGAGAACTTTTGGATTTAATGTAAACTTAAAATTCTAACAGATCTCCATGATAAACTCTATAAAAACAACGATATCCGCCATTACAATCGTAACACTTTTGAGTGGTTGTTTGGATTTTGAAGAATTACGAGTCAACCCCAATGATCCGTCTTCTGTCGCCCCTAGTTTATTATTGACAGAAGTTCTTCCCAGGCCATCCGGGGCATGGGGTAGCACATTTGAATATGCCCAATACTGCCTGTTTGTACATGCAGATTCTCGCACACTGGATTATGATGCGTATGAATGGACACAACCCGGTTTCAGTTATGGTCGCTTACGGAATATTTCCAAAATGGAATCAGAAGCGGAAAAAGTAAATGCTCCGGCCTATCTCGCATTGGCGAAGTTTTTAAAAGCCTATACATTTATCGAAATGGCCAGAAGGCATGGCGATATACCAATGAGTGAGACATTGATGGCAGAAGAGGGAGTGTTTGAACCCGTTTATGACACTCAGAAACAAGTGTTTGTTCGCTCCTTGAACCTGTTGAATGAAGCAAATGCCGATTTGGCAAATTTGATTCAAAACAGCCCGGGATTGACAGTAGATGGTGATGTTTATTTTAATGGTGATTTGAAACAATGGCAAAAGATAATTAATGCTTATACCTTGAGAATCCTGATTACCCTGAGTGCCAAAGAGGAAGATACCGATTTGAAAGTTAAAGAGCGTTTTGCCGCGATTGTGAATAATCCTGCTCAGTATCCACTTTTAGAAGGCTTGGAGGACAATATGCAATTGACGCATAAAGATGAAGATGGCTTTCGCTATAGTTTAAATCCTAATAATGCCTCGACCATTGATGGTAAAGTATTGGGCAAAACGTATGTGGAGATGTTGAAAAAATATGAGGACCCACGATTATTTAAAGTAGCTGACCCGACTCCTGCTTCTTTAGAGGCAGACCCGGATGCCGCTTCCAAATTCGAGTCGTATATAGGGGTGGATATCTCTAAAAATAATACCGATTTGATTAATCAAAAATCAGCGGGTAACGTGTCTAAGCCTAATAATGCCAGGTATGTGAATCATAAAGGTGAACCGAGTATCTTCTTAGGTTATGTAGAACAAGAGTTGACCATTGCCGAGGCTATTCACCGGGGGTGGTTCAATGGAGATGCTAAAATGCATTTCGATAATGGTGTGAAGGCATCCATGAAGTTTTATGGTGTGGGCGAAGCCGATATTGCAGCGTATCTCTCAGGGTGGGCAGCGTATAAGACGGGAGAAGAAGGATTGGTTCAACTGTTGGAACAAAAATACATTGCTTATTCTCAAAACTCCGGATGGGAAGCCTTTTTTACCCAGCGTAGAACTGGCATTCCGAGTTTTGATGTTTCCGTTGAAAATTCACGTTCGGGACAGATTCCGGTTAGATGGAGGTACCCACACAGTGAATCTCAGTATAATAAAACCAATCTAACCGAAGCCCTCAACAGGCAATTTGGAGGGCCAGTAGACGATGTGTTAAACCCTCTCTGGCATCTTCAATAAAATATTGATAAATCCAATAGTTACGCTTCGACTCAACTAACCAACATAACTCAAGTAAACTAATTTACATTGGAAAAGCCGCTGCCTTAGGTACCGGCTTTTTTTGTTTCTTTTTCCCGCCCTGAAATAGGTTGACAGTATGCTGACTGATGATGATAAGGAAAATTCAGGGAGGGGGAAAAACCGGGAAAAGTGCCATTGCAGATAAAAAAAGCCTGCTATTAAGTGTCTTTTGCCATATATTCTAACCTTTTTGCAAGATTATTATCCCCTCCTTTCCTACAAAATTTGCCAACTTGCCTGCTTAAAAAAATACGACAAGGTACTTTTAGAAAGAGTTGTACTTGGATACGGTTCATTGTTTTATGGTGAAGCAGATACGGACTGGTTTCCGAACAACAAAAACGCTTTCTTGTCCTCACCTTGGTTAACTTCAAGAAGATAAGATGTTCAAAACTTTTATAAATTACTAACCCCGAGTACTTTTCAATGAAGTGGTTTCAACGTATAGTCTTTGACCGAAGATGGAATCAAAACCGGCTCATCAAGGCACTTTTTGAAGAGAATAGCCAAAGCTATTGTTGCAAAAAAGTAACACAGAGGAGGCGTTTTTGAAACATTTTTCAGGAAAAAGAAAAAGTTTAATTCACTTCAATATCTTCAGGAGCTATTACAAGATCAAATAGCTAAATTTCAATAACTTTAACAGATGGTACATCCCCTTTTATTATTCATAATATCTCTCAAATTAATAACCTATGAGAAAACTTCTATGCTCTTTACTGTTTGTGTTGACGGCCTTGCAAGCTTGTCAAAAATACTCCGATCAAGCCCGGATTGAGCAAAGCCTGGTGTTTGAATATGTGGACCCTTTGGAAAAAGTGTTTCCCGAAACTGCGTATTTTCAGAAACAAAAAGCCCATGCGGATGTGGCTCGGGGGGAACACGCCTCCTTTCAATTGGTGGTTCGCTCACCCTTCCCGGTGGAGGAGTTACAGCTTGTGTTGACTCCTTTTCAAAATGGGGAATATACGCTTTCGGAAATGAAGACAGGCTTTGTCGAATTCGTACGGGTAGGAAGGCCTGCTCCGGACCCGGCCAAAGACCGTTTGCAGCCTCTATCCGGTTACTATCCCGATCCGATTGTGGAAAAAGATACGATTACACTGCCTGCCAACAAAACCCAACCGATATGGGTCTCGGTAAATATTCCGAAAGAAACAGCCACTGGTGTGTACCATAGTACCGCTCAATTGAAAGGAAAGGTTGCCGGACAGGAGTTTACCCTGGAAAAGCCATTGGAAATCGAAGTATTCAACCCTGTAATCGATAAAACACGCTTGTGGGTCACCAATTGGTACTCACTGGAGAAATTAAAGTGGATGAACGAGGGCAAAGAAGTGGAGAAGTACAGCGATACATATTGGGCCTTGGTAAAGCAACTGGCCAGGAAGATGGCCGATTATCGGCAGAATGTGGCCCTTATTCGCCCCTTGGACTTAACCGGCTACAACAGAGAGGAGAAGCAGTGGCAATTTGACTTCACGAACTTCAACAAGATGGTTGAACTCTTTATCGAAGAAGGAGTGGTAGGCCGGATCGAGGGAGGGCATATCGGTAGTCGTCTGGGCAATTGGTCCAGTGATTTTGGTGTGTTTGTTCCTCAAAAGAAAGACGGGGAATGGGAGTTGGTGAATACCCCCTTTCACGAAGCGGAGGCCCGGGAATTTTATCAACAATTTATGCCTGCCTTGGTGGATAACCTGAAAAACAAAGGTTGGTACGACAGCTATTTGCAACATATAGCCGATGAGCCTATCGAATCCAATTTCAACTCCTATGTACAGATTGCCAAGTTTGTCAAAAAACAGGTGCCCGATATCAAAATTATTGAAGCTTGCCATACGCATAACCTGGAAAATACAGTGGATGTATGGGTGCCTCAGCTTAACTTTATGCACCAGAGTTATGATTTTTACCAAGAGCGGGCCGAGGCCGGAGACGAAATATGGTATTACACCTGCCTGGCTCCTCAAGGCAATTATGCCAACCGCTTTATCGAGTTACCCTTGATCAAAACCCGGATTTTGCACTGGATCAATTTCAAGTATGATATTCCCGGTTACTTACATTGGGGGTTGAATTTTTGGGATGAAAACCAAGACCCTTACGGAGAAACTTCGGGCATCATTATCGAGTCGGGTAATACCCTGCCAGGCGGAGATGCCTGGATTGTATACCCCAACCAGGGAGCGGTGTATTCTTCCATCCGCCTGGAAGCCATGCGCGATGGCATTGTGGATCATGAATTGTTGAAAATGTTTGAAGAAAAATATCCGGAAGAGGCTCGTGAACTGGCCCGGCAGGTAGTCTACCGCTTCGACCACTACGATACCAGTATTCCCGGGTTCAGAGAAAAACGCAGAAAGATTTTAGAGCGACTGAGTGAGTAGCGGGTATAGAGGAACTGTATTTCTGAAAGAATATCTAATCCTACTCTACCTTTATTTATTGTTCGTTTTTGTATTTACTTTTTTGGAATGGAGGTTGTCCGAAAAATCAGTATATAAGCACAAAGACACAATGGCAGCAAGATTTATTCATACATAACTTACTGTAAAATAATTAGTTATAATTATTTTTATTTTGAGATCTTCGTGATATTTTATGCTCTTTTGGCTTTTTGGACAGCCTCTCATTGTTAATTGCGAATGTAACCAAGAGGGAGAAACCTACTTTACAAATTCCCATAAAAGATGACAATAATCAGAGCAGCCATACTCTTTTGTTCAATTTGCTGGGGCAGGTTGATGGCCCAACCGGTTTCTTTGGAAGTGGAGCTTCTCTCAGGTAAACATGGCTTGCATGGCAATAAAATACATTGTATCTGGCAGGGGCCTGACGGCTATCTCTGGCTGGGTACCGATAAAGGCCTGAACCGCTACGATGGTTATAATTTTACTTCTTTTCCTTTGGAACAGCACCTTATACCTGTACATCAGTTGGAGGGAGATCGCTTTACAATCTGTATAGGGACTTGGGGAGAAGGACTTTATTTGTTGGATCAACGTTCGGGCAAAACAAGCCGCATTTCCAACAAACTACACACGGGGGCATTTATTTATGCAATAGCATATTGTCAGGAGAAAACCTACTGGGTCGCTTCGGAAAATGGATTGGGTATGTTGATTTTACCTGGAGAAAAACAAAATACCCCTGTATTTCATCAAATTACCTTACGGACGGAAAACAAAGATCTTATACAGACAGGTATCCGGCAAGTAACCCGAAGTAAGACAGGGCAGCTATGGCTGGCAGATTGGGAAGGAAAAGTTTATGCCCTCCCAGAAACGGACTGGACAGAGCCCGTCTATGAAGTACAGGAAAAAGCTGTATTGCTCAATAGGCAAATCACGGCAATGGTAGAAGATGCAGCCGGTCGTATATGGTTAGGCACAAGTGCTGACGGAGTCTTTTTGTTGGATTCACTAGGCAGACGACTTGCTCATTTTCAATCGGATCAAAAAGTACCTTCCAGCCTTAGCAGTAACCAGGTGGTTGGCATTCGAATAGACCGACAAGGCAGCATATGGGTGGCCACTGCGGATCAGGGTTTAAATAAGTTGCTGACCGTTACAGAAAAGGGAGAAGCGGTTTTCCTCAACGAAGCAAATCCGGACAATAGCACTTATCAGAATAGTAAGGATTTTTTTACCACTTTTCCGGATAATCTACTTACCTGTATGTACTTTGATCGTGATGATGGAATATGGGTAGGGACTTATCATAAAGGACTTGTTAAAGTTTCTCCGCAAACGGAATATTTCAAGTATTACCAACGGGAAGGAGGAGATCATTTTACTTTGGCCCACAGAGATGTTAGCATCCCTTTAATTGCCCAAAATGGAGATTTGTGGATAGGCACCTGGGGAGGAGGGCTACATTTTTTAAGCAAACAAGAAAAAACGAAAGCCAACCCTGTATACAAGCGCTTTAAAACCAATCCTGCTACCCCTCATTCAATCAGTTTTGACCAGGTTTTTCCGGTTTATGAAGACCGCAGAGGAAACCTATGGCTGGGTACAAACGGTGGTGGCCTGAATTTTTTGGCAAAAGAAGAAAAGTATAAACCTGAGCCTGTATTTTCAAGTTACCGACATAATTCCTACGATCTCCAAAGCTTAAGTAACGATTCTATTTGGGCCATTCACGAAGACCGGCAAGGGCAATTATGGGTTGGGACACAAAATGGCCTGAATAAACTTCAACCGGGTACCCGTACTTTCCGGAGGTACTTGCCTGGCATCTGTGTCTTGGGCTTTACCGAAGACTCTCTGGGTAACTTATGGCTGGGCACGGAGAACCGGGGAGTGATGGCCTGGAATATTTCCGGAGATACACTGACAGATCAGTTTCAGCAGTTTACCTTTCAAAACAAGACCTATTCCTTGGGAAAGGTTTATGACCTGGAATTTGATCAAAAGGGACACTTGTGGCTGGGTACCAACCAGGGGTTAATTAACCTGACTCGTCCGGGCAATCGTTTTAGTCTTTTTACCGTGGAAGACGGCCTGGTAAATAAAGATGTGGAATCTATCCAGTTGGACGAAAAAGGGCGGTTATGGCTGGGAACGTACTCCGGGCTTTCCCTATACGACCCCGCCCTTAAGACCTTTCGTAACTTTCAGATGAGTGAAGGCCGTTTCAGCAACAGCTTTACTCAAGGGGCCTCCCAAGGAAGAGATGGCCGGATGTATTTCGGTAGCAGAAACGGGTTTTATGAATTTCAACCCAGCAGTATTTCTACCAAGTCAGAGGACTTGCCTGTGCACATTTCTCAGATTAAGACCGGGCAACAAACTCTGAATTTTACAAAAATGTATAGCTTTGAGAAGAAACCGTTTTCCCTTCCTTATACAGACAGAATGTTATCCATTGCATTTACGGCACTTCCATACCATCAAGCGGATAACATCATATACACCTACCAGTTAGCGGGGGTAGATCCTTCATGGCATATCACTCATTTAGGGGAACACCGGATTACCTATTCCTATCTTCCGGAGGGGGAATATACGTTTAAAGTCAAGGCAGGCAGGGTAGGAGAAAGCGGCTGGGGGGCCGAAACGTCTTTTTCAGTGAAAGTAAATCCTCCTTGGTGGCGAACCAACTGGAGTTACGCTCTTTATCTCGTAATCTTTTTCCTTGTAAGCAGACTACTATACCGGATCAGGAAAAAACAGCGAAAAGCCAAGGAAGCTGCCTACCGGACCCAACTGGAACAAGAAAAAACCGAAAAATTGTACCGGCTGAAACAACAGTTTTTTACACAAGTTTCCCATGAGTTCAAAACCCCGTTATCACTAATCAAAGCTCCTTTAGATCATTTATTGAGCCGTTCCACCCTGTCAGGTGACGAGAGGGATTATCTTGAACTGATTCAACGGAATACTCAACGGATGATTCGCCTGATTGATCAATTGTTGGATTTTCAAAAACTTTCTGCAGGGCGGATAACCGTTAAACAAGAAGCCACGGAACTTGTCGGCTTTGTTGAAACCTTGGGAAGTCAATTTGAAATATGGGCAAAACAACAAAGGGTCAGGATTCGCTTAACAAGCAATGTGAAAAACTGTATGGTTTTTCTCGATAAAGAAAAGCTGGAAACGATTTTATATAATTTAATTTCCAATGCTTTAAAACATGCGCCCCAAGACAGCGCGGTTGCTGTGGGTATTGAATATAAGGAATCGGACAAACAGTCATTGGAGCATCTTTCTATCAGTGTAAAAGACGAAGGTCCGGGAATCCCAAACCAAAAGCAAACACAAATATTTGAGGCCTTTTACACTGAAGTTCCTTATAATCCTCAGCAAAAAGGAACAGGAATAGGCCTTGCTCTGGTGAAAGCCTTGACAGAGGCTTTGGGTTGGACGGTCCGGGTGGATTCAACGCCCGGGGAAGGCGCTTGTTTTCAAATTGATGTGCAGGCAGAGCTGTTTTCTTTTGAAAGGGGCTTTTTTCAAAAAGAGCTTCAATATTCTGCAAACCAAACGGCAGTGGATTCTACCGATACGGAGCCCTTACTCACTACGGCTTGTACTTTATTGCTTGTTGAAGACCATCAGGATCTGAATGATTATCTGAGATTGCTTTTTCATAAAAGGTACCGGCTTTTGCAAGCCAGGAACGGGGCCGAAGCATGGGAACTACTTGAAAAACATCCGGTGGATTTAGTACTTACCGATTGGATGATGCCCGTAATGAGTGGCGTTGAATTGTGTCAAAAAATAAAAGATACTTCGTCTACCAGCCACCTCCCGGTAATTATGCTAACGGCTAAAACGGCCCCTTTCGAGCAGTTAGAAGGTATTCAAGCAGGGGCGGATGCTTATATCACTAAGCCTTTTGCAAATGATTACCTGATGACCAGAGTTGAAAAATTAATTGAAAGCCGCAGGGTATTAAAAGAGCAATTTAAGCAAATTATTCAGGTAGAGCCCTCTCAACTGATCATCACTCCCCAAGAAGAAAAGTTTTTGAAAAGCGCGATTGATTTTGTGGAGACGCAAATGGAAGATGCGAATTTAACTGTGGAACAGTTGGCAAATGCAATGGCCATGAGTAGCACCAAGCTCTACCGGAAACTCAAAACGATAGCCAACATCTCACCGAATGAGTTCATCCGGAATATTCGTTTGAAGCGAGCTGCTCAATTGTTGAAAGAAACGGATCACACCATTGCGGAAATCAGCTATCAGGTGGGTTTTTCCAGCCCTAAATATTTTTCCAAATGCTTTGGTGATGAATACGGTCAATCTCCGAAAAGCTTCCGGGAAAAGGAATAAAACGCATAAAAATCCGACTTAAAGAGCCTTTTGTCTATTTTTTTACCCTTTTGCAAGATTTTTAGCCCCTCCTTTTCTGCAAAACCGGCCAACTTACCTACTCAAAAAAATTACGACAATGAGGCTTTATAATTTTCAAAAGATTGCTGTCTTGGCTCTGTCCATGGTTTTGTGGTGCAGCGGATGCCGACCGGTTTCCGAGCAACAAAATGCTTCTATGTTCTCGCCTTTGTTGGCCGAAAAAGGCCTGACCGAGGCCGATGTACAACAATTTCTTCAAAGGGGTACTCCCGAAGTTTTTTCGGGGAATGAACTTGATTTTATTGGGATGCCCATAGGCGGAATTTGTGCCGGGCAAGTCTATTTAGGCGGAGATGGCCAATTATGGTACTGGGACATCTTTAATATCAAAACCCTTGATCCGGGAGGGTCGGGCGATAAATTTTATAAAAATCCTATGCGGCAAGACCATAAGTTCGAACAAGGTTTTGCCTTAAAAACTACGTACCAGGGAAAAACTCAGCTCAAAGCCCTTAACCGAAAAGGCTTTGAGGATATTTCCTTCCGGGGCGAATACCCCATCGGAAAAGTAGACTATCAAGATGAGGCCTTTCCTGTTACCACATATCTGGAAGCTTTTTCACCCTTTATTCCTACGGATTCGGAAAACTCCGGTCTGCCCCTGATTGTATTGGAATATAGGATAAAAAATATCAAGAAGGAGCCTGTGGAGGTAACGTTAGGCGGATGGTTGCAAAATACGGCTACATATTTCAAAGGCCAGCCAAATCAAGGCCGTCATGTAAACCGGCTCCATGCTACCGGGGAGATGTTACAGCTTGTTTGCCTGGCAGAAGGAGACAAAGCCTTGGAAGAACTTCCGGATTATGGCAATATGACTCTTTCCTTATTAAAACCAGGAAATGCCAAAGGTGCTGCAGGCAGTGAAGTCAAGGGCGATTTTGGAGCGGAACAATTCTTCGGTGCCCTGGACAACCGTTCGGAAAGCCAAACGGCAATCGGAAATAAACTGATAGGAGGACTGTCCGAAGCTTTTGTTTTACAGCCCGAAGAAGAAAAGACCGTAACCTTTCTACTTTCCTGGTATTTTCCGAACCTGCACAAGCCGGAAAGCGGCTTGCCTGGTTTGAAAAACTTAGATAATCTGCGTTTTTACTACCATAAAAAATTTTCTTCCTCCCAAGCTGTTGCAAATTATGTAGCCGGAAACCAGGCATTGATCCGCAATACTAAAAACTGGAATGAAACCTGGTATAACTCTTCCTTACCCTATTGGTTCTTAGACCGTTCCTTTGTCAATACCAGTACCTTGGCAACCACCGCCTGTTACCGTTTTGATGACCTGACGGAAGACCCGGACAATGAAGGGCGCTTTTATGCTTGGGAAGGGGTATATCTTGGAGACGGTACCTGTACCCATGTTTTTCATTATGAGCAGGCCTTGGGAAGGCTCTTCCCCAACCTGGCCAGGCAATTGCGCAGTCAGGTGGATTTTGGTTTGTCTTATCAGGAAAATGGAATCATCAGTTACCGGGGAGAGCTTAGTCATCAAGGGCATCACGATGGCAGAGGACATGCGGTGGACGGACAGACGGGTACCATCTTACGGGCTTACCGGGAGCATACCATGTCCCCGGATAGAGAGTTTTTGGAGACTTATTGGCCTAAAATAAAAAATAGCGTCAAGGTGCTGATTGCTCAGGACCAGGAGAAAACAGGTGCAACGGATGGTATTCTGGAGGGAGCGCAATACAATACATTAGACCGGATATGGTTTGGGAAAATTCCTTGGATCAGCACTATGTACAATGCCGCATTGCTAGCCGGAGCTGCTATGGCAGAGGAAGCGGGTGATATCGCCTTTGCAAAGCAATGTAAAGAAATTGCAGACAAAGGTTATCGTAACCTGCCTAAAGAACTGTTTAACGGAGAGTACTTTATACAACAATTAGATTCCGGTCATCTGGAGGCGCCTAATACCAACCAAGGTTGTCATATCGATCAAGTATTGGGGCAAGCCTGGGCCTGGCAAGCAGGATTAGGGCGGGTTTTACCGGAAAAAGAAACCCGGCAAGCCTTACAAGCTTTGTTCCGGTATAACTTTCTGCCCGATGTGGGGCCGTATTTGGATTCGGCTTTCATAAAGCCGCAACGCTTTTATGCCTTACCGGGTGAAGGAGGTACTTTGATTTGTTCTTTTCCCCAAGGAGGGGAGAAAATGGCTCCGGGAAAAATCAATAGCGAATGGGAAAAGCTGGTCGTAGGCTATTTCAGTGAGTGCATGACAGGCTTTACCTGGCAAGCGGCCAGCCATATGATAGCCGAAGGGCAGTTACCCGAAGGTTTTGCCGTCATCAAAGCCATCCACGACCGTTATCACCCTTCCCGGAGAAATCCCTATAACGAAATCGAATATGGCAACCATTATACTCGTGCCATGGCCAGCTACGGGGCTTTTGTAGCCGTAAGTGGCTTTACGTATCATGGGCCGGAGGGCCGTATTGGGTTTACCCCGAAATTACATCCGGAGGATTTTCATTCGGCCTTCGTAAGTGCTCAGGGTTGGGGTTCCTTTTCACAAAAGAGAACCTCAAAACTACAGACCAATATGCTTTCTCTAAAATACGGCCAATTATTTCTGAAAGAGTGGAACGTTGTACTCCCTCAAGGCAACACGGCAAAATCCATCAAACTAAGGCTCAATGATCAGGACATCCCTGTACGTTTCGAGCAAATAAACGACCAACATTATACCTTGACTTTTGAATCCGGAACCTTACAGGCCGGGGATCATTTGGAAGCGGAAATTTCTTATGAATGACTATATCCACCTATCAAAACATCATACGGGAAACTTCTTGATTTTAGCTGAAATTTAATGTTCTGAATAATGAAAATAATAGCTGCGAACTTCTTTTTTTTGTTAGTAATTGCTTGTCCTTCACTGTTTGCCCAACCGGAATGGAAGCCACAAAACTGGCCTGTTTTAAAGCAGTATGACCAGGCGCATTTGTACAATATTGCTCTACCCCTGGGAGGTATCGGTACCGGAACGGTCTCTTTGGGTGGTCGTGGAGAGCTCAGGGATTGGGAGCTGATGAATCGTCCGGCTAAGGGATTTAGTACGGTAACGAAAGGTAATAATGCTCCTTTTTTTGCAATTTATACTAACACAAAAGGAGCAAAACCCCAAACCAAAGCCTTGCTGGGGCCATTGGATCCGGTAGAGTACCTGCATTATGAAGGAAGGGCGGTAAACCATCACGGGCTGCCCCGGTTTACAAAGGCTTCGTTTGAGGCCGCCTATCCTTTTGGGCAAGTCCATTTGACAGATGAAAACTTGCCTGTAAAAGTGAAAATCAAAGGCTTTAATCCCTTGGTTCCTGCCGATGCAAACGCCAGCGGCATTCCTATTGCAATCCTTACCTACGAAGTAAGCAATTTATCCGATGAGCCACTGGAGGTTTCCATTTGTGGTTCTATGCGCAATTTTATTGGAAAAGACGGGAGCAAGGTGCGTAAAAACTGGAAAGGAGATATTATTCCGGTGGGTGCCCAAAATAATATCAACCGGTACCGCGAAGAAGCCGGACTGAAAGGCATTTATATGCATTCGGACAGTGTTTCCAAAACGGATCCGGCCTGGGGAACACTGGCCTTGACAACCCAAGCCAAGGATGGAGTCACTTACCGGACCAGCTCCCGTTCGGACGATTGGTCCAATGCCCTGCTCGACTTCTGGGACGACTTCAGTGAAGATGGGCTTTTGACAGAAAAAAACAGGTTGGTAGATCAGGACCCAATGGCATCCCTGGCCGTCAAAAAAACACTTCCTCCGGGAGGTACCGAGAGCTTCACCTTCTTTATTTCCTGGCATTTTCCTAACCGCACTGCCTGGGAAGCTACAGCCCTGGCAAATGGTGAAAATATTGTCAGTAATTACTATACCACACACTATACGGATGCCTGGGATGTAGTGCAACAAACGGTCCCTGGTTTAGCCGAATTGGAAACCAAGACCCTTCGGTTTGTAAATGCACTGATTCGTAGTGATGTGCCGGAGGTGATTAAAGAAGCCAGCCTTTTTAATTTGGCAACTTTGCGCTCACAAACCGTTTTTAGACTTCCCAGCGGGCATCTGATGGGTTGGGAAGGGGTAATGGATGAGCATGGCTCTTGTTTTGGAACCTGTACCCATGTGTGGAACTATGAGCAGGCTACGGCTTTTCTCTTTGGTGAACTCTCCCGTTCGATCCGGGATGTGGAATTTAACTATGCGACTGCACCGGATGGCAAAATGAGTTTCAGGACGATGTTGCCTTTAACCAAAGCTACTGACTATAATGCAGCTGCTGCGGACGGCCAAATGGGTACGGTCATGAAGTTTTACCGGGACTGGCAATTGTCAGGTGACCGGCAGTTCCTGGAAAACAACTGGGAACAGGTAAAAAAAGTCTTGAGCTATGCCTGGGTGGAAAACGGCTGGGACGGCAACCAGGACGGAGTAATGGAAGGCTCACAGCATAATACCATGGATGTAAACTACTTTGGCCCCAATCCGCAAATGGGCTTTTGGTATCTGGGGGCTTTGAAGGCTGCCAGCATTATGGCCCGTTCTATGAAAGACAAAGCTTTTGCAAAAAAATGCGAACAATTGTATAAACAGGGCAGTGCCTGGATGGATACCCACCTTTTTAACGGGGAATATTATGAGCATAAAATTACCGACCCGAAAACCTTTGAGTTTTTAGATTGGGAAAATAACCCGCAAGTAAAAATTCCTGATTACCAACTGGGAAAAGGTTGTTTGGTAGACCAATTGGTCGGGCAAATGATGGCGCATATTTGCGGTCTGGGATACCTTGGAGACCCTGCCCATATCCAGACCACTTTGCAGAGTATCATGAAATACAATTACCGGGAGAGCTTTGCCGAACATTTTAATAATATGCGCTCCTATGTGATGGGTGACGAAGCCGGCTTGCTGATGGCAAGTTGGCCCAAAGGGCGTCTTAAAGTCCCTTTTCCGTATTTTGCCGAATCTATGACGGGGTTCGAATACACTGCGGCCGTGGGCATGTTGTACGAAGGGCAAATCGACAATGGCCTGAAATCTATCCAAAGTATCCGCGCTCGTTTTGACGGCAGAAAACGCAACCCTTTTAGCGAACCCGAGTGCGGGCACCACTATGCCCGTTCCATGACCAGTTGGGCTGCCTTATTGGCCTGGACCGAATTTCATTATTCCGGAATAGAAAAATCCTTTTCGATCACCTCCAAGCCCGGCAAATACTTTTGGTCCAATGGCTACGCCTGGGGAACCTGTGAAGTCAAAGGCAATGAGGCGACATTAACCGTGCTGCATGGAGAGTTGCTTATCCGGGAACTGGTTTTAGAAGGAAACCCCGGTAAGAAATTTCCTGAAAAAATTCTAAAAGAGGGAGATGTTTTTTCTATTGTAATTCAACGCTCCGGAAGCTTTCCTTCCGGGACTGACAAGTGATTCGGCAGGACTTATATTGGGAGCTAGGCAAGGCTGGCCGTGCATAGTATTAGCACATAAATGCAAGAATCGATTTTGAAAAGGCTTATACCCTAGATAGGATAAATCCTCTTGCTGCGCCAGTTTTTCAAAATGCCCAATAGGATGACTACATTGCCAAATAATCTTTTAGATTATTATTGAAAATCAATAAAATAAATATGAAAACAACAATTTTCATCCTTTTATCACACTTGATGTTGTTCCTCTTTTTAGGATGTAATCAGCAGTCATCCCAATCCGAATCTTCAAAAGCGAATATTTATCCTAAAGGGACATTTGGGTATGACCTGCAATTTTTAGAGAAGTATTTTAAGGACTTGATCATTTTGACACATCAAGATGCCCGGGTGTTGATCTCCCCGCAATTTCAAGGGCGGGTACTTACCAGTACCGCTGAAGGAAGGGAAGGAATCAGTTTTGGATGGCTAAACTACGAGTTAATTGCTTCGGAAAGAGTGCAGCCTCATATTCATGCTATCGGAGGAGAAGAGCGTTTTTGGTTGGGCCCGGAAGGAGGGCAGTTTTCCCTGTTTTTTCAACCCGACTCGGCATTTACCATTGAAAACTGGCAAGTGCCTAAGGAAATCGATACGGAACCTTTCCACCTGTTGGAAAATAGTGAGCGGGAAGTCCGCTTTGAAAAAGTAATGCAGTTGACTAATTATTCGGGTACCCGTTTCAACTTAAGGGTAAATCGTACAATCCGGTTATTGGATCGGGGGAACGTCCGGTCTCTGTTAGCTATGAATCTGCCAGAAGGCGTAAATATGGTAGCCTTCGAGTCGGAAAACAAGCTGACCAATACCGGAGAGAACACCTGGAACGAACAATCCGGAATGCTGTCTGTTTGGATATTGAGTATGTTAAACTCCTCTCCACATACTATGGTAATTGTACCTTTCCGACAGGGCAATGGCAAGGAACTGGGAAGGGTGGTCACTGACGATTATTTTGGGAAAGTCCCCGCAGACCGGCTTATTTTACAAGACAGCGTATTGCTTTTCAAAGCGGATGGACAATTACGAGGGAAAATCGGATTGTCACCGCAACGGGCCAAACCTGTAGCCGGGAGTTATGATGCCGGCAATAAAGTGTTGACGATTATTCAGTATAGTTTGCCGGAAGGGAAGAAAGCTTATGTCAATTCCCTATGGGAAATCCAGCAAGAACCTTTTGAAGGAGATGTCTTGAACGCCTACAATGATGGTCCCTTGGAAGACGGTAGTCAGTTAGGTCCTTTTTACGAGCTGGAAAGTTCCTCTCCGGCTGCTAATTTACAGCCCGGGGCAAGTTTAACCCATATTCACCGAACCTACCATTTTAGCGGAAGTGAAAAGCAATTGAGTAAAATAGCCCAATCGGTATTGGGAGTGGACCTGCAGAGGGTAAAGAGAGCGTATTGAGGCTGTTTAATCGTGTCGGGTTACGTCAAATAAGTTTAACTTTTACTGATGTATCCCTGACTCATTGATAAGAAACACCCATCTTGTTTTATGAAAAAAAATTTGATGGGTGTTTAGATTATTCTTTCCTTTTAAAAAAATTATCAAAATACAAGAGCTGGTATTTTATGGCATTTCTCCAATATTCCCAATTATGAGCTCCTGGCCGCTCTATGTAATCGTGTGGGATATTGCGTTCCACCATTTTTTTGTGTAAATTTTTATTGACTTCATAGAAGAAATCATCCGTGCCGCAGTCAAAGATTAATTTTAAAGACTTGTCATTCAGCAAATATAAAAGATTGATCACAGTGTTGGTTTCCCAATTGTCAGGGTGTTGAGCATATGTCCCCAAGCGTTTGGCTAAGTCCCAACCTTTGGGAAAGGGACGTATATCAACCCCTCCGCTCATACTCCCGGCAGCTCCCCATATATCTTGATGGCGAAATGCCAGATAAAAAGCTCCGTGACCTCCCATGCTCAATCCCGTGATGGCCCTGCCTTGTTGCTTGGGAATGGTATTGTAATGTTGATCCATCCATTGGACTAACTCTTGACTGATATAAGTTTCATACTTCATTTTTTTGTCTACCGGGCTATCAAAGTACCAACTGGTTTTTTCTCCATCCGGACAAACAATGAGCATTTCGTATGTGTCCGCAAAAGTTTGTAACTCAGGTACTTTGTTTAACCAACTGTCATATTGACCATATGCCCCGTGAAGAAGGTATAAAGTTGGAAAAGCCTTCCCTTGTGGTAAATATGTTTTAGGTTTGATTACCAGATTTTTAATGGATTTGTCCATTGCTTTGCTGGTTACCAATATTGTGTCTACCTTTGATGCATAGCTGTGTAGACTTTGGGTAAAAATGAAGAGAAAAAAGAAAGTCAATTTCATAGAAATAAATAGCTAATCCGGATAAGTTGATTCTCTCTAATTTAGAGTATTCAAATCAATATTTTGATCTTTTTTAAAAATTTCATCCGGAGCGTAATCACCTTCATAGCGTTTACAACCGGAAAATCAGTGTTGTTGAGAAGCGCTATCATATTGGAAATTCAGAGCGTATAGGAGAGGTTTCGTTTTTTCAGAAGCATTTCTTTTGGCATAAATGTGGAATTTTTTTATATATACACTAAATTAGGTAGTGGTTATTGGCGTTTTTTTAACTGAAAAACATTATTTTTTATTCAATAATTAAATTGTAGAACAAATGAGTGAATTAGTAGCCTCAACCTCACTAAAGAATGAAAAGCATTTTCATCTGTTTATTGATGATGCAAATCAAGTAATTGTAGCCCGATGGAAAGGTTTTTTAAAACCTGAGCAACTCGATGAAGGAACCAAGGCATTGACCCAAGCTATCCGCTCCAGAAGAATCAAGAAGCACCTAAGTGACCAATCAGAGTTGAAAGTACTTTCTTCGGATATCCAGAAACGACTGGTAGAAGGGGTTTTACCCGAAATTGAAAGAGCCGGAGTGACGAAGTTAGCCGTGAAATCTGCGGATGATATTTTCGCCATTGCTACAGTAGAAAAAGTAAACAATTCTTCTCAGATTGGGAATATGACAATCAAAACTTTTAATACTGATCAACAATGTCTCAACTGGTTAAATGAAAAATAATGTCAGTTGACTGACCGGAAGGTTTATCAATAGAATCGTACTATCAAAGATCAGGGTTTTGGGCAGCCAAAACCCTCTTTGTTATCTAGTGCCTTAGCCATCAATCGAAGCACTTAGTTAAACAGGGAAGAGTTCAAAATTGCGAATTGGTTATTAGGCCTCATAATTTTCGAAAAACTTTAATTTGGGCCATTTTTCTTTCCAGGCTTTTTGCTCAATACGTTGTTTGTAAATTCTCAAGTCAATGAATGGGGTGGGTCTTACTACTAAGTTGAATAAATCCTTGAGTCCATAGGGTGCAATACATTCCAATTGACCATAATTGTTGAGCCTTACCGCGATAGCTGTTGCGGTTTCCGACCAAAACGAAAGAGCATGTTCACAGTCCATATAGCCTGGGTGATGGTTTTTAATATGCATCCGTGCTTGGTTTTTCACCGACCAGTTTAAGCCCGGCCAATCGGATATTAGTTTTCCTTCTATTTGCTGATCTCTTTCCGGAGTTTTATTCGTTGAGTTAAAGTAAATGACATCGATATCATTGAGCTCACTCCTTTCTTTTTGATGGAGATAGTCCCATACCCTGTTTCTGACAAATCCTGCTCCTATCCAACAGTCCGTTAACTTCAGGTTTTTGACGGTTTTCAAAACATCCATCATCCATTGGTCCTCTCTGATGATTGTGTATAACTTTTCTTTCATACAGTTAAGTCCTTATGCTTTTGTGTACAGTTTTAATTTACAAAATTTGTTTTTGATGTGCATACAACAAATTTCCGATAGATAATTTGTTTACTTACATGTTAGTAAGTTTATTTGTCAAGTAAAATTAGAAAGAAATATGTCAATTACACGGGAAAAAATATTGGAATTGGGAGAGTTTTTTATCCAAACCAAAGGATATAATGCATTTAGTTATAATGATATTTCCAAAGAGTTAGGGGTTAAAAATGCGGCTATTCATTATTATTTTCCCACAAAGGCCAGTTTGGGCATCAGCATTCTTAAAAATAATATCCTCCGGTTTGAAGAGATGACCCGTAATATGGAAATTCTCAAACACAACGAATCACAGAAGTTAGAGTCTTTCATCAAAATTTATGTCAAAAGCAATCGTGAGCATAAAATCTGTTTAATCGGTTCCTTAGGTTCCGATTATATCACATTGGACGGATCCGTGCAGAAGGAATTAACCAAGATGACCGATCTGATAGCCAGTTGGCTTTCAGAAGTTTTGGAGACGGGTAGAGAGAAGGGCTTATTTCAATTCAAAGGCACCGCCCATAGCCGGGCTTTATTACTGCTCTCCAATTTAATGGGCGCTTTACAGCTTGCTTGGATTACAAATAAAAATACTTTCAAAACGATCCATACAACGATTTTGGAAGAATTGTACATCTAAAAAAAATTTATTCAATAAACTTACTAACTAGTAAGTAAAACTAATTGCCATGAAAAAAAGAGTTGTCATTACAGGATTAGGAACGGTCAACCCATTGGGGAACGATGTAAATACTTATTGGAAAAATCTACAATTGGGAACAAACGGATGCGGACCCATCACCAAATTTGACCCTCAAAACTTTAAGACGCAGTTTGCTTGCGAGGTCAAAAATTTCAACCCGTTGGATTATTTGGAAAAAAAAGAAATCCGGAAAATGGATTTATTTACCCAATATGCCTTGGCGGCAACACAAGAGTGTATGGACGATGCCCGGTTTGACGATACCTGGGGTAAAGACAGGGTGGGGGTGATCTGGGCAACGGGGATTGGTGGTATTCAGACCTTTGAAGAACAAGTAATGGATTTTTGTGAAAATGGGGAAGTACCCCGGTTTAGTCCTTTTTTTATTACCCGTATGATACCCAATATGGCTTCCGGGCTTATTTCGATTCGCTATGGTTTGAAAGGAATTAGCCATGCCACCGTTAGTGCCTGTGCTTCGTCTAATACGGCAATTTCGGAAGCCTTTCATCAAATCAGCCTGGGCAATGTCGATGCCATGTTGGTAGGAGGTTCGGAGGCATCTGTTACGAGAGCTGCTATTGGTGGCTTTAACGCATCGAGGGCTCTTTCTACTCAAAATGAAGCCTGTCAGTCCGCATCCAAACCTTTTGATACTACCCGGAATGGTTTTGTAATGGGAGAAGGAGCGGGTGCGATTATGCTGGAGGAATTGGATCATGCCATGAAGCGAGGTGCCACGATTTATGCGGAAATTGCCGGAGTGGGGGCTACTTCGGATGCATATCATATGACTGCCTCTCATCCGGAAGGGAGGGGGTTGCGTTTGGCGATGGAACAGGCGATAAGTGAAGCCCGGTTGACTCCCAAAGATGTGGATTATATCAATGCCCATGCTACGTCCACACCTGTAGGAGATTTAAGCGAGGGGAAGGCCATTGAACACTTGTTCGGTGAATACTTGGACGGATTGCATGTAAGTGCGACAAAGTCGATGACAGGGCATTTGTTAGGAGCAGCGGGTGCTATAGAGGCTATTGTCTGTATTTTGGCTGTGCGGAATGATATCATTCCGCCTACAATTAATTTGGAAGAAGTCGACCCCCAATTTCATCCGCAAATTAATTTTACTCAAAAAGAGAAAGTGCAAAAACCGGTTGAAGTCGCTTTAAGCAATACTGTGGGTTTCGGAGGACATTCGGTGGTATCATTGTTTAGAAAATTCAGAGAATAATGAGTGAATGAAGCGTGAATTTATTGGGTAAAAACCGGGAGACGGCCCACTTTCCCAAAAGCTTTTGCTATTTTTGCGGCATGATAAAACAACTCATATTTGATTGTGACGGGGTATTGGTAGATTCTGAAATCCTCGCTACCCGTGTTTTGTTGAAAAAATTGTATGCTCATGGGTTTGAATTTGAAGAGAAAGACTTCATTCAAACTTTTACAGGTCAACAGACTAGCCAAATATTGACCAATTTGTTTACGCAAAAGGGAAAAGAAGCTCCTGAAGGATTTGTGGAAGAGGTGGATAAAGGGATGTGGCAAGTGATGGAAAGTGAATTGGAGCCGATCAAACAAGTCAAGAATACATTGACTCAAATGAGCTTGCCTAAAGCGGTGGTTTCTAACAGCACATTGCCTTGGGTACAACGATCATTGAAAGTGGCCGATATTCATCATCTCTTTGATGAAAAATTATTTGTGGCCAATATGGTTGAAAACCCCAAACCGGCTCCGGATGTATATTTATTTGCGGCTGAGAAGTTAAAGGTACAACCTGAAGAATGTCTGGTCGTTGAAGATAGTCCCAGTGGAGCTACGGCTGCACTTTCGGCAGGTATGAAGGTCATTGGCTTTTTAGGGGCCAGCCATATCTTAGATGGACACGATGAGAAGTTAATGGATCGGGGAGTGGAGCATTTGGCCAAAGACATGGACGAATTGCTTCTCCGGGTAAACGAACTGGTAAATTAATGTTGAATAATATGTGGGGAAGTAAATCCCGGTCAATGGTGATTGACTAAGTGAAAGAAGGCTCATAGGCCTTGAGAAGTTAGTACAACTTCATTACTTTAAATAACTCAATTCTAAGCCCAGTCGCTATTTTTAGCGAATGGGCTTTTTTATGGAAATACCTTTTTTGAACTCTTAAATCCAATCTTCTTCCTCTGCCCATTGCATTCCCTCCGGTAAGTCAAGTGTGCTAAATTCCAGGTGAATCACTCTGCGGCTTTGCTGGTTTTCGGTGCGTCTGGAGCTGTGTAATATTAAGGGTTTCATCATCAAGATTCCCCCTGCTTCTACTTCACATATTTGTTCCTGAGAGAGCAATGTATCTGTAAAATCCTCTGGCCTGATCAAGTCGTGATGGGTCTGAGGAATTACCCGCAATGCCCCATTTTGGGAGGTGCAATCATCCAGGTGGATGCGTAAGGTAAGTTGATCTTGCAAAAAGGTGAGGGGTGGATGAACGGAATACTGGTCTTTCTTTTTCAACCAATGCGTAAAGCCTTCTTGTTCTTTTTTATGAGTTACGGCAACGGTCAGATCTTGATGCCAATTAACGATCCAGTTTGCCTGTGGTGGTTTGTCAAAGTAAATGGCTTTTACCAAACGGTAATTGGGGTGAATGGACTGAACGAACGTTCGAAGCTTGGAATGTAGGAATTCCTCTTTGAGTTCGGGAAATTCTTTGAACAGTCTCCGAATGGCAAATAAGGTTTGTGTACCTTGAAAGTCCGGATGCTTTTCTGTCTGCTCCTGAATACAGGAAAGGAGATTTTGAATTTCTGAAAAAGCGTAAAACTGAGAAATCGTTTTGTATCCTGATGAGTCGAATTGACGGACCATAAAAATAACGTTAGGGAATCCACGCTAAACTAAATAAAGAAGGGTAGATTCCCTTAAATCCTTTCAGGAAGTTTATCCTCTCAACTTATCCAGTAAGTCACTTAGCAAGTCCGCTTCTTGCTCTGTCAGGTTATTTTGAAATACTTGATACTCTTTTTCCAAATCAGGGCCAATGGAATCTATTAAGTCCAACCCTTCTTGTGTAATTCCGATATCTACTTTCCTCCGGCTATTTGGGCAAGTATTCCGGAACACCAGTCCCTTTTGTACCAACCGGTCTACCAAACGGGTGACATCCGGGTTTTTGTCCAACATGACCAATTTGATATCCCCGGCACATTTTACTTCCGGATGGGCTCCTTTCAAAATGCGGAGAATATTGAATTGTTGGCTGGTAAGCCCGTGCTTTTTAAAGGCTTTGTCAAATTGGTTAGACAGGGAATTGGACGTGTAAATCAGATTAATATACAACTTCTGGTAGGCATCTTTGAAGGCCTTTCCTTGTCTGATTGCGTCTTCTATCTTCATAATACGTATAAACAATATTTGTTTAAACAAAAATATACTATTTTTATTGAAAAAACAAATCAACGCTGTGAAATTCGCTGGTTTCAAGAAGTTTAGATCTTTAATCTATAAAAAGAAAAGGAAGTAGAATGCTACTTATTAAAAGGTGGAAGAAATCGGGTCAATTGTACCTGAAAAAGTAGAAAATGTTGATAAAAAGATAAACATTCAGGCTATATTTTAATGATTCAAGTAATTGATTTTTAGTTTTTTAATTGATATTAGGAGGGATTCCAAAATCTAATATTTAACTTGTCGATGGAGTAGTTCTTAAGAGGTTACTTAGAAATAACCCTAAGCTTTCAACAGTTGACTTGAAATGCACCCTTGTCTTTATAGCATACCTCTAATGTAAAGATTTATGCCTGTCCGGAATACTAAACCTTATTTTATTGGAGTAGATATCGGAACTACCAGTACCAAAGCACTGGCAGTGGATCTTTCAGGAAAGGTACTGGGTAGTAAACAACAGGGCTATCCGATCCTGACTCCTCAACCCCACTATGCCGAACAGTCACCTGAAGCATATTTCCAAGCAGTGTTAAGTACTCTTCGGGATTTGGTAAAAGAAGTCTCGGGTGAAGGTTTGGTGGGTATTGGGTTTTCTTGTGCCATGCATGGGCTGATGGCTATGGACGCATCCGGAAAACCCTTAACAAACACACTGATTTGGGCAGATAACCGGAGCAAAGATTATGCACAAGAACTTCGTAAAGGCTTATTTGCCCAACTGCTATACGAACAAACCGGAACTCCCATCCATCCTATGTCCCCACTCTGTAAAATTGCTTGGCTGAGAGATTTTCAGTCGGAATTGTTTCAAAAAACAGACAAGTTTATTTCAGCCAAAGAGTATGTGTTTTTGCGCTTATTTGGCAAGTATGTGGTGGATTATTCAGTTGCATCCGCCATGGGATTGATGAATATCCACCGATTATGTTGGGATAAGGAGGCTTTGGCTTTTGCGGGGATAGATACCCAGCAACTTTCAAGGCTTGTGCCTCCGACTCATTATGAACAAGGACTGAATAAAAGGCTAGCCGAATACCTGGGCATTCCGGTGGATATTCCCTTTTTTATAGGTGGAAGTGACGGTTGTTTGGCGAATTGGGGAGTTGGAGCCATACACACAGAGGAGACTTGCTTAACCATAGGGACGAGTGGGGCATTGCGGATGTTTACAAACCAGCCGGTAATTGATCCGGAAGGCCGCACATTTTGCTATGCATTTGACCGGAACCAATATCTGGTAGGTGGACCAATTAACAATGGCGGAATCGCTTTACAGTGGTTTAAAAAGAACTTTGGAATAAATACCGAAGAGGAATTTCAAAAATTACAGAACGAGGCAACGAAGCTTCCGGCTGGGGCAGAGGGTTTGTTATTCCTCCCTTATTTATTAGGTGAGCGGGCTCCTCATTGGAATGCCAATGCCAAAGGTGTGTTTTTTGGCATGCAGTACGAACACAATCCTGCACATTTTCTCAGAGCCGTATTCGAAGGGGTAAGTTACGGTTTAAAAGAAATTGCTGATTTGTTAGAATCTCAACAAGGAAAAGTAAAACACATAGTGGCTAATGGAGGATTTACCCGTTCCGGCCTTTGGTTACAAATCGTAGCCAATGTTTTTCAGTGCGAAGTATGGGTACCCGGTTGTGCCGAGAGTTCGGCTTTGGGTGCTGCATTTATTGCCATGAAAGGCAAAGGGTTTCTGCAAAGTGAAAAGGAACTTCAGGAGAAGGTAAAACAACAGAAAAAATACCTGCCGGATTTTACTTGTCAACAAGTTTATCAACAGGAAGTTGATAAGTATAAAAGGCTGTACCACAAGATTAAAGATGAATTTTAATCCTAATTTATAAACACAAATACTATGCAAATCGGACTTGTCGGACTAGGTAAAATGGGCTACCAATTAACCTTAAATTTATTGAGAAACAACCATCAGGTGGTGGCTTACGATGTGGAGCCTGAGTTAGTGGAGTCGGTACGGAAGGAGGGAGCGCTGCCTGCAAACTCCTTAGAAGAATTGATTCGAAAGCTTCATAATAAAAGAGTTATTTGGTTGATGGTACCGGCCGGAAAAATAGTGGATCAAGTTTTGGAAAACATAACCCCTCATCTGTCTGCCGGGGATATTATTATTGACGGAGGTAATTCAAACTTTAAAATGTCTATAGAAAGAGCCGCCCGGCTCGAACAACGAGGTATTGACTTTTTAGATTGTGGCACCAGTGGGGGAATTAGCGGAGCATTGAAGGGTGCATGTACAATGGTTGGTGGAGGTAAATCTGCGTTTGAATATTGTGAAGCGATATTTAAAGATATTTCTGTGGAAAATGGCTATTTGTACTGTGGTCCTTCGGGGAGCGGGCATTTTGTGAAAATGGTGCATAATGGAATTGAATACGGGATGATGCAGGCTATTGCCGAGGGCTTTGAAGTGTTGGAAAAAAGTGCTTTTGATTTGGATTTGGAAGCGGTTGCCAAAGTGTGGAACCATGGTTCGGTAGTGCGTAGTTGGTTGATGGAATTGACGGAGCAGGCCTTCCACAAAGATGCTAAGCTGGAACAAATCAAGGGAATCATGCATTCCTCAGGCGAAGGCAAGTGGACCGTAGAAAGTGCTTTGGAGTTGAATGTCCCTACGCCTGTCATCGCGCTTTCCTTGATGATGCGGTACCGGTCCTTACAGGAAGATACCTTTACGGGTAAGGTAGTAGCAGCCCTGCGCAATGAGTTTGGCGGACATAAAGTAGAGAAAACGAAGGGGGAATAAGAGTGAGAGAAGCAGAGAGTGGATGGAAGGTTTTCATAAGAAAACCTTTTTTGATTTATAAGAGGGGCAACAAAAGAAAATGCTTGAGTATTAACTAAAAATTAAGTTTAATTTTTTTCTTAAACATATTTTAATTTATAAATTTCAAGATTGAACGACTAACCGGATTAATTTTACACCGCTCATTGTAAACTCGCAATCAGGCTAACTAGGCACAAGAATATGCATGAAAATGATCTACACAAGGAAAAAGAGTGGGTGGGAAAATTGAAGAAAGGCGATCAATCTGCATTTGATTGGCTCTTTTTTCAATATGAGAAAAAGCTCTTTGCGTTTATTTCTGGATTTTGTAAATCCAAAGCTGACGCAGAAGAAGTGTTGCAGGAAACCTTCATTAAAGTTTGGGAAAATCGCCACAAGTTGGAGGTGGAGAAATCGTTTGGCAGTTTCCTGTTTACCATTGCCAAAAATACCACCTTGAATTTATTGAGAAGCCGGCAGTACCATTCCCAATTGGTGGAAGAGTTGAGATTACAAAAACAGGAAGCACATAGTGCTACCGAACAGCAAATTATCTATGGGGATTATCAAAGCCAATTGGAACATTGGGTAGACAATCTGACTCCTCGCAGAAAGCAAATCTTTATCATGAGTCGTCAAGAGGGTATGAATTATACTGAGATAGCTCAAAAACTGCAAGTATCCACCAAGTTTGTAGAAAAGCAAATGAGCCTTTCCTTGAAAACCATCAAAAAGCATTTGCAAGCCAGTAGTATTCTTACTTCATTTGCGGCTTTGTTATACTTTTTCTTTGAATAAAATTCAGGTAAAGTAAATAATTCCTTCGCGCAGAGAAGGTTATTTTTCGTCTTTCCTTATCATTTGATGATTTCCTCCCCGGAACTCTGAACAACGTAAAGTTTCCTTTCCATAAAAAGCTTGGGAAAGCTGAAACATTCTCAATTCTCTTTTCAATACCTTTCAAGTTACCACCGGAACAGAATGGTTATTGGGTGACTGACATGATTTGTTTTGTAGTTGTGCTTGTTGCTTGAAAGAATAAATTTTTTTTTTTCACAGAGAGGGGGGATAAGAGGGGGTTCATGTGTATACCTTTTAGAAATACCAAAACGCATGTTTGAAATTGAACGAAAAATATTAGAAGACTTTTTCTATAACCGTTTGCCCAAAGAAGATTGGCCCAAAGCATATCGCTTGTTAGAAGATCCGCGATATAGTGAACTTGTGGGCGAATTTATGAAAGAACAGTGGCAGCAACAGGAAGAGACCGAAACCACAAAAGATGAGGATTCAAAAAAGAGATTGTCCCGTTTGCACCAACAACTCCAATTCACAAAAACACCACTAACCGCACAACACGGACGAACTCGCGCCAATCCTTATCTCACTTGGTTAAAAATCGCTTCCATCATTGTTTTGCCTTTGCTCTTTATCGTAGGCTTGTATCAATTCAATGACTTGAAACCGGCTGAGCCCGTAGCGATGGTTCGGAAAAGCACCCAACCAGGTACCCGGATGCATCTTACCTTACCAGATAGTTCCATAGTATGGTTGAATGGCGACAGTCAATTGAGTTTTCCGGAAAAGTTTGAAGAGAATGAGCGAAGGGTACTGTTGACGGGAGAAGCTTTTTTTGAAGTGAAGAAAAATCCTTCCAAACCTTTCATTGTACAAACGGCACATACGGAAGTCGAAGCACTGGGAACTTCATTTAATGTAAACACAACTTCACAAAAACAAGAGGAAGTAGCCCTGGTGACCGGCAAAGTAGAAGTGCGGTTTTCAAAGGGGAATAACAAAGTGGACGCGCTGCAGTTAACTCCGAATGAAATGGCAAAAATTGACCTGGAAAACCGTCAACTATCCAAAGGGAATTTTGACTACGAAGACTTGGTCGGTTGGAAAGAGTACATTCTTAATTTCCAGAATGTTGGTTTGGAAGACATTACAGAGAAATTGGAGCGCTACTATGGAGTCCGTATTGAAATTCAGGGACTTCAAAAAAGCCATCAAGCCTGGAAATTCAAAGCGAGGTTTGAGAAACAGTCTTTGGAAAACGTATTGAAGAGCTTAAGCTTTACAAAGAAGTTTGCTTTTACAATTACAGGGAAGCAAGTGACTATCAAGCTTTAATATGAGGTGTAAATGCCAATGAAGCAATCTGTAAGGAAGAATAACTGACCCGTGGAAAGGCCTGCTTTTTAGAAAGGGAGTTTGGCCGGTTCAACCACACAAAAACAAAACCGACTGAAGGAATTTTCCTTCAGCCGGTCCCAGTACGATAAGACTCAATAGGATAAGTTCACAATAGGCCTTCGGAACTTATTCCTGCTTGAGCATAACTCATTGTAAACTAATTATTCACAAAAACACCCAAATTTATGAAATTTAAATTAATACGACTACTTGTTATGTCAAGTATCTATACTTTCATTGGGGTCTTTCTTCAATGTATTTTGCTCAACAGCCTCCTGGCTTCGGAGTTGAGTGCCCAACGATATCAAAGCATACGTCATGTATTTGTTGACATAAACACGCAAAATACCACTTTAGAGGGCACTTTACGAGCTATCGAAACCCAAACGGAATTTAATTTTGTCTATGAATTAAGAGATCTGGAAAAAGGAATGATGCTCAATACCAAGCCGGGAAAACAATCCGTAGCAGAGCTATTGGTTGAAATTTCTCGACAAGCAGGTTTGAAATTCAGACAGATCAACAACAATATAAATGTACAGAAACTTAACAAGCGACTTCCCACACGTAAAGCGGTACAAGCCATTGAGCAAGAAGTGTTGGTGAAAGGAGCCGTGAAAGATGAAAACGGAGAGCCGCTACCGGGGGTGAGTATTCTGGTAAAAGGAACATCTACCGGTACTACTACAGATATGGATGGAAACTTCAGTATCTCTGTGCCGGAGTCATCCACACTGCTTTTTAGTTTTATTGGATACGAAGCCCAGGAAATCGCCTTGAACGGACAAACTGCCCTGGAGGTAGTGATGGCAACTTCCTCCACCGAGTTAGACGAAATTGTGGTGGTGGGATACGGCACTCAAAAGAAGGCCAATTTGAGTGGTGCGGTTGATGTAGTAAGTGCTGATGCGATTGTAAACCGCCCGGTGACCAGCACAGGAGCGGCCTTACAAGGGATGATTCCCAACTTGAATATTTCAATCAGTAGTGGTCAAGCTACAGAGGCTCCCGAATTCAATATCCGGGGATTCACCTCTATCAATGGGGGAGGACCTTTGATTCTGGTGGATAATATTCCCGTGTCGAATGAAGAAGTAGCCCGGATTAATCCGAACGATATCGAGAGTGTTTCGGTCTTGAAAGATGCGGCTTCGGCAGCGATCTATGGAGCAAGAGGAGCGTTTGGGGTAGTATTGATTACCACCAAATCCGGTACCTCAGATAAGCTTACCGTATCGGCTAACGCCAACTATGCAGTTAGAACTTTAGGAAAAACTCCTGATGTTGTGACAGATCCGTATATGGCCATGAAGTATAAACACGATGCGGCCTTCCCGCTATACAACCTTTATCCGGAATCGGTACGCGAATATGCCAAGCAACGTTCGGAAGACCCTTCTCTGCCCGCAGCCATTCCTAATCCTAACAACCCGGATGCATGGCAGTACTACGGTTCTACCAATTGGTTGGATGAAGTATATAACAAGTCGGCAGCTTCTTACAATGCCAACTTCAGCATCGGCAAGAAAGACGAGAAAATGAACTACTATTTATCTTCCGATTATTTCAAACAGGAAGGAATGTTCCGTTACGGAAATGATATTTATAACCGCTACAATCTCAGAGGTAAAGTTGCTTTGCAAGTAACTGACTGGTTACAGTTGGGTAATAATACGGTCTTTACACATAGCGATTACGAGGAGCCATCTTATAACAATGGAGAGAGCTTTTTCCACGAAGTAAACCGTAAAAACTCATTAGATATTCCCAAAAATCCGGATGGAACCCGGACCAATACGGGAGCCAGTATGTTGGGTCGTTTACAAGAAGGTGGCCGGGCCGATACCAAGTTAAATGAGATTCAGACTTCATTTAATATGGAAGTAGCCTTGATCAAAGATACTTGGTTATTGAAAGGAGATGCGACTTTCCGAAGATCAAACGAAACCTATAAGCGATATGAAATTCCGGTAGCCTATAGAACAGGTCCGAACCAACCTTTGCAATATATTGGAGCAAATACCAAAGCGGTTAATTCCAGCGAAGAAGTTCAGTACAATGTTTATAACGTTTATACCGATTTTCATAAAACTTTTGGTGGAAAGCACTTTGTCCAGGCAGTAGTGGGGTACAATCAAGAATATCGTACCGAAAGCTACTCTTATGTATCTAGAGACAAGCTGATTACCAGTTCTCTTCCTTCTTTAGGTTTGGCCTCAGGTGCATTTAATGGAGGGGAAACCATTGAAGATTGGGCCGTACGTGGAGCTTTTTACCGGTTAAATTATGTTTTTGACGATCGCTATATTTTCGAATTTAACGGCCGTTATGACGGATCAAGCCGTTTCCCGAAAGATGACCGCTTTGGCTTTTTCCCTTCTGCTTCAGCCGCTTGGGTAGTATCCAAAGAAGCGTTTTTTCAGTCAATTGGAGAAGCGATCAAAATGGATTTTTTCAAGTTAAGAGCTTCATACGGGTCCTTGGGCAACCAGGATGTGGATGCCTATGAATATATCATGATGATGACTCCCGGTAGAATCGGTCCGGTTCTGGGAGGAGAAAGACCGGTGTACGTGTCTACTCCGGGATTGGTTTCCCCTTCTTTAACCTGGGAGAAAGTTTCTACGGTGAACTTCGGAGCGGATTTGTCCTTTTTCAAAAATAAATTGGATTTAGGTTTTGACTTGTACACTCGCTATAACGAAGGGATGTTGACCAAAGGAAAAACCCTGCCTAACGTCATTGGAACACTTGAACCAAATGAAAATGCCGCAGATTTGAAGACGAATGGTTGGGAACTGAAAGTAACTTGGCGGGATGATTTTATGTTGGCTAATTCTCCCTTCAGATACGGAGTGACAGTAGCTTTGGCCGACAGTCGAGCGTATATCACCAAAATCGACAACCCCAATAAATTGTTGAGTGGGTATTACGAGGGACAAGAGTTGGGCGAAATCTGGGGCTTGGAAACCGAAGGTTTTTTCCAGTCTAAAGAAGAATTGGAAAACCATGCAGACCAAACTGCTGTGGGTTCGGATGACCAAGGCTATCGCTTTGATGTGGGGGATTTGAAATTTAAAGATCAGAATGGTGACGGAAAAATTGATAGAGGTGATGGAACCGTAGATAATCCCGGAGACTTTAAAGTGATTGGAAACAGCCGGGAGCGTTTGCCATTTAGTGTTAACCTTACCGCAGAATGGAAAGGCTTTGATTTACGGGCTTTTGTTCAGGGAGTAGGTAAGAGAGATTGGTACCCGGAGGCCTCCAACCATTATTTCTGGGGGATTTATGCTCAGCCATGGACCAATGTACAAGCACATAACCTGGATCACTGGACTCCTGATAATCCTAATGGGTATTTTCCAAGAGTAAAATCGTATATCGCAGAAGACGAATCAGAGTTGGGAATCCCTCAAACTCGCTATTTGCAAAACGCTGCTTACCTCAGAATGAAAAACATTACCCTGGGGTATACTTTGCCAAGTCAGTTGATGTCAAAAATTGGGATAGAGAGACTACGGGTATATGTGAGTGCGGAAAATGTATTTGAAATCTCTTCTTTAAAAGCCAAGTTGGACCCGGAGTCTATCCAAAAAAGCAGGGCGAGAGTGTATCCTTTCCAACGTACGGTGTCTATGGGTGTCAACCTCAATTTTTAATCACTTAACAAGTAGAAAACATGAAGATTTTAAAATATACTACCATTCTGTTAGGCTTGTTGATGACCTTGTTGACAGGATGTAATGACGATTTTTTACAGAGAGATCCGCAAACGGATATTACTCCGGAGTTGTTTTTCCAAAATCCCAATGATCTTGAGATTTATACCAACGGGATGTATAGTCAACTAAAATTCAGCTATGAGGATATCGGTTCGGACAACATTGCTTTTTACAGCGGCAATAGCGAAGCGGATCAAATCTTAATCGGAAATGTAAACGCAGCCAATGCCGGAGGATGGAGTAAAGACGATTGGGCGGATTTGAGAAAAATCAACTTTATGTTGGAGAGGATGGATCAAGTACAGGGAAATGCCGAAGAGATCAAGAACTATGAAGGAATTGCCCGTTTTTTCAGAGCTTGGTTTTACTTTGGGAAAGTACAGCGTTACAGCGATGTGCCTTGGTATTCCGAAAGCATTGAAGCGAGTGACGAAGCATTGATCTATAAGGCCAAAGATCCCCGTGCTGTGGTCGTGGATTCGATCATGGCAGACCTGGAATATGCGGTGGAAAATATCATTGTGAACGATGATAATACAAGAGTCACCCGGTGGGCGGCATTGACTTTGTTGGCTCGTTTTGCACTGTACGAAGGTACTTTCCGCAAATATCACGAAGAATTAAGCCTGACGGGTGACTACGAACGCTTTTTGAAAAGAGCCGTATCGGCTTCAGAGGAAATTATGGAAAATGGTGGCTTTTCAATCCACTCAACAGGCAATGGAGTGCAGGATTACCGCGAATTGTTTGTAGGAACTACCCTGGGAAGTAACAATGAAATGATTCTTTGGGCGAATTATGACCGTGACTTAGGCCGTGGTAACAACAGCCATACCGTATTTGACTGGCAATGGGCCCTGAGCCGTAGTTTGGCAGATGCCTACTTGATGAAAGATGGAACTCCTTTTACTTCCACTCCCGATTTTGACAAGAAGTCCTTTACTCAGGTATTTGATAACCGCGACCCACGGATGATGGAAACCATCGGCTATCCGGGTTTTGTCAATGCGGGAAGCACGGAGCCTTTCCGTATCAAGCCTACTTTCGGAGGGTATAACCAACTGAAATTTAACCCGCGGGATGCGGCCTTACGCCAAGGCTGGGATGCGAACTACACCGACCTGCCAGTATTCAGATATGCCGAAGTCTTATTGATTTATGCCGAAGCCAAAGCCGAATTGGGTACATTGGCACAATCTGATATCGACAAAACTGTCAATGTAATCAGAGCCAGAGTGAATATGCCTGCTTTGGATATGAATGCAGCCAATGCTCAAGTGGATCCGGTGCAAGCGGCCCGCTATCCGAATGTAATGGTGGCGAATAAAGGTGCATTGTTAGAAATCCGGAGAGAGCGTAGAGTGGAAATGGCTTGTGAAGGCTTGCGGTATATGGACTTGATGCGTTGGAAAGCCGGCAAATTGTTAGAAGACGGGCAAGAAGGAATGTACGTTCCTGCTCTGGGTGCTTTTGATGTTACCGGAGACGGTGAGGTTGACATTGCTATTTTAGAATCGCCCGACAAACTGGGACCGATTGCCCATTTGACAAAAGAAGAACAAGATGCTTTGTCTAAGTATTTTCTGATTGATAGCGATGGTGCGGAGCAAAACTTTTACTTGTCTGAAGGCACAAGTGGTTTTATCCGCTTTGTAAGAGATAAAAACATTACCCGGGATTTTGTAGAACCGAAATATTATTACAGACCTATTCCTCAGCAACAACTTTTATTAAATCCGAATTTGGAACAAACCATTTTTTGGAATAATTAACTAGGTCAACGGTGGGGATTGACAATTTTTTGAATAGGTCATTTATAATTGTTTTCATTCAAATCCCTATCGTGAGATAAAAGAATCTCATTTCATCGAAAAGGTCGTCTTGTATCCTACAAGCGACCTTTTTTCATTCTTTCAAGAAGGATTGTCCTGGCTCCGGATGGTGTTACTATTCTTTTGATTCCCTTGTCATTCCATAAAAAATATGTTTATTTGATATTTTAGTAAAGAGTCAATTGTAGAAGTTTTCATATTACTTTGATGGATCTCCCGGAAAAATACCAGGCAATGAAAGACCAAGAGTTGTGGCGGTTGGTGAGCCAGGGAGATGGCGCTGCATTTTCCTTTGTATATCACCGGTATTTTAACGACCTGTATTTATACGGTTTGCGGATAAGCGAACGGGAAGAACTGGTAAAAGACGTCATTCAGGAATTGTTTATCGATGTGTGGAGTAAACGGGAACGATTGTTAATCACCTCTTCTATAAAATACTATTTGTTGAAAGCCCTCCGGAGAAAAACAGTTGAAAAACTTACGGAACTCCAAAAAAAACAAAGTAAAACCGGAGCTTTTATAGCCAACCAACCTTTGATCTCCTTTTCACAAGAAGATTTTGTGATTCGGAATGAAGAAGATCTTCAACGCCGGCAAATTGTAGCCCAAGTCTTAAATTCTTTACCTAAGCGTCAACGGGAGGCGGTTTATCTGCGGTACTTCAGGGAACTGAGCTATCAGGAAGTAGCAACAATGATGGGCCTTACCGAAAAAGCCGTGGTTAACCATGTGTACAAAGCCTTTCGGAAAATCAGAAAGAAAGGGGCTTTGGAAAAGATCATCGATTTGGGAATGGTCATTACCACTCTGGCCAGTGTTTTTTATTTAGTACATCAAGCAAAAGCGTTTTCTCAGCTATTTCTTTGAAAAGAAGTATTTTAGATCGTGAAAAACCATTCTTGTCACACCTTTGCTTTCCCTTCACCCTTCAAAAATTTCCTCTTCCTCAAAAAAAATAAAAAAATAGGGGATGTAAATTCTCTTTTGCCCTCTTATGTGTGAAATGCTTGTGTAAATGCAGCTGTATTGATGAGCAAACACAAAGGCTTTGGCCCATTTCAAAATTTAAGAAGCTTCTATGGATATGTTTGAAATAGAAAAGTTAATTCAAGACCCCTCCTTTCAAAATTGGGTATACCACTCAAACCCGCAGGATTTTGCCTTGTGGGAAAAGCGTATACAAGAGCACCCGGAGAAAAGGGAAGTGGTGGAGGTAGCGGCACAAATGCTAAAAGGGATGCCCGTACAAGAACATGGGCTAGACCAGGAGGAAATCCATCAAGAATGGGAAATGTTGCAAGAAAAACTGAGCCAGCCATCGGTTTCTCCCAAAAGAGAAAACTATCATAACCGGAAAGATCAATGGACCTTATGGATAAAAGTCGCGGCAATGATTACGGTTGTCATGGGGGTGGGGCTGATAACCTGGTGGAATCAATACCAAACACCACCACGCGCCTTACATTGGGTGGAAAAACAAAATCCCGCCGGGCAGCGCTCTGTAATCACACTTTCCGATGGGAGCAAGGTATGGTTGAATGCAGCAAGTAAGCTTCGGTTTCCGGAAGTATTTTCTGAAAAAAAACGCACTGTATTTCTGGAAGGAGAAGCTTTTTTTGAAGTGAGTAAAGACCCCTCAAGGGTGTTTAAAGTACATTCCGGATCGTCCACAGTAGCTGTACTGGGGACCTCATTTAATATCAATGCCTTTGCGGAAAATGACCGGATAGAGGTGGCTTTGGCCAGCGGTAAAGTGCTATTTGAAAGTGAGGGAATTGCCGAAAAAGTGCCTTTGTCTCCGGAGGAGCTGCTTTCGTTCGATACAAAGAATCGTCAATGGGCGAAATCCCAATTTAACAAAGATGAAGTATTGGGTTGGAAAGACAATATTCTGTACTTTCAGGATGCTTCTTTCGAGGAAGTAGTGAAAAAACTGGAACGTTGGTATGGGGTAGAGTTTATTGTCCGGAGGAAAGTGCCGGTCAGCAAGGGGTTTACCGGGTGGTTTAAGCAAAAGCCATTGGAACATGTATTGAAAGGTATTGGCTTTTCTTCCAAATTTGATTATCGCATTGAAGATAAAAAAGTACTGATTTATTAAGTAAAATAATGATTTCGCCTATGATTAACCACTACATTAACTCTAGCTAATTTTTTTCATTCTCTTTTTAGAACCTTTTCAAAGGACAATCAAAAAGCCCTACCGTACAGATAAGTTTGGGACGCGCATCTGTCGGTAAGGCCTGGCTTGTCTTTGACTCAACTTTCTATTCATCAAAAACACTGTAATTTATGAAAATGATCTTTATCAGACAATTTCTGGTCATGACAAAACTATCCTTTTATGGCCTGGCCCTTCAAATGCTATTCAGTGTGATGCTGATGGCAAAAGAGGGCCATTCGCAGCACCAGAAGCTTGAAGAGGTGATTATCTCTATTGATTTAAAAAATACCCGTTTAGATAAAGCTTTTGCTCAGATTGAACAGGCCACCGACTTTAATTTTTTGTACAATACGGGCGTCATTGACAAAGGTGCCCGCGTGAATGTGAAAACACAGAATGAGTCATTAATCAGCTTATTGAAAAAGATTTCCGAAGGTACCGGTCTGAAGTTCATGCGGATCAACGAAAATATTTACGTAAGTAAAAAAGAAGTGGACGCTAAGCCTTCGTCTATCCTGGTGGTAGAGGCCATTGACGATGTGGTGGTGAAGGGAAAAGTGACCTCCAGTGAAGACCATCAACCCTTGCCGGGTGTGAGTATTTTGATCAAAGGCACAAGCTTGGGAACCACTACGGATGCCAAAGGAGAATATACCCTGTCGGTTCCTGAGGATGCCATCCTTATTTACAGTTTTATCGGGTATACCCCTCAGGAAATAGCGGTTAACAATCAATCGGTGATTGATATAAGCATGCAGCCGGATGCTACCGAACTGGAAGAAGTAGTAGTGACCGCCATGAATATTAAAAAGAGTAAAAAAGTATTGGGTTACTCCGTTTCCGAAATCGGAGGAGATAAGTTAATCAAAGCCCGGGAAACGAATATAGCCAATACTCTTACCGGGAAAATAGCCGGAGTAAATGTAGTGAAACCGGTATCGGGTTCTATGGGATCCAGCCGGGTAGTGATCCGGGGAAACGGCTCTTTAAGTAGCAACCAACCGCTTTATGTGATTGATGGTATCCCTTTGAACAACGGTTCAAGTGGTCAACCGCACGATATATATGGAGGGAGTGACGGAGGAGACGGTATTTCTTCTATCAACCCAGATGATATCGAATCCATGTCGGTATTGAAAGGGGCCACTGCTGCGGCTTTGTATGGTTCGATGGCTTCTAACGGAGCAATTATCATTACCACCAAGCAAGGAAAAGCCCGCAAAGGGATCGGGGTGGAAGTAAACAGTACCTTTACTTTTGAAAAACCGATCATTTTTACAGAGGACGATTATCAATATGAATACGGCCAGGGGATACTGGGTCAAAAGCCTCAGACAAAAGAACAGGCCTTGGAATTGGGTGTAATGAACTGGGGACCCAAATTAGACGGATCTCCCGTGGTGCAGTTTGATGGGGTAGAACGGCCTTATGCTCCGGTAAAAGACAACATGAAAGAATTTTATTCGGGCGCTTATACTGCCACCAACTCACTGGCATTTAACGGAGGAAATGAGACGTCTAATTTCCGTTTTTCGATTTCCGATTTGCGTAATGAGGATTTGTTCCCGAATTCCGAATTGAAAAGAAATACATTTACATTGAATTACGGACACGAAGTTACCAAAAAGCTGAGTTTACGTTTGCGGACGTCCTATATCCGTGAGCGTGTGAAAAACCGGCCGAATGTCAATGATTTTGATGCCAACGGTAATTTCACTCCTTACATGTTGCCCACCAATTACGATATCAATAACCTGGAACAGAGAGTGGATGAAGACGGAAAGGAATACCTCTTTTCCAAAGATATCTATTTTGCCAACCCTTATTTTATCGCTTATGAATACCGCAAAAGAGAGAAAAAAGACCGTATTATTGGCTCCATCGAAGCGCGATACCAGTTTTCCGATGCCTTGTATGCACAAGTGAGAGGAGGAGGGGATTTCTATCATAAAAAAAGTAGTTCGGTGCGTCCGACAGGTTCCGGACCTATACCGGACGGTACGATGGGAGAGGGATATAACTATTCCGGTGTGTTTAATTACGAAGCTTTATTAGGTTTTCAAAAGGAATTGAACAGCAATTGGACCGTAGATGCTTTTGTGGGAGGAAACATAATGAAAGAGCAAAGTGAATCGGTTTCCGCTTCCGGCAGAGGGTTTATTGTACCAGGTTTTTATGCATTGGGCAATACCAAGTCTTCCAGCAAAGGGCATAATTTGTCCGAAAGACAAATCAACTCGGTATTCGGATCTGTGGAAGTAGGATATAAATCTTTCCTTTACCTGACTTTTACAGGAAGAAGTGATTGGTTCTCTACACTGAACCCTGAAGACAACAATATCTTTTATCCGTCCGTGGGAGCCAGTTTTATCCTTTCCGATGCAGTGGAATTGCCTTCTTGGATTTCTTATATGAAATTCAGAGGCTCATGGGCCAATGCCGGTGGAGGAGATATTTCTCCGTATGCCCGCCATCTGACTTTTGGTTTTAACGATACACACTTGGGGCGTCCGATAGGATATGTTTCCAGTGGAACGATTCCGAACAGCAACCTGAGGCCTTTTATCAATACTACTTATGAGGCCGGTTTGGATGCCCGTTTCCTGAATAACCGTTTGGGAATTGACTTCACGGTTTATAAAAGAAAGGCGACTGATGATATTTTGTCCAGTTTAGTATCAGTGACCTCCGGTTATTCTTCCGTAAAGGTGAACGTAGGGGGAGTGGAAAACCAAGGAGTGGAATTGATGTTGACAGGTACGCCTATAAAAACGGACAAATTCGCCTGGGATATCACCCTGAACGGGGCTTACAACCAAAGCAAAGTCATTTCCCTATCGGATGGCTTGGAGGAAATGCAGGTTTCTATCAGTCGCCCCGGATACTGGGGAGACCCGGGAGTCCCCGGGTTCGTCTTTCATGAAGTAGGTCAGCCCTTCGGAGTTATCAAGGGATTTCCTTATAAAAGAGACGAGAACGGCAACATCGTTCACGATGCCAATGGTTTGCCGGTACAAGGGGAACTGACCAAACTGGGTGAAGGCGTATCGCCACTTACCATAGGCCTGAGTAATACTTTCACGTATCAAGGTTTTTACCTGAACTTCTTATTCGATTCCAAATTCGGAGGGGATATTTATTCGGGGACCAATGTCTACGCCTATATGTTTGGTTTACACAAAAACACACTGAATGGCCGTGAGGGAGGTTTGGTAAGTCCTGGAGTCAATGAGCAAGGTCAGCCAAACACCGTAAACGTGTCTGCCCAGGATTACTATGGATATATCGGTGATAATATTACCGAAGAGTTTGTTTACGATGCCAGTTTTATCAAACTGAGAGAATTGTCCATCGGTTATTCCGTACCTCGTTCTTTTCTGGGGCGTACTCCTTTCCAAGCGCTGAGTATTTCTTTAGTTGGTAGAAATTTATGGACCTTACTCAGTCATGTACCGATCGTTGATCCCGAATCAACCTATTCGGCTGGCAATGCTCAAGGATTTGAAATGTTTGCCCTGCCGGCAACCAGAAGTTTTGGAGTGAATTTGAATGTGAAACTGTAAAATGCGCTTAACAATGATACTGATGAAACCCACAAAGAATAGTATATATATCCTGTTGTTGACAGTATTGGGCTTTTCTTGTAACCTGGAAGAGCTGGATGTCAACCCGAATTCTCCTACCGAAGTGGCCCCGGGCCCCTTGTTTACCAATGTGCTCTTGCGAACAGCCGGGGAAACCGGCACTTCCCGCAGAGGGAGTATCGGTTATTGTATGATGATGGTACAACAAACCGCCACGCTTAAAACCGATGATCTTGAAGGAGATAAATACCTGGCCAGTAACAACGTGAGCCAATTGTTTAACTTCACTTATAGTACCCTTGCTAAAAATATCGAAGCGGTCATTGCGATGGTGAAAGAGGATCCTGCACAAGCTAACCTGTACGGAGCCATCCGGATCTGGAAGGTATTGGTATACCACCGTGTGACCGACTTGTATGGCGATGTGCCGTATTTTGAAGCGGGTGCCGGATACAATCAACAGGTCTATTTCCCGAAATACGATGCTCAAGAGGAGATTTACATGCATATGTTAAAAGAACTGGAAGAGGCGAGTGCTTTATTGGCCACTGACGACCAATCCATAGCCGATGCGGATTTTATTTATGACGGAGACATAGCCCGCTGGAAGCGATTGGCCAATTCTTTAATGTTGCGTTTGGCGATGCGACTGGTAAAAAAGGATCCGGCCAAAGCCGAAGAATGGACCAAAAAGGCGCTTGCAGGCGGAGTAATGGACAGCAATGCCGATGATTGTATGATCCGGCATGAATCTACCCGTGAAGTAAACTCAAATCCGGCAGCCTTTGCCTTTTTTAAATTTGATTTGGTGAAGTTAGGGGATATCAAGATTAGCAAAACCTTGATGGATTACCTGAAGCAAACGGGAGATCCCCGGATCAGTGTGTATTGTTCTTTGCCCGATGGCGACAGCGATCCCGCCATGCAAAAAGGATTGCCCAATGGCTATGACATTACCACCATTGATAACTTCGAACCAAGCGCGGATTTAACCACATTCTCAAATCCGAACATTGCCTCCTTCCTGGATTTGAGTGCTCCTACCGTGTTGTTGACTTGGTCAGAAACGGAATTGCTTCGTGCCGAAGCGGCTGCCCGGGGTTGGACCGGTGAAAATGCAGCAGAACATTATGCCAAAGGACTGGAAGCATCTATGAAACAACAAGCAGTGTACGGAGAGGCAGGAATGATAGAGGCCAGTGCAATCACAGGCTTTATTACGGCTAATCCATATCCTTCAGGTGGAACGTTGGAAGAGCAATTACGACAGATCAATGTCCAGTATTGGGTAGCTACATTTATGAATGGTTTTGAATCCTATGCCAATTGGAGACGGACCGGGTATCCTGAATTGGTTCCGGTTAATTATAATAATAATGCATCCAACGGGACCATTCCCCGGAGGTTAATGTATCCGATTGCCGAGTATAGTGCCAATGGTTCAAATCTAAAAACAGCTATTGATCGCCAAGGAGTTGATAAATTTACCACCCGGATTTGGTGGGATCAAGAATAATAATTCCAGTACGTGTTTAATTTCCATGACTCAATTCCTCTGCCCACTTTGAGTTTTCAAAGTGGGTTTTTCTTTTCTGTAAATTCTTCCTTCTTTTTAAAACCTCGAAAACTTTTCCCTGAAAAAATTGAATTTTTCAACAGGTTTCTTAATATATTTGGACAACTAGTATTGATACCTGCCTTTTGCAGCGAGATCAGAGAGAAATATAAATATAAACTTGAACATTAACTCTGGTAGCAATAGAGCTGCACAATTCTTTTTTATTTTCCAACAACATAGCTGCTTAGGGACAGTCTTTGATAACAAAGCTCCCCACAGGGATTAGATGAGGTATAATCTTGTATTTTCTTTGTGGAGAGTGGTGTAAAACACAAAGTTCTTTCCTTTGTTGTAGCTTATCCGGACGTAATAATTTGGAGGTCACATGGGGGAAAATCGCGCCTTGGTGCATCTTTTATATAGAGGCCGGATAAGGACTCTGTAAATATGGAAACAAAAATTAATATCAAAAACAGATTATAACTATGAGTAATTTTAAACGCAGGGATTTTATCAAGACGACTGCCGCTGCGGGGGTAGGCGCTACACTGTTTGCTCCGAATATTGTGAAAGGTAAGGACGACCGGAAAGTGCGGATAGGGTTTATCGGAGTAGGAGGTAGAGGCCGTTCACACCTCCGAAATATCTTATTGCGTGACGATGTGATTGTTCCGGCAATCTGTGATATTGACCCGGAAGCTATCACCAAGGCGCAAAAAATGATCAAAGACGCTAAGCAAAAAGCAGAAGCATATACTGAAGGAGAGTTTGCCTATGAGAAAATGCTGGACAGGGATGACCTGGACGGGGTGATCATCTCTACTCCTTGGTTGTGGCATACACGTATGGCCGTAGCAGCCATGAGAAAAGGAAAATATGCAGGGGTGGAAGTATCGGCAGCCAACACGATTGAAGAATGCTGGGACTTGGTGGAGACCTATGAGGAAACCAAAGTGCCTTGTATGATCCTGGAAAACGTATGTTACCGACAGGATGTAATGGCTGTATTGCAAATGGTGCGCGAAGGTGTGTTTGGTGAGTTATTGCACTACCGTTGTGGATACTTGCATGACTTGAGAGGAGTGAAATTTAACGGAGAGAGTGGAGCCGAATTTGGCCCTGGGTCACACGGAGAAGCACGATGGAGAACTGCCCACTCACTGCATCGTAACGGAGACCTGTATCCTACACACGGGGTAGGCCCGGTTGCATTGATGGCTGATATCAACAAAGGAAACCGCTTTGTCTCATTGACTTCTACCGCTACCAAAGCCAGAGGGTTGAATGATTATATCGTGAAAAAAGCCGGTGAAGATCATCCGAATGCCAAATTGAAATGGAAGTTAGGAGATGTAGTGACCACCACCGTGACAACTGCCCGTGGCGAAACCATTATCATTACACACGATACCAACTTGCCAAGGCCTTATTCTTTAGGTTTCCGGGTACAAGGTACCAATGGCTTGACTGACTTTGATTATCATACTCGAAGGGTATTTATCGAAGGGACTTCCAAAGGACATGGCTGGGAAGAGGCCAAACCATACCTTGAAAAATACGATCACCCCTTGTGGAAGAAGTATGGTGAATATGCCAAAGGTTCAGGTCACGGAGGAATGGACTTCTTTGTAGCCCATGCGTTTGTAGAGTCAATCAAACGCAAAGTGAATCCTCCTATGGATGCTTATGATGCCGCTGCATGGAGTGCTATTACGCCTCTTTCTGAAATGTCAATTGCCAATAACGGTGAGCCGCAAAGTTTCCCTGATTTCACCCGGGGACGTTGGATGACCAGAAAGAATGACTTTGCCTTAAATGACGAATTTTAAACTTGCTTTTGTACATAAATTAAAACCAGCTCATAACATTCGAGCTGGTTTTTTTGTTTTACCCCTCTCTGGTTTAGAGATGCTCTTTGCTTCTCTAGTAATTCATTGTAATTTCATGAAAATTTTCTAGAGTATTGCTAACTTTAACCGGGTACAAAAGGTTAAGAATATACCATATTACTGATCAAATTAACAACAAGAAAACTACTAAAATAGAGAAGGTCGTCTCTTTGAAAAATACTTTTTTAAAAAAGAAGAACTTCAAATTGCAAATTTCCCCACATTGTAATGGAGAAGACCTTTGGATGCATAATTTTTATGTAAATTATACAATCACTTCACCAATAATTGATGTTTGAGACGTGGGTAGGTTTAGGAGAAAAGTAAAAAAAGTAATCAGACACCCCTTCAACCGCTTAAAAGTGGCCGTTAAGCGGAAAATGGGATGGCTAGGTGTGCCTTTAATACAAACCTACCGGGGCTTTGGCACGGAAGAAGAGGTGTATATACGCGGAAGGGTGATAGAAGACCATGGAATTCTTCAGCCCAAGCCCCATGACAGCAAGTGGAAAAACTTGTTGTCCATGTTTAAACGCTATGCCAGTTCCGGTCTACCCGGAGTCAAAATCAAAGTTGCCTTTTACAGTCAGGTGAAAGAGACCGTTTCTGACGATGACGGCTATTTTGAAGTGTATTTTCAGCCGGGAACTCATATCAATCATCGTAAACGTTGGCATGAAGTGGTGTTTGAGCTTCCCAATATTTCTTCTAACGGGATCAGTAGTCACTGTGTAAAAGGAGAGGTATTGATTCCCAGAGAAAATTGCCATTATGGTATTATTTCGGATATTGACGACACTTTTCTGGTAAGTTACTCTACTGATGTACTGCGCAAAATCCGGCTAATGGCGATCAAAAATGCCCATACCCGCTTGCCCTTTGATGGGGTGACGGCCTTCTATAATGCCCTGCACCGGGGCAAAACCGGGCGTAGTCATAATCCCCTGTTTTATGTGTCTAGCAGTGAATGGCATATCTATGATTTGTTGAAAGATTTTTGCAAAGTGCAAAATATCCCCCGGGGAATTTTCCTGTTAAGGGATATGGAACACAGCATCTTTAAATTCTGGAAAGCCGGACAGGGAAACCACGATCATAAACTGGAAAAAATCCGGATGATTTTTGATGTGTACGATGGCTTGAAATTTTTCCTGATCGGAGACTCCGGACAACGGGATGTGGAAATTTATTCCCAGATAGCCGAAGAGTTTCCCGACCGCATCCAAGCCGTATATATCCGGGATGTTTCTTCCCGAAGGCGATATGATGAGGTACTACACTATGCTCATAAATTAGATCGCTTAGGTATTGACTTGGAGTTGGTAAAAGATACGGAAGCCGCGGCCCGGCATGCTCTCCAACACAACTATATCAGTAAAATAGCCTTTGAGGAAGTGATGGCAGACAAAAAGCACAACCTGGAATTGCCTTCCGATATAGAAGAACTTTTGCATATTGGTGAGTGGGACTGATTTTGGGTGAAAATCAACTGGCTCTTCAAGAATGATAAAAAGGCTCGTGCTAATTTATCCAAGTTATGCCCTCAAGGAGGTTCCAATTTGCTGAATGAGTGAACGAGTGAGTGGATGATACATGAAAGAGTTCAATAAATAATCACTTCGGATTCACATTCTACACAATGATCCGAAAATAAGCTTTTTACACCTCCAACTCACCATTTCACCCTCACCATTTCACCCATTCACCATTCCACTCTGCCCGGAAAAGATAAGCTGCTTGGCAGAGCTACTCGAAAAATTTTTCTTATAGAACCAGTTGTTTTAACAAACGCTCTAAAGTAATTTGAGGGTCTTCGCACAGGCCCGGGTGAACCGGAGACGTTTGTACGATTGTGCTACAACTGGCGGTAAGCCAACGAAAACGTTCGGCAATGCCCAGTTGGCCAATGGTACCTCCTTCGGAGCCTCCTGTACAGATTACCTGAAACATTTTCAATCTGTCTTCAATTTCCCGGAGATCCAGTTCTTCGGAAAAAGCCATTAACCTTTCCTTATCGAGTATATACGAGGTCTGTAGAAATCCCTTGGGACGGCAATATAAAATCACCCCCACATTGATGAATTCTTCCCGTTCCACCTTGGGCATTACTCGAATCACAGCGTACTCAAATATATGCTTTTCTTGCCTCATATGCTTCTTTGATAAATACTTGTGAGTTTGAAATTCTGGTTTCCAAATACTGGGCATAAGCTTGCCGGTGCTCCTCCGCACTTTCGAAAGAAGGGCTTCCGTTCAACCATTCACCGGGAATTAATGCGGTCAATTCCCGAATCTTTTCCGGAGTTAAGATTGCCTTGAATGCCGCATCTACTTCTTCCAATTCTGTTGCCTGAGGAAGCAAAACATGATCTTTTACATAAGTGAAAGGACGGAGTGCATGCTGCTCTGCATCTTGCCAGGCATGGTGAAAATAGAAGGAGGCACCATGGTCAATCAACCATAAGTCTTTATGCCAGGTAAGCATATTGGTATTCCGGACGGTACGGTCCACATTGGCTACCAGGCTATCAAACCACACGATTTGGGAAGCCAGTTGGGTATCAATGGTGGTGACTAAGGGATTAAAAGTGATGGAGCCTGAAAGGTAATGTAATGCCAGGTTGAGCCCTTCGCTGGCCCGGAGTAAATCCTGGATTTCTTCATCTCCTTCCGAGCGACCAAAAGAAGGGTCGAGTTGTGCAAAAACAATTTCGGGAATTTTAAAACCCAGCAGCCTTGCAATCTCTCCGGCCAACAGTTCGGCAATCAGTGCTTTTGTTCCTTGTCCGGCTCCACGAAATTTGAGGACGTACAAAAATTCATCATCGGCCTCAACCAAGGCAGGCAATGAACCCCCTTCCCGCAAGGGGGTGACGTACCGGGTGACATTGACCTTTCTAAGATCGGGATGGCTATGATTCATAGTTCAATGTTAGGTTGTGTTCAAGTAAGTAAAAAGGCAATGGAATGATAAATTTTTGTCGAATGTACGAAATTACAATAAAAGTCCATTGTCTTCATCGTTTGAGTTTATGGAGGGGTTACTGTGCTTGGGAAGCTCTTGAGAATTGTTATTGAGGAAAAGGATAAGAGCTGAGAGTGAAAAAAACAGGTTCTTTCCACTCTCGCTTCTCTTACCTTGCGTTACGATAAAAACCAATCGGTTCTTATAGTTTAAGGAGTTGATGAAAACCTCATTTGCAAAAGCGCAATCCATTTTTCAACATAATGAGTTTTCAACGGGTTCTGTTATTTTAACGTAAATCCGATTTTTCCACGAATGTAAAAAGGGATTCCCGGTGTAAAATGTATTTCTTCAACACTGTTGGGTTCATCCTTCAAGCGGGTTTCCGTTGCAAATTGGGTCTCATTCCATTCTGTGTCCAACAAGTTTTCGATCACCAACCCGAAATTGACATTTTTATATTGATAATTCAAGTTCATATCCGTCACAAAATAGCCTTTGGCTACGATGCTATTATCTTCGTTAGCAGGGCGGTCGGCCACGGTGCGGTAACGGATACCCCCTGAAAAGCCCGAAGGAAGTTGAAAGGAAAGTCCTCCGCTGGATGTCCACTCCGGAGCCAAAGGTATATAGTTCAGGCCCTCCGGGTCATCTTTGCTACGGGCATGAGCATAGTTCAGGTTCGCATCCAAAAACATCCAGTTGGTTAGTTGATAATGCACCCCGGCATCGATCCCCATGCGTTCGGTACGGCCACTGGGTTCTACGACTCCTTCATCTCCAACATAAACAAACTCTTGCTCTAGGAATAGATACCAAAGCGCTGCATTCACAACCAATCTTGGCGTAGGCTTCCAGATAGTCCCCAAATCGGAACCGTATGCTGCCGGAAGAATGTCCTGACCGCTTTGATTAACGACTACTCGCGTGTCATTAGAGTGGAAGCCTGTTCCGGTTTTTAAATAAAACTGCCAATCCGAATTGGGTGCATATACAATGTTTAATTTGGGGCTGGCGATGGCTTTGGATTCGGATAGGTTGCTGTAAACGCTGTCCAGCTGATTGATATAATCGAATTGTAAATAGTCAATCCGTGTTCCAGGGTTGATTAGCCATTTGCCAAAAGTAAGTTCTACATTACCAAAAGCATATAAATGGGACTCATCAATGTCGCCTAGTGCGCTGGTAGAAAGGGTTGTTTTACGGTGAGCCGTATGTGATAATTCGTTGTTATTCACATCATCATACCGGAAACCTGCCCCTGCTTGTATGTTAAGATCGAAGTTTTGAAAATTATAGTTTTTGTTGAATACACTTTCCAGGCCTAGCAAATTTCTGTCTTCTTTTTGTTTGATCTGATCTCCGTTTACCGGATCATTTAAAGAGAAAGTGAAGTTAGAGTAGAGTTCGAAGTTGTAATGGGTAAAAAAGGCTCTACTTTGAATAAAGGTATTCCGGTCAATGATTTTCGAATGCTTCAGGGAAAAGTTTGTCCGGCTGGTTTTGCCCCCTTCCGTATCGTCAATGGCCCCGAAGCGGTCAATCAGACCTGCATCCACTGCTCGTTGGGGAATCTGCCCGGAAGCGTCCCATTTGCTTTGAAAATGAGAAGCTGTCAAGGTGATTTTTTGATTTTGTTTGATGCTTGCTGTGTATTTGGTCATGACATTCAAACGGTTAAAATTCTGAGGAGAAGAAAAAGGCCCGTCTGCCAGATAATATTCCCCGGCAAAATAAGCATGTTGGGTATTGGTATTTAATAAATTGAACATGCTGACGGTACGCAAAGTATTGAATTTTCCGTACTCAAAATTGACCTGGCTGTTATTTACCCGCTCTTTCGTGTGAAAGTCCACATACCCGGCAGTGGCAAAATTGCCTTTGTTGGCATTGTAAGGCCCTTTGCCGTAGTCGATGTTTTCAACGGTTTCCGGAATTAAAAAATGCAAGTCCGAATAGCCTTGACCGTGTGCATGTGACACCATATTGACCGGCATTCCATCCACCGAAATGTTGATATCCGTACCATGGTCAATATCAAAACCTCTGAGAAAGATTTGTTCGGCTTTTCCGCCTCCGGCATGTTGTCCGATCATCAATCCGGGTACGCTTCGCAGCAATTCCTGAGAAGATTTTACCGGATGGGTTTGCAAATTGATTTTCGAAATCTGGTTTAAAGAATTTAGTTTAGGGCTGATGGTCACCTGGTCCAATTCTACAGGTGCTTCTTCCAGTTGAATATGCCATTCTTGTTGAAACATTTGTGCAGAAATAGCCTCCTTGCGGGTTTTGTACCCGATATGGGCTATTACCAGTGTGTCCCCTACGTTGATATTACTAAGTTGAAAATGTCCGAAAGCATTGGTATGTGTATGGGCCGCCTGGCTGGAATTGTACAAATACACATCCTGTAAGGGAAGATTGTCCTGATTGGTCACTTTTCCGGAAAGGGACTGTGCGAGTACGGCACTGTAGCTTCCAATACAGAAAATAAATAATAAAATATTCCTTTTCATCTTGTTAGTGAATTGATTCTCTTAAAGTTTTATTAATTCAATACTTGTTACTATATCCTTTTCGGATAAATTGATTTACCGAAAAGCGGTCAAAATTGGCTGACAAAGAAAACCGTGTCCTGACTCCAAATAAAGAAAAAGTACACAAACCTTCAGGGAGTCAGGATTAACGGCTGTTATCGGTTTAACTACTAAGCACCGGTAAAGGCAAAGTTTTATTCAGTGTTCATTCATCAATACATTTGTAAATAGAATTGATCACAGCGTTTATATTCCACTCTAATGCATACACAAGTATGTACGAAGTGGAAAAGGGCTTTGGATTTTTATGATTTTGAAAAAAACTTCTGATTACCAATCCATAAAGACCATTCCGGCTCCACAAATCAAAATGGTCAATTCTCCCTGAGGTATGGATATGAATTTCAGAAATTAGCTGATAACAAGCCTGTCAATGCTTTGTGTGTATCTTGAATGTTGACAAAAGGCATTGAACACAACATATGTTTTCTGAATATGCTATGAAGCATCTAGGCTATGGTTTACAGTAATAAAATTTAGACATAACAAAGCCATCCGATTATTTGAAAGTACATGCGGTATACTTTGAAGTGGTTTACACGTATAGTTTTTGACCGAAGATGGAATCAAAATCGGCTTCTTTGTTAAAAAATGCTTTTAACAGCCATTCTAGCGTTTTTCTTCAAATAATGACTTCCGTAAATGATAACCCATCAGCGTATGAGAAATATACAGGGCAGACTTATCCAGTTCTTATGTTCAATAGCTGAGTAATCATTTCGGATTCCCTAAAGGGACGTTTCAACTTTGTGGTAAAAAAGGGATTGAATTAAAGACGTATGTAGGGTGGAGCATGTATGGGGGCATTCAGAAAAAACCTGTGGTATGGATTTTTTTGAGGATATACGATTGGTAAAGAGAAAACAACGAGGGCGGAATGATAAGCGTTAGGAGGGCTCAACCCGACAGGGCCTTTTGAAAAGACCGGCTTGACTTTCTTTTCATGATCAGTACATTCTTCAAATAAACCATGGGACTCCTGGTGCTCCATGATTTTCCGGCTTTTTTCGGGAGCGGTTTGAGCTGAAGAATGAGATGAAATTTGTTCAGACAGGTGACAATCCTGTATCGAAAGAGAGGTGTCTTTTGCAAGTAAGGGACCTTTAAAAATAAAGGTAGCCATCAGGATAAATAAGAATATAAAGATATTCTTTTTGCTCATAATGCTTGTCTGATCTGAAATAGAATTGAGGTTCAAGATTAGAACTCATTTTGCTAATATGCAAAATTATTCTATTAAAACCTGTTAAAAATTTTAGTGACTTGTACGTACACAGTGCGATATATAGCATGTGAACTATCCCTGAAAAGGGAATGAGTGTTTGGTACTGTCCTTTGCAAAAGAGTGATGAAAACCCTTTATGCTGTGCCTTTTATTAAAAGACACAGCATCTATACAGGGGCTGATATAGGTAGGAGCATAGGTACTTATTTTTTATCTTAGGTAGTGTCTTTTACTTTTAACTTCAACACCATGAACTTAGAAACTTTCTATTTGTCCTTAAGTGTGAAAAACATCCGTTTCTCCAAGATTTTTTATGAAAAACTAGGTTTTACCACTATCCCAAACGGTGGGTCTCTGGAAAAAAAGTGGCTGATCATGACCAATGGAAAAATTAAGATCGGCTTGTTTCAGGACATGTTTCCCAATAATACCCTTACCTTCAACCCCCCGGATGTAAGAGCCATCTATCGGCAATTGAAAGCAGAAGGTTTTGAAATGGTGTACGAATCGGAAAGTTTGGCTGATGCTGAAGGGCCTTGCTCTTTTGTGATTGTGGACCCTGACGGCAATCCTATTTTATTTGACCAACACTAAGAATTAGGGCCTATTTATTTCTTCGTTTGATTCCTGTCTTGATTGTAGAGTAGCATTTACAGGGGCTTGTAGTTGCAAACGTTTTCATGGAATTGTGTAGGAAAAAAACATACATTTGACGATTCGCTTAAGGAAGCCATTCTGAAATTTTCCCTTTGTAAACCTAACAAAACCTACCCGGTAGTGTTGGGAAGTATTTACTTCCTTTGCCGAATATCAGATACCAATCCACAACCGTTACTAGCATCCCTTCACTCAATGTACATGAACATGTCTACACAAAAGCTAACTTATGTAGGTAAATCTATTACAGCATTTAAAGTCATCAAAGAAGAGGAGGCTTTTGATGCTTTGGAGGACATCGATGTGTGGAGAGCGTTTAAAGAGGGCAGTGAGGCTGCTTTTCATCATATCTATCAAGTGTACTTTCCGGTGTTGTTTAACTACGGACATCAGTTTACTGCTGATCGCGAACTTGTTAAAGATTTGATTCAGGATTTATTTATCGATATCAAGGAAAAACGGAAAAAACTCGGGGATACAACCTCTATTAAATTTTATTTGTTCAGAGCCCTGAGAAGAAGGGTATTACGTGCCGAGCAGCGACACCGTCTAAAGTTTTTCCGGAATGCCAGCCAGGAAGAACATGGATTTGAAATATCACTTTCCCATGAAACCAAGTTGATCAATGCCCAGATGGACGAAGAATTAAAAGCGAATTTGGAAAAAGCTTTTGCTTCACTCACCAAGCGACAAAAAGAAATTATCCTGTACTACTACTATGAAGGGATGAGCTATCAGGACATTACCAAAGTAATGGGTTTTGCCAAAGTGGAATACGCCCGGGTACTTGTTCACCGGAGTATCGTCAAGCTACGGGAAGTCATGAAATCCGTGAAAAGTTTATTTGCTCTATTGGGCATTGGACTTTGGGGAAGCCCGGAAGGTTGAGCACCGGCTTGCCTTCAAATAAAATCGCCCGGTGACAAGCTGTTGATTGTTCATCACCGGGCAAATGTTTTCTATAAGAAAGAATCAAGTACGTTATCATCGATGCCTTCAAGGACATTGACGAAACCACAAACTCTTATGATTCTCTTGAATTATTATAGTTTCTACGGCCTCTGCCGTTGCTGTTATAACCACCTCTTTTCTTTCCTTTGAAATCGTCTCTGCCTCTTCCGTAGTTACCGCCTCCGCTGCGTTTTTGGGCCGCCGGCTTTACTTCCACAGGCATCCCTCCGATATTTACTTCTTTAAAACTTCTTAATAACTCCTGGTCGAAGCGCTGGTCTACTTCAAAGAAAGAGCGGTTTTGTTGAATTTCAATCTTTCCGATTTCAATGTTTTTCAACTTCGGACGATCGTTAATCATTCCGATCAAGCGGGCCGCTGACAAGCCACTTCTTCCTCCCAAGTTAATGGAAAAGCGGGCAAATTTCATCCCGGAACGTCTTCCATTATTTCCGTTACGTTTGTCTTGTTGACCCCCTTCTCTGACTTTCACATTTAAGTCCGGTGCATTTTTGTAATAAGACAAAAAGCGGTTAAACTCCACCGATACGAAGTGCTTGATCAACTCTTCCCGGCTTAGCCAGTCGAGTTTTTTATAGATATCCGGTAAGTACTGATCGATTTGATGGTCGTTTACCTCCACCTTTTCTACTTTATCAACCAGGTTGAAGAGTTGCTTTTCGCAAATGTCCTTTCCGTTAGGAACCATTTTGCGGTCAAATTTATTTTTGATTTTCCGCTCCAGTTCCCGGATGCGGCCCACCTCTCGCATATGCACAATGGCAATGGAGATACCTGTGTTACCAGCTCTACCGGTACGGCCGCTTCGGTGAATGTATACCTCAATATCGTCCGGTAAATTGTAGTTGATCACATGTGTCAACTCATTTACATCCAGTCCCCGGGCTGCTACATCCGTAGCGACCAGTAACTGTAAGTTTTTCATCCGGAAGCGGTTCATCACATGGTCACGCTGAGCTTGTGACAAATCGCCATGCAAGGCATCGGCATTGTATCCGTCTTGCATCAATTTGTCGGCCACCTCTTTGGTTTCTTTCCGTGTACGACAGAAGATGATTCCGTAGATTTCCGGTGACATATCTGCAATCCTTTTCAAAGCAGAATACCGGTCACGGGCATGCACCACATAGTATTGGTGATCCACATTGGTTGATCCGGTGTTACGTTGTCCGGCAGAGATTTCATGCGGAGTGTCCATGTACACTTCTGCAATGTTGGCGATCTCTTTCGGCATGGTTGCAGAAAACAACAAAGTTTGTTTCTCTTGAGGTGTTTCTGCCAAGATGGTATCCAAGTCATCCTTAAAGCCCATGTTCAGCATTTCATCCGCTTCGTCCAATACCACCCACTGTACATTGGCTAATTTGAGTTTTCTACGGTTGATCAAATCGATCATCCGTCCGGGGGTTCCCACCACAATATGGGCTCCCTTGTTCAGTGCTTTGATTTGCTTGGAAATATCAGCGCCTCCATATACGGCTACCACATGAATGTCCAAATATTTGCTGAAACTTTCAATGTCTCGTGCAATTTGTAAACAGAGTTCACGGGTGGGGCAAAGTATCAGGGTTTGTACATCGCTAGAGTCAGTCTCGGTTTGATGTACTAAAGGTAAACTGAACGCTGCAGTTTTTCCAGTTCCGGTTTGAGCCAGTGCAATTAAGTCTCTGCGGGAAGACAGAAGAAAAGGAATGGTTTGCTCTTGAATGGCAGTAGGTTGTTCAAATCCTAATTCCTGTACCGCTTTTACAATTTCCGGCTTTAAACCGGCTTCTTGAAATTTACTCATATTGTTTTTTAAAAATCCCATTCCCAAGCCTTTCCATTTTGCAAATGCTTGGAGTTTTTATTCAATGAAATTATGCTTGTAGGAATGGATTCCCCATGAAACCAGCCCTAACTCATAATCGCTGCAAAATTAAACTTAGTTTTTGTAAATATGGCCTCTTTGCCCGGATAAGTTTAAGGCAGCGAGTGAGATAAGGGGGATTTTGACAAAAAAACAGAGGGAAAATAGTAAGTAAAAAGCCTCTTTGAAGGCTGATAAGTGGGGTGAAACCGACTTTTTTATACCCGCTTTAAAGCAGTGAAAAAAAATCGTAAAAATCAGATAATCAGTAAGAAGTATGAGTCAAAATGATGAAGTTGTTTTCTTTGTATAGGCCTTTTGGTTGGAATTACTTTTTACCGGATGTGCCTATTTTCAAAAAATCCTGAGCGGCACTCTTTTTTTCATTTGTTTTTAAAAGGAATTTTTGAACGAGAGACCCCAATACTACCACTAAAGAGTTGAATTGTGTATTGTTTCACTCTCAATTTATCTTTGTTGTAAAGAATGTTTTAAGGAGGGAAAAAGCAAAGATTTAGAAGGAAAGCGCAGTAGTGAAAGTAATTTCAAATAGTATTAGAGCATGTTTAAAATTCGTTGCGGGGGCTGCCCTTTTGGTGGTAAAAATGCTGTATTGAGGTTCCTGAAATGGGAGTTTTTGACCCAAAGGATGAAATTTAAACATGCTCTTATATCTTTGCTGCATGAATGTGAATGAATCTTGCTTAATTGATGATATTAACCCGGCCATATGTGTGAATGGCCGTTTACGGAGAGTAACCCGGCTTGTGAACCGTTTATATTCCCGTCATTTACGGGCTGTAGGAATTTCTTCCGGCCAACAAACAATATTATTTTTTGTAGGTAAGGTGAAAGCTATCGAACAGCGCGAAATCGGCAAACGCCTGCAATTGGAGCGTTCTACCGTAACCCGTGAATTGAATGGGCTTGTTGAAAAAGGTTATGTTATAAAATCCGAGGGAAGCCAACGCCCGGTGATTGAGTTGACCAGTGAAGGGGCCCGCTTTCTGAATAAAATGGTACCCATTTGGCAAGATGCTCAAAACGAAGCACTCGAGCTATTGGGCCGGGAAGGGGATGAGGCCCTGAACACCCTTTTGGTCAATACCAAAGCCTAAGTTTTTTTTGAGGAAGAGCATAGTACTTTGAAGCTTTTTTAAAATGGTAAGAAGCAGGTTTTAAGCCCTTTAAAACTGTACGCTTCTTACTGGATATAGTAATATTATCTACCCAAAAAATCTTAAAAAAATATTGTGAATCAATTCTAAAAATACTAGATTTAAAATCTACCTGCTTTGCTAGGTTTCATGCAACAATTCAAATAAATGAATCACAATCTACCAACGAACAAAAGTTGGTATGAGCGAGCCCGTTACGATATGTAATGGTATTTTTTGTTAAACCAAAAACCCTGTACAGATTCAATCACGTCACTTTCTGAAGTAGTGAGTGCGTGTTTGTTACAAATACGTCTCTCTGTTTTACTTTGGCTGTGTTCCGGTTTTTATCAAAGAGGTTGTATGGCAGGTTGTGACAAAGCATCATCGTATATCGTATTCATTAAGGCCTGGTTCCTCCTTATCTTACAAGGCAATACAGTAGAACATACAATACAAGCATATTTGTGGTAGAGTTAATTGGTAACTAACCCGAAGGTTTAGCCGGATCTCAAAGGAGCTGGCTCGGAAGGGCATTTGTGTGTATTTGATGGAAGAAAATACATGACTTATGGTTCCTGCTTTTGGTTAGGCAATAAACGTTTTCTCATATTCTTTTTCACAAAAAACGCTCTTTTCTTCAGAAGCAGCGGTGAGAGAGCATTGTGTCGTATCAATTGAGTTCTAGCCCTCAAAGCCTGATGTGTACGAGAAAAGGTATTGTAGTCAGAGCATTTCATGAAGATATAGGTCTGTAAAACTTTTAAACGGCAAGAGCCAGAGTACATCTGTACTTTGCTAACAACGCGCAAATAGATGAATTCTATACCACTTTGCAACTAACCATTTAACTGCTGTAAGGTACAGCAGATTTTACGTCCTTTTAATCTTTAAATTTTCAAATTAATACTCACATGATGAATGCACAATTTTTACGCAAGTACCATTATTGGCTACTGTGTTTTCTGATCGGGGGATTATTCCTTGTCCCTTGGAATGGATATGCACAGGACAATGGCATCCGGAAAAATGTCATACGGGTGAAATTCAAAGCCCAAATGAGTGGAAAGCTGGATGTGATGAAAACCAGCCGGGGGGCCAGTGGCGAACTGTTGACCGGTATTCGTTCGCTGGATGCAGCCAGTAAAGATTTCCAAATTCAATCCATGCGTAGGGTATTTCCCTACTCGCCAAAGTATGAAGCCAAACACCGGAAATACGGTCTTCACCTTTGGTATGAACTGGTTTATCAGGAAAAAACATCGCCTAAAAAAGTACAAAAGACCTTGCAGGCTTTTAAAGAAGTTGAGAAAACTTCATTGATCTTGGAGAAGCAACGGATAGGGGATTTACCACTTAATAACGGCTCTTCCATGGCGACTACAAATGATCCTTTGCTCAGTCAACAGTGGCATTACAATAATACCGGGCAGTCGGGTGGAGAACCCGGAAGGGATATTCAACTCTTTGATGCCTGGGACATCACCACGGGTTCGCCTAATGTCATTGTCGGAGTGCTTGACGGTGGGATTGATGTTACTCATGAAGATTTGGTGGGAAACCTTTGGGTGAATGAGGCCGAAGCCAACGGGCTCCCCGGAGTGGATGATGATGGCAACGGTTATGTCGATGATATCAACGGGTATAATTTTGTTGATAATACGGGAGTTATCGAGCCCGGTGCTCATGGAACGCACGTAGCAGGTACCATAGCCGCTATGAATAATAATGGTATTGGCGTGTCTGGTATAGCGGGGGGAGACGGTACAGCGAACAGTGGGGTCAAGGTTATGTCTTGTCAGGTATTTACGGCTTCCGGCAATGGTGGTTTTGCCGAAGGGCTAGTATATATGGCAGACAACGGGGCTGTGATCTCCCAAAACAGTTGGGGATATACCATACCGGATGTATATGATCAGGCCGAGCTGGATGCCATCGATTATTTTATTGCTGAAGCAGGTAAGGACGGAAACAACCAGCCACGTGAAAACACGCTGATGTTCGGAGGAATTGTCATTTTTGCTGCAGGCAACAGTGATCGGGATGCCAACTGGTATCCGGGGTATTACGAACCTACATTAGCGGTAGCAGCCACTACCCATGAAGATACCAAATCTTGGTATTCAAACTATGGCTCTTGGGTAGATATATCGGCTCCGGGAGGAGAAACTTTTGTGAGCAATGACCCAAAAGGAGTGCTTAGTACGGTAGTAGGAAACAGTTATGCCTTCTTTCAAGGTACTTCCATGGCATGCCCGCATACTTCCGGGGTGGCGGCTTTGGTCTTGTCCCAATTCGGTAGTAGTTCTTATACACCTGATTTATTAAGGAGTCGCTTGTTGAATACCACCGATCCTTTGGACCGGATTTCGGCTAACTATCAGGGAAAAATGGGTGCAGGCCGCTTGAATGCTTTTAATGCTTTGCAAACAGATGGGGGCATTGCGCCTGATGCTATTACGGATTTGAGTGTCGCGGCTGCCGGCCAACAAACCATTACATTGTCTTGGACGGTTCCGGCGGATTCGGATAATGATGTTCCATCCTCTTATGATATTCGTTATAGTACGGAAGAAATTACCGCTGCCAATTTTGATCAGGCTTCACAAATGTCCAAAAGCAATGAAAAGGCGGTCGGAGCATTGGATTCGGCTACGGTAGAAGGACTTCTGCCTGCTACTACCTATTACTTTGCGGTAAAAGCGATAGACCTTTGGGGAAATACTTCTGCAATTTCGAATGTGATTTCCAGCTCGACCTCAGTGGCTCCCTCTGCCAGTGTGAATCCGGACAGTTTGGAGGTGCAACTGGATGTCTCCGTTTCTCCCGAAACCACTGAAACCTTGAGCTTGAGTAATAGCTCTTCGGGCACTCTTACTTGGGAAGCCAAAGTAACATACAATGCCAGTGCCATGAGTTGGATGCCGAAGCCTACCCCCAAAGGTGTTCACCATGCTACACTCTCCACAATGGAGCCTTTGACACAGGCTAACCGGACAACGCTTGCCAATGCTGATGTCAAACCCTTGCAAGAAGATGCGCCAAATTATGTGGATGGTATCTGGTACGATCCGGAAAAAGCCCCGGACGATTTCGTAGGGGTGGACAATCCTACGATCTCCTTGGCTTCCGCTACCCGCTTTGTGGTTCCTGAAGACAAAGCACCTTTTAACTTGACACATGTTTCGAACTATATCTCCATTCAAGGAGCTGCCAACGGAGATCCGGTAATCCTTCAAGTGCTAAAAGGCGGAAGTACCCCTGGTGAAGCAGAATTGTTATTAAGCCAAACGTATAATGAAACACCCGATGGAGAAAACAGGGTGCATATTCCTTTGGAAGAGGCTTTTGCCTTTAATGCCGGAGAGGTCTTTTGGATTAATTTTATTTTCCCTCCGATGACAACCAATTATCCCATGGGCTTTGATGACAATATCACCGATGTGGGCGGGATTTATTATGTCAGTACCGATGGTGGAAGTAATTATGTGTTGATAGAGGATGCTTTTCGGCCTGTGGCTCTGAAAACCAGAGCAATGAGTACGGGTTCAACCGGAGGGTCTTTTATCAGTTTGTCTCCTACACAGGGCGAAATTATTGGAGAAGACACTCAAGATATATCGGTTCATTTCAATGCGGCCAATCTGACAAATGGGGTACATACGGCTACCATTAGTTTGAAAACCAATGACCCGCTGCAAGAGGAAATTTCCATTCCGGTATCTCTGACTGTTTCCGGACAAGTGGCGCAACCTGTACTTTCTGCGGACCTGTTGGAGTTCGGAAGTGTTTTTGTCGGAGGAGAGAAAGCGCTTTCTTTGGAATTGAGTAATGAAGGAATGGCTGATTTGGAAGTCAGCGGGCATACAAATTCGAATACAGACTTTGAATTAAGCGAAGCAGGTGCCTTTACCGTTGCGCCGGGTGAAACATATATGTTAAGCCTGACTTTAAATCCTTTAGCTCCGGGGAATCACAATACTACGATTACATTCGAAACCAATGCCGGTAGCCTTTCATTGTATGCGGTAGGTACCGGGGTAGAACCTCCGGTAGCAAGCTTGTTGCCTGATTCTATCCAAACGGCTACACAGGCAAATCAAAGTAAACAGGAAGCGTTTGTGTTGAAAAATACCGGAAATTACCCCTTGACATATTCCTTTCCTGAGTTTTCCGAAAAAGTACAAAAAGCACAAAAAAGTGCCCGGGTAGGACAACTTGGAGAAGGAAATGACATGGGATTCGGCTATTCCTGGATTGACAGCGATGAACCGGGAGGACCGGTAGCCGGCTTGTTCTGGGATATCTCTGAGACGGGAACGGATATTACCTCCCAATTCGGAAGTGATGACCAAATAGGCATTTCTATAGGATTTGAATTTCCGTTTTACGGAAGTGAGTTTTCCGAAATTTTTATCCATGAAAACGGAATGCTCAACTTTGATAACCGGGGGCTATCATGGTGGAACAATTATCCGCTTCCTACAGAAAATGGCCCCAATGGGATGATCGCTCCGATGTGGGATGATCTGGAACTGGCAAATAGCGAGGATGCCCGGATTTATTACCAAGAGCTTCCCGGAAGACTTGTGGTTCAATACGAAAAAATGCCTCACTACTACAGCTTTGAAGAGGGGTATGTCACCTTCCAGGTAGTACTCTACCGCAACGGTACCATTGAATATCGCTATAAGGATGTGGAAACGGCTACTTTCGATGGAGTAGTGGGTATTCAAAACCTGGAGGCCAACGAGGCACTTATGGTCGCAGACGATCAGACCATGTACGTGAAGAATGATTTGGTAGTACAAATCATCGCACCTCAATCGAATGATTTTATTGAGTCGGTTTCAAAAACTTCCGGTATCATTCCTCCCGGTGGCGAAGATTCCTTATCAATAACGCTCAACCCGGAAATGTCTCACCTGACAGAAGGGGTTTATGAAGATATCTTGATGGTCAGCAGTAATGATCCTACTTCCCCGGCCGAATTATGGGTGGAGCTCACCGTGCATGGGCAAGCGGCTTTGAGTGCTACTGAAGACAGCCTGTACTTCGGTAGCTTGTATCTGGGAACACAGAAAGAAAAAAGTTTATTCTTAGCCAACGAGGGTACCAAGGCCGTGACGATTACGGAAACCGTAACACAATCGGGAGCATTTTCTACCGATTTGAATTTGCCGCTTACTTTAGAACCGGATGGCCTGGTTGAATTTTCTGTGATTTTTTCTCCACAAAGTCCCGGAACAGTAGAAGATCATTTGCAATTTATTAGCGACTCCTCAGATTCCCTGTCTATTTATTTGACAGGTACAGGTACGGGAGATGCTTGGGTGGAAAGCCTGGTTTTGGTCAATGCCGATAACGACCAGGATCTTGATACTTTGTATGACGGGTATGTGATCCAATTGGAAGACATGCCAACGGAAAACCTGGAAGTACGGGCCAACATTGCTCCGGCCGTAGTCGGCAGTGTTCGCTTTATCTTGAACGGACAAGTTACTGGAACAGAGAAAGATGCTCCTTATGTCATGTTTGGTGATTTGAATGGCGATTATTCCAGCGGAAGAGTATGGAATCCTGAACCGGGTACACATGTGCTCTCAGTGACTCCGTATAGTGCCGCAAACGGTCAAGGTGTAGAAGGTGAAAATACCACGATTAACATTGTCGTGCAGAAGAACCATGCACCGGTCCTTGCCAATCCGATTGCGAACCAACACGTTAAACTCGAAGACGGAATGTTTAACATCGACTTTTCGCAAACCTTTACCGATCAAGATGCCCAGACACTTAATTATTCGCTGGAAGTAGCTCCGGAAGGTATTGTGGATGCAACGATGAGTGGTAACCAACTGGATGTGACGCCTAGTGCATTGGGAGATGCTACCATTACCCTGACGGCCCATGACGGTTATACAAGTACTTCTACCAGCTTCCTGGTACGGGTTACCTCTACTCAGGCTTCCTACGTAGAAAGTTTGATCTTGGTCAATGCCGACAATGATCAGGACATTGATACTTTGCATGACGGATATGTCATTAACCTGGATGCCTTACCTACTGAAAACCTGGAAGTACGGGCCAATATCTATCCGGAAATTGTCGGCAGTGTTCGCTTTATCTTAAATGGACAAATTACCGGAACGGAAGTGAATCCTCCATATGTGATGTATGGCGATTTGGATGGTGACTATTCCAGCGGAAGAGTATGGAACCCGGCACTTGGTACACATACTTTGGAAGTGATTCCGTTTAGTGAAGCTAATGGTCAGGGAGATGCAGGGGGAAGCATGTATATTACCATGCAAGTGGTAAGACAAAGTGTAAGCCAACAGATGAATAGAGAAGCCAGTCCGGAAAGCAAAATGGGTCTGGGCGAATCTTCTGACTTGTTAGTGTATCCGAATCCTACCGCCAATACAGCGAGGTTTGTATTGAGCAATGGAAGTAAACAGCCGGTATCCTTGCAGGTATTTAATGCCACAGGACAATTGATACACCAACTGGATACCCAAGAGTCCTTGGATACACAGTTTGATTTTGCAAAACAAGGTGCAGGTATTTACCTGATTCGTGCAATGGTCGGAGAGAAACTTGTTGTCAAACGTTTAGTCGTGAAATAATTGCTCATCTGACATGTAATACCCGAAAGGCCATTCTTACTAGAGTGGCCTTTTTTACTATAAATAGGGTGGAAAGAATAAAGGCTTAGAGGTATGAAGAAGGAAGCCGGGTAAAATTTTTGCAAATGATCCCTCATTTCACAACAAATCACAGAACTTTGCCTCCTGGATAAAATATACAAGACATGGACGGAAAACAGCGAAAAAATATCAAACCGGGATTATTAGTGAGAATCGTATTGAAAAAAGACCAACGAACCGGAGAACTCACCGAAGGCGTGGTAAAAGACATTCTGACCAAATCTCCTACCCATCCGCACGGCATCAAAGTCCGCCTGGAAGACGGAGACGTAGGCCGGGTAAAAGAAATTGTGGAGGAAGATTAATTTGCTACTTCTGCCAACCAACTTATCAAACCTTTTACAGGAAACTGGAAGCAACCAGTTTCCTCTTTTGTACCTCCGCTAAATTTAGTAATCCTCTCAATTAGTTAGAACTACATTTAATCTAACCAATACCGCTTGAGATCATAGGCTCTTCAACTTCTCTCGCCCGTTATAATTGAAAGATATTGAGTGTTTTACTAAAAGATCGTTTTTTTTACCTTTTAATTGGTAATGTAATTTTGCGGTTTTTTCTATTTTTGGGCTGACAAATCCTGGAACACTATTGGAAAGAGACAGACCTAAACTCCGAGCCTGTAGAGCCAACTACGTTAGCCGACCAGTATGATAAACTCACTGCAGGGGATGGGAGTGTTTTAGGGCCGGTGGTGGAGGGGGCTGCTTCTGAGACAGAGGAAAAAGAGAAAATAACTAGATTTGAATATGAGTATGATGTAACTACTCAAACTACCTATATAAAGTCTGATAGTTTAAATGGGATGATGGTAACCAGAATAACATCTACTTCAACAAGGGTTGTTGCTCCAGAAGTAATAATTGATAGAAAAGATCAATTTGGCCCTAAAGAGCCCATTCCACAGGGAGATATGACAAAAACAGTTTCCATTACTGAAGTATATATAAATGGGATTGGTGGATTTGAGTGTTTGGTTTATGAAGAAAAAGTATATGAAAAACCTGAAGGGCAGAAAGACTATAAAGAAATGAAAGCTCGAGGTGGTGTGGTAAATTTAGAAATGGGAACAATTGATTATAGAGACGGAAGTAGTAAAGATCTGGATCCCAATTTGGCTTCTGATGTAGCTATTATAAAAAAGTTTAATAAAGAAGAGGATATAGATTTTCCTCGTGCTTCAATGCAAGATGAATTGGATAAAACAAATATAGCTTTAGGGTTGCTAGGACTTATACCAACTCCGCATAGCATTGGCTCTATTCTAATCTTCTTTGGCGCACAAGTGTTGCCCGGTAGTGATGAACTTGCACAAGAAGGATTCGAAATACAAAGATCGCAATATGGTAATATAATGAATGCTCCATATCATGATGTAATGAGAAAGTTTAAACCATTTTTCGTGAATTAGTTGTAATAAACAATGAAGGCAATATTTTTTACTTTACTTGTAATTTTTTGTGCTTGCAAAGATAATAAAGGCAAAAATTGTAAAATTTCTGAGAATGATTTAAAGAGTAACGGATTTCGCGCTTGGCAAGTAAAAACAACAGATCATGAGGGGAAAGAAGTTATCATAGATATGAATAAAACCTACTCCAAAGAGTTTGGCGATACCTCTATTGTATTTCAATTGGATAACAAAAGGGAAGTTTATAAAAAAGATTTATACATACCCATAGAGCCAAGTGAGAAAGTTATTGAGACTTTTACCAGAAATAATAGCGACTTTATTCATTTGATAGATAAGGACAGTATGAAAAACGACTACTTATATCACCGCAAGTCCAAAATACTGTATGAAGTCAGTTTATCTAATTCGAGAAAGAAGATTTATTTAACTCAAGTCACGGGTTGTTTAACATTGGATATTGATATTTAAAGAGAGGCTGACCGAAAAGGACAGCCTTTTTGCAAGGTTTAAGCGTATTTCAAACGAAAACTTGATCCCACTTCCAGAAGAAACCCAAAATCGGAAGCTGTCCAGATGGTAGGGCAGTTTTTCTATGATATATCCATAGGTTTAATCACGCGATGGTTTAAATAAAACAGGTATGCAACCCAAGAACTATATTTCCTTATTAATCATTTTAACTCCCATATTGTACCACTTTTTCTATAGACCCGATTATGGCATCGTCTATAATGAAGAACGTTTAAAAAAAGGGATGGTCCTAATTCCCTCGGGTTGGACTTCCGGTAGGACTAACGGTTATGAAATACAATTTTGGGAGCCGGTGGAGCCAGACACCACTAAAGCCTATCATAAATTCAAAAAGGTTGCTTGTTCTATGAGGCAGATTGATTATGAGTACGATTATTTTGTCGTTGAGAAAAGAAAATGTGAAGTAATTCTCTCGTATGTAGTGGAATACGAAGACGAAAAGGGTAAAAGCCCATGGATTGTGCAGTTAATTGAAGGAGATGGGAAAGAAATTGCAAGTATTGAAACTATATCCATTGAGAAAGGTTTGAAAATACTCCGGGAGCATGGTTTATATCCTCTTCGTCCTTCTAAGTGAGTAGCGTTTCTTAGAGGAGAAAGGTGAGAGCAAGAATATTATTAAAGAGGCTGTCTTTTCGGACAGCCTCTTATTTATGCTAAAGCTTCTTAGACTTGTATATCCGGCTGATTTTCTTTCATATATTCTACTCCCCAGTCATAAAGAGGATGGAGGCTCATACATAATTTTTGTCCTGATACGGTGAGTGAATATTCCACTTTTGGGGGAACCTGGGGATAGACTTTTCTGGACACAATCCCGTCTTTTTCCAACTCTCTTAGTTGTTGGGTCAGCATCTTTTCCGTGATCTTATTACAGGCTTTTCTGAGTTCGGAATACCGGTAGCTTTCCTTGGCAAACAGGGTACGTAAAATGAACAATTTATATTTTCCGCTGATTATGTTGATAGCAATGTTCAATGGACAGTGGTCTTGTAACTCCGTCATTTTTTTGATTTTTTTTTCGCAGTTAACGCGTTGAATGAGAACATAGCGCACCAAAAGGTATGTATCGAACCCAAAAGTACGCTCTTGTGCAAAGCTATATACCGTCTTACTTTCGTCTCTCATTTAAACAAAAAAAGAGATGAAAAAAGCACACATAATGTATACCTTATTGGCTTTGGCAATGTATAGTTGTAAGTCCATGGATGTTCATAAACCTTCGGGTACAATTCAATTGATCAGAAATGCTACGGTTGTGGTGGAGTTAAATAACCAAAAGCTGTTGGTAGATCCGATTTTAGCGGACAAAGGGACCGAACCTCCGATTCCCTTTTCAAATCAACTCAAAAATCCAACGATATCCTTGCCGGTGGATAAAATGACATTGGTCCGGCATACGGATGCCGTATTGCTCACTCATTATCATCCGGATCATTTCGATCAGGGAGCAGAAAAGATCATACCCAAAGAAATGTTGATTTTTTGCCAACCGGGTGACGATGAAAAATTAAAAGCCAAGGGCTTTCATAACTTACAAGTGGTGGACAGTACGGTACAGTGGGAGGGAGTTGTGATTTCCAGGTTTAGAGCCAGTCACCATGAAGGAGCCACAGGAGAACCTCCTTTTGGTGAGTCCTCTTCGTTTCATTTGCAAACCGACCGCGAATCGATATTTTTTACGGGAGATGCTGTTTTCGATACACGCTTGAAAGCTAGTTTGAAGAAGCTTCAACCTCCGGTAATAGTGGCTAATTCCGGGGAATGTACCTTTTCAGAAGAAAATCCGGTGTTGGCGCCCGGTGTCACCATGACCTTGACCACTCAAGAGATCAAAGAAATGGCCCGGTTTTTTCCCGGGTCGAAAATCATTGCGGTCCATATGGATGCTATCAATCACTGTGGTTTGTCCAAGCAGGAGATGCGACAGTTTATTGAAAAAGAAAGTTTGAACGGACAAATAGTGGTACCTGACGAAGGGGATACAATTTCTTATAGTACTTTGAGAAACAATTAGGCATTGGATTCAAGGCAAGGGTTTAAGGTGTTTGTGAATGGAGCAAAAGCCTTAGACCCTTTTTATTTAGGACACATTTATGGGGCTTTGAGGGAGTATGGCTAGGTGAAGATTCCGAAAAAAGCCGGGTAGGTAGTGAGCCCTCTTTCCTTCGTCACCGGAACTTCAAGAGATTTCATTATGAAAAAATGAAAAAAATAGTATTTTAGTTTTGTTGAATTACTTACAATAAAGCTATTGACTTCCTTGAACTTCTATGAAAAACAAAATGACTATGAATGAAAAGCAACTGGTAATATCTCTGAATCAAGGAGATGAAAGTGCTTTTCAAAGTCTTTTTGACCTCTATAGCTCCCGTCTTTATTTGTATTGTTTTCGCTTTTTGAAGTCCAAAGATCTTTCCGATGAAATTGTACAGGGAGTATTTATCAAAATCTGGGAGCAACGTGCCAATGTCAATCCGGAGTTCAACTTTAGTGCTTTTATCTTCAAAGTAGCCAAGAACTTATTAGTGGATTTTTTACGGAAAATGTCCCGGGAAGAAGAAGCCAAAATGGAACTACAACTGAAAACCCAACTCTATCAAAGCCTGCCGGAGGACGAGATGATTTATTCGGAACTGAAAAAATTGATTGAAGATGCGGTACATAAGCTTCCCGAAAAACGTCAACGTATTTTCCGGATGAGTCGCTTTGAGGGGTTGAGCCATGAAGAAATTGCGCGACAATTAGGTTTGTCGAAAAACACCGTCAAAGTCAGTATTTTTAAATCCTTATGTTTTCTCCGGGAATACCTCGCCTCTCATGATAAGATAAAAGTGAGTTATCTTTTGCTTCTGTTCCTAATGGTCAGAAAGTAGAAAGTCCCACTGGTATTAAGTTTTTGAATATAATTTAATCATAAATTAATATTCTGATTATTAATTAGTTATGATTTTTTGTAAAAAAATAATGCATGAGAGTAATACCCCTTTCTTTTTGAGACGTATTCCGGGTGTAATTAAATCAAATCAACTTGGAAAAACCGAAAATCAATAAAGCATTAATCGAGAGGTATTACCAGAATCAATGTTCGGAAGAAGAGGTGGAAAGGATATTGGAAGCGTTTGATGAGAATGGAGAGGAGTTGGATGCCTGGATGTTTGAAATTTGGGAAAATCTTAACACCGACTTTAAACTGAACCAGTCGCATAAAAAAACACTTTGGAAGCGTATTTCTTCTGCTTTACCCATAGAAAAGCAAGTAACATGCAAACCAGCGACCCCGACTAAAAGGCAATTTGCGGTACATCGTGCCAAGCAAAACTTTTGGAACTACGGTACGCGTATGGCAGCTTCCGTCATGATGGCCTTCGGTTTGTGTTGGTCGGTTTGGTATTTCACCCATTCTCATGAAAAACTCCCTGTTTTAGTAGAAAAGATCAACCCTTTGGGGCAAAAGCTGTCCTTAGTACTACCGGATGGTACAGAAGTGAAGCTCAACGGAGGAAGTACCTTGAGGTATCCTCAAGAATTTTCTGACAGTTTACGCCAAGTTGAGTTAGAAGGGGAAGCCTATTTTTCAGTTGTCAAAAACCGGAGGAAGCCCTTTGAAATTAAAGCTAACAATGTATACACAAGGGTATTAGGGACAGAGTTTAATGTGAGGGCTTATCCGGAAGACTCCTTGATTAACATTGCATTGGTAGAAGGAAAGGTAGCCGTAAAAACCAGGCGAACTCTAAAGGATACCTCTTTTCTGTTGACTCCCGGGCAGTTAGCTATCTATGATGTCCAACATCAACAATTGGCAAAAAGCGAATTTCACAACAAAGAATTCACCGCCTGGAAAGATAAAATCCTGTTTTTTTACGAAGCCAGTTTTGAGGAAATCCTGACCAAGTTATCGCGATGGTACGGGGTGAAATTTGAACTGCAAAATCCGGATATGGCGCATCGTTACTCTGATAAGTTTTCCGGTGAATATCAAAACGAATCCTTAGAAAATGTACTGAATGCCATCTCTTATTCCAAACGCTTTCAATACCGTATTGAAGGCGATAGTGTATTTATCAAATTTTTTTAAAAATGAAAATAAGTATCAATGGTCCATAGCTGAGTAGGATACAGGTTCTGTATATCAGGCTGGTAGTCGAATAATTCATCTAGACTAACAATAACAATTCTTTATACACCAAACTATGCAGTAAATATGAAAATTAGTTTACTCCACACGTTATGTACGTTTACCCGATATATATGGCTGGGGCTAGTAGTACAGTATCTCTGTATGTCTACCTTAGGAGCCGTTCCCCTTGATGACGGTCAACACTATATTAGTGCCCGCAAAGTGTTTATCAAATTTCAATTACCCCAAGCCCAGTTAAAAACAATTTTTCAGTATATCGAAGAACACACCAAATTTAAGTTTTCCTATCATCCTAAAGATCTCCAAGCAAAACCCACCTTGTCTATGGATACCGGGGAGCGCTCAGTGGCCGATATTCTGACGGAAGTATCCGGGAAGGCAAGACTCAAATTCAAACAGATCAACAATATTATTTCCGTGGACAAACTCAAAAATGCCTCCTCCGTACCTTTTGAAGTATTGAATCAGGATGTTAACGTTACCGGAAAAGTTTTGGATGAAAATGAAGATCCCTTACCGGGAGCAACCATCCAGGTAAGAGGAACCACCCGGGGAGTGATTACGGATGTGGATGGTTCTTATGTCATTAAGGCCAAGCCCGGAGATGTGCTAATCTGTTCTTTTGTGGGAATGGAAACTCAAATCATTGAGGTCGGGAATCAACGGGAAATCGTGATCAAATTACTTCCTAAAGCCGAATCCCTGGAGGAAGTGGAAGTTGTGGCTTTTGCCACCCAGAAAAAAGAAAGTGTGATTGCTTCCATCACAACCGTAAAACCTGGGGATTTGAAAGTGCCATCCAGTAACCTGACAACCGCCTTGGCAGGCCGTATGTCCGGGATTATTTCTTACCAACGGAGTGGAGAACCCGGTCAGGACAATGCACAGTTTTTTATCCGGGGAGTCACCACCTTCGGATATAAAAAAGATCCCTTGATTTTGATTGACGGGGTAGAATTGACCTCTGAAGACCTGGCCCGTATGCAGCCGGACGATATCGCCAGCTTTTCCATCATGAAGGATGCCACGGCAACAGCCTTGTATGGGGCTCGCGGAGCAAACGGGGTGATATTGGTGACCACCAAAGAAGGAGTGGAGGGGAAGGCAAAAGTCAGTATCCGCTTTGAAAATTCCATTTCCAGCCCTACGAAGGAGATACAATTGGCCGACCCGGTAACGTATATGAAGCTACACAACGAATCGGTCCGGACCCGGAACCCACTGAATAAGTTGCCTTATATGGAAAATAAAATTGCCCAAACGGAAGCGGGAGGAGACCCCTTTTTGTACCCGGCGACTAACTGGCACAAAGAGTTATTTAAAGAGTATACGGTTAATCAACGCTTAAATTTTAACATCAGTGGCGGTGGAAAAGTAGCCCGTTATTACCTGGCGGCTACCTATAATAAAGACAATGGAATCCTGAATGTGGATAAACGGAATAATTTCAACAGCAATATCAATCTGAAGAAATACCTGATCCGCTCGAATATTAATTTGACCTTGACCAAAAGTACCGAAGCCGTAATTCGGATGCACGGAACCTTTGATGACTATACCGGACCGATAGATGGAGGGAGCGCCATGTATAAAAAGGTTATGAAGGCCAACCCGGTGTTATTCCCTGCCTACTATCCGGCCGATGAAGCACATCAATTCACCCGGCATATCTTGTTTGGAAATCATGCGGAGGGAAGTTTGCCTTATATTAATCCGTATGCGGAAATGGTGAAAGGATATAAGGATTATTCCAAAACCCTGTTACTGACCCAAGTTGAATTAAAGCAAAAACTAGATTTTATCACCAAAGGTTTGTCCATTCGTACCTTAGGCAATATCAACCGCTATTCCTATTTTGATGTGTCCCGGAATTACAATCCCTATTATTATCAGATAGGGTATTATAACCGGGATAAAGATACCTATACATTGAGTGCCATCAATCCTGAAACCGGCACCGAATACCTGGAGTACAGCGAAGGGGATAAGCACATCACTTCTACAATGTATTGGGAGACAGCTCTTCAATACAACCGGGAATTTAATGAGGCACATGGAGTAAGTGGTTTGTTGGTGTACATTATGCGTGAGCAACTGAAAGGAAATGCGGGCGATTTACAAAAATCTCTTCCCTATCGTAACCTGGGGCTTTCCGGTCGCTTTACCTATGCCTACAAAGGGCGTTATTTCACGGAATTTAATTTTGGGTTTAATGGTTCCGAGCGTTTCTCCAAAGAAAATCGCTTTGGCTTTTTCCCTTCCATGGGTTTAGGCTGGTATGTGTCTAACGAACCTTTCTGGGAGGGCATCAGCAAGGTAGTCCATAAACTAAAATTCAAGGCAACGTATGGCTTGGTAGGGAATGATGCCATTGGCAATGAAAACGATCGCTTCTTTTACCTTTCCAATGTCAATCTGAAAAATGAAGACCGGACCGTATCGTTTGGAAAAAACTTTATTTACGGAAAACCCGGAGTGTCCATTTCCCGCTATGCAAACTCCAATATCACCTGGGAAACGGCAAAAAAACTAAATATCGGGATAGAGTTGGGTTTGTTTGAAAATTTTGAAGTACAGGTAGATTTGTTCCGGGAAGACCGGGAAAATATCCTGATGAACCGGGTTTCCTTGGCCAGTATGGGCTTGCAAGCGCCTGTCCGGGCCAATGTGGGGGAAGCTTATAGCGAAGGTGTTGATTTTTCGGTGGATTATCAGAAATTCTTCAGCAATGAATTGTGGCTGACCGTTCGGGGAAATTTCACATACGCTACCGGGAAGTTTAAAAAATACGAAGAACCCAATTATGAAAGTACGCCTTGGTTATCCAGAAAAGACTACTCAATCAGCCAAACCTGGGGGTACATTGCAGAGCGCTTATTTATCGATGAGGCGGAAGTGCGCAATTCTCCGGAGCAAACTTTCGGAGACTATACGGCAGGGGATATCAAATACAGGGACATTAATGGAGACGGAAAAATCACTACCTTGGACAGAGTGCCTTTGGGCTATCCGACCAGCCCTGAAATTGTCTACGGTTTTGGCTTTTCTGCTGGGTATAAAAAGTTCGATATTTCATGCTTTTTTCAAGGGCTTGCCCGGGAGTCTTTTTGGATAGATGCTGTAAAAACGGCCCCCTTTATCCATTATGACGATCCGTACGAGAGTTATGACGACAGTTACGCACTCAACAATGCTTTGCTGGAAGTATATGCTCAGAACCATTGGTCAGAAGCCAATCCCGACCAATATGCGTTATGGCCGCGGCTGGATTCCCGCTTTAATGCCAATAATTCTCAAACCAGTACTTGGTTTATGCAAAACGGGGCTTTTCTGCGATTAAAGTCCTTGGAAGTGGGCTATTCCTTGGCAAGTAAGGGATGGGTAGAGCGCATTGGAATGGAGCAATTCCGGCTGTATGCCAGTGGGGTAAACCTGTTGACGTTTAGCAAATTCAAACTGTGGGACCCGGAAATGGGTGGAAACGGTTTGGGCTACCCGATTCAACGGGTCATAAACCTCGGTTTACAAATATCCTTTTAATTAAAGATGATGATCATGAGAAAATATATCTACCACTTAGTATACCTCAGCTTGTTCGCTACGACACACTGGTCTTGTAATTACCTGGATGTGGTACCGGATAATGTAGCTACCATTGACAATGCTTTTACAGACAAGTACAATGCAGAAAAATTTCTGTTTACTTGCTATTCCTATTTACCCCAACATGCTGTGATCAATGTCAATCCGGCTTTATTGGGAGGGGATGAAACCTGGGCCAGTACCATCAATAGTTCATTAAGTGGGATCGATCTTGCCTTGGGCTTGCAAAATGTCAATAGCCCGATCATGAATTATTGGAATGGAGAGAGAGGAGGCAAAAACCTGTACACCGGTATCCGGGATTGTAATATTTTTCTGGAAGAGGTAGGAAAAGTACCTGATCTGAGAGAGTATGAGCGGAAACGTTGGGTGGCTGAAGTGAAATTTTTAAAAGCCTATTTCCACTTTTGGTTGATAAAAAATTACGGCCCTATTCACTTAGTTAAAGAGAATATCCCTGTATCAGCTTCTACAGAAGAAATACTCATGTCCAGAGAGCCGGTGGATTCCTGTTTTAATTATGTGAGTCAGCTCTTAGACGAAGCCATTCCGGATTTACCCTTGGCGATTCAACAACAGGCTACGGAGTTGGGGCGTATCACACAGCCCGTTGCCTATGCCATCAAAGCACGGGTATTAATGACGGCTGCAAGTCCTTTGTTTAATGGAAATACGGACTTTGCCGGATTAAAAGACCAAGAGGGGAATAGTTTGTTTAGTGCCGGATTTGAAGCCGGTAAGTGGGAAAAAGCCGCAAAAGCTTGCCGGGAAGCCATTGAAATCTGTGAGCAAGCCGGACATGGCCTGTATCAGATGAATGACTATGTTAATCCTTTTGAAATTTCCGATGAAACGCGCAGAATCGCCATTTTGAGAAATTGTGTGACCGAAAGGTGGAATAAAGAACTGATTTGGGGAAATACCGTGAGCATGGCTTCCGGTATTCAATGGTGGGCACAACCTCGCTTGTATTCTATGGAAGCCAATCCTGTCACTTCCCGGTATGCAGCGACTCTCCGAATGGCCGAAACCTTTTATTCAAAAAACGGTGTGCCGATCGAAGAGGATAAAAATTGGGAATATGAAAAACGTTTCGAAATACAAACCGCTACCGAAAAAGACCGCTTGTATATCAAAGAAGGGGAAACCACGGCCAAACTGCATTATGACCGGGAACCCCGGTTCTACGCTTCACTGGCATTTGACCGGGGAATCTGGTATGGCAACGGGCGTTTGGAGGAAGGTAATGCCTGGCATATCGAAGCCAGAAAAGGGGAGTTTGCCTCTACGTTTAATGCTAACGATCATTCGATTACCGGCTATTGGCCTAAGAAATTAGTACATATAAATAATGAGATTCAAAATGGAGTTAGTTACGAGGTAGAGAGATATCCTTGGCCGGTAGTGCGTCTGGCCGATTTGTACTTATACTATGCCGAAGCATTGAATGAAGTAAAAGGTGCCCCGGATGCCGAAGTATACGCGTGGGTCGACCGGGTGCGGGAAAGAGCCGGCCTTGAGGGGGTGAAGGAAAGCTGGACTGCGTATTCCAACAAACCTAACAAACCCGTATCAAAAGAAGGAATGCGGGAAATCATTCAACAGGAAAGAATGATCGAGCTGGCCTTTGAAGGAGCCCGTTATTGGGACTTGCGAAGATGGAAATTGTCCTATGAGTATTTGAACAAGCCGGTACGGGCATGGAGAATTGATCAGAAAGATCCGGAAAACTATTACCGGGTGCAAGTTATTGCCAACCCCTCTTTTGAAATCAAGGATTATTTATTCCCGATCAAAGAATATGAAATGGTGATCAATCCCAATCTGGTACAAAACCCTGGCTGGTAAGGTACAGGAAAATCCGTGCGTTTGGGATGGCTGATCTCTCTTTCTTTTTGTGAACATTTTATATCCAGTTGTTATGAATTTATTCAAAAGACTATTCTATATAAGTTTGATACTTTTGGTACATAGCTGTCAGGAACTAACCACAGGACCGATCAATTCCGACAGTACTCCTCCGGCTCCGGTAACTGGTGTGGAAGTTAAAAGTATTCCCGGTGGGGCTAAACTTTCCTATGTTCCGCCGGATGATAAAGATTTACTATATGTAAAAGCTGTTTTTACCACGAAGGAAGGTGGACAACAAAAGGAAGTAAAAGCGTCTTTATATGAAAACCAAATGACGATAGAAGGCTTTGGAGATACCTTACTGCATCAAGTTATGCTCTATGCCGTGGACCGCGGAGAAAATGTGTCCGAGCCTATTTCGGTCAATGTAAAACCCTTAAAACCTCCTTTTCAAAATATATTCGAAACTTTAGAGATTACCGAAGATTTTGGAGGGGCACGCTTTTCCTGGGAAAACACTTTCGAATCTCCCGTAGCCATCATTTTGTTAGCTCCCGACAGTTTACAAAAGATGTCGATTTACGAAATGGTCTATACTTCCGAACTCCGGGGGACCCGCTCTATCAGAGGCTTTGATCCTGAAAAACAAAAGTTTGCCGTATTGATTCGCGATCGCTGGGACAATTATTCGGACACTTTGACCAAAGAAATCATTCCAATGTATGAGGAAGAAATGGATAAGTCCAAATTCCAACCGGTATACCTGGCCAATGATAATGAATGGGATGCCTGGGAAGGGGAGTTTGAATATATCTATGACGATGACTTGGAAACCTTCAACCATACGGCCGGAGGAACCGGATGGCCACAACAACTCACTATTGACCTGGGGGTGACAGTCAAGTTGAGCCGGTATAAGCTCTGGCAACGGCAGGGTGGTTATTCATACAAACATGGAAATTTTAAAAAATGGGAAATCTATGGCAGAGCGGATGTACCGGAGGATGACGGTAGTTGGGACAACTGGAAAAAATTGATGGTGTGTGACAGTTATAAACCTTCCGGCTTGCCCATCGGGCAAGAGACTAACGAAGATCTGGCCCATATGAAAGCAGGAGATGAGTTTACTTTTGATTTGGAGGGAGAACCGGTACGGTATATCCGAATCCGTGTGTTGGAAACCTGGTCGGGTGCTACTTTTTCACATATGGCCGAAATATCATTTTACGGACAGATTGTAGAGTAAACTTATATTGCCTTTACAATCCAAAAAAAACATTTGTTATGACTAAAAAATCTATTCATATCCTTTTGCTTTCCGGCTTGATGCTTTCCCTGGGCTTATTTTCTTGTGATAAAATGGAAGATTTCCATTCCGAATTTTTGCAAGGAGGCGAAATCATCTATTCCGAAAAGCCTGATTCTACGTATTCATTTCCGGGAAAGGACCGGATCAAATTGGGCTGGCTTTTAGTTTCTGCTTCCAGGGTGACGCAATGTGCCGTGTACTGGAATGCAGGGGAAAATATGAAAATGGTAGAAGTGCCTGCCGGAGAAGATTCCGTTTGGGTGGAAACACTCCTGGAAGATATGGAAGAGAAATCGTATATTTTTGAAATCTATACGCTGGATAAAGACGGCAACCGCTCCGTAAAAGTAGAAGAATTTGGAGTGGTATACGGAGAAAAATACCAAGCGACATTGTCGAACAGGGATTATCTGAATGCAAAATATTCTTTGGATGAAAACCGCCTGACCATTGATTGGTTTCCCGCCGAAGAAAATGCAGTGGGTGTGGAAGCCTATTATGTGGATAAATCAGGAACAAGTCATGAACTGTTTATTCCCAACGAGAAAGAGCAAACGGTCATTGAAAATTTTGCCTTTGAGGGAGAATTCCGGTATAAAACCTTATTGTTACCTGATGAAAAGGCAATTGATACTTTTTATACGGAAAGTCAATCCGTCAAAATCACCGAAATCGACCTGAAAAACTCCAATTACCCGATTCAACATGGAGAGTGGGACGGTAAGCGTTGGGGGATGCCTAAGGATTGGATCGTGAGTGAGTCGGCAAAAAATCAAGCGGGCTACGGAGGTTTTGACGGTACGGATGAAGGAGGATATTTTTCGATGGAAAAATGGACGGAGAACGAAGAGGATAAAATTATCAATGGGAAAATTTACCAAGTAATGACCCTGCCCCCTGGTACCTATCAATTGAAAGCCAATTTTTCAGATGGAGAGGCCGGGTTCGATGTGAAAGACGAGGCGTATTTGGTGGTCACTCCGGGAAATAATTTTTTGAATATTGATGACCTTACTCCGGCTTTGGGCTATGCGAGCTTTAATCAAGCGGAAGTGGAATTTACATTGGAAGAAGAAACGGAAATATCTATGGGGCTGATTACCACCTTTGAACAGCCCTATCAGTATTTCCGATGTTACAGCGTCCGTTTATTAAAGACAAACTAGTGTTAAGTAAAAAAAGAAATGGGTTGGTGTGAATCGTAGCCCATTTCTTTTTTGTATACCATATTTTTTTTTAACTTGAATTGGGGATTGTTTTTCAGTATTCGTCAAAATAATCCCAAGCCTGATTGGATAATTCTCCTTATACAAAAAACTACCAATCCAAAATCCCATTATTACCATCATTCCATGTATGCATTTTTTTGAATTCAAAATGTGTACGATAACAAATTACTCTCAGTTAGATCTATTACCTGTATTCTGTTAACTTTTAAAAAACAAACCTTGAAAATGAAATCTTTTTATTGGCTAAGTTTATTGTCCTTGTTATTGCTTACAAAAGCCCATGCGCAAAATGATCCTTCCTTTTTCAAAACTATTCCACCAATAGAAACCACCACACCGGAATGGGCGAAAACGATGTATGGGGATAATCCGAACGTATTTGAAGTGGACCATCTTTTTTGGAAGTATTATACAGCGCAAGAGTTTCAAAAGAACATCCACACACAGAATTACAAATTCTGGCGCAAACATGTCGACCCGTATATCAATGAGGAGGGATATATCATCTTGCCTTCTAAAAAAGACCGGGTACTCTCCGTCCAAAAGCTTTTGAAAAGAAAACAACAATTCAAATCGGCCAAATCAGCCTCTGCAGGTTGGGTGAATATTGGTCCTTTGGAAACCTATAACCTGAGCCATGAAGGAAATTTTCCGGTATCCTGGCAAGCCAATATTTATTCCTTTGATCAATCGGTTTCTAATCCTGATATTTTGGTGGCCGGGACAGAAGCCGGTGGCGTATTTAAGTCTACGGACCGGGGACTTCACTGGAGTCTGATTTCTGAAGATGAGCCCTTTGTCAAGGGAATTTCCGATGTGAAAATTGCACCAAGCAACAGTGAAATCATCTATGTATTGGCCGGAGATGAGCGGAAAATTTACAAAACAACCAACGGAGGCGATAGTTGGGCCGAAGTATGGTTTACCAATACAGGAGGCAATCGCTTTTTGTATGTTCACCCTACCAATCCGGATATCGTGTTTTGTACAACCGATCAGGGTTTGTATAAAACGATAGACGGAGGGGTTAACTGGAATCAGGTGCTTAGTGGTAATTGTTGGGATGTGACGGCCCATACGGCCCAGCCTTCCACTATGTATGCCTTAAAATCCAATGAAACACTCAAACGATGTGAATTTTTTAAATCTACGGATGGCGGCAATACCTGGACCTTGAAAGACCAAGGGTGGTATATGCCTGCCGATGTGGCCAATGCCAATGATGGAGGAGCCCGGTTGGCGGTTAGCCCGGCTGCTGCGGATTGGGTATATGCGGTGTTGATTGGTGCCAGTAAAGCAGATGACAATGGTTGGATCGGGATATACCGGAGTAAAGATGCCGGTGAAACCTGGACAAATCCGAGGGGGCAGGACGGAGGCCCTTACAATAGTGAAACCATGCCGAATTTGGCTTCATTTAATCCCAACGGTTCGGGGTTTCATCAGGGGTTTTACAATTTGGGTATAGCCGTTTCTCACAACGATGCCAACAAACTTTGGATAGGCTGCCTGGCCTTGTCCGAATCCTCCGATGGAGGGGCCACTTGGGAGCGGATCGGTGCCTATTATGCAGGAACCAACGATATAGGTTGGATACATCCTGATATACAGGATCTTCATACTTTGGGTAATGACGTATGGGTGTGTACGGATGGTGGGATCAACTACTCCAACGATGAATTAACCACCCATGAGTCCAGGAAGAATGGCATTTTCGCTTCGGATTATTGGGGCTTTGGTACCGGCTGGAATGAAGATATATTGGTAGGAGGGCGCTATCACAACGGAAATTCCGGATATTATCAGACCTATGGTGTAGGAAATACATTGCGATTGGGAGGAGCGGAAGCACCTACAGGTTATGTCAATCCGATGGATAATTTTACAACTTACTTTTCCGATATCAATACTACCGTTCTTCCTACGGCCTTGGACGGACCCGTACAACGCTTGGCAAAACTCGCCTATTACCCCAATCAGCATTATGTGGAATCGTATTCCAGTGAAATTGAGTGGGACCCTCGTTATGCCAATCATATGTATTTGGGGAAAGATGAGAAAATCTATAAATCTACGGATGGAGGAGTGAGTTTTGAGGCTTTGCATAGTTTTGCCGCTTCAGGGAGAGTATTGGAGATTGAAATCTCCCGGAACAACCCCGAGGTCATGTATTGTGTATTCCAGGAAGGTACGTATTTCTGGAATGCGACATCCATTTATAAAACAACGGATGGAGGACAGTCCTGGTCCAAACTTCCGGATATTCAAGCTTCCCGTACCCGGTTAGAGATTTCGGTCAACCCGGGAAATGAAAATGAACTTTGGGTATGTGCACCTTATGCTGCTAACGGGGAAAAGGTTTTTCGCACTACCGATGGGGGAAGTTCTTGGGACAATGTCAGTAGTCCTCTGCTCAATGACGAGCGCCCCCGCGATATCTTGTTTCAGGCGGGTTCCGGTGGTGTCGTTTATTTGGCCACTAACAATACCGTATTTTATTACGAACCCGCTTCCGGCACTTGGGTGGATTATGGCATGGGTTTTCCTTTGAGAATTTATGCCTTGCAAATGAAGCCTTTTTACAGAGACAGCAAACTGAGATTGGCCAGCTATGGCCGGGGTATCTGGGAAGCACCGTTGGCTGTGCTTTCTAAGCCAATGGCTCAACCCATGACCTTGACCAACAATGTGTATTGTTCTCGCGATACCGTTCAGTTTGATAGTTATTCGGTTCTCGACCATGAAAATGCTACTTGGGAGTGGAACTTCAGCCCGGTTCCTTTGTATATAAGTTCAACTTCCGCCCGCAATCCCAAGGTAGTATTTGGGAATAATGGTGCTTTTGATGTCACTCTTACGGTAAGGGATGGAAATGGTCAATCTTCTTCCCAAACCGTGAGCAATATGGTCACAGTAGATAGCCAATGTGAGCCGGAAGATATTCCGGGTTTGGCCTTACAAACCATCAATAACGGAGATTATGCGCAAACGCTGCCTTTGAATATACTGTCTAATACGGTCACAATGACTGCTTGGGTAAAGCCCAATGGCATCCAACCGGATTATTCGGGTATTGTGATGAATGACGGGGAGACTGCCGGGTTTAATTTTGCTTCGGGCAATAATACCTTAGCCTATCACTGGCCCGGTGGAGCATGGTGGTTCAATAGTGGTTTGATTGTACCGGCTGACGAATGGTCATATGTAGCTATGGTGGCTACTCCGGATTCTATGACCTTGTACGTAAACGGACAAGCATCCACCCATCATACGTCTTTGAATGAGGTCGAATTATCCACAATGAAGATAGGCAGTTACAAAGGGTGGAGTGGCAGGAATTATAAAGGGTTAATTGATGAAGTGGCGGTTTGGAACCGGGCTTTAAGTCAGGAAGAAATCCGGGAATTACGCCATTTGACCAAAGGCCACTTGATCCCTTCTGACACAGCTTTAATTGCCTACTATCAATTTAATGAAACCAATGGCAGTAATCAGGTGCTGGACCGGGCCGGAATGCATCATGCTTTGATGGCCGGTACTTCCAACAGAGTGATGTCAACGGCTCCCGTGGGAAGCGGTGTGAGTGAACGGCAAAGTATGACGGCAAATTCCGGATATACATTTGAAGAAACCGGGTTAACACTTCAATTTCAAGAAACAGGCCAAACGCCTCAGGGAGAAATCGTAGTGAGTCGGTTGAGTAATGCTCCGGACAAAGCACCGAATACCGCGAAGGACTTACTGCTTGAAAGTACGTATTGGGTGGTGAATAATTACGGTGCTAATACAACTTTTGATGAGTTGCAATACATTGTGTTCGAAGATATTGATATCCCTACGGGAAATGTTGTGCATCCCCGGTCTATCCGGCTGTACCGGAGAAATGAAAATGCGGAAGATACCACCTGGAATCAGGCATTGGATATAGCGGATGAAGTGGAAAAAGAGGAGAATGGCTGGGTGAAATTCGAAGAGAAAAACCAGGTAACCTCCTTCGGGCAGTTTCTGTTAGGCATTGGCACGGCACCCAACGACAAAGGAGAGGATACCATCACTGCTTTGGAGAACTCAACGGGTAAAATTCAAGTGTCTACCTATCCCAACCCTGTAATGAAAGGAGAAGAGATTTTTATCAATTATACAGGAACTGATGAACTAAGAGTCCGGATTTTTAATAGTTCGGGTAAGCTTTTGAAAGATCGTATTGTTCCTTCCGGTCAAAGGTCTCTTTCCAGTTCTGGTCTTAAAACAGGGCTGTACTTTATTTCTATTGAAGGAAACCGTTTTATTCAAAATAAAAAACTCATCGTGAAATAGTCTCATTTTTCAATGTCAGGTAAGAAAAGCCCTTCTGATTTTTAGAAGGGTTTTTTATTCGAAGTCGCGGAAGATGCTCCTTTGAGCGGTCGCCCCTTTGGTGGTAAAAATTCTCAATTTAGGATTCTCAAAATACTACACTGAGGTTCCTGAAATGGGAGTTTTTAATCCAAAGAATGAAATTTAAATATGCTCTGAGTAGGATATTTGGTGTCAATAAATTACCTACCTAACAAGTTGTACGATTTCTATTTGATGCTTAATGTGTTTTGCTTATTTTTAGGTACATGCTAAACCAGGATTCACAAACAAAATCATAATTCGTATGAACTTCCGTCAACTTTTGTATTATTTCCTATTGCTTTTAGGAGGGGGATTGTTAGGGTTGTTTGTCTTTGTCATCAAAACTGATCCGGACATTACTTTGTGGAATTTTTATCGTTACATCGTCCCAAGAAGTTTTTTGATCAGTGGGGTGTTGGCCTCTATGCTCGCATTTACAGGCCTGTTTATACATTCCAGGTATCCAGGAAGGTAACAGATAGAATTCTGAAATTTTGCCAGGAGGTTTCCTGAGTTTGAGAGATTGCAGTCCAGAGTCAGTATCTTTACTTCAAAAAGGAAAATAATGATTTGGAGTAAAGAAACCTGGCAACAAATTGAACCGGTATATCAGGAAATAATAGCCTTGCCATTTATCCACGAGCTGAAAGAAGGAATTCTGCCAAAGGAGAAATTTCTGTTTTATATACAACAAGATGCTTTGTATTTGGCGGAGTTTGGCAAGGTGCTCTCCGGTATTGCCGGCAAATTGAGCAGTTTTGAACATATTCAGGCATTTTTAGGCTTTTCAAAAGATACTATCATTGTGGAAAAAGCCCTGCATGAAACCTTTCTAAACGAAAGCACTCTGGAGCTAAAGCCTTCCCCTACCTGTTTGTTATATACCAACTTCATGCATGCACAATTGGCGACCCAAGCCTTGCCCGTAGCCATGGCATCAGTACTACCATGCTTTTGGATTTACAAAGAAGTGGGTGATTATATTACCGAGCATCAGATTCCCGGGGATAACCCTTATCAGGATTGGATTGATACATATTCGGGAGAGGAGTTTGCCGAGGCAGTGAAAAAGGCCATTGCTATTTGTGATGAAATAGCCGAGACCTGTACCGAAACCCAAAGGGCAACTATGACCGAAGCCTTTGTGATGGCTTCCCGGATGGAATGGATGTTTTGGGACAGTGCTTATCGTCAGGAAAAGTGGCCGGTTTAACGTTTTATACTCAGGGGAAGAACGGATCTGCTCATCCCCTGAGCATACAAGTGTATTTAATGTACTTCTTGAAGGAGCTTGGGTTGTACTTTTTCCATTACTAAATGATGATCGGCCGGGCCAAATTGATATTGAGTATATAGCTTATGGGCATCTTTTGTTGCTAGCATCATTCTTCGAAGATTTTTGACCCACTCCAAATTCATCAGGTAGTTTAGCATTAGCTTGGAAAGACCTTTCTTTCTGTGAGTCTCTATCACAAATACATCCGCCAGATAACCAAAGGAAGTATAGTCGGTAATCAATCGCATAAAGGCGACTTGTTCCGCACCTGCAAAAACACCTATACAAAAAGAGTTGGCAAGTGCCATTTGGACATTTTTCTTACTGATTCCCGGACTCCAATAAGACTCATTGGAAAGGAATTGATGAATTGTTTCCAAATCCATATTCTCCCGGCCGGTCTTTATATAATAATTTCCTTGTTCTACGGATAATTCAAACAAGGCAATTCTCTGATTCCAATAGTGTGCTTGTAAAGAAGGGGATGGGGGAACAATACGCTCATCTACTTTTGTGAATCCCGATTGTTGATAGTAATTGATCAAACTTGCGCTCCCCGCCCAAGTATCTAAGCGGGCAAAGGGTCTGCTTCCGGCCTGAGCATGAGCAATCATCCATTCTTTAATTTTCCGGAACAGGCTATTTCCTCTGTATTCGGGGTGCGCAGCCATACGATGGAGGTATACGGCTTCTGCCCCTTCCGTGTCCCCCCAGATTACGGGTTCATCATACACGATGGAAAATATACAGATAATACTGCCTAGATTTTCAATTTTATAATGTTTCCCTTCTCTGATTTCTTGTAAGACAGAATTCTCCTCAAATTCTGGCCAGTGTACCGCGCCTTTTTCTTTTTGGTACGTAATGGCCGCTTGATACAATTGCATGATCTCTTTTAAATCTATTTCTTGTGAAGGAGTAATAACATGCTCAACGTTGGTCTGTATATTCATTCTCTGTCCGGGTAATAAATTTTAAATCGTTTTTCCAATGCAAATTTGTAAGGAATTTAAGAAATAAAACAGATTCAGATTTTTATATTTGTACCATAACAGATCCGGGAGTATGGGAAAATTTATTTATCAGGAATTATCGGACCGTTTTGAGGAAATGATTGTACAAGGTACTCTTAAGACGGGCGATAGGCTGCCTTCGGTCAGGAGTTTGAGTAAAGAAGAAGAAATCAGTATCAGCAGTGTGTACCAAGCTTACATTGACTTGGAAAGTAAAGGACTGATAGAGGCCAGACCCAAATCCGGTTACTATGTGAAATTCTCTCCAAGACAAATGCACCGGATTACCTCTGTAAATCCTTCAAAGCCGGATCGTGCTCAAAAAGCCACGTCTCTGGCCGAAGAAGTGTATACGAATCTGAAAAAAGAAAATTTGGTAATGCTTTCTGTGAATAAACCCGATGCAGCAGTATTGCCTGTGGCCAAATTGAAAAACTCCTTGCTACAAGTGATCCGCAAAGACCCGGAAGAGTTGCTGGATTACAATAGTATTTATGGGAATGAAAGTTTGAGAAGGCAAATTGCCCGTATCTCTTTTTCTGCTGGTATTACAGTGAAAAGTGAGGAAATTATTACAACTTCAGGTTGTTTGGAGGCTATTCATTTTGCCCTTTTGACAGTGACCCAACCCGGAGATAAAATAGCTTTGGAAAGCCCCACTTATTTTGGTTTGTTCAAAGCGATTGAAACTGCAGGCCGCATTCCGGTGGAGATCCATTCCGATCCTCTCACAGGCATCGAGTTGGAGGCCTTGGAGGAAGCTATTGAAGAAGGTGTCAAAGCTTGTATTGTGATCAGTAGCTTTTCCAATCCGTTAGGAGCAAGTCTTCCGGATGATAAACGAAAAGCTTTGGTAGAATTGGTTACCCGCAAAAATATCTATTTGGTAGAAGACGATATTTATGGAGAGTTGTATTTTGGTAATGCCCGCCAAAAGGCATGTAAGGCCTATGATACGAAGGGGCATGTGATTTTGTGTTCTTCTTTTTCCAAGTCAGTGGCTCCGGGCTACCGGGTGGGCTGGGTGATTCCCGGAAGGTATTACGGAGAAGTACTGAATTTAAAAATGAGTCATTCCGTCTCTACTTCTTCATTGACAGAAATTGCCATGGCACACTTTTTGGAAAATGGCCGGTACGACCTGCATATGCGTAATCTGCGCAAGGTACTTCATCTCCAAAGTCTGCAATACCTGCAAGCTATTCACCGGCATTTTCCTGAAGATATCAAAGTGTCCCAACCTCATGGTGGCTTTGTGGTTTGGGTGGAACTCCCAAAAGGGAGAAATACCGAGGAGCTTTATCGAAAAGCCCTTGAAAGGGGGATTAGCATTGCTCCTGGACAGTTGTTTTCACAAAAAGCCGATTTGAATAATTATTTCCGTTTGAGTTTTGGTAAACCTTTTACCAACGAAATTGACATGGCTTTAAAAGTATTGGGAGAGTTGATGGCTGAGTGAAACAGCTAGTTAGCTCCTAAAAATAGGACGGAGCAATGTATAGAGAATATAAAAAAGGGGCAAAATGCCTAAAATACTTCCCATGACAAGGCGATAGTATTTTTGAATTCCTTCTTTATAAAATCCATCCACCATAAAATCATTTGGATCTTCTTTGGAATAATATACCGTCACTGAATCAGCGGCTTTTTTATAAACTTTTTTGGGTTGGACAACATACGAGTCTTTACATTGATCCTGAAACTCGATTCTGAAAAAATAGCCTCCTTTACTTTCCGGAGTACGGGTGATACCGACCCGGTGGCCCCCTTCTATGGATTGACTTTTATACTTTACCGGTACCATGCCCACTACTTTCCCTAAGGTGGTAATGGCATTTTTTTTAAACTCAATTTCTTCCCTTATTTCCCAAAGCGCTAAAAAGAAAAATAATGTACCAGGCAAAGCAAAAACCAAAATCACCAATAAATTGACTGCTAAGCTTTGCATAAACCGGAAATAAAGCTTTTAGTGGAATAAAACGTCCTGGATTTCCTCTGTTTTTCCAAAGACTTTGTGGGCAAATGGGCAAAGAGGAATGATTTTTACATGTTTGTCTCTGGCAAATTTCACAGCTTCCGTTACCAATTGTTTTCCTATCCCTAATTTAGAAAATTCAGGATATACCTCCGTATGATCTATGATAAATTTATCCTCCCCTGCCCAGGTATAGGTCAGCCTTCCCGCCTCTGTATTTTGCCTGATTGCCTTAAAGTACCCCTTTGTTCCTTCTTGTACGTGTTCGATGAGCATTTGATTTTTCATTTGAGATGTTTATAACCTTGTGGCAAGGGCACAAACTCCGTTTCTCCGGGTACATCGGGAAAGTTTTGTTCCACCCAATCTTTCTTCGCTTTCTCAATTCGCATTTTGTCGGAGGATACGAAATTCCAATAGATATAGCGTTCTTCAGGAAATGGCTCACCTCCAAACATATAAATGGTAGAATTTTCTCCGATTTCGAACGAACAAAGCTTGCTGTCTTTGGCCACTAATAGTTGTTTCGGTTCATAGGTATTGCCCTCACTTTTGATCTGCCCTTCTAAAATATACAAAGCACTCTCTCCGAACAAGTCCTCACCAAGAGTCAACTGTTGGGCATGTTGACTTTTTATTTCGATAAAATAAAGAGGGCTAAATACAGGCACCGGAGATTTTTTGCCAAAGGCTTCTCCTGCGATAAGTTTTATGGAAACTCCGTCTTGTTCCCAAACAGGAATTTCACTTTCGGGCACATGGGCAAAAGAAGGTTCCATTTCTTCCAGCTCTTTGGGAAGCGCTACCCAGATCTGTAAACCGTGCAGCATTTTATCCGAAACCCTGAGGTAATCGGGAGTTCTTTCCGAATGCACAATTCCTTTTCCGGCGGTCATCCAATTGACGGCTCCCGGTTGGATTTCTATTTCCGTGCCCAAGCTGTCTTTGTGCATAATACTGCCTTCAAACAAATATGTGAGGGTGGAAAGACCTATGTGAGGATGCGGGGGGACATCCAAGCTTTCGTATTCGCGCATGCATGTAGGGCCCATATGATCGATAAAGGCAAAAGGACCCACCATTCTTTTTTCCCTGAACGGCAGCAAACGACCTACCATAAAGTTGCCGATATTGGCTGCCCGTTCTTCTATGATTAACCGGATATTTGACATGGGTTAAAGAAGTTATCTTTTGAAGAATTGATCCACAATATTGAGTGAGTGCAAAGCGAAGTATCCCGAATGAAAGTTACTCAATAAAAATCGCATCTGTGCAATCAATCGTCTCTTTGTGCAGATGGTAAAGAGTTAAAAAAACTGACAGGGATTTGTACGAATGGGGACTTACAAGCACCGAAAGCAGAGTAGCTTTCATCAAAAGTGATTGAAAAATTTGCCCTGTGGTTATTTACAGAGGCCGGTATTTGTGCTAAGTATCGAACAATTCTAAAAAGGAATGCCTTGAAAAGAGCGTTTCGCATAAAGTTTAATCGTCACGATCACCAATACGGAAGAGAGGGAAAATGAAAGTATACCACCCCATAAAACATACTCAATACCAAAGGTTGCTATAATAAATCCACCTAATGAAGCGCCCATGGCAATGCCTAAGTTAGAAACAGAAACCACTAAACTATTTGCAAATTCAGGCGCTTCCGGAGCACTTATACTGATCCACGCTTGACTGATAACAAAACCGGCCATATGGAAAAATCCCCAAAAACCTATGATAAAGGATTGAAAGAGAACACTGGAGTTGGCTTGTTGTAAAAGAAGGAAAGTACTTCCCATAGCAATGCTATGCATCAGGATAGTGGCATATATATTTTTACTTAAGGTAATTCCTGCGAACCAATTGCCTACCACCCCGGCAATGCCAAATATCAATAACATAATGCTGATTTGGCTACCGTCCATCACAAATACATTGTGTAAATAATCTGCAAAATAGCTATATACGGAAAAAGCTCCGGCGGCAATCAGGCAGACGGTCAACGCTGTTAGCCAAAGGGGTTTTTTTCTTAATATTCCCAATTGCGCTTTGTAAGAACTTGGTTGATTGCCTTGTGTATCGGGAATAAAGTAGTAAATACTGATAAAGGCAATGGTATTGATCAATGCGATTACCCAAAAAGAAGTTTTCCAATGGAACCTATCGGCAATGTAGGTAGTCATAGGAATGCCTAAAATCGTAGCAATACTTAAACCTGTATAAACCGTTGCGATGGCTTTCATACTATTTTTCTTTTGAACGGAGTTAGCCGCAATGACCAGTCCGTTGGAAAAATACACAGGTAAGAGAAAAGCGGGTAAAACTCTGGCAATGACCAACCATCCGAACGAAGGAGAACATGCAGACAGGATATTGGAAATAATAAATAGAAGGATGGAGGAAAGTATAACTTTTTTCTTGTTAAAACGGGCCATACTGATGGTCAAAACCGGTCCGGCAATGGCCACCGCTATCGCAAACAAACTGACTAGTACACCGGTATCTTCAATGCTGACCAGGTAATGGGCGGAAATCTTCGGTAAGATGCCGATGATGCCAAACTCTGTGGTGATGACCCCAAATACACCTAATGCCAGGACATTAGTGATTTTGTTCATGGTATTATTGTCTGTAAAATGGGAAAAGTCAAGGAAGAGAATTCAATTTCTCTTCCTCTCAAAAGGAGATTTAGATGTTGAAGCCTCCGTCAATGGTAAGGGAAGTGCCTGTAATAAACTGGCTTTCTTCACGAGCGAGATATGCCACAAGTCCGGCAATTTCCTCCGTTTTACCATAGCGGTTAAAGGTCATGAAGTCTTTTAAAAAAGGCGCATGGTCACTTTTCTCAGGATTCATGTCCGTATCCACGGGGCCGGGTTGTACCAGGTTGACCGAAATCCCTTTGGGTCCCAAATCCCTGGCGAGTCCTTTGTTCAATCCAATCAGTGCGGATTTGCTCATGGCATACAGACTTCCTCCGGCCCCGGGTACCCGGTCAGCCATATTGCTGCCTATGGTAATGATCCGGCCTCCGCTTTTCAAATGCCGTGCGGCAATCTGCGAAGCGATAAAAACGGCCTTCACATTTACATCCATCACCTGGTCGTAGTCACTTAGCGAAAGCTCCTCTATGGTTTTTTGTATGTAGACGCCTGCATTGTTGACCAGAATATCAAGTCTGCCAAACTCTTGAAGGGCTGTTTCCAAAGCCCTTTGAAGAGCATTAGGATCTTCGTTATCGGCTTCTAATGCAAGTCCTTTGACTTTATTGGCTTTGACCGCCTCCAATACCTCATTGGCTTTTTCAGGGTTTTTGCCGGAATGCGTAAATACAATATTGGCACCTTCCTGCGAGAGACGTTTGGCAATAGCCGCTCCCATACCCCGGCTTCCACCGGTGATAAAAGCCACTTTTCCTTGTACTTGTTTCATGGTGAATAGAAAATTTTGTTTTGAAATACACAGGCTAAAGTAGGGCGGGTACTTTACTTTTGTAAGTACTTACAAAATTGTTAGAGACTCACAAAACCGTTAGAAATGGCAGGAAATGGCTGTTTCGGAGAGAAAATTTTTATGAGTAACAGGGGGATTAGTTGTGAAGGGGGGGATAAACCTAAACATGCTCTTAAGGTGTCACAACTAATCCCTAATTATCTAGGCTTCTAATAGCGCTTTCATCTTATTGAAAACCGCCTCCCAATTTTCTAAGGAGTGTTCGTACATAGTCTGTGTTGCGGAGTTTTCTTGAGTAAAGATCATTTTTGTGGCCCCGTTTTGTTCGGAGAGTCGAAACGTGAGCAGAATATAGTTTTCAGGAATATCGGCTATACCTGAAAAATTGCTCCAATAGTCGTATTGTAAAAGCTTTTCAGGTTCGAATTTCCGGATGGTTCCTTTGTCTTCATAGGGTTTACCTTCCCAGGTGCCGGTGAACAAAATCGGTGTGTCTGCTTTCCAGTCGGAAATCACTGTGGTCCCGAACATATACTCTTTGATTTTTTCAGCAGAGGTCAGTACTTCCCATACCTTGGCTTTGGAAGCGTTAAATAAGATTTCCTTTTTGATGATAGGATATTTTTCTTTTTCCATTACACTTGTCTTTTTTTACAAAAATAGGGGGCAGGTCGTTAGAGGATTTATATCAAAAGGAGCAAAACGTATAGATTTTGAAAATCTATGTCTGTAAAAAAAAGAGGGGCAATTGCCATTCATTCCTCTTCATTTCTTCAACTTTTCATTCCCTCAACCTTTATTTTCGCGCTTCTTTGGGAGGTACTCCGAACTTCTTTTTAAAAGCCGCACTAAAATGTTGGGGAGAAGAATAACCCAATTGATAAGCAATTTCCGAAATGGTTTTTTGAGTGTCCAAAAGTGTTTCTAAGGCCAAGTCAAGGCGGTACTCGGAAAGAAAGCCAAACGCAGTGGTATGAAACATTTCTTTAAATCCCCGCTTGAGTTTGTATTCGTTTAGCCCTACTTGTTTGGCTAATTCCGGAAGACTAGGGGGATTTTCTAATTGTTGTACCAGATAGTCCCGGGCAGCAACAATCCGCTCTTTGTCTTCCTTTACTTTGCAATATTCTGTTGATTGACGTTCAGCCTGGTCGAAAGCCTCCGCTTGTAAAACTAATATTTCCAGGCACTTGGAAAGCATATACATTTTGCGAAGCCCACCTGTGTAGCGGCAGTTTAATAAATCCTGAATGGCTTTGTGGAGTTCGGGGTTGAGCAATAGCGAATTGGGGGATAACACTACCGGGCCCCCTTTGAACATATTGTCGGCAAATCTTTTCAAAATATCATTGCTCTCTTCAATGATCCGGAGAAACGTTTGGGGAGTGAATTGGATGGTGAGACTTTCGGCTTGAAGTGTGCTGTTGACAAAGGAATTGCTGAAGCCGGGAGAGTAGACAATATTGTGTTTTCGTCCTTTTACATGATATTCGTTGCCCTTCTGCCGGATGAGATAATTACCTTGTAAGTTGAAACCCAAACCTACTACATCCAGAGGGTTTTCTTTGTGAAAAGAATACTGCCCGTTATACTTATGCTTCATCCAAACGACTCTGATTCCCTCAAAATACCAATGCCGCATTTCCGTAGTGCCATAGGGTAAATTTGTGGTAAGGCTTTCTTCTACAAGTTCAGAAGTGTAGAGATCCTCCTCCGATATGGAGGGTTGAAAAAAGTCTTGATTGGACGTTAGCGCTTTGATACCTGTTTGCTTTTTCATTTCATAAAATAAGAAGGAAGAAATTAAGAAATACCTTAAGCATTTCCAATTCTTCTGCTTCATATCATCAAGCCATCTCACAACTGCCGGTTATATAGTTGTTGATAACGTTCAAAAGATTGTGTAAAAATGTCTTTGGCTCCTTCGTATACATTTTGCCAGCTAAATGCCCCAAACATACTGTCAAAAGTCAATGTATTGATTACTTTAAACACCCGGAACAATTCGTCAGGAGCTAAAGGAATCACATTCGGATAACTGTACATGGCCGAAAGGTGTTTTTTGTCTAATGACAGGTACAAGGTATCCCCAATAAACAAGCTGGGTTTGTGATTTTGCGGTTGGTAATGCAACACTGCGCTACCCGGAAAATGCCCTCCGGTGTGAATGACTTCTAACCCGGGTAAAAGAGGTAATTTCTCTTCGGAAAAATAATGCACATGTTTTTCTTTGTCCATTACCCATTTTCGATCTGCTTGGTGAAGATGCACCGGACATTCAAAAGCGTTGGCCCATTCTTGCATCAAACTGTAATAGTGAGGGTGTGAAATAGCAATGGCATTTATCCCTCCTTGGGATTGGATAAATGCCAAGGTCGCTTCGTCCAGAAATGGAATACAATCCCAAAGGATGTTGCCTTTGGGGGTTAAAATCAGATGGGCTTTTTGTCCGATGGCAAAAGAAGGGAAAACCTTCAACTCAAAAATATCTTCCCGCAATTGTTTTATTTTTACCGTATGGTTTTCCAACAGACCGGAATAACTGAGCCATTGCTGTCCGTAACTTTTCAGATATTGACGATCATCCAGGCATACCAGACAATATTTCTCGTCAAATTTGCCAGTTGCATACCGGGTGCCGCAAGTCTTACAGATGTTGTGAGCATTTGGATTTGAGATATGCATGGTTTTTTACTCTATGTTCAGTCCGTGTATTCTTTTAAGTTTTCAATCATTTTTTGAAGAGTGTCAACGGTAGTACAATAATCTTCTTCCGAAATACCTCGCAGAGCATTTTGTTTGATTTCCTCCTGGATCTCAAAGACTTCATCAAATACCTGTTCGCCTTTGTGGGTGATTGAAAGATGCTGTTGGTCAGCTTGAATCAAGTTTTCCGACTCAAACCGATGTACAACGGTTTGAATTTCGGAATCTGTAGCGAAAGAGCTTAAAAATTCAGTTACTTCAACTAAGGCAAGTTGTTTCTTTTCATGTAGAGTGTTTAACAGTTGCCATTCGAGCCGGTTGAAACTACCATTTTGTCGAGTTGTTCTGGTTACGTTAGTAAATACAGAATCGGCCTTCTTTATCCAGTAGCCAATAGGTCCTTTTTTATCAAAAATTTCTTTTATGTTTTCCATATAGAGTAAAATGAAAATAGATGCTTAGGGATTTCTATACCTTAAATAACAGGAATTTCCAACTATGTAGTAGTCGCTAATTCTACGAAACGTCCGTATTGTTCTATAGCCTCTATCAAAGCTTTGTTTTGGGATTTGGGAAGAGGGTGGAAATAATGCGTAGTAATTTGAACTTTATCTTTTTTGATGGTCCGTTTCCATAAACCTACTACCTGTCCATCTACTACAATTACGGGTCTGAAAATTCCATTAATGGTGATGGTTTGACGGGTAACGACCGGGTCCAAAACGGTTGAGCGGTCTTTGTAACTCACCAAAAACTCATCAAAGGCTGGTAAAAAGTGAACATTGCCTGCAATACCGTTTTCGTGCAAATGACCTTTGCGGTACCAATAGGTTTGTTTATCTGTTTGAACCTTTTGCAGTTCGGGTTCTATCATTTTGATTGCCTTCCGGGAATCCGCCATCGTCAAGCCGGACCACCAAGAAAAATCTTGTACGGAAGCCGGGCCGTGGCTGGTAAAATAACGCAAGGCTAATTTAGTCAAAGCTTCCTCTCTGTCGATGGAACTTGCCGGAGGAACCCTTTCATCGAGTAAAGCATAGGTAATCTGCTTGCCCCGTCTTGGCCCATTGCATACTATACCATCCTGTTCGGCACTCATCATGATTAAGGTAGCAGGAATTTTATCTACTCCCTGATTTTGTTGGCTTATTGCCTCTACGATTTCTTTCCGGGTGAGGTAATTGTTTCCCTCTAATATTTGCTCAATGATTTTATAACAGCGACTTATAAACTCATTATCCAATCCATATTTTTTGCACATGGAGGAGAGGGGCTGCTTTACATGAGGAGCCGTAAGTTCAAGCATCCAACGAAGGTCTTCGGCCGCTACCAAATGCCAGGTGGGTCGCATGATATGCGTCCGGATAATTTCCCCCCGGTTTATGGCTTCTTCAATGGCTGAGTCGGTGGCAGGTTTTCGTACACCTACTGCCCATTTGGACATGGCGTAGTCTTGGGCCTGCATTGCCCCAAAGTGACGGACAACCTGTTGAGCTGAAGTTAATTGTGTTCCAAGCAGTTGTTGATTGAATAATCTGTTTTTAGCGATCTCTTCTCGTCTCATTTTTTAATTTAATGTTGGTTTTTATTTGGAGTTGTCACTCGTTGTTTTTACCGCCTCAATAATGGTAATGAATTCAGAAATAAATTGTGTGGTATATTTTCCGTCCTTGTCCAGATGGGGATCAAGTATGGTAATTTCCATACCGATGGCTTTGGGGCTGGAAAGTAAATTGTATAATAAACTGTTAAACTCCGGATAGCTTAAGCCGTCCTTTTCCCGGCTGTCTACCGCCGGCATGATGGCATCGTCCAATACGTCTACGTCCAAATGAATGAAAAAGCCGTCTAGTTTTTGGGCTTCCACCATTTGTAAAAATTGAGTCGTACAACGCTGCATACCTGTTGCCCGAAGTGTTTTTAGATCGAGGTAAGTAATGCCTGATTCTAAAATAGGTTGTACATAACCGGGGTCGTACTCCCTATTGCCAACACACCAGACGTTCTGTTCTTGGATATAGGGCTTTAGGTGCAAAATATTGCTTAACTTTTCAGGTCCATAACCGGTGACAAAGGCCAAGTCCATTCCGGCCGCACCACCGGTTTGAGAGCGATCGGGCAACATAAAGTCCGTATGTCCATCGAGATAGAACAAGCCATAGTTTCCTTGCTGACGTAAAGCGATGGCATTGCCGATCATAATGCTACAATCACCTCCCAGGATGAGTTGGAAACTGCCTTGGCGGAGGTATGGCGACAGTAGGGCTGCTTGTTTCTCGGCGTAGTTGATAATTTTTTCTACATTTCGGACTCCTGTCTTCTCATCCAAATCCATTGAGTACTCAGGTGGATTCAGGGTAAAGATTTGCTCCGGTTGGATACGCTCATGAAAATGATGTTTTCGAAACCAGGAGGGAAGTTTCTTTACACCTGGTTCAAGCTCGGGTCTTGTCTTTTTAAGTCCTAAATTGGATGGAAATTCAAAGAGGTTGATGATATGACTGTTCATAGTTCAGTTTGTGTTCACTTTTATAGAATTCAACCGAAGGGGCCTTTGGATCAAAGCGTTGGTCTTTAAGAGCTCATCAAAGGTGGAATTCATCTGTTCCCAATCGTTAAGGCTTATAGCCGGTCCCTTCGATAAGGTAAAGTATCCGCATTGGTAATATTTGCCTTCATTCCCGAATTTTTCCAAGATGGCCGTTTGGTAGTTGGTTCCATCTTTTATCAGGCTAATTGTTGGCCTCTAACAGATCCCATAAATTGCCATACAGATCTTCAAAAACCGCTACAGTGCCGTATTCTTCCTTTCTGGGAGGTTGAACAAAGTTTACCCCTCTTTCCTGCATTTTTTGATAGTCTCTTTGGATATCATCGGTATACAAAAAGAGAAATACCCGGCCTCCGGTTTGGTTACCTACACTGGTTTGCTGCCGGACGTTTGCGGCTTTGGCCAGTAATAAACAACATTCTTCCCCTCCGGGAGGGGCTACCAATACCCAGCGTTTGGTGTCGCTCATCCGGGTATCTTCCAGAAGCTTGAAATCCAGTTTCTTTGTATAGAATTCAATGGCTTCATCATAATCATGAACAACTAAGGCGATACGGGCTATTCTTTGTTTCATAGTAATTTTCTTGTTAATCCGTTTGAATTTTATTTCAGCATTAATTTGCTTCCGGGTAGGCACTTAACCGTGCACTGTATTTCCACAATTCGGAAGTATTGCTTTTTACCGATTGACTGTATTCTTGGGCCAGTTTTGTTGTTGTTTCCGAAAATCCGAACAAGTTTTCACACCATCGTAACTCCTCCAGTTTATTCAGACTAACAAACAGTTGATAGGCATGGGTAGTCCCTCCCGAAACCGTTTTCATCCATATGAATGAAACTTCTTTCAGTTGGGTTTGTAATTGCGCTTTATAGTCTCTCAGAAATGTCCGGAAAGTGGCTCCTTGTCCGTGTTTTATTTCAAGATGGTATACCTGCAAATAAGGTTTTTTATACCAATCTTGTTGATAATGGCTATATTCCTTCAAAAGGCTTTTGTAGCTTCCGGAAGGTTTTTCTACATAGGGTGTCCAATGAATATTATTGTGCCGGGCATTTTCAGCGCCATTAACTTTCCAACGGTCAAAATCACTCCATTGATGATCGGGAGTCGCATCTATAAAACGTCCTCTTCGCTCACCGTTGATTACAAACCAACCGACCCATGCCCAGTCGTCCTTTTGAGATTGATGCCACTCCAGATCTTTTTCGTATCCATTGATAAACTGTTCGCGCATCCCCTCCTTAAGTTTGTATTCAAAAAATGAAAAGACAGACTCCTGGGCATAGTTCAAATGGAAATTAAATATACAGAGAAGTAAAAAAATGAAAGTTGTTTTCATGGTAGTTGGAAGATTTACAGTCTAGGTATTTTCACATACTACATTAAGCACCTGGTATGGAGGGCAGGTGCTTGCGTAGTACATGAGTAAAATATTTACTGATGAAATTGACACTAGTATATAGTACGCTAAGAGTTTTGGGAAAGAGATGAATTGCTTGTGAATGGAATTGATTCTTAGAGCATGCTTAAATTTCACCTTTTTGATTCCCGGCTCTCTGAAAAAAAACAATAGTTTAATAGTACTCAGAGAAGAAAGCTCTTAATTCATTCACCCACAACTCAGGTTCTTCCATCGTGGCAAAATGGCCGCCTTGGGGCATTTTGCTAAACTGTTTTACATTGGTTAACCTTTCGGCCCATTCCTTGGGGGTAGGTGCTTCGCCCGGGAAGATGGCAACTCCGGTAGGTACTTCTACATATTGAGAGGACTTTAATCCTCCGGAATACATAGCCCTTGCATTCATCGCATACGTCCTGATGGATGAATTGATGGTTTGTGTGACCCAATAAATCATGATATTGGTAAGCAACTCATCTTTACTAAAACTGTTTTCAATATTGCCTTGGTTGTCACTCCAGGAGTTGAATTTTTCCAGAATCCAGGAAGCCAGCCCCACCGGGGAATCGTTCAATCCATAACCCAACGTTTGGGGTTTGGTGGATTGAAGCATATTGAAAGCTCCTTCCGTGTAAAACCACTGTTGGATAAACTGCCCGAATTCTTGTTCAGCAGCGGACATGGTAGACCAGTCTTCCGTTCCGTTCGGATAACCTACGTCCGTAAGGTGTATAGCACGCACCTTGTCCGGGTATTGATTAGCCAGCGACTTGGTGATGCCCGTACCCATATCACCTCCTGCTGCCAGATAAGAATCATATGCTAGTACGTCACTCATAAGCTTCGCCCATAGTTGGGCTGTTCGGTCATCATTCAAAGCAACTTTGTCGGAGAAGCCAAAGCCTGGGATGGAAGGAATCACCACATCAAAAGCTTCAAGGGGCTTTCCTCCGTTTCCGGCAGGATTCGTAAGCATAGGGATCACTTTATGAAAGCGGTAAAAGCTATCAGGCCAGCCATGGGTGAGCAACAGGGGACGAGGGTTGTCTCCTTTACCTTTTACATGAATAAAGTGAATGGAGATTCCGTCAATGTCCGCTTTATAATGAGGGTATTGGTTTAATAAAGCTTCCTGTTTGTACCAGTCGTATTCGTTTTGCCAATAGTGGACCAGTTCTTTTAGGTAATTGGGGTCGGTTCCGAAGTTCCAGCCGGCATCTTGGGGCTCGTCCGTCCAACGGGTTTGTTTTAATCGGATTTGTAAATCGTCTAAAATCTCTTGAGTTACTTCGATTCGGAATGGCTTTTTTATCATGGTTTTCGCTTGTATTGAATAAAGATAGTTTTCATGATTTTTGGGTGATCCGCCTGTTTGAGCAAGCGGATATGATAATAGTTACCGGGTCTGTTTCGAAGGCTGATTACATGAACCAACCGAACAAGCATCTGTTGTTTTTTGGCAATGTTTTAACTGCTCATTTTGAGTTTGATAGTTTTTTGGGCGTTTGGTCCCTACTTTCCCTCCCATAAATAAATGGATATATTCTTTCATGAGATTGCCGAATAAAAAGTTATTAAAATCCTTTGTCAAGTTTAGTGATAGAGTCGCTGGTTGAGCGTTGTCAGTTCTCATCCCTTGACCTGGTATGCATTCGAATCCGTTGTTAATTTTTGTGTGAACTTGAACATAAAAGTTTGTACCTGAGTCATTTTTTACTGGTTTTCTGTGAATAGTTTCTTTTTCTTCTTACTTGGTAATACAAAGGTAAAAGCACTTAGTGACAGCAGTATGTCAGTAAAAAATGAGCAATTGATTTTTTTTAAAATTACTCTCCTTTCTTCTTTCGAAGTTTGATTTTTTGTAAAACCCTACCCATATCTCATTTTTCTGATGATGATATTGAACTCCTCGTGATTTTTAAAAAATGAGGCATCATTTGTATTTCTTATTTCATTGTATTATTTAGCAAGTTTCCTCTAGTTATATTCCAGATCTGATGAGTTACACGCTTCAAGTAGGCCCGTGCAACTTTGAGGAATTGCCCCCGGAAATTGAAGATGTTGCTTAGGCTTTCAAAGAGAAATTAATAACCATGGTAGTCTTTAGAGTTGAATGATATCCTTGATTACAAAGATATTGGAAATATCGGCAGGCTGAAATGGGGGAAAACGACAATAATACAGGTTAAATGTGCCAATCGAAAACCCGAATCATGTATGAAGAATGTTGCTGTACTCATCACACACCAGGCACTTATTGCAGCGATTGGGAATACCCGGTATATGTTTACAATGGTCAATCGTTTTTTAAAACAAACCGGTAAAGACGAATTGTTTAATGTGAGTTTGGTGGGCCTTTCCAAAACCGTGGAATTAGACCAAGGTTTGTATACCATCAAAGCTGATGCGAAACTGGATGAAGTCAAACAAATCGACTTAATCATCATTCCTCCGATGAGTGGTGATATGGAAAAGGGAATTTCCCTGAACCGGGCGTATATTCCGTGGATTCTACAACAATATCAACGAGGGGCGGAAGTGGCGAGTTTGTGTGTAGGGGCTTTTATACTGGCTGAAACAGGTTTGTTAAAAGGAAGGGAATGTTCTACGCATTGGCAAACCGCGAATGAGTTTAAGAAAAGGTATCCGGATGTTCAATTGGTAGAAGACAAAATTGTGACCGACTACAAAGGCTTATATACTAGCGGAGGAGCCAATTCTTACTGGAATTTGCTGGTATATCTGGTAGAAAAATTTACCGACCGGGAAATCGCAATTTCCACCTCCAAGTATTTTGAAGTGGAGTTGGGCAGGGATAATCAGTACGAGTTTATGACCTTTGAAGGATGCCGGTTGCATCAGGATGAGGCAATTATGGAAGTGCAGCACTATATTGAAATGCATTACCAGGATAGAATCACCATCGATCAATTGGCCCGGATGACGCATTTGGGCCGTAGGACATTTCAAAGGCGATTTAAAAATGCAACTCACAATACCGTGAGAGAATATATCCGGAAAGTGAAAGCTGAGGCAGCTAAGAAATTGTTGGAATCACAACGGTTTACAGTCAACGAAGTGATGTTTGAAGTGGGGTATAATGATCCGAAGGCTTTCCGGGATGTGTTTAAGAAAGTCATCGGGATGACACCGCTGGAGTATAGAAATAAATTTTCCTGATCTGTTTGAATTACAAAGTGAATCAAGGTTCAAGCTTGTTTTGTCAAGTTTGGACCTTGATATTTTTCCGGGTATTGAAAACCCGGAGGATTAGTGACGTTGCCCGCCGATGGCCAATCCTCCATCCACCGAAAGGCATTCTCCGGTCACAAAAGAGGAGGCAGGACTACTTAGCCAAACTACCGCTTCCGCTACCTCTTCCGGGCTGGCAAACCGGCCTATGGGAGCATGAGTTTTTAAAGGCTGCCTGTCCGCTTCATTGGGAAGGATCCGCTCAAACATAGGGGTGTGTATATACCCCGGGTTGACATTATTGATCCGTATATTGAAAGGCCCGGTTTCGATGGCCAACGCTTTGATCATACCATCCAAGGCGGCCTTGCTGGCAGAGTAAAGACTGGAGCCGGGAAATGCCCCTTTGCTTAGCCAGGAAGATGTGTTGACGATCGTGCCGGTGCTCCCTTGCTTTTTAAATTGTTCGATTTCGTATTTGCAAGCTAGCCAAACGCCCTTCAGGTTAATATCCATCAATGTAGTATATTCTTCTTCCGTAGTTTCGTCAATAGCAGCAAATCCTCCCTCAATGCCGGCATTATTAAAAGCAATGTCAACACGGCCGTAGATGCTTACCGTTTCCGAAATGAGATGCTGTACATCTTTACTTTTCGAGACGTCCGTAGGGATAAAATGAACCGGGGGACTAATCTGACGCAGTTGTTCTTCTGCAATTTGTCCCTGTTTTTGTCTTCTTCCTGCAATTACGACTTTGGCTCCTTTTTGTAGAAACAGGGAAGCAGCGGCATAGCCAATGCCGGTGGTCCCTCCGGTGATGATCACCACTTTGTTCTTCAGATGTTCTTGTATCATAACTTGAAATTTTACTTTGATACAAAGCTAAAGGAGGAGGGGATTCCAAAATTATGTAAATCAAACAATATGTTATGACATCACAACCTCATGCTGACGAAATTGTTTGGGAGTACTTCCTACTTGTTTTTTAAAGAAGATATTAAAGTTGGAAGCGTGCTCAAAGCCCAGGCAATAGCCGATTTCCGAAATATTCCAGCTACTGTGTAATAACAGTGATTTGGCTTCCTGAACAACCCTTTCGGAAATCCATTGGGTCGTAGTTTTGCCGGTAGTTTCTTTCAAAGCCCTGTTTAGATGATTGGTATGGATCGAAAGCTGGTCAGCAAACTCATTGGCTGTTTTAAATGAAAGAGTATGTTGGGGAGCATCGATGGGAAATTGCCTGTCCAATAACTCCAAAAACAAAGAGCTGATTCGAGCGTGTGCGTTTTTGTGCTGAATCTTTGTTTCGGGAGGTTGTATTTTTAATGCTTCGTGAATAATGATCTGAATATAATTGCGCAACAGATCGTATTTATGAATATATGTGGACTGCATCTCCGTAAGCATATTCTCAAATATACCACTCAAAAAATGCATCTTCTCATCATCAGGAATCAAAATATGATTGCCCCCTACTCTAAATAAAGGAGATTGTGAAAGGCTTTCCGCTTTGTTTTGATTAATAAAATCTTCGGTAAACAAACAAAAATACCCGGTTTGGTCTTCTGTGGTTGGCCCCCAGGCATAAGGAATCAAAGGGTTTAGAAATGTGATGGCACTGTTTTTAAGCTGAATGGATTTATCAGCATAAGAAAGTATTCCCTCACCTTTGGTTACCAATGAAATTTTGTAAAAATCTCTTCTGTTTGGGGGCAATGAAGTGTCATGGCATGCAAATTCTTCCCTCCTGTATATGTTGAATTGTCCGGCATGGGAATAGTCTTGTCCATGTCTTTGGTAGAAGTCCTTTATGGTTTCGGTATTTTTCATATGCTAAAGTTATGTAAATCAAACGATGAATGCTAATCCATCCGGAGTGAGAAGAACTTTATAAAGGGTTTAAAATAAAAGAAGAAAAGGCAATCCACCGGCATTTCAATTCCGGAAACTTCCAATATATTCATCCTGTACGTAGTGATAAATTTTTCCCTACCTGAATCTTTTTTCCCTTATTGTCTGGAGAAGTGGTTACACTGAAATTTGCCACAGTAATCAACAACAAAATTATTTCAATATGTCAGAAAACAAAATTCCAGGATTGGTCTCAGTGATTGGTTTAGGAGCCATGGGATCTACATTGGCCCTATTGCTAGTCAAAAACGGATATCAAGTCACTGTATGGAACAGAACATCCGCCAAGGCCGAATCCCTGATTCGGGAAGGGGCGACCTTGGCAACTTCTGCGGTCGCAGCCGTGAAAGCAAGCCCGGTGACGGTGATTTGTGTGCATAATTATGCGGCAACCGATGACATCCTTCATACAGAAGAAATCGAAAATAATGTATCGGGCCGAACTTTTATCCAATTGACCAGTGGGAGCCCGAAGGAGGCGAGAGACTTCGAGGCCTGGACCCGGAAACATGGCGCTCGTTACCTGGACGGGGCTATTCAGGCAGCGCCTAGTCAGATGGGACGCCCTGACACACCCATCTTGGTATCCGGAGCAAAAGACGTTTTTGAACAACATGAAGCCTTGCTCAAGGTATTCGGTGGAGGGATCTCTTTTATCGGGGAAGAGGCTGGTTCTGCCTCGGCCATAGACCTGGCGACACTCTCTTATGTATACGGGTCGGTGCTGGGCTTTTTTCACGGAGCACGTATTGTCGAGTCGGAAGGCTTCCGGGTGGATACTTACAGTGACTTGGTGGCTGGCATTACGCCTACCTTCGGGGACTTTCTCAAACATGAAGGGAGAATGATTCAATCGGAAAATTATGAAATATCCGAAAGCCCTTTAAAAATCTCGGTGGATGCCGTAGAGCGGATTAGCGATCAGGCTCATAAAGCCGGGATAAATCATGCCTTCCCGACTTTTGCCTCGGCTCTCTTCCAAAAAGCTTCGGCTATGAATTTGGGAAATGAGGAATTGGCGGCCATTATCAAAGTATTGCGGACAGCGAACTGATCTCTGTTCATGCTAAATAATCTTTTAAAATAACAAAACCATGAAAAAGCAAAAAGTAACAGTAATTGGCTTAGGGGCCATGGGGACTGCTTTGGCCAAGGCATTTCTCAATGCAGGACATACCACTACGGTTTGGAACCGCTCTCCCGAAAAAGCCAGGCCTTTGGTTGCTGAGGGAGCAAATCTTGCCAATTCCCTAGAAGAGGCCGTAGAAGCCAGTCCTTTGATTGTCATTTGTGTGTTGAATTATAAAGTGTTGCGTAAAATTATTGAGCCTGTTGGCGAAGCTTTGGAAGGCCGAACATTAGTAAGCCTTACCAATGATACTCCTGAAAAAGCCCGTGAAATGGCTGTATGGACCCAAGAAAACAATATTCAGTATCTGGATGGATCGGTGCTTGTGCCGGTACCGGTGATCGGGTCAGCCGAAAGCTTAATCCTTTACAGCGGACCGAAAGGCGTATATGACACATATCTGTCAACGTTGAAAGCTTTGGGAGGAAGGCCCACCTATCTGGGTGAGGAACATGGAATAGCTGCCTTGTACGACATGGGCATGATGAATATTTTCTTCACCAGTTTAAGTGGTGTATTACATTCGTATGCCCTGGTAGGTTCGGACGGGGTTGCTGCAAAACAGTTTTTACCTTTTGCCAAAGAAGTATTTGCGGTAGCGGGCTCTTTTTTGGAAGAGTTTGCCGAAAATGTGGATGGAAAACATTATCCGGGGGACTTGGATAACATCACGATGGAAGCTGCCGGAATCGAACATATTCTGGAAGCTAGTCGCCATCGGGGAATGGATGTAGGGGTATTAAACGGACTGAAAACTGTGTACGACCGGGCGATTGCCGCAGGTTACGGGGCAAACGGAATGCCTAGTGCAATTGAAGGAATGAAAACTAACGGTAAAGCTCAATGAGTCTGAGAAACAACATTAAAACCATAGAAAATTCTTTTGAAGTAATAGCGATTATTACGAATCAAATAGTATAAGGGAGCCAAAGAGTGAGTGATGTAATTTTCCCACAGGAAAACGTATTCACCCACGCGCTTCAAGGCTTTGCAGAGCCTGAGCGAGTGTGGATTTGAAGATTCTTGTCAGAATTCCGGCCTATTGTGGAAACATATTTTCGCTATCATCCTCTGAAAGGGGACAAAAGGGTATGCCCAATGCGAAAGCTCAATACGAGCTTGTTAGGAGCAAGAGTTCGATTGTACTTTACGGAGGTGTAAAAAAGTGCCGGCAGTACTTCCCCGGGATCCGTTCCGTTATGAATAAACCGCTCTTCTTCTCCTTTTCAGAACAAAAATACCGGTGTTCAGCCTAAAAAAGACGGCAACTGCCGGGAAGCCTTTTTGTTAGGGGCCTTTCAGCTATTTTCACTTATTTTCATTTTTTTTCAGCTATTTTCAGTTAGCTTTTCACTTAGCAGAGGCGCGAAAAAAAAAATTTATTGAAGGCTTGCTAAGTGAAAATAAGTGAAAAGGGCTGTTAAGTGAAAATAGCTGAAAAACAGCCAGTCATCCGTTCGAATTAACCGGAGCGAATCAAGGGCTAAAATTCCCGGCAGCTTTGTATTTTTCAAGGAATACCGCTCCGGGAGTAAAATACCTTGGAATTTTTTGCCACTTAAAAACAGGGCGGGGTCAGAAAGGCGGGGAGGAGCGTTTCGTTGCCAGGGACTAGTTGTTAGTGATTGGCTATTTGGAGTTGATGGCTATTGATTACAACATTACCCCTCCGAACATGGGCCTTGACGGAATACTAGCAAGAAAGCCAGGGGTTTTGGGAGCCATAAAAATTAGAGATTTTACGGAAAACAGTAAATTAAGGGAGAAAAAGTGAAAAAATACGGATGAGCCTTGTGTAAAGTATAAGTGACTGTATGTTTTTGGGTTCTTTGAGGGGAGGGAGAGGAGTTCTGTAGATGAACAAATTATGCGTCATACTGAAAAACACCCCTTAATCAATTAGTTCGTAATAAGGTTTAATTACTTTTCTCTCTATGAAAGACATTCATTTTTTGTCATTTAATCATAAACCAAGCATATCTAAAAAATGATAAGGAGCAAAAGAGAAATTTACTGGAATATAGCCTTAACCACTCTCAGTGTATTGGTATTTTGGCTGTTTACCGAATTAAAAGCTTCCGGAAAAATAGAGGTCCAACTTTTTGAGCGCTATTTGTTTAGTACCTTTTTTATGAATGTATGGAGCCTGACAGCGATACTTATCACTTTGCGGAAAGTTTTTTTTGCTCTTTGACTAAAAAAAATCCTGTTTCAGCTCTTGTTTGGGGTATTATTATCGAGATCGTCTTACTATTATTTATTTCATTGCTCGTAGTTACGGTAACAAGTACTCCGAATTGGTTAAACCTGACAATGGGCGTTGTGCTCTTGCCACAGCTTTTCTTTGGGGTACTTGAATATAGATTGCTCAAAAGGATGATGCTTTTTATCAAACTGTAGATTGGGGAGTAAGTCGTAAATAAAGAAAGTCCTGATGCTGTAAAAACAGTTTCAGGACTTTCATAATGTTGTCTTCAGGAAGAGAAAAGCCTTCACTCTGATGACTTGTTTTCCGGGGCTTGTATATTACTCTTCATCGAAAAGCAGGTGAGAAGAAGCCACCGGTTGTAGTACTTCTATTACCGGAGTCCTTTCCAAGCCGCTTTCATCTCTTTGTTGTTGAAATGATTTGAAGGAAGGGGTTTCCAACAATTGTTGCTGGATATCTTCATGTTGATAGCGGGAAAAATGCACGAAGGTTTTTCCGTCTTCCTTCAAATAAACATGGTAACGGAAAGCCACGCTATTCAGCTTTTTGAAATCCTGCATGAACGTATGAATGTTTTCCTGATTTTTTTCTGCGAATTCTAGCCGAACGGTGTAGGTTACTTTAACTTTTACTTAATAAAATAGTGAATGGGTGAAATAGTGAAGTGGTGAGTGGGTGAATTGATGATACACTACAAGCCTTATTATGCATACCTTCAATCCTTCTGTCCTTCTCTCCTTCATTCCTTCAATCCCTCAAACTTTTAACTAAACTGCCCCACTTTGTATTCGCCCGGGGTGGTCAGAAAGGCCTTGTTAATCCGGTTCCAGGCATTGATCTGGGTGATGCCCAAAGTCAATACGGCAATTTCCTCCTTGGAATAAAATGCCTGTAATTGTTCAAACAGATCATCTTCCACTCCTTGTTGGTTGGCCTGAGTTAATGCTTCGGCAAAAGCGAGAGTGGCTTTTTCTTTTTCACTGTAAAACGGACATTCGCGCCAGGCCGCCAGTGAGTGCAAGCGTAGTTCACTTTCGCCCATATGAATGGCTTCCTTGTGGTGCATATCCAGGCAGAAGGCACAACCGTTGATTTGAGAAACTCTGTATTTTACCAATTCCAATAGCTTTAAATCAAAGCCTGATTTGTGTAAGTAGGCTTCGCTTTTATACATTCCTGAAAACATTTCTTGATTTAATTCCTGGAAGGATATTCGCTCTTTCATTTTGATTGTTTTTTACTTGAAAAGTATGATTAAAAGATTTTTGGAGATAAGACACAAAGGCCCCTTGGAACGTGACCGGATTCAGAAATTTTTTAGCTCGATTTTTTCAAAATCCGATAATTGAGCACAACCACGGCCAGGAGGATCAACAGAATGCCTCCCCATTGCCATAAATTAACTTGCTCGTGCAGAAGGAAATAAGCCAGGCTCACAGAAACCGGTATTTCGATAGCGATTAGGATGGACCCCAGGCCCACGCCTGTTTTGGGCATTCCCGTATTAAAAAGAAAAGGAGGAAGGACCGTTCCGAACAGCGCCAATAGCAATCCCCAGGACCAAAAGATGGAAGTATCAAATTTGAGCAAAAGCGAGGGCAGGCCGATAGAAGCTACCATCAGAAAAGAGCCCAAGAGTATATAAAAACTTCGCTTTTCGGCAGGCAATGTGGGAGCCACTTTGTTGGCTACGGTCATGGAAATCGTGTACATTACCGCTGTTGTCAGCCCCCAAAAGATTCCTGTGGCGGGCAATTGCTCCAAATTTTGATGGGCATTGGTGGCCAATACCGTTCCTACGCATACGATCAGACTTCCGGTAATTTTAAAAATCGAAGGAAATCGTCTGTTTATCATACACTCTATCACCGTTCCCATCCAGATACTTTGCATCAACAACACTACGGCAATGGATACCGGCAGGTATTGTACGGAGAAGTAATAAGCCATTCCGGTAAGCCCGAAAGCACTTCCTCCCAAGGTCAGTTTTGCATAGGTTTTGGCTTTTACTTTTAAAGGCTGTGGCTGGCGGAGTTGTTTCTGTTTGAACAAATACAATACACCAAAGCTTAGCAGGCCCAACAAGTACTGGGCAAAAATGACTTCGGAAGGAGTGTACCCTTGGTTATACGCCAGCCTGACAAGGGTGGCCAGCACTCCGTAACTTGCAGCTCCGGCCGTGACCAGAACAATCCCTAAGCTTAATTCTTTTTTCATACCCTTAAGCTTTTACGGCAATGGCCTCCACTTCGAACAACATGTCTTCCAGGGCAAGTTTGGGTACCGGGATCAAGGTTTGGGCCGGATAAACTTTGTCAGGCCAGATATGCCGGGATTCTTCAATCAGGACCTGGTGTTTGGCAGCATCGTAATCCACAATCAAAGTGCTGAGTTTTACGATGTCTTTCATTTCCAGATGAACTTCGGCAAGTGCTTTTTGAATATTTGCAAAAGCTTGTTTTACCTGAGCTCTGAAATCCGCCTGTAGGTTACCTTCCCGGTCTTCCCCTCCTTGTCCGGCTACAAATACCAGATGGCTTCCGGCTTGTACACTGGCCATATGAGAATAACCATAGGGGGTAGGGTTATACAGGGATTGGGGGTTTAAAATTTGAGTTTTCATAACTGTCTATTTTTGAGGGGAAGACAGTTATGAAAACCAAAGCGTGACAAACTATCAGAGGTTTTTGAGGTTTTTCAGTTTTTCGGGATCCAGTACCACACTGATACGCTTGACCCTGGAGGTGCCTTCTTCCAGCTCGAACACCTGGCAAGTGGTCAGCTGGTCGCGGTAGTAATACAACAAGGCAGGTTGGTGATTCATAATAAAAGGTTTGACCGTATAGTTCTTTTGGTATTTGTGATAAACCAAGAGCAAGAGATCGGCCACCTCTTGTATGCCGGTGCAGTATTTTTTCACCACTTTGATTTTATCTCCGCCATCGGCATAGAATGTGATCTCTTTGGAAAGCAACTGGTGTAAAGTGTCCAGGTCTTTTTGGCGGATTGCCGAGGTAAATTGTTCTATACTTTGAAACTGCTCTTTGAGTGTGTTGGGCCGGGGTACTCGCTTTTCTTTTTGATGCACTTTTTGGTTGGCCCGGCTCAATAATTTTCTGGAATGTTCTATAGTGATGGAGAGCACATCGGCAATTTCTTCATGCGTGTAAGCAAAGGCTTCTTTCAGAATAAAGACAGCCCGCTCTTTGGGATTCAGCCGCTCCAACAGATACAAAAGCGAATACGAAACCAGTTCTCTGAGTTCAAGCCCCACATCGGATTTTTCGGTGGCAACCGGTTCCGGCAGCCAGGTTTCTTCCGGTTGGGTTCTTTGCTTTTGCCGTTTAAGATTGATCGATTGATTGATCACGCCCCGGATTAAGTAATTCTTCTCATTTTCCGGCTGAACGCCCTTTATGGTGTATTTTAGTATTACGTCTTGAATAGCATCTTTGGCATCTTCAGCCGAACCGAGAATATTATAAGCGTATGGAAACAGCAAGGATTGGTAATCTTTCACTTGAGTAAAATTTAGATTGCAGTGAGAAAATGAATCATTAGCTCACTGACACTTCAACAGCTCAAAGCGTGACAAGCCAGATAAAAAAGTTATTAAAAAAGTAAATTCAACGGTTTTTTACCCGGTAAGTCAGGGTTGCCGGGTTTATGATTGTTGAACATACGCTTCTTCTACTAAGATCGTGTCCCGGTGTTCATCGCCCCATTGGCCCATGGCATCTATGATGGGAAGCAAGCTTTCGCCCAACTCAGTGAGCTTGTATTCTACTTTGAGAGGCAAGCCCTGATAGACCTTTTTATCTATAATCCCATGGTCAAGCAATTCTTTGAGTTGCATGTTGATGACGCGGGGAGTAGCTACGGCAATACTTTTATGAATTTCATTGGGGCGTTGGATACCTCGGTGAATGCAATCAATGATACAGAATTTCCATTTACCTCCCAATGCTAAAGTGAAAACGTTGATACCGCATTCCAAATCGATAGGGATCTTTCTTTCATGCATAGTGTATAAGGGTTTGGTTGCAGGATTAAAGATAATAGATTTTTGAAACAGGTAAAAAATTCCCGGAGCCGGCAGTAGTTGAAGTGAAGGAATTTACCTGTTGTATGCGTGTCGAAACGTAGAATTCGGGTATATTAGCCGGTAAAGCCTCTTAACATAAAAGTTTCCGGGGCTTACATGACCTGGAGGAACATTAACGCAAGAAAGAATGAATTACCAGAAATATAAGCCCGGCAAACTACTTTCCGAATATGTCGATTGCTATTGGGCGGGCAGCATCTATGACCAATCAATTTCCGGAAGGGGGGAATCCTTTGTTCTTATTCCCGATGGAGTTATTGAATTGGCTTTCAATTTTGGCGATGGTATCACGGAAACGCTGGATAGCCGGAAGGAAGTTATTACAGGTTCTTATATTTCCGGTATTAGAAAATATTCCCCTCAAATGACTCTGCCCTGTTACCTGAATTTGTTTTGTGTCCGGTTTAAGTTAGGAGGAATTTATCCTTTTTTCCAGGTCCCGATGAATCTGCTTACCAATACATATTCCAAACCGGACGAATTTCTGGGAAAAGAATACGGTGAATTAGAAGAACGGATGTATGAAGCATCTGATAATTTGGAAAGAGTGGCATTGATTGAGCGGTATTTACTAAAAAAACTGAGAGCATCCTCTCAAGAAGACCATTTTGTAAAAGACTGTTCAGATTTGTTGTTTCAAGATACTTCATTACGGGTGAGTCAGTTAGGGGACTTGTTTGGAACTACCTATAAGACTATAGAGCGAAAATTTAAAAAAGCGATTGGGGTGCGTCCGTCCGAACTGATCAAAATAAAACGAATCAATAATGCCATTCATTCGATATATTCCTCTCAGTCTTCTACCTTAACCGAGGTAGCTTATACGTGTGGGTATTATGATCAGTCTCATTTTATCCGCGAATTTAAACAAGTAACCACCCATACCCCCAGGGAGTTTGTCCAAAAGCAGTATGCCATTTGCCTGAATACCGAGTTCAAAATACCAGTCTCAAGCAAGGAAAGGGGAAGAGAAATGCAAGTTCTGTAAGGATTTTCCAGTTAACATCCTGCCTTCCGACAGCTGTCTGCCAGGGGTGTCGAAATTGTACAATTAATAACAAGGTGAAGCGCCTATGTTTGCCAAAAAAATTGATAAAAGGCAAAATCATGAAAAAGCAACTCCTTGTTTTATTAATCTTAACGTCTTGTCATATAGGCTATGCGCAATTTGAAGACGGGTTCCAGGTTTCCAATACGATGTTTCCGGAGAATGCAAAAGTAGATATCTTTAAGTCACAAATCTCTTTGCAAAAATCTCTACGAGTGAGTGATAAAGGGGCTGCGGTAATCGTGGGTGGTAGTTATATGTTTTCAAAATTTGATTTTGACCGCTATAAATCACCTTACTCTTTCTCCTCCCTTGAAAATTTCCACTCTGCTTCTGTAAAGTTGGGGTATACAAGAGCTTTGGGAAAAAACTTGAGGTTTTTAGCCTTGACAGAACCTATGTTTTCTTCAAACCTTGATGATGAATTGAAAATCAGGGATTTTAGCATTATAGGAATTGTGGTGTTTACATTGAGTAATAAACACAAAAACTCTTTTTTTAACTTCGGTTTGGTTTACGACAGTCAGTTAGGCTTTCCGGTAGGTGTGCTTAACTTTCAACGGATTGTCAATAAAAAGTGGTCCTTTCGACTTGGTGCTCCCAGTTTTAATTTGGCCTATAACCTGAATGAGCGAAATACCCTACAGCCTTTTGCAAAGTTGGATTGGTTTTATGGGAATGTGAGCCGTTCGGTACTTTCTAGCTTGGGTGATACGAAGAGTCGTTTGTCACATATTGCCTTACTAGGTGGGATGGCCTATATCCATAAGATGGGAAAACATATAAGCTTATCGGTAGAAGGGGGATATTCTCTTGTCAATGAACTGGACATTCTCAACTATGAAATTGATGATAACGAATTACTCGATTTTGATATGCGCAATAACCTGTATTTGAAATTGGAAGTCCGATACAAGTTTCTGCGAAGTAAGCCTCCGGTTCATAAGAGAATGTAAGTACAGAAGAAGTGCTGTCTGATTCTTAAATCCTTAATGAAAAATAGCTCGACACTTTGAAATATTACTTTTAACATTGTATACAATCTCAATAAGAGAAATACGCTCCCACCGTTTGTCAAATATCAAGAAATTAGAGCTTCTGAGTCACAAACTGGTACACGATTTTGACACTAAGCCAACTTTGTAGTTGGACATTGGCGTCCAATACAAAACCGAAGGAAGTTCATCATATTTGGCATTTAACTGTTTGAAAATAAGTGATTATGAACTCTTTTGCGGAGCCGTTTTTCACACATGAAAAAACGGAAGAACTCTTGTTTTTTACCCGTTTGCAAATTTTATTTTGTCATAATTGAAGTGAACAAATTGCCGTATGCATTATTATGGTTACCTTTAAGGCTTTCAATACATGTTTGATGAAAAACTTAAACATGTTCAAAGGTCAACCGGAAACCAAGACGTGGGTTTCCGGGCTTGTAAGGAACTTTCAGATTTTTTTTACTGGCTTGGCTTGATGTTGAATTAGAATGATCATTTAAACGGAGTTCTTATAACAAGGTGATCCTTTAGAACAATAGCATACCGTAAGACCAACATTCACTTGTGGTATTCCCCTGATAGGTTTCTTTCCATTCCTTTTGCGGAGGCCTAGAATGAAACTGGGCCCGTTCTGCACCGGGTGTTGCTTTTGAAGTCGTAACCTCATTTTTAAAAAAGTAAAATTTATGGAATTAGTAGCCTTTTTTGTCATACATTGGTATGCCTCATTATTTTTTCAATCGGTTTTCCACCACCGTTATGCCGCACACGGTTTGTTCACCATGTCCCGGACCATGGAAAAGTTATTTTACCTCGGTTGTTTTTTCACCCAAGGTTCCTCGTATATGAGCGCTTCTGCTTATGGAATCATGCATCGCTTGCACCATGCACACACCGATACGGAAAGCGATCCGCACTCTCCTAAAAATACGCCCAGTATTTTGGGGATGCTTTGGTCCACCCGGAACAATTATTTTAACATCTATTCCGGTAAAACCGAAGTGGACGAAAAGTTCAAGAAAAACTTGCCGGATTGGAAGTCCTTTGAAAAAATAACCCATAATTGGATTGTCCGTGTGATGTGGATCGGCATCTATACAAGCATTTATATACATTTCGCCACGGCTTGGTGGATGTTTTTATTCTTACCCATTACCTGTGCCATGGCTTCTTTGCAAGGTGCGGCTGTCAACTGGTGGGCTCACAAATTTGGCTATGTGAACTTCCGGGTTAACAATACTTCTAAAAACATACTTCCGATAGATTTGATTTTTTGGGGTGAGGCCTATCACAACAACCATCACCGTTACCCTAACAATCCGAACAACTCTGCCAAATGGTTTGAAATTGATCCGGGGTATTATATGATGAAACTGTTGGATAAATTAGGGATCATCCGGTTGAAAACGTTGGCTCCGACAGTCTGATGAATATCACGATTTGACAACAAAAGCCCCCAATAGTTGTATTTGCATCTATTGGGGGCTTTTGTTGCTAGAGGATGACTGGAAAGTCTTCTAAAATATTTGCCAGTTGAATAAAAAATATTGTTTCAGAGATGATTAACTTTGGTTTACCAATTAATCAAAAACCTTAATCATATGCCACATTTTGTCATGGATTGTTCGGAAAATATCCTTGAACTGAAACAACCCGAAGAAATCATTCAGGCGGTATACGCTACTGCCGAAGCTACCGGACTTTTTGCCAAAGGAGATATTAAAGTCAGGCTTAACCCCTATAAATACTTTACCGTGGGAAATACCAAAGACGATTTCATCCATGTCTTTGCCAATATTATGGAAGGCCGGAATTCGGAACAGAAAAGCGATCTTTCCCATAAAATCGTTTCACGGCTAAAAACCATGTTTCCCGGTGTTCCGATTATTTCCATGAACATCCGGGATTTTGAAAAAGCCGGTTATTGTAATAAATCCATGGTGTAAGTGCTACCTTGTTTGATCCGGTTAAGGTAGGCAATGCAACATTTAGACTGAAACGTTATACTAGCTTCGGTTCGATTTGTAACCATAACCACTATTTTCAACTATTCAAATGAAAACAACAACACTACTATTCCTGGCAGTATGCTTATTTTGGGTGGCTTGTACCGCAGAAAAAAAAGAGGAAAACAAAAATTACCCATCAGACTCTTTGATCATCAAACCTTTAAGCGAAAATGTATTTGTGCACACTACGTATCTGGCCATTCCCGGTTACGGTAACTTTCCTTGTAATGGATTGATTGTGAAAGACCAAGGGGAAGCGGTGATTTTCGATACCCCTTCTACCGATTCGGTTTCGGTGGAATTGATCGAATGGGTGGAAAAGGAGTTGGATTGTAAAATCAAAGCGGTGGTGGCCACACACTTTCACGATGATTGTTTAGGAGGGTTAAATGCTTTCCATGAACGGAATATTGAATCGTATGCAAATAACCCAACCATTACTTTTGCCGGACAAGAAGGGAATCCCATTCCTCAAAAGGGCTTTGACGGAGTCCTTGAGATAATGGTAGGGAGTAAAAAAATAGTGAATACGTTTTTTGGAGAAGGACATACCAAAGATAATGTGGTGACTTATGTACCCGGAGAACAGGTGTTGTTTGGCGGATGTCTGATCAAAGAAATGAATGCCGGCAAAGGTAATCTGAACGATGCCAACACAGCAGATTGGCCGGTTACGGTTCAAAAAGTAAAAGAGGCATATCCTGAGATACAATATGTAGTACCGGGGCATGGAGAGGTTGGCGGTCCGGAGTTGTTTGATTATACCATTAAACTGTTTCAATAAAGAAGATTTACATGGCTGCTTATGGATGAAGTCCCGGAACCGTTTTATCAAGAGTTTTGGTGTAAACGTACCTAAAACCCTTGCGTTATTCTACGGATTGGATACGGAGGGGGGAGGGTAAATCCAACGGATTGCCCAATGAATTGTCAAGAAAAATAAACATTTCTTTGGAGAACTAACGGATTCCGATAATTTCGAATACAAACAGACTAAAGGCTATTTTTTTACCTGAATTCTATGAGCATGAGAAAGATTGTTTATTATGTTGCTTGTTCTGTTGATGGGTATATTTCAGGACCTGATGATGATATCAGTGGATTCAGACAAGAGGGTAGTGGAGTGGAAAAGTATCTGAATGACTTGAAGGAGTTTGATACGGTAATTATGGGAAGAAACACCTATGAGTTTGGCTATCAGTACGGTTTAAAACCCGGTCAGCCTGCTTATCCCCATATGAGGCATTATATTTTTTCAGAAAGTCTGCAACTGGAAAAACCCTCTGATAAAGTAACTGTTTGTATTCCGGATATTGCCACCGTTCGCTCGCTTAAGGAAGAATCCGGTTCGGATATATATTTGTGCGGAGGAGGAGTGTTTGCCGGTTGGCTGTTAGAAAATGAAATGATTGATACTTTAAAAATAAAGCTCAATCCTTTTATTCAAGGAAGCGGTATAAAGTTATTTGCGGATACCCAAAAGGTGTATCAATTGATCTTGAAAAACCAGGAACAGTACGACCATGGCTTGCAGATCATTACCTATGAAGTGAAGTATTGACCTCTTACCCGGACCACCGGAGTTTGCCATGAGAGCATGTTTAAGTTGTGTTATGGGCGGTTCCCGCAACGAATTTTAAACATGCTTTTTATACTAAAACAATGAATAAAGAATGAAAATAACACTCCTGTATATATTTCTTTTCTGCGGACTCTTACCGGAGCTGATGGGGCAGTCGCAGGTTGCTATTACCATTGACGATGTGCCAAATACTCATCAGTATGAAAAGGATGGTTTCAAATCCCGCTTGTTGGAGCAATTGGACTCTTTGGATCTACCCGTTGCTATTTTTATCAATGAAGGCTTGCTTTATAAAAATACTTCTACGAAAAAGAACCTTGTACTTCTGAAGCAATGGGCCAAACGGAAGTATATCACCTTGGGAAATCATACTTACCGGCATTCCCGGTATTCCCAAGTAGGCTTTCACGCATTTATGGAAGATGTGGAAAAAGGAGAGAAAATGCTTGATAAACTTGCTCTGAAATACCGTAAGCGCTTGAAGTATTTCCGCTTTCCATTTAACGATTTGGGTGAAGACTCTCTTCAACATGCGAAAATTGAGCAGTTCTTAAAGGCTAAAGATTACCAAATTACCCCCTTTACCGTGGAGAGTTCCGATTGGATGTTTAACTATCTGTATGAACAGTATCTGGAGAAAGGAAAAACTGAAGAGGCTAAAGCTATAGGGAAGGCCTACATTGATAAGACACTGGCCCTTTTCGACTTTTTTGATTCCCTGAGCCTGAAGCTTTACGGAAGACAGATCAAGCAGATTTACCTTTGCCATGACAATACGCTGAATGCCGATTATCTGGCTACTTTGGTGGATAAACTTCAACAAAAGAACTATTCTTTTATCAGTTTGGAGGAAGCCCTGGAAGATAAAGTGTATGAAAGTCCGGACGTATACTATAAAAAATGGGGTGTTTCCTGGGTGTACCGTTGGATGACTGACTCAAAAGAAAGAAGCCGCCTCATGCGCTCAGAACCTTCGGTAGAGGAATATTATAAAACATATCAGGAACTTAGTACAGCCGGAGAATAAGTAGGGTTTGCCGGAAGGGATGAGTAAGAGTCTATGATCGACTTTGGGAAAAGGGGGACATGATGGGTTGATAAGAAAAAGACAAATAAGGGATGATTGCAGGGCTAAATCTAAGGATTTGAGTACTTTTGGAAGGAATTAAGAAAATCCAAATTAACCTTTACCCTTAAAGGGGAGATGAAAGCATCGGATAACCTCCGGTATAGATTACGATTTACAATGAGACTTTTACTATTAAGCTTGCTAATTGTAGGGAGTTTACTCTCGTGCAATTCTCAAAAGCAAACAACAGAACAAAAAAACATAGAACAGTATATTGAACATCAACTTCCTTATACCGGTCTATGCTCATTTCAGGTGCGGGATAACCAATGGATTCGAAATCCGGAGAATATATTGACCGTACACGAAACCCTCAAAAAGTCTTTCTACCAGAAATATTTAACAGAAGAAATCTTGGAGGAAACGCCTTTTATCTATGGCGATTTATATTTCAATACGCCTCTTAAAACCAAGATTGACTCTTTACTCCTCACCTATGCTGAGCATCAGGAAGCCACAAAATATTACCGGGAGTTTTGGGAACGTAGGAAGCAAGAGAAAAATGATTCTACAGTCAATCTGGTGTTGGGAGAAGTCCAGGCGATGATGAATGGGCAAACCCTGGAAATCCGGGAAGAATATGTAAACGCTACCTTGGAAAAGTTGATTGGCATTTGGGGGGATTTCGAAAATATGACTGTTGAAAAAGCGAATGCGCATTTTGCGTTTTTCAAAGCGATGAAAATGCATCAGTCTGCGTACAACTTGCTTTATGAAAATTCACATTATGAGGCATTGCGCATCCACCGGGATTCCTTAGTAGCTACACTAGTAAGCGAAAAAGTGAATTGGGATACGGTTGATTCCCGGATTGTATTTATTGAGGACAATACCAAATAGATAAACGTTTTATGAGGTTTAGAATCGCCAGCAAAGAGGACGTTCCAGCCATTGTGAAACTGTTGGCAAATGATGTGTTGGGGAAGACAAGAGAGCGTTTTCAAGAGCCGCTGCCAAAAGAATATTATCAAGCGTTTGAGAACATCGTATCAGATCCTAATCAGGAATTGATGGTGGTGGAAGACGAACAAGCCTCCGAAATCATGGGTACTTTGCAACTGACTTTTATACAATACTTGACGTATCAGGGAGGTATCAGAGCCCAATTAGAAGCGGTTCGGATCAGGGAAGACATCCGGGGGCAAGGAATCGGGCAGAAGATGTTGGAATGGGCGATTGAGCGAGCTAAGATCCGTAAGGCTCATGTCCTTCAACTAACAACGGATAAACAACGGCCGGAAGCCATTCGCTTTTATGAAAAACTAGGGTTTAAAGCCTCTCATGAAGGTATGAAAATGCATTTTCCCTCTTGATGCGTAAGCATTCCGCATTGCCCGGCCAGGGTATTTCATAAAGTGTAGAAAAGTAATCCATAAATCATATATTTTATCATGCGTTTTTTAGAAAAATACCTGAATGAGAATTTCTTTGTCATTACCGGAGGGCCCGGTGTTGGCAAAACCACTTTACTGGATGAATTGAATAGAAAAGGGTTTTGCTGTGTGCCTGAGGTTGCCCGTGAAATTATCAAAGAACAAATGAGTAGTAAGGGGGATGCGTTGCCTTGGGGGAATAAAAGGTTGTATATGCAGCTGATGTTAGAACGCTCAGTGGAAAGTTATCAAGAAACCGTAAAAACAGACACCAGTCCCATTTTCTTTGACCGGGGAATCCTCGATACTCTGTGTTATGCAAAATTAATAGAAGCTGAGGTTACCAAAGAGATGGAACATTATGCCCGGAAGTTTCGCTATAATTTTAAAGTGTTTCTGTTGCCTCCTTGGAAAGCAATTTATCAAACAGACACCGAAAGAAAACAATCCTGGGAAGAAGCAGTTGCTACGTATGAAATGATGGTAGAAACGTACGAATATTACGGTTACAACGTGATTGAAGTGCCCAAAAGTAGTGTTGAGGAGCGGGTCGAGTTTATTTTAAAACATATTTCTTGATAGGGGTGCTCCTTTCGGAATGGTATTATATTAATAGCTGCACATGTACTAAGTCGTTAGCCTTGATTTTAAGCGCTTCAGATAGCTTCCTTCTCTTTTTTATCAACAAATCATATTGACTTCTCCGGGACGGCCCTTCTTCATGGGGAATTGTTGAGTACTGATCACCTCTATGGCCTCCATTGCTGGCCTTTTTCATCAAAATTTAATACTTTGATAAAGATAGGTATATTTAGGTATTCTGTTCAGTTTATATATTGATTTTCAAAAATTTAATTACTAAACTAACCTCGAAATGCTTATGAAACCGAATCTTTTATTCTTTCAAAGGTTTTGGCCTTTGTTAGTGCTGTTTTTCTGTGGGATGAAGCTAACTGCCTATGCACAAACTTCCGTCTTTATCAACGAAATTCATTATGACAACACCAGTACGGATAGTGGGGAAGCCATTGAATTGGCCGGTCCGGCAGGGATTGACTTGAGTGGCTGGCAAATTGTGTTGTACAATGGTAGTGGCGGAGCTGAGTACAACACACGCACCTTGTCCGGGAGTATTCCGGATGCCGGAAATGGAGTGGGGTTTGTTGTGGAAAATTATCCGGTAAACGGCTTGCAGAACGGTAGTCCCGATGGCATTGCTTTGGTCAATCAATTGGGGCAAGTGCTGCAGTTTTTAAGTTATGAAGGTTCGTTTACGGCTGTCGGGGGCCCGGCAGACGGAATGACAAGTACGGATATTGGAGTTTCGGAAGCCTCGTCTACTCCTGTGGGTTATTCTTTGCAATTGGCCGGAAATGGTAGTTTTTACGAAGACTTTACCTGGGAAGTAGCTTTGGCAAATACCTTCGCCCATCAAAATACCCATCAAACTCTGGGTACGGTTCAAGCGGTAGTCATGATCAACGAAATCGATGCGGACAACCCCGGTACGGACGACCGGGAGTTTATCGAGTTGTTCGATGGAGGAGTGGGAAATACTTCGCTGGACGGTTTGGTAATGGTGTTGTACAATGGCAATGGAGATGTGAGTTATCAAGCGATTGATCTGAATGGCTATACCACTAATGCTACCGGTTATTTTGTGATCGGAAGTAGCAACGTATCCAATGTGGATCTGACGGTTTTTACAAGCAATGGCCTTCAAAACGGAGCGGATGCTGCGGCCTTGTATGCCGGCAATGCTTCGGACTTCCCCAATGGCACGGCTGTAACGTTGGATAGCTTACTGGATGCGGTGGTGTACGACACGGATGATGCGGATGACACCGGTTTATTAGCTTTACTGAATAACGGTGAATTGCAGTTAAACGAAAACCAAAAAGGCGATAAAGACCAACACTCTTTGCAAAGAATACCAAACGGGTCCGGAGGTTTGCGTAATACTGTGTCTTATACAGTGGCTATCCCTACTCCGGGTATGCCCAATGAGGAGGGAGCCGTTACCCCGGGTGTGGTCAGTATTGCTACAGCCAGAGCTTTGCCGAACGGAGAAACGGTGACCGTACAGGGAGTACTGACAGTTACAGATCAATTCGGAGGACCTGCATACTTGCAAGATTCTACCGGGGGAATTCCTGTTTTTGACTTGGCGGTGCATGGAAATGGGGTTTTCCAACTGGGTGACGAGATTAAGATCACAGCAAAGCGGACGGAATTTCAACAGCAAAAGCAATTGGGAAGTGTCAGCGAAGTAGTGTACATTGGGACAGCTTCCTTACCTGCACCGGTTGAGATTTCATTGAGCCAGTTGGCAGACTACGAAGGACAATTGGTACACTTGACAGGCGTGGAATTTCCATCCTCCGGGCAGTTGTTATTTGGCAATTCCAATTACAATGTGTCGGATACATCCGGAAGCGGCCAGCTCCGTTTGGATGCGGAAGTGAACAGTCTTGTCGGAAAGGTACAACCTGATGTTTGTGAAGTCACCGGAGTGATTGGTAGTTTTCAGGGGGCTCCTCAACTTCTCCCGCGTTTTGCTGCTGATTTACCTTGTGCTACCGATTTTGTGCCACCTTCGGGCTCGGTGTCTTCCGATTCCACGCTGGATATTGTGACCTGGAATGTGGAGTGGTTTGGGAATTTAAGTAATGGTCCATCCCCTGAAAATTTGCAAAAGGAGAAAGTAAAAGCCGTTATCGAAGCCATTGATGCCGACTTGTATGCTTTTCAGGAAATTGCCGATGAAAATTTATTACAACAATTGGCCGATGAGCTTCCCGCTTACGAATTGATTGTGAATGTGACCCATGTGTCTTACCCGCCTAATGTGCCTGGTGATTCTCAAAAACTGGCCTTTTTGTACAAAAAAAGCATAATCAATCCGGTGGCCAGTAAGGCCTTGTTGGCTTCCATCCATCCCTTGTACAATGGTGGGGATGCCAGCGCTTTGACGGGCTATCCGGCAGATCCTTCCCGTTTTTATGCCAGTGGGCGTTTGCCTTTTATGTTGGTGGCAGATGTGCAACTTAACGGAATTTCAGAGCGCTTTCATTTTGTCAATTTGCATGCCCGGGCCAACAGCAGCAGCGACGCGGCCGGAAGGTATGCCATGCGGAAATACGATGTGGAGGTTTTGAAAGACAGCCTGGATACTTACTTTGCGGAGGAAAATATCGTGATGCTGGGCGATTATAATGACGATGTGGACGAAACCGTGGCCGATGTCCCTACCACACTGACCTCCTACGAAGTATTTGTTAACGATACGGTCAATTATGCCATCAAAACAGCCACTTTGAGTGAGGCCGGCTATCGCTCTTATGCATTCCGTGAAAATATGATTGACCATATTACCCTTTCAGATGAATTGTTTGATAATTACCTGACAAGCTCCGAAATCGTGCATTACGAGTTTTTTGACGGAGACTATGCCAATACCACTTCCGATCATTTTCCTGTTTCACTGAATTTGCACCTGATGCCAGAGCCAATGGGTATTGCAGGTTTTATGATGACAAACCCTTGGAAAGGCGAACATGTGATGGAAATTAAGGAGGGCATGGAAATTAACCGGAGGAAATATAAATCCGAACAACGTACTTCCTGGTTCAATATTCAGGTGATGACTGACAACGAAGAAATAGGAAGCGTATACTTTGAATTGCAACGAAATGGCAAGGTAATATGGAAAAATATCTGTAGTTCAACCCCATACGAATTGTTTTGGTGGGGAGGTATTTTACTAAAAGGAGACTATACACTTACCGCTACTCCTTATTCGGAGAACTGGGCAAGGGGGGAAGCCGGCGAATCGCTGACAAGTTCTTTTAAAGTCATCAATAAAAGTGACAGAAAAGGAAGTTCACGGGAAGCACTCTTGAGAAAGCCGGATGGTGTTGATGCCGGGCAACTAAGTATTTACCCCAATCCCTCAAGGGGGCAGGTGAATATTACACTTCCTCTACAAGGGGCAAGTGCCGGAATTCTCACCATTTATAACAGTACCGGTCAGGTGGTTTTTTCAAAAGAATATCATGAAAATACAGTCGAAAGTTTTGATTTGAGCCGTTTTGGCAAAGGCTTGTTCGTTGCTTCTTTCCAAGTGGAAGAAGAGGTGCAAGTAAAGAAGTTTTTAGTGGAATAGGTTGTTGAAATAACCTGTAAAAAAATTGCTGTAAAGTCAATTCGTTTATACCCCCTTACACATAGCTGTCATAAAACTCAACTTGAGTTTTATGACAGCTATGCCTGTTTCTCAGGGTTGTTGTCATAAAAATGTAGTATAGTTTTTTTGTAAAAGTGTTGGTAATCAGCATTTTTGAAGCAAAATAAGAGTTGCTTTTGCTTGAGAAATTTCTTATCATGTTATGGATATGCGCTACTTATTTGGAAGGAACAACTACACTATTTTTACTATGAGTTCTTTGTAATTTATGAAGCCGTATTTAAAATTTTGGGTTTGTTTTCTGATGATTGGATGTATCGTATCTTGCACCAAAGAGGGAGATGTTGGGCCTCAAGGTCCTCCGGGTGATCAAGGGGCCCAAGGCGATCAGGGAGACCAAGGGGAAAGGGGAACCGCTAATGTAATCTATTCCGACTGGATCAACTTTGATGCACAAAAATGGAGTGATCCCACTGATTTCTTCGGGCAAAACAGGAGGATCTATGAAATTGACGAAGATAGTATTAGTGAGGATATCCTGAATGTAGGAGTCGTAAGTGTATATGTAAAATTCGGAGGGACTTCCAATAATATTCAACCACTTCCGATTACTCAGGCCATCACCTTGATAAAAGCTCAAAGCTTGATCCACTACCTGAAATTAAACCAAATTGTATTGGCTTTTTATAATGAGGATGATACCAATGACCCGGGTACTATCGGTCCCGGGAATAGTTACAGGTATGTGATTATTCCCGGGGAAATTCCGAGTTCGGGAAGAATCGAAGAGGTAGACCTTTCTGACTACGAAGCGGTAAAGGAGTATTATAACCTTCCCGATTGATTGTAGAATCAACGAGTATAAGTGTCTTTTGACGCTTCTGAAAATTTGTAAAAAGTCCCGGTAGTGATATGTCTACCGGGACTTTTCTTACCAAAATAAGGCTTGGTTTTCTTCCTTCCACATTAACAAGCGGAATTCTTCATAGTGCTTGCCATTACCAATGGTATGTGTGTCGCGGTGGCCTTTGTTGAGTTTGAGCTTATGAAGGATGCCGGCATAGGTGCCTACCGCCAAGGTGTTTTCATCAGGAGAGAGGGCCATTCCGGAAATAGTAGAACCTAAAAAATACCGCCATAGGTTATTCCCTTTCTTGTCAAAAGCCCGGATATAGCCATAGGCATCTCCCAGGATATAATAATCTTTGGTAGCCACACCGGCATATACCCTACACGCTTCGTCTATGGTTTGGAATCGTTCTTCTTCGGAAGGCCATTCGGCAGTTCGAAAATCCGGCAGGTCTTTGGTGGAAACCCCATAAGTGGCCCCATTGTAAAAATGACAGGCATTCATAATCAGTTGGCTTTCATCCTTTGCAAACAAAGCAAAGTGCGGATAACTGGATTCCGGTGGGAGTTCGGCAATCAATTCAAGTTGCCGGTTGTACACCAGGTGGTCAGATGACTGATGTCCCAGGCAAAAGAAGTTTCCGGAGGGAGAAATAGCGGCATGTTCCATATCCAAAATATGCAGAGAGTCGCCTTCCGTCTCATCGTAGAAGTATTCCTCCAGTTCTTCCGGGCCGGGCATCATTAGTTGGGTCCTTTCTTCCGAAAGGTAATAGATTCCCCCGCTACTTACCAGTAATACGGCCTTCCCATCGGGAAAGGGTAACAAATCGGTTACGGTGATGTTCGGGTGCGGCAGATCGAATATATGCAGGACCTGGCCTTCCTGGCCTTGGGTCAAAAGGATTTTTCTGGAACGCATGTTCAGTGCGAACACATCATTTTCTAAAGATTTACCTACACAACGAGCCTCTTTCAGAGGACGTAATGTCTGGCCATCCAATATATAGGTAGGTTGTTCCTGATAAGAACTACCTACCGTAAAGACAAGGCGTTCGTTATCGGAAAAGTGAATATTCTGAATGGATTGACCCTGTTGATCGAGCATTTGAACAAAAGGCAAATGAGCCGGAGGAAACTGCTCGCGAAATCGTGCAACCTGCCCTTGGGCATTGGCTGCCTTGAGACTATTGAGTACCGCTTCTGCCAAATGACTCCGTTTATCTTTGGGCTCTTCTCCTTTCCAACTGTCCCAACCGTGCTTATCGGTATAGGCCACCATTTCATTGACGGCTTGGGCATAGACTTGCCCTTTGCTATACCATTCCTGTTGAAGTGCTGTATCCATTTCAGTCATTTTTTTACTTTAATCTATTTGAAAAGTGTATCTGAACATCCTCTTTATCTGTTGAGAAAAATGCAGAATGATTTGATAAACAGAATAGTTAAAAAGGTGGTTGTGATCCGTGTTTTACAAACCTAGTAGCAATCTTCCGGAAGTTTATCCCCTTTTCCGGTGAAGTTGGAAATTAACGGTAAAGCATCAGTGAACAATGAAAAATATAAGAAGCTGTAGGGAATTACATATTTTTGGCTGTGAAATTGACTTTCAAGAATTTGGGTGTGGGAGCCCGTTTTCTGAAACTGGATAAAAAATACTATAGTATGACTTTGTATTAAAATATGTAATCAAATAACGAATGATAATGAAACGATTTTTACTATGTTTTTGCATCTTGTGGTCCGCTTGTTCACAAGTAGCGGAAAAGAACACAAAACAAGCCAGTGAACAAACAGAGCCTTCCCCTGAGAAGCTTGAGCCATCAAGTCAAAATGAAACACAAGCTACTTCTTTTCAGCAATTGTTAAGCAACGTTTCGTCACAAAAGCTTCCTTACACTGATTCGACCAACTTTGACAATTTCAATAAAGAAGACTACTTGACGAAAGAGCAGATGCGACTGCTTCAGCTGCACAAAATTTATCCTGAAATGGATAAAGAAGGGTTTACGTTGAAAGCGGTCTTGTCTTACAGGTTGGATTTATCAGTTGAGTATACAACGCTTGTGGTGATAGTGTTTAAAGGCGACCATGAAATGGAAAGCCAATTGATTAATTACGATACTCAGGAGCAATTGATAGATCATCTGACTATTTCCTATGATGAAATTGCGGAAGGTTGGAGTCGTAAAGAGTCTCTGGTTGGAAAAGAGAAAATTACTGTTACGGATATTTTATGGATGGAAGAAAAACAAGTGGAAATTACCGAATATCTTCTGGATACAAAAGGGAATATCAATCCGGTGAAATCGTAAGTTCGAATTGATCGTAGACATCTCTGAAAAAGGCTCCCGATAGCCTAACTACCGGGAGCCTTTTTATTATTCTTTATATGCCCAGTTGGCTGTTTGTATATGTTGTTTGAGGTATAGTGCATATCGAAAGGAAGACTCATGAATGAGGTGATAGCCATCGCTTGTGGTGTACTCTTGGCAATCCGGCAATGGAATATAAGCGTATTCTGAGGGAGGGAAATATGCTGAAAACGCTTCCCGTATAGCATTCGGGCAGGGTAAGTCACATAACTCAGGATGCACAGGCATCTCAAAAAAAGAAATGGTTATGCCTTTGGCTTCCAGTTCCCGCACCAGTCGCTTCAAGGTTGTAAACACCCGTGTGATCTGTTCAGGTTTTGGAAGTTGTGAGTTTTGTGAAATAAAATAACTCAAGGTAGCCTCTTTTAATGCAACTTGTTGTTGGGTAAGGGGCTGGGTTGTTTGGGTTTTAAACAAATGGATAATCTTATAAGTACATTGCCAGGTGACTACTCCTCCCAGTACGGCCAAGGGCTGGTTTTTCTCTTGCAATGAAGGAAGGTGTTTTTTGATGGGGAAAGGAAAAGGGGATGAAAGGGCTTCCGCAAAATATTTATTTTTTCCTCGCATGACCATATTTGTTTCAATGTATACTTCTTTGGGTGGCCTTTCCATTTGAGTCAGTATTTCCAAGCCATCAAAGATACTTTGCCCGCTGAAAGCCAGGTTTTTGGTATCCGGCAGACTATCCATGATCAAGAGGGCAGAAAGAGAAGACCCCAGAATGACCCGTTTTACCGGAGTATCCCGGTAAATAAACTCTTGCGCTTTCATTAGATTTTGGTGCCATTGGTTTTGAGCTGTGTTCCACCAAGGGTTTATAAAGACAATCATTGTTGTGTACAATGTTATTGAGATCATGCTTGTTAACAAAGCTTTGCGTATCATAATGATTTAAGTTAAAAAGTAAGTAATATGTGTTCTTGGAGAGGAGTTGGGTAGATCAAGAAATTAAAATTGAAAATAAATAAAGGCACCGGTCGTACCACTATTTGTAAAAATCATAAATAGTAAAAAGCCATAAACAGAATAGTCGAACCGGATCATCTGCTGATACTTCAGTGGAGAATGTTCTTTAAGCAGGTATGCTATATGGTAGGCAATGACGGGCAGGGAATAGAGCAAACAATAGGTGATTATTTTGTAATGATCTTCTACCATCCAATTACTCCGGATGGTGTGCATATAAGCCATGACATGTTCAAATTGAGGGAGCTTAAATAACAGCCAAGCCCATGTGACTAAACAAAATATCAGTATTCCTTTAAAGAATTGTACCGCTTTGGAAGAACGTAGAGTAAACCAACTTGTAAGGATTCGCTCGATGGCTAAGGCCAAACCATGAAAACAACCCCAAACCGCATAGCTCCATGCGGCTCCATGCCATAAACCACCTAATAACATTGTGATCAACAGGTTGAGATAAGTTTGAAACGGGCCTTTGCGATTGCCTCCCAATGGAATGTAGAGGTATTCTTTTAGAAAAGACGAGAGTGAAATATGCCAGCGCTTCCAGAATTCGGAGAAAGAAGTAGCGATATACGGAAAGTTAAAATTCATCTTCAACTGATAGCCAAACAGGCCGGCAATACCGATGGCAATGAGGGAGTAACCGGCAAAATCCGCAAAGATTTGAATGGAATAGCCGAAGAGCATTACCAATAATGTTAAAGAAGAAAGTTGTTGAAAATAGGGGTACATGATCCAAAAAGTAAAGTCCTTTAAATTATCAGCAATGACCATTTTGAGGAAATAGCCCATGACCAGGTTTTTAAAACAAGTCTCCCAATCAATATTCCGGAGGCTTTTCTTTGTGATTTGGGGCAAAAACTCATGGGCTTTTACGATAGGGCCAGCCACCAATTGAGGAAAGAAAGAGATGAAAAACAAGGTGTTACGACAGTGTTTAAGAAAGGAGTGAGCAACCGTATCCGTACGGGAAGTATATTTTCCTTTGAATACATCCATGACCAGACTGATGCCCTGAAAGGTGTAAAATGAAATCCCCACCGGTAAGGGAATCGAAAGTAGAAAATGCCCGATTGAATCACTGCTTTGAAAGAAAGTGTTGGCCACTAAAGGACTGTATTTGAAAAAGGCCAGAATGAACAAATTTGCCATCACTCCAACAATGGCAAATGCCTTTTGGTAGTGTACCTTTCCATGTACGACAAAATAACTGGTAAGGCAATTGACGGTAGCAGATGAGACGAGTAGGATGACCAGCACCGGTTGACTGGAAGCGTAGAAGAGCAAACTTGAAAGGATTAAAATGATTACCTGGCGTTTGGCCATAAAAGGCAGGTAATACAAAGCGAAAGTTACCAGAACCAATCTGGCAAAATCAAAACTATTGAACAGCATTTTTACTTAACAAATAAGGGGAAATATTTGGTAGTCAGTGTTGCTGAATCTAAAATACTAATATTAAAATTTTATACCTATTTTATTGTATATGTATTAAGAAATGTTTGCGAAACATTTCAGCAATGTGTATTTGCCCTGCACTTCTGTGTACAGTTTAAGAAGGTATTTATATCATTAAGTAGTAACTAAATAAAGTGTCAATAAGTAATTTCTGGTAAATAGAGCGTATTGGTGTATATTCGTATGTTCTCCCTCGTTAATTTGAGGTACTATTCTGTCCGTTTTTAAGTAATCATGCAGTATTTATATTTGGGAATCATCTTATTCTTCTCCTTGAGTTCTTTTGCGCAAACCGTGGAAATTTCCGGGCGTGTTTTTGATGAAGCAGGGGAGCCACTACCTGGCGCTGTATTACATGTGAACGATAGTATTTATGCAATAACCGATATTGAAGGGAACTTCAGGCTTCGAGCTGAAGTTGGTGATACGGTAATTTGTTCTTATGTGGGTTTTAATAAAAATCAGTTTGTCATTACAGACGAAACCGAGTATAAAATTACCTTAGAAGAGTTTGTTGTATACTCATGTGGGATGAAAATTTATGTTGGCGATTATGAGGAGGTATATTATTCTACGAATACAACTTCTGATATAGCAATAGGTTATAGTTATTTTTTTAATAAGAAAGGTAGTTCAAGCTTTTGGAAGCTAATAAAGAGAAAGGTAGGCTTAGGAGTGGAAGTACTGCATACGAAAAAGGATTTTGATACATATGTTATCCCCTTTCTCCAATTACATGGGCTATTCGGCTTTGATATATTTGATGGCAATGTAGATCCATTAAAATTTGGTGTTGGAATCAACCCCTATATCAGAGTTGGACCATCGTATTCATTCAATCGAGAATGTTTTACTCCAAAATATGATTTTGGAAGTTATTTTATCTCTACAAGATTGGGAAAATTTAATATCAGAATGGATGCAAAATATACGGTAATGAAACATTTGGACGATGGCCTTTTCTTCAATATCGCATTTAGTAAACTTTGGTTTTAATTTTTAAACGCATATAGGCTAATCCGTTATCATCAATTTGCCAATCACTATCTTAGTTTAGATAAAAACAGAAGTAATGCAGTATTAACGGCCTAATCCCTCAAAATATAAGAGGTACTCCTTTAAAAAAAAACTTATATAAATGCGTGTTTTTGGGGTGTTGGCTATACTTTCGTATTTGAAACAAACCCCTAAGTATGAAAACACTATTTACGCATTTTACCCTTCTTACTATTTTAAGTTTTGCAATATGGGGCTGTAGTTCCGGTTCGGAAGATTCGAGTAACCCGGACCCGAAACCCATTCCTGATCCGGATCCTGAGGTACCCGAAGTAGCCATTTCCTTTTTAAAAGAAGGTACGGAGTACATGTACGATTATAACAATGGACTTGAAGTGCTGCCTATTAATATGGTGGTGGAAAAGCAATTGTCCAAGGACACGTTTTTAGTCAGAAATTATACCGAAACCCCTTATGTAAACCCAACAATCTATTGGGTATTGAAGGACAATATGTGGTATTCTTCTTACCGTTTACGTGATCCTGATTTTTATCAGGTAGAATGCAAGTTTGGTCAACCGGTAGGAACTTCTTGGACGGTAACCAGAGGGATTTATACGAGTACATATACGATTGAAGCGGTGGATGTCACCGTAAAAACCGGAAAAGGCGATGTGGAAGATGCGATCAAGTTAAAAATTAAAGACCCTTTTGGAGATATTGAGTATTCGTATGTTTCGCCTACGGTAGGACCAATAGGAAATGGAGATTATGACCCGGAAGGCGGTGAATCCTCCCTTCAACTGAAAGACTATACTTTAGGAAGCCTATCCAAAGATGAGAATGTACTCCCTGCCATTACCTTTGGTGATTTTCCTTTTATGAAAGTAGGAGCTTATTGGAAGTTTAGTGCAGAAGATATTTCGGGAAAGAAGTCGGTGTATACACAAGAAATTATTGGTAAGGTAGATGGGAAAAATATTTATAAGGTAAAACTAACGAATGCTGAGGAGACCGTTTATTCGAATTGGTATGAGGATAACGGCTTGTTGATGTCTTATGAAGAAGGAGAAACATTAGTACAGGCCGACCCGATTTATATGGATGCTTCTGTGGCCAAACCGGAATATGGATGGACCGGTACCGCAAAGAATGGTAGTGTGTTTATTTACCGTATTGCTGAAATGAATAGAAAGACAAATACCTTTTTTGGTGAGTTACCTTGTATGTTGATAGATGTCACTAACTTTAACACGTGGCAGACAAACTATTGGAATCAGGAAAAAGGTCATTTGTCGATTGACGGCATATTTTTAACCAGTGAGGTAGTTTCCTCAAATGCTAAAATGGAAAAAAGACCCTTCATTCCATTTTTATCATTGTAAAGAAAAATACATACAAATAAACAAAAACAGCGCTTGGGCTACCCCAAGCGCTGTTTTTGTTCTTAGCCGAATTTATGGCCGATGGTATGGCCACCGGCTACGTTGAGGGTCTCTCCGGTCACAAAGTCGGCTGTCGCCAGGTAGTAAGCCGCTTCCGCAATGTCATCCGGTTCTCCGATTTTTTCTAACAAGTGCAAGCCTGCCAGACTCTCTACATTTTCTACTCCGATTTTGCCCTGTAGAGGACTTCTGATAATCCCCGGTGCTATGGTGTTCACCCGGATATTGTCTTTGCCGAATTCAGCGGCCAGTTGCCGGGTGAGCGCATGAATGGCGCCTTTGCTACTGACGGGTGCCGCTGAAGGAAAGCCCGCAATAGCATGTTCTACTAACACGGTACCGGTATTAATGATGGAACCTCCCGCTTGCCGGAGCATTTGACGGATGGCCGCTTGTGAAGTGAAGAAAGTACCTTTTAAGTTGATGCTTAAAAAGCGGTCAAGGTCAGCCTCTTTTACTTCCAAAAAGGGTTGGGGTTGAAATACCCCGGCATTGTTGACCAGTACGTCTACTGCTCCGAATTTTTCTACGGCAACGTTTACAAGTTTTTCAGCGACTTCTTGTTGACTGATATCCCCGGTGACGGGAATAACATTCGATGGTGAGCCAAACTCCTGGTAGGTTCGATAAAGATTAGCTTCCGTAGCCGAATTGATGATGAGGTTGCTTCCTTTTTCTATAAATAGCGTTGCAATGGCTTTGCCTAATCCGGTGGATGCTCCGGTGATAATCACAGTTTTTCCTTTCATGGTTCTTTTAGTTTTTAGCTTGGATGATCTCTGAATATTGTGTTCCCCTAACACCCCAATTGTCAATGTTCACTTCGTCAATGACTACGTGTGTCATTTCCGGGTTTTTGTGAAGAACTTCTACGAGCAGTTGAGTAGCCCCGGCAATCAATTGTTGCTTTTGCTCCTTACTTAGATTTTCGTCTGTGACTTTGATGTTGATATACGGCATGATTGAATAAGATTTTTGTTCTTACAAATCTCGTCCGGAATCATATCCGTAGAAAGGTAAAGATTCACCTATGAATGGTAATTTTTCACCAAAGTGGAAAGTAAAGGCTGAAAATATATGGAGATGAAATCATTCAGTTTAGCGTAGATTCCCGGAAGGAAGCAGGAGTAATACCCGTGTATTTTTTAAAATACTTGACCATATTGGTAGGTTCGTCAAATCCCAGGTGATACGCAATCTCCTTCACAGACATTTTGGAACCGGCCAATAGGCGTTTGATTTCCAGGATGACTCTTTCCACAATGATTTCTTTAGGAGTTTGTTGGCAGTACTGGGCCGTATACCGAGAAAGGCTGTTATAAGTCAGGTTGAGGTGATCTGTATAATAATGGACCGATTGCGTATTTTTAAAGTTTGATTCAAGTAGTTTGGTGAATTGTCGGATGGCTTCGGAATGGGAGACTCCCTCCAAGTCTTTTTGTTGATTTGTTTTGAGATGATTACAATACAGTAAAAAGAGTTGGATCAAATGATAAGCGGAAGCCTTTTTCATATCCGGATTCCAACTCTCAGGAATAAACCGTAACTGCTCCAAAAGACCATCCAGATAGTTGCTATCTTGCCCGTTGGTTTTGAGAATTTGCTTTCCCTCATAGTGTTCGCGAATACAGAAGGATAGCAAGAGTTGTATGTCTTCCGATGAATGGTTGAGTAGCTCTTGAGCAAACGTAATGACGACATATTCGCTGTCGGGAGTTGTAAACTCGAAAGAGGTATTTTGATTTTTGGAAATTAAAATCAGAGTGTCCGGAGCAAACGGATATTCTTTAAAATCAATAAAGTACCTGCCTTCTCCTTGTCTAAGCCATACTATGGCATACCAGTTTTGAAATTTGGGACGAAACAAACCGGAAGTCTTTTCCACACCGGGAAAAGAATTAACGTTGAGGGTAAAATTTTTATGTTCGGCTATAGGTGTCATCTTCAAAATAAGGCAAGAAGAGTCTTTTTTTGAGACTGTTTTGTTTTTGTAAAGGAACAAAATTTACTCTTTTTCTAAAAGAAAACCCTGCCTGAAGCAAATGCCATAGACAGGGTTTGGTCGGTGTTTCATCCGGATGGGTTATTGTATCCAACCTCCTCCGAGAGATTTATACAACTTTACTACGCTTTGCAACTGTTCCTTTTTTAAATTGATATATTCCAACTCAGCTAGCAAGGCCCGGCTTTGTGAATTAATGACTTCCAGGTAATTCGCATATCCCACCGAGAACATGGTGTTGGAATTGTCAATAGAGCGCTTTTGTACGGCTACTTCTTTTGCCTTAAGTGTCAATTGCTTATTGAGGGTCTGATAGTTATTTAAGGTGCTTAATACTTCCAAGTAACTATTCAGTACAGTTTCCTGATACGCTAAGTAAGCAATTTTTTGTTTGGCCTTCGCAGTTTCCATGGCCGTTTTAATTTGCTTTCTATTGAAAATAGGAGCGGTCAGCCCTGCGCCCGCCTGATAAATGGTAGAGGCTGGGCTTAAGAATAACTTACTCAATTCAAAGGCATTAAATCCCGCCATGCCAAACAAATTGATGGAAGGGAAAAAAGCGGCTCTGGCTACCTGTACATCTGCTTTGCTGGCTAGCAAATTGCGTTCGGCCATCCGTATGTCCGGCCGGTATTGTACCAGATTGGCCGGGACACCGATTTTGAGTATTTCCGCTTGGGTATTGACTTGTGTAAGTGGCTCCCGAACGATTTCCTCTTCAGGATAAGTCCCCAATAGTTTACTCAAAGCCATTTCCGTAGCATACACTTCCCTTTCTTTTTCTATTAATAATGAACGGGTATTTAAAACCTGAGCTTCAAATTGATCTACTGCCAACTGATTTTCTTTCCCGGATGCTTTCAGTTCTTTGGTAAGATCAAAGGCAAGTTGTTGGTTGGAAATGTTTTTTTCCAAGGCATTGATCTCTTCGTCCAAACCGCTTAGCTCATAGTAAAGATTAGCGACTTCCGCAATCAGCCAGGTGTTGACACTGTTGCTCATTTCCTGGGTAGCCATCCACCGGGCTGCTGCGGCTTTTTTCCGGTTTTTATATTTTCCCCATACATCCACTTCCCATTTAAATTCCGCTCCTATGATAAAGTCAGTATAGGGACTGGGCAGTTTTTTATCATCCGGTACGGTTTCGGAAATATTGGTATCTGCATTTCCCACACCGTCCATCGTATATTCTCCAAAGCGTTTTACACTGGCACCGGCAATTCCGTTTAGTTCCGGTAACCTTCCGGCTTTGGCCTTTCGCAAGTCCGCATGGGCTATTTTGATTCGCTCCAGCGTTTTTTGGACCTCTTGGTTGTTTTCCAGGGCGATTTGGATCAGGTGCCGGAGTTTTTCGTCCTCAAAAAACAATTCCCAGTTGGTCGATGCCAGGCTATTGCTGGTGTCGGCATCCACCGTGAAATGCCGGGGCAAATCCAACGTTTGGTTTTCTTGCGTCACTTTACTTGACTTACATGCATTCAAGCCCACAAGGGTCATCAAGCAAAGTATGAATAGTTTGTTATATTTTCTATGTTTTGTCTTCATCATTGGGCCATCTCAGGTTTGGGTTCTTTTTTGTTTTTCAGGTAATCCGACAGGGACTCGAAGGCTACATACAAGCCCGGTATCAAAATAACCCCGATGAGTGTTCCGATTAGCATGCCTCCGGCTGCGGCTGTTCCGATGGTCCGGTTACCGATGGCTCCTGCACCTGAAGCGATGGTTAAGGGAATCAGTCCACAGATAAAAGCAAAGGAAGTCATTAAGATCGGACGGAGCCGCTCTACCCCTGCATGGGTGGCAGATTCCACGATACCCATGCCTTTGTCTCTGTTTTGAATGGCAATTTCAATAATCAGAATGGCATTTTTCCCGAGTAGTCCGATGAGCATGACCAGTGATACCTGGGCGAAAATATTGTTTTCTAACCCTAGCAACTTTAAGAATAGAAAAGAGCCAAATATTCCGGCCGGCAAGGAAAGGATCACCGGTAACGGCAAGAAGTAACTCTCGTATTGGGCCGCCAAGATTAAATACACAAAAAAGAGACAAACCAAGAAGATATAAATCGCCTGATTACCCGATTCGATTTGTTCACGGGTCATACCCGACCATTCAATCTGGTATCCCCGGGGCAAAACTTTCAGGGCTGTTTCCTCTACGGCTGCAATGGCATCCCCACTACTGAATCCTTCAGCGGCTTCCCCATTGATCATGGCTGAAGTAAACATATTGTACCGGGTCAACTGCTCCGGGCCGTAAACCCGTTCTAAATGCACAAAGTTGGAGTAGGGAACCATGTCGCCCGAATTACTTTTGGCATACATACTCAATAAAGATTCGGGATGTGCCCGGTAATGAGGAGCAGCCTGTACCATGACTTTGTACATTTGCCCGTAACGGATAAAGTTAGAAGCATAGAAACTTCCGATATAGCTTTGAAGCGTTTGCATGGCTACATCCACCGCAATCCCTAATTTGGCGGCTTTGTCGTGATCTACATGCAGAATGTATTGAGGGAAGTTCGGGTTAAAGTTGGTAAAAACTTCCTTGAGCTCTTCCCGTTCATTCAGGGCTTTTACAAACTCCTGGGTGGTTTGTGCGGTAAGTTCCAGGTTACCTCCGGTTTTGTCTTGCAGGCGTAGTTCAAAACCGCTGGCATTACCAAATCCGGGAACCGTAGGCGGAGAGAAAAATTGAATTTCCGCATCCGAAATATGAGCTACCTTCTCTTGGTATTTTTGAATCAATTGTTCCACACTTTCTTCCCGGCTTCCCCAATTGACCAAGTTGATCATCCCCATGCCATAGGAAGCGCCTGCGGTTTCCGTTAAAAGACTATATCCTGCCAAAGTGGAAACCGTTTCGACTTCTTCGTAAGGCAATAAAGCACTTTGAACTTCATCCAACACCGTTTTGGTTCGCTCTACGGTGGCTCCGGGAGGGGTAGTGACATTTACATAAATCATCCCTTGGTCTTCCGTTGGAATAAAGCCCGTAGGCAAAATGTAGGAAATACCATAGGTTCCGAAAAAGAATACGCCCAGTATTCCGAAAGTAACGGCTTTTCGTCCGACAATCTTTTTTAAGATTCTGGCATACCTGAATGACAGGTTATCATACCAATTGTTAAAGCCATCAAAGAATCTCTGAATAAAGCTCTTTTTCCCTCCTGTATGGTGGGGAGGCTTTAGCATGATGCTACAAAGTGCCGGAGATAAGGTGAGTGCATTGACTCCCGAAATGACAATGGCGATGGCCAGGGTCAAGGAGAATTGGCGATAGAAAATCCCTACGGGGCCTGACAAAAAACTCACCGGAACAAATACTGCTGACATGACCAAGGTAATGGCGATAATGGCTCCGCCAATTTCTTTCATGGCTGCCAAAGTTGCTTCTTTGGCTCCCATTTTTAAGTCGTGCATTTTCACATGCACTGCTTCTACCACCACAATGGCATTGTCCACTACGATTCCAATGGCCAATACCAAGGCAAACAGCGTGAGCAAGTTGATAGAGAAGCCAAAGAGCTGCATAAAGAAAAATGTACCGATCAATGAAACGGGTACCGCAATGGCCGGTATCAAGGTGGACCTGAAGTCTTGTAAGAAGATAAAAACCACAATGGATACCAGTATAAAGGCTTCGAGCAGGGTTTTTAAAACCTCGTAAATAGAAGCATCCAAAAAGCGGGAAACGTCATACGAAATATTGTACTCCATGCCGGGAGGAAAAGAGGTCCTCTCTAATTCTTCCATTTTGGATTTGATGTTGGAGATTACTTCTCTGGCATTGGAGCCTGGCCGCTGTTTGATCATGATCGAAGCGGAGGGCTTACCATCGGTGATGGACACCATGTTGTAATCTTCCGAATCAAACTCTACCGTGGCAACATCTTTAATTTTGAGCAAGGAACCATCAGGCAATGCTTTGATGGTAATGTTTTCGTAATCCTCTTCCGCATTGAATTTACCCGTATAGCGCAGTACATATTGCAGCATTTGAGGGGATTGGTCAGAACTGATTCCCGACTTCCCCGGAGCGGCTTCTACGTTTTGCCGGTTGATGGCTTCGATGATGTCCTGAGGAGAAAGGTTATAAGCAGCCAAGCGGTTAGGGTTGAGCCAGACCCGCATGGCGTAATCCCTCGAACCCATGATTTCCGCAAATCCAACCCCGTCAATCCGTTTGAGTTCTTTAAGGATATTGATATCGGAAAAGTTGTATACAAACTTCTCATCCTGGGTACTGTCGCTACTCATCAGGTTGAGGTAGAGCAACATACTGTTTACCTCCTTTTCCGTCATCACCCCGGCCCGGATTACCTCTTCGGGTAGTTCGTCCACGACCATGGCTACCCGGTTCTGTACGTTTACGGCTGCCTGATCAGGATCCGTGCCTACCTGGAAAACCACCGTAATGACCATGACCCCGTCATTGGTGTTGACCGATGACATATAAGTCATCCCCGGCACACCATTGATGGCCCGTTCCAATGGAGTGGCCACACTTTTGGCCAATACTTCGGCATTCGCTCCCCTGTACTGGGCCGTAACGGTAACAGAAGGTGGAACAATTTCAGGAAATTGGGTAATAGGTAAAGAGGTCAGAGCCAGGATACCTATAAAGGTGATTAATACGGATATTACAGTGGATAATATGGGTCTCTTTATAAATAACTCAAGCATGATAGATCAGTCGGTTCAATGTGGTTTTGATTGTGTTTAGCTAAATTGTCATAGGCTTCTTCATCCGTGACCGGAGTAGGGTTTACCTCAACTCCGTCTCTGACTTGTTGGATGCCTTCAAAGATGATCCGGTCACCGGACTGGAATCCATCGACCACATAGTACACATCAAACCGCTTGATAGGTTTAAAGCTTTCTACCTTTACTTTATTCTCATTATTTAAGAGATATACATAATTGTAATCCTGTACTTCAAAAGTAGATTTTTGAGGGATCAGGAATACATCTTTCAATTCATTGGTCATTTCTATCTTACCGGTTGCCCCGTGTTTGAGCAGGCCGTTAGGGTTGGGAAAACGCACCCTGAAGGCAATAGAGCCCGTTCCTCTTTCGAAATCGGCTTCCATGGTTTCCAGCACGCCCTTAAAGGGATAGTACTTTCCATCCGACAAAATCAGGCTCAACTCGGTGATATCTTTGTCTTCCCCCCCTTTATCGATCTTTTCCCTCATATAGCGCAGGTACTCGTTTTCATTTACTTTGTAATAAGCAAATACTTCAGAGATGTCTGTAATATTGGTCATCAAATCACCTGCGGTCACCAAACTTCCGGTTTTGAAAGGAATCCGGTCCACAATACCGTCAAAAGGAGCTTTGATCGTGGTATAAGAGAGCATGTTTTGGGCATTCTTCAACAAAGACTCTGTCTCAGTAATATTGGCTTCTGCCACGGCAAGTTTTGATTTGGCCAATTCCAGTTCCGAAGATGTGATGATATCTTTATCCACCAATACCTTGAGGCGTTCTACTTCCAGGCTGGCTGCTTTGGCTTCGGCTTTGGCCTGATACAGGGTGGCATTGGCCCGGTTCACCATTTCTTTCAGTTCGAATGAACTTAATTGAAATAACGCTTGGCCTTTTTTAACAAATTGGCCTTCGTCTACAAAAATATTGTCCACATAGCCTTCCACTTTGGCCCGTACTTCTACAAACTGTACTGCCTGAATATCGCAGATGTACGTTTGAGGAAGGTGGATGGATTTGCTTTTTAATTGGAGAACAGGTACCGTTACAGGTTTACTGTTATCGGTGATATTTTTACGGCCCTCTTCATTACAAGATGTCAATATACTCGTAATGACCAGAGAGAAATACAATAGAATAAGCCGGTAGTTAATCATTGATAGTTTACGTTAAATCATTTAATAAATTTACTTAAAAGAGGATTGAAATTTTGACTTGGAAAATGAGCAATGAACCTGAAGTATTGTTAAAATCCAGTACTTCAAAGGGTTGCATCTCACTAAGTAACCAGTAGCTCAACTAATATGTTTTGATGTTGTTTTTCCTTCTGTAAGTGGCTTTTACAAAGAAGATCAACTGAAAACGTAGTTGTTTTGGAGAACATCTCTTTCAACGAAATATCCTTGTGTGGCAAAATGTACTGATGAATTACTTAGTATGTACCGTTACGTCAAAATGTATTTGAATTTGAAAAGGTGATATCAGAAAATCAAGGGGCATTCGGGCACGCGATAAAACGCCTTTTGATCAAAAGCAATGGATATACATTGTTAATGTTTGCTGTGGAACAAGAGGAAGGATGCATACTTGAAACGTACACACCATGATGCCCGGAAAGCATAAACTTGAATTGGAGTCTATGTATTCTACGGGAAATAACAACAGGTTCTGCGCGTAGGCTGTTAGAAATAAAATCTAGGGAATCATTGGTAAAGACCAACTCTTCATCATTGAGTGGCCCAGGGGAATTTATTTCTATGTTGCTAGTAAAAATAGATAGTACTAATAAAGTATATAAATATACCATGTGCATTAACAAGTTCTCAAGGAAATAGCGATTCAGTTATAAGTTCTAGCCCTAAAGTTATATAAAAATTATAAATTTCTTAATCGACTTTTTGCTTGAAAATTTGATTTTTCTTTGACTCATTATGAGGAACTAAGCGGTAAAAGGTAGGGGGGAGGAAGATAGAAAGCCCCGAAGTATGTCTGAACATACCCCAGGGCGTATTTTTTATACTGAAATTACGACTTTGCCTACGGTGCGGCCACTTTCGATTTGCCGGTGGGCTTCTGCCATTTCTTCGAAAGCAAAACTATTAGAAACATGCGCTTTGATAATTCCTTTTTCCAAAAGATGCGCAATCACGTTCATATCCTTGCCGTTGGAATACACCGCCATAAAAAAGCAAGCTTTGATATTTTTGCGTTTGGATTTTTCTTTGGCTGTTTCGCTTAAGCCGGATGGCAAATTGATAATGGTTCCGAAAGGTCTGACCACTTCAACCGTCCGCTCAAAGTTTTCTCCACCTATCGACTCCAAACAGAAATCGATCTCTGATAATACATCTTCAAACCGTTGTTTTCTGTAATCTACATGTTCATCGGCTCCAAGTCCCAACACAAATTCTTTGTTTTGTGCGGAAGAGGTACCGATTACATAAGCTTTTAAATATTTGGCGATTTGTACGGCAAAATGACCCACACCACCTGAAGCAGCATGAATCAGTACTTTGTCGCCAGCTTTCAAATGTCCGAATTCCGTAAAGGCTTGCCAGGCAGTTAATGCCGCAAGCGTACTGGCCGCAGCTTCTTCATGGCTAATGTTGGACGGCTTACGGGCTATCTGTGAGGCCGGTACCGCAACGTACTCTGCATAGGCTTTGCCATGACCCACAAAATTCACCATGCCGAATACATCTTCTCCTACAGAAAAATCCGTTACCTGATGGCCCGTTTTTTCGATGGTTCCAGAGATATCCCAACCCAAGACCAGTGGGTCGTGCTTTTTCAACTTGTTGGCCAAGGCTTCCCCTTTCCTGGTTTTGATATCCACAGGGTTAATACTGATGGCTTTTACTTTTATCAGTACCTCATCTTCTGAAATAGAGGGAATAGGTAGTTCTTTGATTTGGAGGTTTTCGACATCTCCAAATTGGTTTAATACAATAGTTTTCATGTTTAGTTTTTTTTGGATTACTAAGTAAAGGCCCCAAAGGTATAGAGCAACGGTTAAAAAAAAGAAAGAACAAACAGGCCTTTCCTACCACTGTTCCCTCTTGTGATATTGGCCTTTCATCCCCATTATTTTATGCGCTTGGCAATAGTAATGATACACTCCGGCTTCTTTAAAAGTAGATGTGAAAACTTCCCCTTTTTGTAGAATTTTGCTTTTGAACCTTCCGGTTTTTTGACACTACATCGTGTATGCCGTTACTTTCATTGATCCATTTTACTGTGCTCCCCACTTCCACATTCAATGACTTTGGGATGAAACTGCATCCCTTTCATCTTTACAATACTGAAAGATGTCTCTTGTATGTTGGAGTGAAAACTTGATGTGAAAATGAAAACAATGCTAAATGCCATGATAATTTTTGCTATATAGTTGGGTTCAGTTGATTTTAAAAGGTATTTTGTTATCAGCTCGGTCAACGGATGAGGATCAACGAAGCCTTGGCAAGCCCTGAGGAGGGTATTTCAAAGTGGGTGCATGAGTGCTTAAACAAGCAATAGCGACTAAAATGATCGTGATGATAGAGGCGATGGTCCGTAGGGTGTTTAATTGATTCCAAGAACCTTCGAATGCGAGCCTTCACTAGGGAAGAATGATGGAGTGAAGGAAGGCGTGAAAAGAGTTTTTCTTCTTCTCACTCTTCAGGAAGTACTTACTTATCTGCAACGTACTCTTTTGTGGTTTTTACAGTTGCATAGTAGTAGTTTAATGCCGCTAAAAAGGAGTTATGTACATCTTGAGCCTGTATAAGTTGGCCCTGTATTTTAAGGCTTTTTGTGGCACAGGCATCAGCAATAACTGTACAGGCAAAGCCAAAATCTTTGGCGGCCCGGGTGGTGGAATCCACACACATATGCGTCATCATCCCACATATGACCAAATCTGTAATTCTGGATTCTTGTAAATAGGTCAATAATTCAGTTCCTTGAAAGCTGTTGGGAGAATGCTTGACAATAATTTTTTCATTGGCTCCGGGTTGTACGTTCCGATGGATTTCCGCTCCGGATGTACCGGGTAAGAAAAAACCGGCTTCCGGCCGGGTGGCGATATGTTGAATATGCACAATGGGTAGGCTTTCTTTTCTGAATTGCTGTAGGAGTTGTTGGGCTTTTTCGCTTGCTTTTTCCGCATGAGCCAATTCCATTGCTCCTCCTTCAAAATAGTCATTTTGAAGGTCAATAAGGATTAGTGCTTTCATATTTAGTTTTCCTGTTTTTGTAAAGGATAATAGCAGACTTAACGTATTTTGCGTGGGAGTTTGTTTCATTTTTTAAGCGGGAAAAAATGAAGTGGTTTACACTTATAGTTTTTGATTCCATTTTTTAGGAAAAAGAAAAAGTTAACTCACTCTATATCTGTCAAGTTTCCCCGGATAAAATTGAAAGGGCATCACGTCTTCTTTTTCCGTATTTCACTTAAATACTCAGGAGTAAACCCTAAAAAAGAGGCTAGCATATATTGCGGAACCCGTTGAACAAACTCCGGGAAAGAAGTGCTGAAGTGGTGATAGAGCTCTTCGCGTGACAAGTTGTACATATGCATGATCCGGTATTGGGAGGCGGCATTTGCCCTTTGGGAAACCAATCGAAAATACCGTTCTAATTGTGGCAGTTTTGCAAACAGCTCGTTCTGTGAGTGATGAAATAGGCAATAGACCGTAGACTTTTCAATGGCCTGGATATAAAAGGAAGAAGGAGCTTGGTGAAGAAAACTCATATAATCAGCCATCCACCAGTTTTCGATAGCAAAATCCGTAATTTGTTCCGTGCCTTTTTCATTTATAAAAAACATCCGTAAACAGCCTTTTTCCACAAAAAAGTTGGATTTACAAACCTGTCCTTCTTGCAACAAAAAATCTTTCTTTTTGGCTGCCAAAGGCTTAATGTAGTCCCATAAAATATCCGTTTCCGCTTCCCGGATATTCACATACTTTCGGATATGTTGGATGAGATTCGGATGCATTGTTGTAGAAAGTTTACTTGTTATGTCATTCGATTAACCAAGAAGCAATCCCCACCGGATCATTTGTCGGGGTTCGGATTAATGTGTCGCTTTCAATGCCATGTGTAATAACGGATAAGGTTTTCCCGCTCCATCCAACTCCGAACGGCCAACCGTCTGAAAACCCATATGTTCATAAAAACCAATGGCTTGTCCGTTGTCCTCATTGACATCCACCTTGGTTACTTGCATTTGTCTGATGGCATGTTGAGTGAGGGTTTTTCCAATGCCTTTCCCCCGGGCATCCGGATGAATAAACAACATTTCGAGATTGCCCTCGGCTACCCCCATAAACCCTAGAATTTTGCCGGATTGATTGCGAATGCATGCCAGATCAACGGCTTTCAAATATTCCTTCAAAATCAAAGGTTTGAAAAATAGAATATCTTCTTCTTTCAAGAAATGATGTGTTGCCCGTACAGAGGCTTCCCAGACTTCCACTACTTCAGGAAATTCGACCGGATCTATTTTATCGATTGTATTTATCATGATATTGATTGTCCTGTTACTACATTTCAAAATTATCAAATTCCTTATGGATCGCACAAAGAATAAATTTAATTCAAGGGGAGAATCGTTTTGCTGTCTCGATAACCTTGCTTAACGTTTGTAGTCCTAACAATAAAATAATTTTCCTATACAAACGGATTAAAGCCATAGGCAAGTTGGTTGTGTTGCTGAATAGAAAATTAACCGGTTATTGGGATAATATGCCGATCTGTATATCTTTAAACTATATTAATATTTTATGGAGAATGATCAGACTGTATACTAACCAAGACCGGGAGGCACTCATTGAGCTATTGCGGCTTAATACACCTGAGTTTTTTGATGCTTCGGAAGAGAAGGATTTTATAGAATACCTTGAATTGTATTCCCGACATTATTTTGTGATGGAAGAAGGGAGGAAGATTGTAGGAGCAGGCGGAGTCAATTATATGGACGATGGCAAAACTGCCAGGATCTCCTGGGATATGGTGCACCCGGAGGCGATGGGTAAGGGCCTGGGTAGCCGGCTTACCCGATACAGAATCGAGCAAATAAAGAAACATCCGGAGATTCAAGTGATTGCCGTAAGAACTTCTCAGTTTGCATTTCAATTTTATCAAAAATTTAACTTCAGATTGATTGAAATTGTAGAGGACTTTTGGGCGGAGGGGATTGATTTATACCACATGGAATTACCTTTAAAGTAAGGCTACATACGAGTGACATAAAAATGTTTCTTGCCCGATTTACTTGGCAGTTAAAACTCTATATTGAACCAGAATGAATATACTAATTGTACTTGGCCACCCTGACAGTGGCAGTTTCAACCATGCTATTGCGGAAGCTTGTAAAGAACGCTTACTGGAAAACGGACATACGGTAATCTTTCATGATCTGCATAAGGAAACGTTCGATCCCATCTTGGAAAAGGAAGAAATTTCCAGAGACGGATTGGCGGATCCGGTAATCAAAAGACATTGCGAAGAATTGCTGAGTAGTGATGGAATCATTGTGATTCATCCGAATTGGTGGGGACAACCTCCTGCCATTCTGAAAGGATGGATTGACAGGGTAATCCGGCCGGGGATTGCCTATAAATTTGAAGAAGGAGATAGTGGGGAAGGTGTACCTGTTGGCTTGTTAAAAGCGAAAACCGGACTGGTATTTAATACTTCCAATACGAATGCGGAAAGGGAAAACTTACTATTTAAAGATCCTCTGGAAACGATTTGGAAGAATTGTATTTTTGACTTCTGTGGAGTGAAACAATTTGACAGAAGAATGTTCCGGATCATCGTGACGAGCGATTTACAACAAAGGAAAATCTGGTTAGAAGAAGTAAAAGAGATGATGGACCAGTATTTTCCGAAAGCTGTAAAAGAAGGTATACCTGAAGGGAAATTGTTTGAGTAAAACACCTCCTCTGTGTTTCTTTTTTCAACAATAGCTTTGGCTACTCTCTTCAATAAGTGTCTTGATGAGCCGGTTTTTGATTCCATTTTCGGTCAAAACTATAAGTTTAAACCACTTCTTTATTTATTATCGATCGTACCGGATGAAAATGAAAGAAATAAAAAATGTGACCATAGAAAAGCTGGATGGTCATGAACTGGACAAGTTCGAAGCCTTGATCAAGGTATTTGAAGAGGTTTTTGAAATGCAGAACTTTTCAATTCCCAGTCGGAAACATTTACAAGGGGTTTTGGAAAAGGACGGGTTTATGGTTTTCGTAGCACGTTGGAAAGGAAATGTGATTGGTGGACTAACGGCATATAAAATGGATCAATATTACTCCGAAAAACCACTGGCCTATATTTTTGATCTGGCTGTTTTGAGGTCATTTCAACGACAGGGGCTTGGTAAGCAACTGATTCAAGCCATTACAGAGTATTGTCAAGAAAACGGGTTTGAAGAAGCATATGTCCAAGCGGACAAAGTAGATGACCATGCCTTGGACTTTTACCGTTCAACCCCAATTACAACTGAAGAACAAGTGGTACATTTTAGCTATACAATGGAAAACAAACACCGGTGATGGAAGCAGTAAAAACAAATTAGGGAAGAGGGAATCAGAAGAAATATGTAGCGTTCAATTGTTTCAATCCGGGAAGAAAGCCGAAGCTTTCGAATATGAAAAAGACCTTAAGAGGACCTCCCTTTGAAGGTCTTTTTTATTGCTATAAAACAGATTCTTTCTATTTCATAATATTCGCTTTGAATAGCATAACTGTAGAAATGGTGAAAGCGCTAATTTAGCTTTTATCGAAGTTGGCCAAACTTAAACGACTGAATGTAATACAGAGGCTTCATAATGAGTGAGGTATGGCAATAAATAGACTGCGGACTTCCACTTCTTACTTATAATCTGATGGTGCTTTGCTCACTTAAAGTATCAGTTGATTTTCAATACATGCACCTTGGAAAAACATTCCGAAAAATCATTATCTCATTTAAAAATTGTGTCAAAAATGCGGTTTCAATTGCTATTATTAAGTTGTGTAGCACTGTTAAACATAGATGGGCTAGCACAACAAATTACCCATGGATTTGCCATGCCGGAAAGTGTGATCTCGGATGGCAAGCGCTTTTTTGTTTCCAATCAGGGACAAGATCCTTTTAACAAAGATGGTGATGGTTTTATCAGTGAAATTTCAGTGGAAGGGAAACTGTTGACAAGAAAGTTTCTTCCTTTAAAAGGGAAATTGCATGCCCCCAAAGGAATGGCTATCACCAACAATATTCTCTATGTGGCCGATTTGGATCGGGTGTTGGGCTATGACCTTGATTCAAGAAAAACCGTTTTTGAGTTAAGCATTCCGAAAACAAAAGTTTTGAATGATATATGCCTTTTGGAAAAGGGATATATTGCCGTCACCGAAACCGTATTCGGTGATATCTATAAAGTGGATATCCGGAATAAATCTTTTGATATCATTGGAAACATTCCTACTGTCAATGGCATTTCTTTCAATGAAAAAACCGGACAATTAGTAGCTTGTTCGAATGGCAAAACCTTTGGAGAAGGTTCGGTATACTTACAGTCCGGGAAAGGAACCTTTTCCAAATTGCCTAATATTGGCAGCGGTTTTTTTGACGGTGTCGAATGGATGGATGATGAACATTTGCTAATTTCTGACTGGGTCACTTTTCCTGTAAAAGACTTTGGAAAATTGTGGATATACGATCTGGCATCCAATCAAACCGAATCGTTGTTTACCGGAGAAAGTGTCGCCGATATATATTATGACCGCTCGAGCCAGAAGATCTATTTGCCCCAGATGTTTCACAACAAGGTTATTATCACCAATAGAGCGGAGCTGGAAAAAGCCCCCCATGACAAGTACAATAAACTATATAACTATGGCGTAATTGATGCTTTTATCAGCGGTTTGTACAGAGGGACGCTACCGGTCCGTGAGGTTAAGTTTAAAGGAGATTTTGGCATAGGTGCTCCCGATATGCTGGATGGCGAACTGACCATGTTGGGAGGGAAATTTTATCAGACCAAAGTCACCGGGGAAACCGTAGAAGTGGATAACGCGCATAAAACATCTTTTGCTACGGTTACTTTTTTCAAAGCCGATACCACTTTGTACCTTCAAGAAAAAGTGAATAAAGAGAAGGCTTTGGAAAGGGTTCGAAGCTATTTATCAAGTCTAAATGAACCGTATGCTATTAAAATTTCCGGATCGTTTCAGTCTATGAAAACAAGAGCCTTTCCTCCCTTTCAAAAAGAACCCTTTCCTCCCTTGACATCGATTATGGACCGGCAACAGATATTTGAATATTCTCAAACTAAAGGAACTTTGGTGGGCTATCATTTGCCAGAGTATTTGAATGGGATTAATATGAAGGGGTTTCATTTCCACTTCTTGTCAAAAGATAAAAAGCAAGGAGGGCATGTATTGGACTTTAACGGTGAAAATCTAAAAATTGAAATTGCCCGCTTGAAAAGTTTTGAATTGGAAGTACCGACTGATGCCCCCTTTCGAAATTTTAAATTTGAGGAGCTGGAAAGTGAAGCTTTGGAAAGGGTAGAACAAGGGAAGTAAGGATATTGAAATCAAGGGTAAATAGCGAAACCGAAAACGGTTTGAGTGTTCACTCAAGCCGTTTTTTATTATTTTGTGAGGAATGGGAACAGAATTGTTTCGTAACAGTACTTGTTGGTCAATCTTTGTTCAGTTTTTTGAATGCAAATAAGATGTTGCTACATTTGCGCTTATACGTTATATTATTGATAAGTAATTCGATTTAAAAAAATAATGATGGAGGTTTCAAAGTACGTTACGGCAAATTTTAAATCCATATTAAGAGCCAAGCTTTATAACTTTTTTCAAAGAAGTTTGTGGAGATACATCCTTGCGGTGATGATTATTGCTTATGTGATCCCCGAAACTTTTGGCTCCTTTGTTCAAACGTTTATGGGTTTGTTGAGCATATTGCTCTCTGTGGTGTTCTTATTGATCGTTATCAGCAGTAAGATCTTTTCAAAAAAGATGTATTTCGATGCGGTGATTGTCTTTACAGAGACTTCGATTATTTTGAACCATCAAAATTCTTCAAAAGAAAAGGAGGAAAAAGATTGGAGTTGGATCAAAAAAATCAGCGAAAACGCCAAGCATTTTTGGCTTAAAACCAACGAATATCCTCCGTTTTATATATATCTGGACAAGGAGAAGCTGACTGATCAGGAAATCGAATTTTTCAAGTCAAAAGCCTGACTTTTAATACCGGAAGTTAGCTTTTTATGTTTATAATAATCCATTAAGTTTTTTAAACATAGGTGAAAAATGAAAAAAATAATTTATGTCATTATTTCTCTGATTAGCTTAATTTCCTGCCAACCCGATTCACAAAAGTCTGAAGGAGAAAGAAAAGAACTTGTGACAGCCAAGAAAGAAACCCAACCCAACTTGCCCGATGAGCAAGTTTCCGGAACTGCCGGCTTGTATAAGGTGGAGTTATTCCATCCGGTGAGTGAGGAGATCTATGACACCACAGTTACTTTGAGTTATTTAGAGGAACATCTTTATACTTTTGCAAAGTTTAATTATCCAAAATTGACTTCCCGAATTGAGGAGGAAAAGACATTGATTCTTTCAAAAAATAAAATTCAATTCAAGATGGACGTTTTGGCATTTGATTCCTCAAGCCACGAATTAACCTACTCCACAGGTGGGTTTTTGGAAAAAATTGATGGGAAAAGCTTTTGGGGAACGGATGGAAACATACCGGAAAAAGCAATTTCCAAAATGGTGTTGACGATAGAGGGAGAGTCGAAGGGAATCCCTAAAGAGTATTATAGAGATTTATTCGAACCCACGATTGATTGCCATTCATCAGGTGACGGAACGTTTTGCTATACCAATGGCTACCTTACAGACAAAAATGAAATCATCGTTACGATGTTGAATGGAGACGGTGCAGGTGCTTATATCGCCATTATGATTTTTGATCAAAAGAAGGGATTTAAAGAAAGAATAATAGGCTTGGGATTTTAAAAAGAAGAACCGGACTCAACTGGATAACATATTCATCGTATCCAATCCGTTAGTTAATCATAAGTACAAATACGTTTAACCATACATACTATCTATGAAAGTACAGCTATTTCTTTTACTATTTTCTCTATTCGTTTCTGCATGTACAGATCAAAAGACGTCTTCCGGCACAGAACAGCCCTCTGAACAAATATCCGCATTGTCAACTGAAGTGGAACAGGAGGGGAAGGTGGATGAGAAACCTATCGAACAAGTTGAGGCATTGGAAGAGGAGGATGCTGATAGGCAACCAGTAACCCCTGATGAGTTGGATCTGCCAAGGCTTGACGAAGGTTCCGGAGTGAATATTTTACCTGTCGGACTATTTCACGAAGACGAAGTACAGCCCGATGCTGATCAAAAAGAATGGGTGGGTCTTTTTCAAAAAGGAGATAGTACTTATCTAAAACGGGTTCAGGTCAACCTTTCCAGGGAAAACGATCCGATTTTAGACGAAGAGGGCCAAAAAACCGGCTGGTATGTTTCTGTGGAAAATGAAGAAGATTGTATTTTATTAATTTCCGGGGTAGAGCTAAGCAAAGGTGAGGTCCCATCATTGGAATTTAGCAAAAAGTCTCCGGTTCCTGGCGATACCCTTACGTTTACATTTGGCTCCAAACAGATGAATATTTATGTAACAGGAACAAAGGAGAAAGTCTCTGATGACTGGTATGAGGTGGAAAATTACAAAATGATAGTAGCCTCTGAAGTGAATGAAAAAACAATCGAGCAAACGATTGTGGCCAAGGCGAATTTTGAGGATGCGATCATCACGATGCTATGGGCAGGAGATTTGGATGGAGACAATCAAATGGATTTCATAATTGATACTTCCCGGCACTATAATATGAGTGTTCCTACATTGTTTTTATCCTCCGGGGCAAAGGAAGGGAACTTAGTGGAGTGTGTCGCCAAACACGTATCTGTGGGATGTTAAAAAAGAGTTGGCCCATTTTGCACTGAACATTGGTAAAAGCATGAAGGAAAGAAAACAACATTAACAATGAAATTACCGACAAGAATTAATAAGATATCTCCGGCTTATGACTTGGAAGTCGGGGTGTATCCACCCAGTGGATTTTTGCAGTTTGATGAGGCTAATCTGGGGAATGGGGATTATTTTGGTCTCTATTGGGAGTTTGGAAAAGAGATGCAAGAACCTGTTGTCTGTGAAATGATTCACGATGAAGGACGCATAGTTCCTTGTTTTTCCAGTCTTGATAAGTTTTTAGAGTGGTATGAATTAAACGATTTTGACTGGGGAGAAAAAGAAATTGTAGACCAGGACTTTGTGTATCATTACATCAATAAAGGAAATGACTATCTCAAGCAAAATAAACCTGAACAGGCAATCGAAAAATATAAGAAAAGTGTACAAAGCTTAGGAGAAATTAGTGAAAACTGGTTCAAACTGGCAACCCAACAAAAACGAATAGGGAATGAGGTAGACTTCCAACAGAGTATTCTCAATGCTATTTTATCAAATTGGGCAATTGAGTTCCCCTCTCAAAATGCCATTAGATTGTTCAAGGGTTTAAAACCGGTGAGTGAGTTAAATGACCATCCTTTGATTAGAAACCGGGAAAAACTGGAATTTAGTTTTGGTGGCAAAAAGGAAAACAATGATTACCGGGTTTTGAGAGACATCATCGATGAGTTAGGTGAAAGGGAAGATTTTAGAAGCACATTATTGCTGGAGCAAAACTATGCTACGATGATGTATTGGGAGACTTCTGCTTTTCAGGAGAGATATGGTTTTCACTTGGAAGAATGGAAAGCGAAGTTTAAATCCGATACAGAAGAAAGGCTCAATAGGAAGTTGGTGTAGATCAGTCGAATTAAGAAAGTTGATATGGCCATAAATGAAATAAAAGTTCGCAAGGATACACAAGACAGAGATAGCCTTGCTTGGAACAAATTATTACATTTAATTGAAGAAGCAATTGCCGATGGTCGCGAAGAATTCCATCCGGCAAAAGCGCTTGGGCTTGAATATTGGAAGGATATCAGGACGTTGCCTAAGGAAATTAGCGGGCTAAAAAAAGTCAAACACCTGATGTTGTATGGCAGTAACCTGACTAGACTTCCTCAGGAAATAGGCGAAATGGAATCTCTGGAAAAGTTTACCCCTTACACCTCTTACGGATTAAGATGGTTTCCATATGAATTGATGTATTGTGAAAAATTAAGAGAAAGCACCGTTAGTACAAGAGCACTCTTTGGAAATTTTAAAAATAAAAAACCTTTTCCCGACTTAGAAAAGAACCCTGTAAAGTATTATGCTGGTAATAAGTGTAGTGTATGTGGCAAAGCAGAAAATCAGGTAAGTTTTGAACAGTATTGGATTTCAGTAAAGGTTGCTACCGATGTACTTCCGTTATTGGCGATTGTCTGTTCAAAGGAATGTTTAGAGGAGTTACCTGAACCGGCACAAAACTATTATCCCAAAGCCCATAAGGGAGGAGTCTTTGGTTGACATATGAAAACTTCTGACCTGACCAAACAAAAAAGCCCTCGAAATTCGAATTTCAAGGGCTTTTTTAACGATTATGTGGAGTCGCAGGAATTGTAACTGTTGATTTGTAATTGTACTTTATAAATGCTAAATGTATCATAGAGGGTAAATATTTGGGTTTTAAGTTGTATTTAAGTATTGTTAAATTTTATAAAAGTGTATAAACTTGCCCTTAATTATGCCTATATATAGGCAATTAATTTACCTCTAATAATGATACATCCACCATGAAAATTAATTATTACCTGAACACTCCTAATAAAAAGGATCAGGCCAAAATAGCTCTAGTAATTACCTTAGAAGGCCAACGTTTAAGAATGTCCACAAAGTTAGATGCTAATATCAAAGCATGGGACAAAAAGAAACAAAGGGAAAGGGGCAATATTCCCTTAAATAAAATTCTGACTGACTTAGAAAAGAAAGTTTTAGATGTGTATTATAAGCATTACAAAATAGGTGTTTTTTATGATATAGACACATTTGAGGAAGAAGTAAGAGGGTTATTCCAACCTGTAAAGAAAAAGGGCTTTTTTGAGGTACTAGAAAGTTTTATTGATGATCAAGGGAAAACAGCAAGTAGAGCACAAGTAAAAAAATTTGAAGCACTTAGAAACAAACTAAAAAAATTTCAACAAGAAACAGGTTTTAAGATAGAGTTTAAGACAATGGGTTTGGAGTTTGGGGATAAGTTTAAATCCTATATGATTGAAAAGGGTTATCTTAATTCTTCTATCACTAAAGAAATAAAATTTCTAAAAACGTTTCTTTTGTATGCTTATGATCGGGACTACCACAAAAACGAAAAGTTTAAGTTAATCAAAACCCTACCTGCACCCAAAAACAAACCCATAGCCCTTACAGAAGTAGAGTTATTGAACATCTACAATTATCCATTTGAAAAAGGTGGTAGGCTTGATAAGGCAAGGGACTTGTTTTGTTTTGCTTGTTTCACCGGGCAAAGATATTCGGACATTAAGAAGTTTGATAAGAAGCAATTGCGGATAATGCAAGATGGTGGGTATATATGGGCATTCCAAGCGCAAAAAACCAAGAAGGAAACAGAAGTACCATTAATAGGTGAGTTTGCGGAACATGCCTTAAGAATTTTGCAAAAGTATGATTACAAACTGCCTATTATCAGTTCACAAAAGCTGGTAGATTATGCTAAAGAGGTGTGCAAAGCTGCTGAGGTAGACCAATATATAAAACAAGTAAAGATGTCCGGAAGTAATGAGGTGGTGATTGAAGGGCCGAAATATGAGTTTATAGGCACGCATACCGGAAGGCGTACATGTGCAACCTTGTTGGTCATCAAAGGGGTTCCCCTGCCAGTAGTACAAGAAATAACTAAACATTCCTCTATTCCTCAACTTATGGACTATATAGACATTCCCAAAGAGGATATTAAGAAATATTACCAGGCGATTGATTTTGGTAATACAGGTTTAAAGGTTGGACATAAAAAAGAAGCGTAAATTTGTAATGCAAAATATTGAAATTCATTACCACTACTGGAAGGCCATAGAGGAAGTTTTAGAGGATAAAGGAAGGATAAGTATAAAAGACCTTAAAAGGCTTTATTTACAAGATGGTACATTGTATAGGAAAATTATACATGCAATCTTAGAAGAGGATAAAGAGGCTTATATATATACTGTAATAAACAATAGATTATGCTCTGATGTATTGATATTGGATGGAGAACAAAAGGTAAAACGGGTGTTTTTTATGCCTTTTTTGTCTGAAAGTAAAAAGGTTACTTATTATATATCCGGGATAAAAAACAAACCGGAAGCCATTGCAGAAGTAGAGGACGAAACCGCAAATAAGTTACTGGCTTTAGAGTCTGAAATGATAAACCAAATGTATCAAGCAAGGTATATAAAAAATTGGGAATCTGAAGAAGTGAAAAAGCGGATAAAAGAAATGCAGAACACTTTTTATAAATATCAATACTGTATGTTTTTTGAGGTGTTTATGGGTGAGGAAATTATAGGGAGTATTGAGAGATTTGCTTTACACTTCAACTATCAAATTGTCAAAACAAAAATAGCCTGTTCTGAGCATTCAATAAGGTTAAATGACTTCCTAAATAAAAAAAACTTTATTCCGCCTAATGAGAAGGATATTATTAATCATTGGATCTTAGAAAAAAAAGGGCTTAAAAGGGTAGAAGAAGGAATACCCACATACAAAAGAATGGAAGAGACTGATTATCTGAAGTTGGCAAAAGTGAAAACAGAACTAATAGAAAAAGAGTTAGAGGAAACCACAACTAACGGATTGATTACTAACTTTACTATTAATGATTATTTGACCCCGGAATTTGGAACAGTGGATATTTACGGAGTATTGAGAGAAGAGGGAATAATTGATCATACTAACGAAGTTATTGACCCCCGCAAGTACCCAAAGGAGTTTTTTAGAGGTGTGTTAGATGAATTAAAGGGAGATATAATAAAAGCGAAATTGAAAGAAGTAGAAGGCAAGTTTTATTTATCTATTGGATATTCAGAATATAAAGTAACTCCTAATGCTAAATCTAGCAAGCATGGAAAGAAATCGAGTTTTGAATTAGGAAAGGAGTTTGTAAAAGAACATATCAAAAAAATTACATAGGGTAAAGTGGCACTTGTAATAAATTGAATATAACCCACAAAGGGAGTGTTTTTTTGAATGAAATTCTCATAGTTATTTTATTGTTGAATAGAGTCTTAAATGGCCTTTTTGATACCTAAACAAAACCCACAAAGCCCAGCTTAAACCGCTGGGTTTTGTGGGTTACATTTCATGCAAGCTTAGTTATCAATCAACCTCAACTTTTAAGTCTTTGATATGATAGGAACTGTCCTGTTCATTATATTCAAAGGTTGTTAAACATCTCATTCCTTGTATGATTTCAAACCCATCAAATGAATTAATACAAGGGTTTTCATCTTCATTAAAGAAACTAAAAACCCTTTCATGAAACTCATGTTCTACTGTTTTTTCAAAACTATACTCTTCTCCCAGTAAAGTGATTTCATAAATGGGCTTCTCATTACTTTGCCACATCATTATTCTATAATTTGATCCCAGCCCATTTATCTCCAAAAGATAAATGTCATGCCCCTTTTTAAAGGTTAAGTTTTCCTTAGATATAACCTCCAACACTCTCTTCCTATACTCGTAATGTTGAATACCAGCTAAAGGAGAAGTTAGGTTGGGTAAAGAAGGACATTTTGAAAAAGCTTTATATGTAAGATTATCCCATTCTTGTACATTATGATAGGTAAAAGGTACAGGCGGTTGTGTACAGCCTTGGGAAAAGGCTATTACAAGCAAAGTAATAATTGCAAAGAGCATTGCATTTTTATAAGAAGCTTTCAATTTTATCTAATTATAGCTTTTATGCTTTTGATATGATAGGAATCACTCTTATCATCATATTCAAAGGTTGTCAAACAACTCATACCCTTTATAATTTCTACACCGTCATTGTCATTAGTACAAGGGTTTTTATTCTCATAAAGTGAAAGTAACTGACTATGAAATTCGGGATCTAGTACCTTTTCAAAATCAGCTTTCTCACCAAATAAAGAGATTTTATAATAATGATCTTCATTTTTTTGCCACATTTTTATTCTATAGTGGGTACCCATTCCATCTATTTCCAATACATAAACATTGCTTCCTTTTTTAAATGCCAAATTCTTATTGGCTATAACTTCCAATACTTTTTCTCTACTTTCTTCATCACGTATATCAAGAAAAGGGATAAATAAATTGGGAGGGCCAGAACATTTTTTTAAAACTTGAACTGTGGTACTATCCCACTCCTGAAAATTCTGATAGGTAAAAGGTATAGATGGTTGTGTACAGCCTTGGGAAAAGGCTATTACAAGCAAAGTAATAATTGTAAAGAGTATTCTATTTATATGATTGTTTTTCATCGTCATTTTATCTTTGAATAGAGTCTTAAATATCCATGTTTTTCATTAGTTATATCTTCTCCTCTAAATCCAAAAGTCTTGTTCGTTTTATACTTAGCAAGCTTTATTCCTGAGTGTTCAAACCATAAACCCACCTCACTGGTTTTATTTTCCCCATTTTGAAGGTTGTTTTCCAGGCTTAAAACGGTATTGTTTTCGGCCTCTTTCATATAATCATAAGGTTTGGTAGGAGTCAAAAGATACCCGTTTCTTCCAATGGTTTGTATTCGGCCATATCTTTTTATTTTTTTTGTAAAAGTTTTCTCTTGATTTGACACCTTTCTATTGAAAACATACACTCCGTAATAATGTGTTCTTAATTTATCTTCCCCAAATCCTGATTCTGCTCGTACAATGTTTTCATAATGTACTGCATTTGTTTCCGAACCAGGGACAGTATTTGCTATATAATTAGTGATCCCTGTATCAGAATCATATTGTTCTCTTATCGGTTTATCTGTATTAATAAAGTCCTTATATTCTTTTCCATTACAATAATCTATAAAGTGATTTAACTCATGGGCCATAGAAATATAGAGAGGATGTTCTAACCTTGCTGTTCCTCCTCTAGCATTTGAAGGTTCTAACTCTTGTTTAGCGTCAAGATTAAAAATCATTCGGGCCTTTGGGCCAGTCCTTTTGCCAACTTCATTATTTTCATTTGGAAAAGCTGTAATAACTAATAGAAAATCGGACTCAATGGCTTCCTTCAGTAGTTTTCTTCCTGTTTTCGATTTACTGGCTAATGTGTAAATCACATCCAAAACTCCATTTTGATATGCTTCATCCCCTACGATAACAAGCCCTCCATAAGGGTCTTTTTCTCGCTCTTCTTCCTTCTTTTCAACCTCCGAATCTTCCACTGCCGGCCCCAATATATTTCCGGCTCCTGCGGTCAAATTATCGTAGGAATCGGTTAAAGGAGTCGGCTCCGTCTTCACGCTCAAATCCGTTTCTTTCCAATAGTGTTCCAGGATTTTCACCCCTCCATCGTAGAGAATGGCCGGAGAGAGTTTGACTTGGGTGGTCATGGGTTCCCCGTTCACTCCGTTGAAGTGGTTTTTGAAAAAGACACAGTGTACATCGTAGAGTTCAAACACCCGGCTTTTGCTGTCCTGTGTCACCGGGGAGACGACAATCTTTACCTTTTTCACCATATCCATGCCCACCGACCAGGCAAAAAAGCTTTGATCCGAGGTCGTTTCAAAAGTAATGTCAAAGATTGTCCCGTTAGGTTTTCCCATGGGTTTGCCGTGCTCGTCTACCGAGCGGGTAAAGCGGAATTTGAAGTCGAGGATATTCACTACTTTATCCTCAACATAGAGTTTTGCAATCAAACTCATATTATTCAAGGTTTTGGTTTGTACTACAAAGGTTTTAATTAAATAGGTAGTTGTCTTGGGAGGGGGTAGATTGTGATAGTTGGGCAAATGTATAAAATTTTATTTTAAAGTAATTACGCAATAAAAGGTAGTTTTATTAGGGTGGCTTTATTTGACAAAAAGAAATAGCACGGCAAGTTTTAATTTATTGGTAGTAATGAGAAGAAGTATTATTGGGAAATAGATTTTATAAAAACACCTCAAAAAACATCCGTCATAAAAAAAACGGATTCCGTTTTTTTACATGGAAAATTGCCTTAAACGTGCTATAAGGCGGTTTTTAGTCCGTTATTTTTTTTAACGGATTTCTTATGATCTCTAAACATCCCAATTTTGAACTATCGAAAACAAAAAAATAGTTCAAGAATGAAAACAGTAAACATTAACGAAGCAAAAGCACCGATACAGGTTATTACCATTACTGTAGCGGAGTTGGAAAAACTCTTTGAAGAAAAGGTGCAACAAGCCCTTAGGCAAGTAACCCCATCCAAAGAACCTAAAAAAGAAGTTATAAGCCGGAAGGACTTGTGTAAGCGTTTAGGTGTGGCGTATTCCACTTTAAGAATATGGGAGATAAAGGGACATATCAAGCCAATACGGTTAGGTAGACGGGTTTATTTTGACTATAAGGAAGTATTAGACTATGCAACCAGTAGAGGCGCTTAGCCAACAAATCAGGGCTTTGTATGATGAACTGGTTATTATCCCCTACCTGCCTGTAAAGGAAGCTAGGCATACATTTAAAGACTGTTTAAAAGCTCTTCAAACATTGATTAACCAGCAACCTTGCCCACAAGTGAACAACGCATTGCAAAGCCTTTATAATTCTTGCAAAGGGGTGGAGCCAAGTACAGGCGCAAAAAAACTATTTGAAAATTTAGGAAACATTATAGAAGGATGAAAGGAAGGCGGGAAATATCCAAGGATCAAATAAAACGCTACTACCTATTGGGCTTATCCAATGAAGAAATAGGTTTATTAACAGGCCGTTCAGCTTCAGCGGTAAAAATATTAGTGTGGCGTGAAGGCTGGAAAAGGGAACCTGTTCAAAAAACGGCCCTTACCCAATTGGTAAAAAAATACATGGATAAAAAGTATAGTATAAGGCAGACAGCCAAAGAGTTAGGAGTAAGTTACTCTACGGTCTACCGACACAAACGAAAATTAAAATCAACCTAAAATATATATGAAGGAATTTGTAAAAGTCAAAGTAAAAAGTGGGCTTGGTATGCCTGTGTACCAAACACCGGGGGCGGTTGGTCTTGATCTTTCGGCCCACTTAACAGAAGAAAAATTAACCTTGGCACCTATGCAAAGGGCATTGATTCCGACCGGGATTTATTTAGAGATGCCCAGCCATTTAGAGGCACAAGTAAGAGCAAGAAGCGGTTTAGCCCTCAAACAAGGTCTTACAGTCCTTAACGGAGTAGGCACTATAGATAGCGATTACAGGGGGGAAATAGGTGTAATAATGGTTAATCTTTCCCAGGAAGAACAAACCCTTTACAAAGGGGATAGGATAGCGCAATTAGTATTTAATAGAGTGGCTAAGCCTTCTTTATTAAAAGCAAAACGATTGTGCGAAACAGTAAGAAATAAAGGCGGTTTTGGTTCCACTGGTAAAGTTTGAATATACGTATGCGCTAAAAGGTTATCTATTGGGAAGAATAGTTAACCCCACCAAAACCACCGAAAAAGACATTTTATTATTAATCACCTGCAAAAATTAAAAAATGAAAGAACTTGTAAGTATCCAAGGAGAAAAAGTTTTAACCACCTCTAAAAAAGTAGCTGAAAAATTCGGGAAGTACCATAAGAATATTTTAAGGAAGATTGAAGGGCTACATTGTTCCTCGGAATTTAAACGGCTTAATTATGAGCTGAGCGAATACACCGATGTGAGAGGCCGAAAACAGAAAGAGTATGTATTGACAAAAGATGGTTTTGTATTTCTGGTAATGGGTTTTAAAGGAGAACAGGCCGCGGAATTTAAAGAAGAATACATAAGGGCCTTTAATCACTTGGAAGAAGAAATAAAATATTTATATGAGGCTGAAAGTAATAAGAAAATTGTTAATGCCCTTAAACTGCTTGGAGAGTCCTCTAATCCCATAAAGGAAGTTTACAAACCCGTTGAATTTACAATAAAAGGCTATGCTACTTACTATGGTATTAAAGGGTTGTCGATTAGTAATGCAACCAGATTAGGCAAGAAGGCTACTAAGGAGTGTAAGAATAAAGGATTACAAATAAAACATATGCCAGATCCGCGTTTTGGTCTTGTAAATGTGTATCCTGTTGAAGTGTTAGAACCGATTTTTGAAGAGTTTGACAAAACCCCCCGGTTTTAAATTTGTTTATCCCCAAGCCATATTCTAACTTTGGAGTGCTAAAATATAACAACTATGAAAGACATTAGAAGAAATCCCGTACTATGGTTTCCGGTTCCTGAAAGGGCGGAGGGCTGTTATATGCCTAGCAAACCTACTGTACGGGTCTTTTTTTTAATATCATTATGGTAAAATTAAACAAAGACTCCTTGGTTATTGAAATCCCTACGTATGGCACACCTATCAATGATTGGGTAAGGTTGTTAAAATCGTTAACGGAAATTGCTAATACACTTGCAATTGTTGACAAAGGGCACCTAATACATCAAATCAGTGAAATTGACCAATTTTACTATTTACTTGAAAACACAATGCCCACCTCAGATCAACTGAGTTACTTACTGGAAAAAGAAATAAACAACGGGTTTAGAGAATTTAATAACAAAGTATAAAGTATCTAAGGGGATACGGGTTGGTGTCCCCTACTTTTCTCCTATTTAGTGCCCGTTTCAAAAGGCAATCAATTTTATGTACGATGGAATAAAAGTAAATTATTCCTATGTCCTTATTGATGATTGGGTAGGACACCCTATGCTTGAATTTTGTGGAGTACACAGCCAGAAAACAGGCGAAATAAAAGGGAATAAGGCATTTACCAAGGATCGGGGTTTGCTTTGGCGGTTAGCCCAGAGTCAAAAGGATAAAGGAGTATTCAGATTAAGTATACAGGGTGCGCTACCGCGTTTCCTGAATGGAGGCAAAATTGGGTACGAGGATTTAAGTATTTCCGGTATCCGGCAAGCAGTTGCCCTGTTAGAAGAGTATGGCGTTAAAGCGGAAAAGGCCATATTAGAAGGTTTAGAGTTTGGTTTTAATATATCCTTACCTTACAGTGCGAGTAAGGTAATAAAGGGGTTTATAGCCTTAGAAAATAGAGGCTTTGCTTCATTACTTGACCAGCGTAAAAAGGTTGGTGTAGTATGTGCCGGATGTGAATATGATGTAAAAGTGTATGATAAATCTAAAGTTTGGAATTTGACAGATAATAACCTGCTGAGAGTGGAGATAAAAGTAAAGAAAATGCGGGTTGTGCAAAAGTACGGTGTTCGTTGCCTGGATGATTTGACCAAAGAGGAAACAGCCAGGAAACTGTTAGGATGGTATTTTGATACCCTGAACAAGGTTTTGCATTTTGATTCCTCATTTAAACTAAACGGTTTACTTCCTTTGCAAATAGCCAAGTTGGAACGGTGGAAAAACCCTAACTATTGGGCGGGGATAGACAAGCATCAAAGGTACTACCAAAGGAAAAGATTTGATGAATTTAAGGTAGGCTTTGGAGGCGGAGATGAATACACAATGATACTAGAAAAGTTAAGAGAAAAAGGTAGTGAAAAAGGCTTTTTGTGTTCACTTAAAAATACGACCATTTCACCGGAAAATAACACATTGAGTGTTCAGCAAAATTGCGACCATTTCACAGTTAAGATAAAGGGTGAAAACGTAGCACAAGCCCTATCAGGTTCCAGGCGGGAAGTTAAAACCCAAAAAGGGAGTTGCCATCACTGTAAAAAGGAGCTTGTTAGTTTGAAACAAAGGGCAAAGTTTTGTAACCCGAAATGCAGGCGGAAACACTACTACCTAAAGTACAAAGCCAAACAAAGAAAAGAGGTAGAAATTGAAAAGGGAAATTTATTAAAAGTCAAGAAATGGAAGTTTGAAAATATCTTACTAAAGGCATGGGTTGAAGTAAAAAGGGAACCGTTACAAATAGCTGCCATAGATGCAAGAATGAGTAAAGGGGAAATATGGAGAGTGAAGAAAGTAGAAGTTTATAGGAAAAGAGGAAAAACGTCTATTGTCTTACACACTTTGCGAGCAAAAGATTTGCTAAGATGGGTACAGGAAGAAATTGGAAGGAGAAAGAAAAGATTCAAAAATCAACAAGAAAAAGAAAGGCTTATACCCAGTATTATTTCTAATATGTTGTATACAATTAGATAAGACTGTACAAGTTAGTAGGAGGGGTGTAGGAAAAATTACATGTTAAAGAAAAAGGAAAAAAGCTTAAAATGTGTAAATACTACACAAAATGCATGTTTTTCTTTCCTTTATTCATTGGGAGTTGATAAAGATAAAAGTCACTTTAAGACGCATTTGTGTCTATTTTTTCTAATAAAAAGCTGGAAAAATGTAAATTTATGTCGTTTAATTGTCCTTTAAAAAGGATCTAATAGATCATTTAAAGCAAATATTGAATAGGCTTAGTAGTGAGCTTATACATTTATTCACCCTTTACTTTAAAATCCTTTTCTCTATCCCTTAGCAGAAAAAAGCTTTTTATAGAAAGTGCCCTTAAAAATGCTATTAGTCAAAGAAAGACCCTCTGTATATTGCTGATACACAGAGGGTCTTGTGTTTTAGTTGTGGAGTCGCAGGGACTCGAACCCTGGTCCAGAGAAGGTAAAAACCGTGCCTTCTACATGCTTAGCTACGCCTTAATTGTCGGGAAAGGGTAGGTCGGTAGCAAACCAGTACCTCTCCTTAGTTGCTTAAGTTTCGCCAGTGCACCACAACTTTGCTCTGGCTAGTCTCGCGTTATGACACCCCTATATCAAAGCCGGCAAGACGAAGGCTTTGAGGGATGTGGCCGGGGATCCGTTGGATCAACCCTAAGCGTGTAAATTCAGCATTCAGCTAAATTACGCAGCCATGGCGTAGTTATTTTCGCCAATTATGGTTTAGGACTAGTGATCAAGGCTCGCATCCTATGAGCCTGCATGCTTATACACGTCATCACTCAACCTGTCAATACCAGTCGACCCCAATAAGAAAAAGAACTTGAATCATCTTGTAGATAATTCCATTCTAGAACACGCAAAATTGCAAAAGAAAGTTCACTTACGCTAAAAAATCTGAAAATAATACGAAAATTCCTTTTGATATAGTGGTAATCTCTCTTTTTATCAATGTAAAACATGACTGGGTAAGTGACCAACCCTTCAAATAGAAGCTGCAGGAAAAGCTATGAAGTTTGTGTAATTTTATGCAACTATTTTGTGAGTCGCCAAGAGTGGTGGACAATATTGAAATGGAATATTCAGAGACATGACGGCTATTTTTGTTTAGTTTGTGAAATTAAGTTGTATAGCCAACTTAATTTTCGTATTTGAAATAATATAAACTTTATAAACAACATGAGAAAACGAATGATCAAAGTGGCGTGTTTGTTATTGGGTGTTTGCCAACTGGCTTTTGCTCAAGACAAAGACAAGAAATGGGATGTCAACAATCCCCCGGGTGATTTTAAAGAAATCGAGTTTACCACAGACGAAGGGACTTGGATGAGTTTGGATGTGAGTCCGGATGGTAAAGAGGTGGTTTTTGATATGATGGGGGATATTTACAGCATTCCGATCAAGGGGGGAGAGGCCAACGTATTGCGGCAAGGGCATGCTTTTGAAGTACAACCGAGCTATAGCCCGGATGGCTCGCAAATTATGTTTACTAGTGATGCCGGAGGGGGAGATAATATCTGGATGATGAACCGGGATGGCTCGGAAGCCAAACAGATAACCAAAGAAAATTTCCGCTTATTGAACAATGCCGATTGGGCACCTGACGGTCAATATTTCGTAGCCAGAAAACACTTTACTTCCGGGCGTTCGTTGGGAGCGGGAGAGCTATGGATGTATCATATCAGCGGAGGCTCGGGAGTACAACTGACTCAGCGCAAAAACGATCAACAAGATGTAGGAGAACCGTGTTTTTCTCCGGACGGTCGTTATATTTACTACAGTGAAGACATGTATCCCGGTGGAGCTTTTGAGTATAACAAAGATCCCAACAGTCAGATTTATGTGATCAAACGCTATGACCGGGAAACCGGAGAAATTGAAACCATTACCGGAGGACCGGGTGGAGCCATCACTCCTCAAATTTCTCACAATGGTAAACTCATGGCTTTTATCAAGCGGGTACGGACAAAATCCGTTTTGTATTTGCACGATTTGACTACCGGACAAGAATGGCCTATTTATGAAGATCTTTCAAAAGATCAACAAGAGGCCTGGGCGATTTTCGGACCGTATACAGGCTATAGTTGGACGCCCGATGACCAGCATATCGTTATTTGGGCAAAAGGAAAACTCCGGAAAATCAATGTGGATAACGGGAGTGCGGAGATGATTCCGTTTGAGGTGAATGCCAAACATAAAATTTACCATGCATTGCGCTTTAAGCAAGAAGTTGCTCCTGAGAAGTTTACAGCAAAAGCCATTCGGCATCTGGCGACTTCACCGGATGGAAATACGGTGGTATTCAATGCCGTAGGGTATTTGTGGAAGAAAAAATTACCGAACGGTAAACCTCAAAGGCTGACCAACCATCAAACATTTGAGTACGAACCCACTTTTTCCAAAGATGGGAAAACCCTGGCATATGTCACTTGGGACGATGAAGAGTTGGGCGCCATTTATACCTTGGATCTGACGGCTAAGAAAGCACAGCCTGTAAAAGTGACCCGGGAAAAGGGCATTTACCGTGCTCCGGATTTTTCTCCGGAGGGAAAAACCTTGGTGTTTCAAAAAGAAGTTGGAAATTACGATTTAGGCTTTGATTTTTCTAAAAAACCCGGAATTTATACCATGCCTGCACAAGGGGGAGAAATGACTTTGGTAGGGAAAGAAGGCGCTTACCCCCAATTTGATAAAGAAGGAAAACGGATCTTCTATCAAACGGGAGGTTACTTTTTCGGAAGTTTAAAAAAAGAGTTGAAAAGTGTGAAAGTAGATGGCTCGGATGAAAAGACGCATTTTATCGGAGATCATGCCAACCGCTTTCTTGCCAGCCCGGACAACCAATGGGTGGCCTTTATGGAGCTGCACAAGGTATATATCGCGCCAATGCATCTCAATGGCAAACCTTTCGAACTAAAGGCCGGCACCCAGGCGATACCGGTATCACAAGTGACAAAAGATGCGGGAATTAACTTACATTGGTCGGCAGACAGCAAAAAATTACATTGGACCTTAGGAGGTGAATATTTTACCACTGAGGTTAAGAAGCGTTTTACCTTTTTGGAAGGCTCTCCCGATAGTGTGCCTCCACCGGATACTACCGGAGTTGCATTGGGTTTGGAAGTGGAGTTGGATAAACCGGAGAAAAAATTGGTTTTGAGTGGTGCGAAAATCATCACGATGAAGGGTGATGAAGTAATAGAGAATGGAGTAATCGTCATCAATGAAAACCGCATCGAAGCCATTGGGAAAGCCGGAGAAGTAAATGTACCTGCCAATGCAAAAGTGGTGGACGTGACTGGCAAAACGATCATGCCCGGTATTGTAGATGTACACGCTCATTTGAGAGGGTTTCGCTATGGCTTGAGTCCTAAGCAACATTGGGCCTATTATGCCAACCTGGCTTATGGAGTCACTACCACCCACGATCCTTCTGCCAATACGGAAATGGTGTTTTCTCAATCGGAAATGGTGAAGGCGGGACAAATGGTAGGACCGAGGATTTTTTCTACGGGAACCATTTTATACGGTGCGGACGGAGATTTTAAAGCTGTAGTGAATAACCTGGACGATGCCCGTTCTGCGATCAGCCGTACCAAAGCTTTTGGGGCCTTTTCCGTGAAAAGTTATAATCAACCCCGAAGAGAGCAACGCCAACAAATCATCACGGCTGCAAAAGAACAAGGAGTGATGGTGGTACCGGAAGGCGGTTCTACCTTTTTTCACAATATGAGTATGATTCTGGATGGGCATACGGGAATAGAACATAATATTCCTATTTTCCCGGCTTACAAAGATGTACAAACAGTATGGTCTGAAAGTCAAACAGGTTATACACCTACGCTTATCGTTAATTACGGAAGCATCACCGGGGAGTACTATTGGTACCAAACCACCAATGTATGGGAGAAAGAACGTTTACTCAACTTTACTCCCCGGGCAGTTGTTGATGCACGTTCACGTCACCGTACCATGGTGCCAATGGAAGAGTATGAAAACGGACATATCCTGAGCTCCCAGCTCTGTAAAGAGTTAACAGATAAAGGGGTGAAGGTGAATTTAGGTGCTCATGGGCAAATTCAGGGAATTGGAGCTCATTGGGAATTATGGATGCTTGCGCAGGGAGGGATGTCTAATCTGGAAGCGATCCGGGCGGCTACTTGGAATGGGGCCCACTACATCGGTATGGATCATGAAATAGGTTCATTGGAAGCAGGAAAGCTGGCTGACTTAATCGTGCTGGACAAAGATCCTTTGGAGAATATCCGGAATACCGAGTTTGTGCGGTACACTATGATCAATGGGCGTTTATTTGAGGCTGAAAGCATGAAGGAAGTAGGTAACGTAGAGCGCAAAAGAAGTAAGTTCTACTGGGAAAACGGTAAATTTAGCCAGCATTTTCCTTGGCATTTCAAAACGCGTTCCTTTATGCGCCCCACTTGTAGTTGTGGCATCAACTAAGCAAGTTCTTTGAATGATTTGATAAGAACACTTATTACATCTCCATTGATAAAAAAACACCTTGGTGGAAGCACCAAGGTGTTTTTTATTCCATGCTCTTAGATCTTTATTATAAGTAGGTTTCGCTTAACGCTTCATCAAAGACGTCCAGTATTAAAGATTTATACTTTGGTCCGTACTTGGCAATACACCAGTTTTTTAATTTGTGTATTTCTTGGTCAGACAATTGTCTTACGGCTTTGCGCAATTCTTTTTCAAACAAAATGCGATTAAAGCTCACTTTGTCCAGGATTAATTTGCTGTAGTCAAGCATAGTTTTCGTATGGTTTAAAGTTGCTAATTTAGGTTTATGTATTGGTCTTGCATGCATTCGATTTATTGCAGATTTAACCATTTGCCAGTCTTTGTCAGAGCGATATACGCTCACTTACAAAAGGGACCGGTCAGTTGAAAAAATTACCTTCAAAACAGAAGGTACACCTAAGCATAAGAGCCACACCAAAAAACCGCCATCAGGCAGCAATGTATCCCATTCGATAAAGAATTAGAGATCGCATTTTGAGAAATTAAATTGTTAATTAGGAATGTATCCTTGGGTTGTGGGGCATTCCCTATTCCTAATGATTTCATAGTTTAAGTTTGGTTTTAAATTCTCGAAAAAAACGTTTAAAAAGTAAAAAAAAATTCCATGGTATTGTTTTACGTAATTTTGCTTTGGAATGATATATCTTTCAATTTTCACAGGTTAATTTACAAAAATAAATCCGAAAAACACTGGGAATGGAGGAGGGAGTTTATGCATAACAAAGTAAAAATGCCAAAAATCTGCATCCAATCCCCATAAAACACATATATAAGCCATTAATGTAAAATTGATGTTAAAAAAGGAAGAATGGCGAACTTTGCCTGACGATAAAAGTTAATTCAAAAGTAATATATTGCTTAACATGGATACCTTTGAATAGCATATTGTGATCCCTTTTCAAGGTGGCTTGAAAAGCCGTGATAACGCTTGGGTAAACCCCTTGAATAATAAGCAACATGGCTGAACAGTTAGCGGGGTTCAACCCCTTGCTAGTTTGAATGCCTGAAACCAAATACTTGTATAATCAATGGCATATCGGTGTCAACTATTAGAAACAACTCATGAACAGAATTCTTTTAATTTTATTAATTTCTACCGTACTTTTTTTTGTGGAGTGGAGTATTTTTCAATCCCTTAAACGAAAGCTGCTAAATTCCACTACTTCTAAATTGTTCCCTTGGATTTATTGGGCTGTTTCTGCTTCTGTTTTACTGAGTATCTCGCTGTTTTTTCTTTTTGATATTGAATTCATGGAACGTAGATTATTTTATGTCCTCTTATTTCTGATGGTATTGCTTCTTATAGACTACTATGCCTTTCAAGCGGTCCGGTTAGTCATTCAGGATTTTTCCACCGTCTTCCGCAATATCATTACCTGGTCTTACTGGAGTGTTTCCGCATTGGTATTGGCCGGGGCTTGTTTGTTCTTTTTCTTGGATGCCGAATTCCTGGGGCGCAACACACGCAGTTATTTTATGACAGGTGTATTGATCAACTTGTTACCAAAGTTGTTAATTGTCATATTCTTGTTGTTGGATGATGCGGTTCGTTTGGGGAAGTGGGTGTATGCTCAACTCGCTCCTTCAAACGGAGCGATTGGAGAGGGGGATGCCATTACCCGTTCCGAGTTTTTAGCCAAAACAGGATTGGTGGTAGGTGCCGTTCCGGCTGTAGGCATGGTGTATGGGATCGTTTCGGGAGCACACGATTATCGTATCCGAAAAGTGAAAGTACCTTTGGCCAATTTGCCTTCTGCGTTTCACGGGTTTAAAATCGCTCAGATTTCCGATGTTCACTCCGGAAGTTTTTACAACAAAACGGCTGTGAAAGGCGGGGTAGAACTTTTGATGAAACAAAAACCGGATGCCGTCTTTTTTACGGGAGATTTAGTTAACAACCGTGCCTCCGAGATGAAAGACTATCAGGATATTTTTTCTAAAATATCAGCGCCACTAGGAGTGTATTCCGTATTGGGAAATCACGATTATGGAGATTATGTATCCTGGGCCAGTCCGGAAGCGCAAAAGCAAAACCTTGAGAACTTAAAGAAAACCCATGGGCGTATGGGATGGAACTTATTGATGAATGAACATCGCTTTTTGGAAGTTGATGGAGAAAAAATCGCTCTTTTAGGCATCGAAAATTGGGGTGCAAAGGGGCGCTTTCCTAAATATGGAAAATTAGCGCAAGCGTATAAAGGAACAGAAGAAGCTCCCGTAAAACTGTTGCTTTCGCATGATCCCAGCCATTGGGATGCACAAGTTCGGCCGGAGTATTCCGATATCGATATCATGTTTGCCGGACACACCCATGGGATGCAGTTTGGCGTGGAAATCCCGGGTTTGAAATGGAGTCCGGTGCAATATATGTATGAACAGTGGGGCGGTTTGTACCAAAAAGAAAACCAATATTTATATGTAAACAGAGGCTATGGCTACTTGGGCTTCCCCGGCCGGGTGGGAATGCTTCCTGAAATCACAATTATGGAATTGGTAAAAGCTTAGGTGTTAGGGATTAGTGGTTAAAGGTGGATGTACTGCTTTCCTCTTTTAATGCGGACAAGTGTTATTTCTTCTAACTGCTAATCCCGATTAATAACTGTTATCTGTTTTTTCCCCTCACGGATAACCATGATTTGTATTACCCATTCCTGTTTTTCTTCCCGCTTTTTCCCTGATTTTTACGATTATTTCATAAACTTACTTTTTAAGGTTGAAAAGGCTGTATCGTTCCGGAGTACAGCATTGTAAGGGAAAAGGCCTTGTGTGAAACTATTGCAAACACTATGGAAGTGAAAAGACAGAAAACCAGAAATCCATGGGCTTGGGTGCCTTCTTTGTATTTTGCCGAAGGAATGCCTTATGTGGTCGTTATGACCGTGTCGGTGATCATGTACAAACGCATGGGAATTTCCAATGCCGATATCGCTTTGTACACTAGTTGGCTGTATTTGCCATGGGTGATCAAGCCTTTATGGAGTCCGGTAGTCGACCTGGTAAAAACAAAGCGTTGGTGGATTGTGAGTATGCAAGTGCTGTTAGGGGCCGCTTTTGCCGGAGTGGCCTTTACCATTCCCCTTCCCGGTTTTTTTCAATATACCTTGGCCTTTCTTTGGTTACTTGCCTTTAGTTCGGCCACGCATGATATAGCCGCAGACGGATTTTATATGATAGGCCTGGATGAGCACAAACAGGCCTTTTTTGTCGGGATACGAAGTACTTTTTACCGGTTGGCTATTTTGACAGGGCAAGGCTTGATCGTAATTCTGGCGGGGTATCTGGAAAGTAGTACCGGATTAGCATCGGCCAGTGTATCGGTCAAAGCTATCAATCGAGTAGAGAACCAGGCTATGACGGGTTTTCAGAATTTTCATATTATTCCCGAAGCAGGTCCTTTGCATTTGGTGGCTGGGATGGAAGAACTTGAAATCAGTACAAATGTAGTACTTCCCGCTCAAGCAGATTCCATTTTGCATTTTGTAAAAGAATGGAATACCAAACATAGATTTTATCCCCAGGAAATACCGCAAACAGTTACTAATTCGGAAACGGGAACGGAAGTATCCTGGTGGAGTGAAAACGTATCCGGTCCTTTAGGCCAGATCCTTCAAAAACATTTCGGGCCGACTGTGCCGGTAAAAAAGCTTGAACAAACCGTTGGCAATGTAGGAGTCGTGTATTTTCACTTGTCTGAAAAGCCGAAAGAAACTCCCGTAGCAGTAAATCTTAGCTGGAAAAGTGGGGATAAAAGTATTCAACTGCTGGAAGGAAGTCGGTTCGTATTTGATAAGTTTAATTGGAATCAACCGGCATTGGCCGTTATTCAATTGGATCCTAAACTAAAGAAAGCCTCCGGTGCCGTATTTGAAGCTACTTCCGGGAATATCACTTTTGCCTGGGTCACCGTTTTCTTTATCCTGTCAGGCTTGTTAGTCGGTTTATTTCTTTTTCACCGGTTTGTTCTTCCCCGGCCGGCGGGCGACCGTCCGGCAGTCACGCAAGACGGACGCTCACCGTTTTCAGAGTTTTTCAGAACATTTGCCCTCTTTTTCAAAAAAGAACATATCGGAGTCAGCATCGCTTTTTTATTGCTTTTTCGCTTTGGGGAAGCCCAGTTGGTTAAACTGGCCGCTCCTTTCCTTTTGGATGCCCGGGAGGCCGGGGGCCTGGGTTTGACCACCGGGGAAGTAGGTCTGGTATACGGTACCATCGGGATGATCGCGCTGACGGTAGGGGGAATATTAGGGGGCTGGGTGGCTTCCCGGCAGGGCTTGAAATATTGGTTATGGTGGATGATTCTGGCCGTTAACTTACCGAATGGTGTCTATGTGTTCCTGGCCTATGCCTTACCCGACTCATTCATAACGATTTGTATCGCTGTAGCCATTGAACAGTTCGGATATAGTTTTGGCTTTACCGCTTATATGTTGTACATGATCTATATTTCCGAAGGAGAACATAAAACCGCTCATTTTGCCATTACCACAGGATTTATGGCATTAGGCATGATGCTTCCCGGGATGTTTAGCGGTTGGTTACAAGAGTTGATCGGGTACCAGCACTTCTTTATCTGGGTGGTGGTCTCGGCCATTCCTATATTGGTAGTGGCCTTTTTTGTCAAAATCAAACCGGAATTTGGCAAAAAACTGAAGGAATAGTTAGTGCCTGAGTGTATTCCAAACGGGCTTGAGTAAAGGTAAATCCGATGAAACATAACAGCGGTTTGAACGGATGTCAAAAAGGAGATCTATCAACGGATTGCATTTCAAATTCTGCTTTGAAATTCAATTATTTAAAGATTTGATAAAACTATGAGCCTTATAAAAAAACTCTATTGAAAAAAAGGTAAAAGGAGGCCCTTTTTATAAAAATCAAGCCTCCTTTTATTTGAAAAATCAGACGGTTTAGATGCCTTCAAATACCTTGTCGAGATCTCAAAAAAATATAAGGAACGAAGAGCGTTATTTGAGGTGGTTTTTACGCCAGGTACAAATGAGGTTGAATGGATTTTATACTTTGATAAGCAGAGTTTTATGAGATACTCATCCGGCTGGGAAATACGCTTTCCGAGCTATACCCCTCATGCCAGATGAAAAAGCCTCCTGTACCTATCCAATATTCGTAAATTAATCATTTATAATTGTTTACCCTTCGCGTTATCCTTATTGAAACGGTTTTAAAACCCTTCTTCCGGCCTAAAAAATATTCATTGTAAAATCATTAGTCTCTTTCCGTTTTTTTTGTTTACTTCAGGATTTTGTGGTCCCGAATTACCTATTACGGTCATTTGGCCTTAGTTGGTGCTAAGCTTGGGACGAAGGATTTGTAGTAAAGAAATATTTTTACTATGAGTCTGTGAAATTTTCGTTGAATCAAAATACATATTATGCCAATTAAAGAACAATTTAGTAGCAGATGGGGATTAATTCTGGCCTCTTTAGGGATGGCCATTGGAGCTGGAAACTTATGGCGCTTTCCCCGGCTTGCCGGACAGTACGGAGGCACCTTTATTATTCTTTGGATTCTTTTTTTACTGATATGGTCGATTCCGATATTACTGGCTGAGTTTTCGATCGGAAAGCGCTACCGCTTGGGAGTAATTGGCTCCTTCGCAAGCGCAGCCGGAAAGAAATATACCTGGATGGGTTTTTTTATAGCCGGGTGTACTTTGTGTATCACCTTTTATTATTCCGTAGTGACAGCCTGGGCGATGAATTACCTGGGCTTTTCTATTGAAAATGCCTACCATGCCCTTACCGGGGGAACGACCATTAGCCAAAAACTAGTGGAAGACCCGGAGTTTTTAAAAGCCCATTGGACGGGAATCTCCAGTAGCAGCATGACCACCGTTGTGTTACATGTGGTTGCGGTGATTATCGGAGCGGTTTTTTTGTACAGAGGTATTCAAAATGGCTTGGAAAAGGTAAACAAAGTCTTGATCCCTTTACTCTTTGGTTTTTTGATACTCATCAGTGTGCTATCCCTGAATGTTGGAAATGGGATAAAAGGATTTGAATACATGTTTACCATCCGGCCGGAATTATTCAATGACCCGGCAGTATGGCTGGAAGCATTAACGCAATCGGCTTGGTCCACCGGGGCTGGCTGGGGGTTGATGATGACCATCTCCTCCTATTCTCGTGACAATGAAGACGTATCTTTGAATATCTTTATCAGTGGTTTTGGAAATAATACGGCCTCTTTAGTTTCAGGAATGGCCATCTTACCAGCTGTATTTGCCTTAGCACCCTCAGAAGCCGCAGCAGTAAGCCACTTACAAGCAGGAAACCAAGCTCTTACATTTACCATTATTCCCAAGTTGTTTGCCGAAATTCCCGGAGGAGCCTATTTGGCTGTTTTCTTTTTTGCCGCTTTTTTAATTGCTGCCTTTAGCTCCTTGCTGCCTATGATCGAGTTGTTTATCAAACTCATGGGGGATATAGGACTAAGTCGCCATGCTTCGGCTATTCGCGCAGCGTTTTTCTGTATTTTATTCGGCTTCCCTTCTGCATATTCTCTGGATTTCTTCTCCAATCAAGATTGGGTATGGGGTATTGGATTAGTGGTTTCGGGAATGCTGATCATCTTTGCCGCTTTGAAATACGGGTTGACCAAGTTTAAACGGGAATTGATCGATACCGATTCGCAGTTTAGCGTATCTTCAATTTACTTTAAAGTTTGTATGATCATCAATATCTTTTTGGGTATGACCCTGATTTGGTGGTGGATGTCCAGAGGATATGACGAATTCCCCTGGTTCGATGCGGAAGGCAATTGGAACGTATTGAGTGTGTACAGTAATGCGACCATTATCACCCAATGGGGAGCTTTATTGGCCTTGGGATTCTTTTTAAATAAATTTTTATACAAAAAATTCAAAGAGGAGAATCAAAAAGCACTCAACCCTGAAGCCAAAGAGGCTGAAAATGTCGCCTCCCTGAGTGAATAGTAAGTGAATAAAGTAGGGACAAGTAAAGAATTATTGATTTAAGTAATTACCGGCTTTTGTTTTTTGAATGGGAAACAAAAGTTGAAACCATAAAAGACAAAAAGATTATGAGTACGGACAGTATCATCGGAATGATCCTCATTCTGGGTTTTATCATAGGAGGCTTTCTATATTTCCTCAGCAGGGCGATTCGTCAGGAAAGCCATAAGGATTAAGCAGCCTCTTTCAGGATTGAAAGGGAGCTTTTATAATAAACTAAAAAAGAACCCCTCTCTAAAGATATTAGAGAGGGGTTTTGAGTGGTGGTCTCGCTAGGAATCGAACCTAGATCCTGGGTTCCGGAGACCCATATACTATCCATTGTACTACGAGACCGGCTAATTGCAGGCGCTAATTTATAGAAAAAAACTTCTCTTCACAACGAAATTCCCATTACAGGGGAGGAATAAGCCTAAAAAAACAAATCTTGCAGTTTTTCCTCCAATTCTTCGTACGACTCACCCGGCTTTTCCATATTTCTTTGCTATAATCGTAGATGGATTCGTCATCGATATAGATGAGCGCTATGTTAAATTTTTAATTAGAAATTTACGAATGAAAAAAACTAACGTATGCTTACTACTCATGGTCTGGCTGGCGGCCATACAGACAGTAGTGGCACAGAAGCCCCTGGATTGGGAAAATCCGAAAGTGGTGGAGGTGAATAAGGAAGCCGCCCATGCTACTTTGTTCCCTTTTGAAACCCGGGATTTGGCATTGAAAAATGAAAAAGCCGGTTCGGAACACTTTCAAAATCTGAATGGAATTTGGAAATTCAACTGGGTGGACGATCCCTCAAAGCGCCCGGTAGACTTTTATCAAGAAAGCTATAACGACCAACAGTGGGGGACTATTCCGGTTCCTGGTAACTGGGAAGTACACGGATATGGTATTCCGATTTATGTGAACCACCCATACGAATTCAAACCTAAAAATCCGAATCCTCCTGATATCCCGGACGGTTACAACCCTGTAGGATCGTATCGTAAAACCTTTGAAATTCCTGAAAACTGGGATGGGAAGCAAGTGTTTATCCATTTAGGTGCGGTTAAATCAGCCATGTACATTTGGGTGAATGGCAAAAAAGTAGGTTATAGCCAAGGAAGTAAATTACCTGCGGAATTTGACATTACCAATTACATCAGAAAAGGAGAGAATTTATTGGCATTGGAGGTTTATCGCTGGAGTGACGGAAGTTACCTGGAGTGTCAGGACTTTTGGAGAATCAGTGGTATCGAAAGAGATGTATACCTTTGGGCAGCTCCCAAACAGCATATCCGTGATTATTTTGTGGTTGCCGGATTGGATAAGAATTACACCCATGGCCAACTGGATGTAAAAGTGGATTTGCGTAACTACGATCGTAAAACGGCCAAAGGAGTAAAGGTGGGCTTAGAGTTATTGGATGCAGAGGGTAAAGTAGTAATGGAACCCATTCAAAAAACAATTGACCTTCGCGGTAACCGTGAAGAACAACTTGCTTTTGAAACAACTGTTCAGACTCCTCAACAATGGACAGCGGAAACTCCTTATTTATACACACTTTTGTTAACGATAACAAACTCTAAAGGTGAAACACTGGAAGTGATTCGTAACCAAGTGGGATTCAGAACGGTGGAGATCAAAGACGGACAGCTTTGGGTGAATGGCGTGCGTATTTGGGTGAAAGGAGTGAACCGTCACGAACACGATCCGGCCACCGGACATTACATCAGCCGGGAATCTATGATTGAGGATGTGAAGTTGATGAAAGAATACAACATTAATGCGGTACGTACGGCACATTATCCGAACGATCCTTTCTTCTATGAACTTTGTGACCAATACGGTTTGTACGTAGTGGACGAAGCGAACATCGAATCTCATGGAATGGGATATAATCTGGACCGTACCTTGGGGAACAACCCGGCGTGGGAGTTAGCTCATATGGAACGAACCGCTCGTATGGTGGAGCGCGACAAAAACCATCCATCCGTGATCATCTGGGCTTTGGGTAACGAAGCTGGAAACGGGGTAAACTTTTATGCAACATATGACTGGATCAAGTCGAGAGACAAAACCCGTCCGGTACAATATGAGCGGGCTATTTTTGAACGCAATACCGATATCATTTGTCCTCAGTACCCTTGGAAAAAGCGTATGGTGGATGCTGTGGAGAAAAACCCGGACCGTCCTTATATTATGAGTGAATACGCTCATGCGATGGGGAACAGTGTCGGGAATTTCCGTGACTATTGGGAAGAAATCATTCCGAAGTATAAAAACATGCAAGGAGGGTTTATCTGGGATTGGGTAGACCAAGGTTTGTTGAAACGGAATGAGAAAGGCCAGGAGTTTTATGCCTACGGAGGCGACTACGGACCGGAAGGAATTCCGAGTGATAATAACTTCTTGAGCAATGGCATCATTATGCCGGACCGTACTCCAAATCCTTCGCTTTATGAGGTGAAACATGTGTACCAATATGTAAAAGTAAAAGCAGCCGACTTGGCAAAAGGTATGGTAGAAATCGAAAACGGATACGATTTCAAAAACCTGAAAGACCTGCGTTTGGAATGGTCGGTAATGGCGGATGGAAAAGCGATTGAAACCGGTACGATCGAAGATTTGGATGTAAAAGCGCATTCGAAAAAACAGTATCAAATTCCTTTCTCAGCTATTGAAGCGCAAGCAGGAGTAGAGTACTTTTTGAACTTGAGTTTTAAAACCAAAGAACTTAACGGATTAGTAGCGAAAGGGCACGAACAAGCTTTTGAGCAGTTGGCTTTACCTGTTTCAAAAGAAGCTTTCCCATTGGCAAAAGCGGAAATTAAACCGGTGGTGTTAGACGAAACTTCGTATGTAGCTACGGTACGTGGAAAAGGTTTTGCCGTACAGTTTGATAAAAACACCGGAAAACTGATGTCTTTCAAATATTTAGGGACCGAATTGGTGAAAAAAGCTCCTCAAATCAACTTCTGGCGCCCTCCGACAGATAACGATTTTGGCGGTAGATGGCATCAAAAATTGAAAGTTTGGAAAGAAGCAGGGCAAAAAGCCCGTCCTACCAAAATTGAAGTGAAGCAGGTCAACGAAACCGAAGTACAAGTTAGTACTGAGTATTCGATTCCGGCTGATAAATCTACTTGTGCAATTACTTATCGCGTGTTGGGAAGCGGAGATGTAGTGGTGGATTACCAGTTTAATCCCGGAGAAGGGGAATTGCCTATGATACCCAAGGTAGGAATGCAAATGGAATTGCCTAAAGAATTTTCCAATATGAAATGGTATGGCCGTGGTCCGCACGAAAACTATTGGGACCGGAAAGCCGGAGCGGCCGTAGGCTTGTATCAAGGTACGGTAGCGGAGCAGTTCCACCCTTATGTACGTCCGCAGGAAAACGGAAACAAAACCGATGTGCGTTGGATGGCCTTGTCTAACAATTATGGTGTTGGCCTGTTGGTAGTGGGAGAATCTGCTTTGAGTATGAGTGCCTGGCATTATAAAATGGAAGACCTGGATCCGGGAGATGTACGTACTCAAACTCACTCCGGTGAATTGGAAGAACGGGATTTGGTCACATTAAATATCGATCATAAGCAAATGGGAGTAGGTGGTATTGACAGTTGGTATTCTACGGCCTTGCCGGAATATTCATTGAAATACCAGACGTACTCTTACCAATTCCGCTTGCGTCCTTTCTCCCGGTACGACAAAACTCCGGAAGAACTCAGCCGTCAGAAAGTAAGTGAATAACTTTTAGGTTGAAAATTAAAAACAGGCATCCTTGATGAGCATTCCTTTAAATAGCTATCGCCATCAGTATTTAGGGGAAAAATGTGAGTGGAGGTAATTCGCTAAGAAAATATCAAATAATCCTCCATTAGATCGGGGAGGTGAAATATTAGGTATTGAACTAGCTATTCTGTAACTAATTTCAACCGTTTTATAAATGAAAAGCCGGCCATTGGCCGGCTTTTGCATATTGGCTTTCGAAGAGCTATCCGGTCTTACCGGACTGAGTAACTGATACCAAAAAATCCGCGTATACCTTGAAAAGAGGTATACACATAGGTGGTATCAAAGATCAATGCTTTAGGGTTTTCTGAGGTTGCTATCGGATTGCCTGCATTATCAAACTCCACTTGTTTATTAAAAGGATCATGCGGACGGGTAATTGAATAAGAAGGAGGAACGAAGTTGAGTAAGTTCTTCACCCCTCCGTAGATCGTCAAACCGTTGTTAAAATTCTTACTGATTTTAATATTCTGAATCGAATAGGTATCGGAGAATTCGCTACGGTTGTCCCTCTCATTCTGTAAAGGAAGCTTCATAGGGCCGTATATATTGCCGGAATAGTCGATGCTAATTCCCGGTTTGTGGAAGGTATAGCTCAATGCCCAAGTGCCACTGACGGTTTCGGTAAGCAATTGTTTCTCCCGGTGATTTTTGCCTTCATCGTCTTTATCCATTGTATATACATCCATCAACGTTACTCCGAAGTTGGCTGTCAAAGGGAATTCAAAGGACAGGTCTGCGTTCAGCGATACCCCCTGGGATACGGCATAGCCATCCAGGTTGCGGTAAAAGATTTTGGTTTGGCTGGTTTCGTAATCCGGGATGATTTTGTTAAAGAAATAGGTGTAGAATGCACTTGCATCTAAAGTCAGGATTCCTCCGGGAATATCGATGAATTTCTGATAGTTGAGGTTTACATTATAGGAGCGTTCCGGTTTTAAATCTTCTTCCAGTACCACATCCCGGGTTCCCGTAGTAGCTGCATGATCTTCTGTGAATAAGTTGACCACCCGGTAACCGGTTCCGGCACTCAATCGCAAAGTATTGTTGCGGTTAGGAGACCATTTCAGATTAAACCTGGGGGTAAAAATATTTCCGTGATCGGAATTATAATCGTACCGCATCCCCAAGAGGATTTTTAACCTGGAGTCTAAAGTGATTTCATCCTGAACAAACAAACCCGGTAAGTAGGTTTTGTCCGGCTGGTTGGTGTTATTTGCTTCGTCACCGTTTCGCGTGGCAGCCGTATTGTCATCATAGTATTGGTAACGGAAGGCACCTCCCAACAATAAGTCGTGCTTGCCCAATTGTTTGTCCCATAGCAATTGCCCGAAACCGATGCGCTGTTGGGCAATATACGCCTCGTCACCGTATATGGAATTTTGTGAATGTGAATTGAAAGAATAACTGAACATCAGGTTTTCGGAGTCAAGGGGCAATTGATAAGTTCCGACCAACTCATACCGCTCGGTATAGATCGATTCTCCGTAGAGCTCAGTCCCGCCACGGTACGATGAGTTCCAGTCCATTTCAGCCCCCCAACGGTCTTCGTATACATAGCGTCCGGCCAAGGTGGCAACGCGGTTGTTTTTCCGTTCAAAACTCCATTTGTTAAATAAAGAGAGTCTTTTGGCATTGGTCAGATCGGTATAGCCGTCTCCGTTTCTGTCGATGGGGTTGTCATAGTGGAAATAATTAACTCCGGCCATAGCAGTGGCTTTGCCTACTTTGAAGCGTGTCCCAATATCCGTATTGACCTCTTGCCAGTCGGTGGCGAAGACATCCACGGCAAAGCGGGGCGTTTTGTCCGGCTGTTTGGTAATTACATTGATCAATCCGCCCACAGCTTCCGAACCGTACAAAGTAGAGGCAGGACCTTTTACGACTTCAACCCGTTCGATCATACTATTGGGAATTCCGTTGAGTCCATATACGGAAGACAAACCACTGACAATCGGCATCCCATCGATGAGCACCATGGTATAAGGGCCTTCCATTCCGTTGATATGGATATCTCCGGTATTACAAATCGAACAGTTCACTTGCGGACGCACTCCGTTAACGATTTGTAAAGCCTCAAAAAGGGCCGGGGTGGGGTTTTTCTGAAAATACACCGGGTTGTACACCTCTACCGGCACAGGCGATTCCAATTTGGATACTTCTTTCAACGTACCTGAAATCACCACTTCCTCCATCAACTCACTGGACTCTTCCAACGTGTGATTGACAACCAACGGCTCACCGGATTGAATCCTGATCTCTTGCCGGTGTGTTTCGTAACCCACCGCACTGATTTGTAGCGTATATTTTCCATAGGGAATGTTTTTAATCTCATAATGACCTTGCTCATCGGTAATAGCCCCCAGGTTGGCTTTGAGCAAACCTACATGAATAAACTCTGCTGCTTTTCCTTCAAAGGAAATCTTGCCCCGAAGGCTGCCTTTACTTTGTCCATAACTAATGCTTATACAAGAAAGCAGAAACAGCCCCGCAAACATCAAATGAAAAGTAGTGTTTCGAACCATGTTGTAAGTGTGATTATTAAGTATTTTTAATTGTTCTAAATAAATTTTAATGCTAATGTAAATATAAAATTTAGACAAGGCTAAAAATAAGTTTAAAATAATTTAAAAAAAAATAAAAGGTTGGGGGTAACCTATTGATAAATAACAAGTAGGGAGAGAGGTGTGAAAAAGAAGAGGAATATGAATGGAACTGGGGTGTACGGATAGTTGCTGGTAAAATGTCTTTTTAGGCGCTTCTATTTTCAAATTAAAATAGGCGCAGATTTGTTGTAGAAATACTAACGGTTTTTTTATTTCAAACTTCAACACCATGGATGCTATATATTACCAATATTCCGATCAGGCACAGCTTTCCACCAAAACGCTAGAGCTTAAAGACAACCGTTTGTTAGTCATTGAAAATAACCGCATCACAGAAGGTTTTCCCTTGCGAAGGGTAAAAGAAGTGAATCTGGATCATCGCAACCAAAAAGAATCCGGTAATATCTATAGCTGCCGGATGCATTTTGACGATGGTCGAAAGCTGGAAATTGTGGACAATGAAGATATGAGCTATAGCAAATTTATCCTGGCCTTGCACCGGAGATTAATGCCCTATGCCAAAAATGTGAAATTCACGGTGAGTTATCATATGAACCGCTTCCATTTTACCGGAAAAACCATTTTGAAACTCTTACTTACATTAATCATTCTGGTGGTTTTCAGTCCGCTTTGGGCTATGGTGCTATTTTTTGGTGTATTTTTCTTTGGCCCGGCCGCATTTGGAATGTTCCTTCAGTCTTTTTCAGCAATGAGTTATTATTCCAAATTAAAAATTAATAGCTATAAAGTGACGGAGCCTCCCGCACACTTTTTCCCTGCGGCAGCGGACCGGATTGTGCATAATTTCAGTGCGGAAAACGAAGGGGTACGATAAGTTCAGTTGTTAGAAAGGAGGACTAAAAAAGCGAAAGGTAGTTTTACTACCTTTCGCTTTTTTAGTTATAGAGATAAGTATTCAATTAATGGTAAAAAAATGTCCCCTCTTTACAGATACTAAGGGGAACATTTATTTGATTTGAGCAAACTTAATTCCCTGTTATTTCATTTTTCCAAGTGCTTTGATTTCATCGGTCATCGCTTTAAAGCATTCTACCTGGCTGCCTTTTTCATTTGGAGTAGCGTTATTGCCATAGTAATTAGCCAAAAAAGCTTCGGCAGGTGACCATATCGTTTGCATAGCCCCTAAAAAATGTTGTTTCATTTCAGGAGTGGAATTTTCCCGGAAATTATGCATCATCTGCACTTGAGCTTTGGCCACTTCCGGTTTTCTCCAAGGGCAAACGATCACATCAAATCCTTTCATTGCAAAATAAACGGGAGTAGGAACGGCTTTTTCATAATGCCAATCACAAATTACCACTGATTTAGGGATCCTATCAATGGCCCGGGCAGTGTTGTTCATACTGGCTTCCCACATACCGATGCCGGTGGCTTTGCCATCGATCAGGCGGTCGCCCCAAATCCATAAACGGGCACCCCTTCTACTCAAATGTTGACTGAGTTTGCTGACTTCTCCGGCAAATAACGCAGCCGGGTCCATGCCTTTGCAGCGGGGACATTGATCATCGGCCAAGTAGAATACTTCGTCCATTCCCGCATGAAAGGCTTTGGCCTCAAATACCTCTATGATTTCATCCATCAAGTCAAAAACAACCTTGTGGACTTCCGGATGCTGCGGGCAATAGCTTTTGCAGTACAAACCATCCTCATTCGGCCATTCGTATTTTTCGGGCATTTTTACATGAGGTGTTTCGTCAAATTCAGGATACACCTCGAGTAATTTATTGGTTTTCTCGGCCCAAGACTGATGCCCCAGCAAGTTGACTTGAGGGATGATATCGATTTGATGTTTCTGGCAGGCTTTTACCAACTGCTTAACCTGTTCTTTGGAAAGAGGATTATTACCCCTGAGCTCCGGCCGGGATTCATAAGTGTAATTAAAATCCACCCGTAAGACCAGCGTATTTACCCCACGAGGGGCCAATTCGTTTTCAATAAACTTCACAAATTCATCCACCTTGTTAGCGGAAGGGGCCGCAATACAAAAGCCATTCACCGGCAGAGTCGATTGCGCAAAGGCCAGCAAGGATGTTAAGAACGGTACCAGGAGTGTTAATATAATTTTTTTCATTTTTAATGAGATGTAATTAAGTGGATAGTTAAAGTTAAGAAAAAGTAAGTAGAAAGACTCAGTAAGGAGAACCGTATTAAAAAAACAAAGCCTGCTTGAAGTAGACAAGCAGGCTTATACAAAAAGCGTATTGTATTCGGATATTAATCCTGAATTTTCTTTTTAAGCTCCTCAATTTCCTTTTGTTGAGCTTCTAATTTTTTGTTTTGCTCGATGATATATAAGGTCAACTCTTCTACTTTTTGAAGGAGTTTGTTATCCATTTCCGCTACATTAAGGTCATTTTTTCTGAACTCCTCTGCGGATGGCATTTCGGGTAAGTGTTTGTTTTCTTTGATAAAAGATTCCACTTCCGAAAGAGGACGTAAATAATAATCCTCTTCAAAAACCCAGTCTGCCGCATCCGCTAAGGAAACCTTCACTTCTTTCGCCCAGATCGTACCGTTGACGGAAAGTTTGTTTTGAGGGTTATCCGTTCCGATGCCTACTTTTCCTTCAAAAAAAGCACTTGCATTTCTGGTGTCAAAGATAATTCCGGCCCTGTTGTTTTGAGTAGATTTAAAGCCGATCCCATACCATGATTCAATCCCGATATTATACCTGCCAAAGGAAGCATCATCAGCAGAACCACTGATGAGAGCTCCTCCTACACCTGCATTGTTTGAGGTGCCTGCGTGGTTTTGTCCGGTGCCCCAAATGAGCAGCCGGGCAGTTTGGTTATCCCCACTGGGAGACTGTATATGGAGGTTACTACTTGGATTCGGTGTGGAAATGCCAATCCCTACTTTTCCATAAATATATGCATCATTGCCCGAACCGGTCCATTGAGCGTATCCGAATTGTGAACATAAAAGTAAAACTACCAGGGTTTTGATGGGAATAATAATGAATGATTTCATTTTTTAATAAAATAATTATTTGAAAAACAATTAAATAACTGAATAAAATATGTATTTAAGTCACTAAATCTATTACTCTAATTATGCATAATAATAGAAACCTGTATGGAAATTTGTTATAATTCTACTTTTTATTCTTTAATTACTTTAATGGTTTTAATTAGACTATCAGGAGAATTGACTTTTACAAAGTATAACCCTGAAGGCTGGTTTGAAAGGTCTACTTTAAAGTTATGCTCATTGGTCTTTTGTTGAAATACTAATCCTCCATAGGCATTAAAAATACTCACCTCATACTGCACTTTTGATAAATTATTTATAGCAATGTTGATGATATCAGTAGTCGGGTTAGGGAAAAGTGATACTTCTGTAGAATAAAAATTGTTCTCTTTCTTATTGAGTAATGTAATACTTGGTTTTGTATTATCATATGTTGTAATAGTATCACGTATGGCAATATTACTTTTTGTAATGAAATTCTTATTCATAATATGCTGACCTGCTAAAGAAGCGCAATCTCCTGAAATAATATTTGCCTTAAAGAGATACGTTTCATCAATCGCTTTAAATCGGAAGCCATCTTTGAAAGATATTTTTTCGGAAGCAGAAGCTGTATAAATTTTACGATTTGTTATATCAGAGTTAAGAGTTATATAAGGAGTAACTCCAGAAACAGTTGATACATACTTATTGACACTTCCTGATTCATTACCTGATGCATCGTATGCTCTGACACTGAAATTATAAGTTGTACAGGATGATAACCCTGTAATAGTTGTAGCTGTTGAAGATGTTCTTGTCTTGTAAACCCCATTTTGGTAGACTTTATAACCGGAAACTCCTTTATTATCCGAAGATGCATTCCATGAAAGTCTCAGGCTATTTGATGTGATATTTGAAGCACTTAGGTTACTAGGAATAGTAGGAGGTTCATTATCAGGATCTGTTTTATTGATATTTATATCAAAATCTTCTTGTACTGTGAATGAACCGATTCCATCAATATAGTAATCATATTTTAGGAACACACTATAATTCGCATTAGTAGAGAGGGTGATCGCAAGGTCATTTACTGTATTGCCAGAAAAGTATTCTATACCGTTTGAAGATGTTTCTTTATTAAAAACTTCAAGTTCACCATTAGTGACCCTAGGATTGTTTTCCTTATCAATAGTTATATTTAAACTTAAAATGGCTATTTCTGACTGTGTATCAAGTTGAATATTACCACCACTTTTATATATTTTTGTGGCACCAGAAGCAATATTAAAATCAAATTTTACATAATTCTTTTGAAGGGTTACACTGGTTTGAGAGAGCCCTTGAAAGCTTATTAATAATAAGGAAATTAGGCTTATTATTCTCATAATAGTATTATTTTCTGTTTTTATAAATCTCTTATTTACTCTTGCCTTTTAAGGCTTTATTTTCCTGTTCCAATTGATCCAGGCGTTGGTTTTGGGCTTCTAATTTTTTGTTTTGTTCAATCAAATAAAGCGTCAACTCCTCTACCTTCTGCAAAAGCTTCCGGTTCATTTCTCCTACAGTGATTCCTTCTTCTTTGACTTTTTTGGCTGAAGGGATTTCCGGTAAATGACCATGGGTTTTGATAAAGGTTTCGGTTTCTTCCAGGCTACGGAGTTTGTAACTGTCACTGAAGACATAGTCGGGCCAGTTAGCATGCAGTTGAACCACTACTTCCTCACAGATAATTTTACCATAAACAGATAATTTGTAGTCCTGTGGAGGGTATAAATCCCCCAAACCTAATCTGCCATCTTTGGTGAAAATACTGTGGGCATGGTTCCCATTTTGTCCAAAATAGATATTGTTTCCTTCGTAATAATTAAAGTACAAATCCTTACCATCTAATACATCGATATGGGCATTACCATCCCCCCATTTTATAAGTCGTAGTTGAGAGTTAGGATAGGAATTGGTGTTGCCATTGATATAAAAATAGCCATGGTCTGTTTCGCTACCTGCTTGGCCAAAACTCAGTTGCCAGCAAAAAACTAAAAATAATAATGCACTAAAGTGTTTGATAGATCGGGTCATTGTATTTTTATTGTTTTAATTTGTTGATTTCCTCTTTTAAAGATTGATTTTCTTTGATAAACTTTTGATTATCTCCATTGATGTGCACCTGAAGTTTGGCTGAGGGGTATAGAAGTGCCAATCCCGCTACTCCCGTTGGGTATAAAAAGAGACTGGCTAAAAACCGTTTGGGCACAAAAGACCCATAATACCATCATTACTAGCTTTTTCATGGAATTGTGTTAATAAGTTTAATTTGGTATAAAAATTACTTTTCGCAAAAGTAATGACTTTGTATAAAATATACCTGTTATAAAGTATCATAAAATAAAATTTTATGATTTTGTAAAATAGCCTTCTTATATATGGTTTGAATTGATTCTTGTAGTATACTTTGTTAGTGTTTAAGATGAACGGTATGTTATGATATTTTTACCCAATGTCACACAGATGTCAGAACCTGTGGATACCCATTCAATATTTGTGTAACTTGCTCTTTTCGATCTCTCTCCCTCCAGTTGTTTATAATTAATCTTAATAAGAAAGAAATGAAAATTATTTAACTTTGCGGAAATCCAAACCTTTAGTTTCTAAGCTATTAGGTTTCCACAGGGATGTGAAGTAATTTCGCCCCTGAATCCTTACCTGAATAAAAATCCATGAAAACGCAATCAATCGGGTAAGAAAGACAAGGTGCCAGGGTGAGGCGCATCCCGGTAGCTTGGCAAAATGTCAGATTGGAAAGATGCATGTCTTTCTCTGTAAAGTAAAATCTGTTTATTCGTACGAAATTTAGTAATCTGCTATGGCGAATGTTAATGAACAAAAAAAGGAGGTAGTAATCCTCTTTGCGGGGGATTCCGGGGACGGTATTCAGCTGACAGGGGGTCAGTTTACGGACACGACCAGCTTGTATGGCAATGATATCAGTACTTTCCCGAACTTTCCGGCTGAAATTAGGGCGCCCAGAGGTACGGTAGCAGGAGTTTCTGGCTTCCAATTAAAATTCGGAAGTGTACAGGTCTTTACTCCCGGCGACCAATACGATGTGTTGGTGGTTATGAATGCCGCTGCCTTGAAAGTCAACTTACTCAACCTGAAAAAAGGAGGAATCATCATTGCCAACACGGATGGGTTTGATAAGAAAAACCTGCGTTTGGCGAAATATCCGGAGGGAGTCAATCCTCTGGAAGACAATTCACTCGACCAATACCATGTACACAAAATAGATGTGACAAAGCTCACCCGGGAGGCTTTGAAGGAGTCCGGAATGGGGGTGAAAGAGATGGACCGATGTAAAAACATGTTTGTGTTGGGGTATATCTATTGGATGTATAACCGCAAGCTGGACAATTCCATCGAGTTTATCGAATCGAAATTTAAGAAAAAACCGGAGTTGGTAGATGCCAACGTGAAGGTGTTGAAAAAAGGGTATCACTTTGGCGATACCAGTGAGGCTTTTACCAGCCGTTTTCAAGTGGAGCCGGCTCCTTTGCCAAAAGGAACTTACCGGAATATCAAAGGAAACCAGGCGGCTGCCTTGGGCTTGATCGCCGCAGCTAAAAAATCGGGCTTGGAGTTGTTTTATGGCACGTATCCGATTACCCCGGCTTCCGATATTCTCCATTTCTTATCCCGGCATAAAAACTTTGGCGTAAAAACGTTCCAGGCAGAAGATGAAATTGCCGCGGTTTGTTCGGCCATCGGAGCCTCTTTTGGCGGGGCTTTAGGTGTAACGGCTTCTTCCGGTCCCGGTATTGCCTTAAAAGGTGAAGCTATCGGATTGGCCACCATCCTGGAAATTCCCTTGGTCATTTGTAATGTGCAACGTGGCGGGCCTTCTACCGGATTGCCCACCAAAACGGAGCAGGCCGATTTGTTACAAGCCATTTACGGTCGTAACGGAGAAGCTCCTGTGCCGGTGATTGCTGCTTCCAGCCCGGCCGATTGTTTTGACATGGCCTATGAAGCTTGCCGTATCGCGATCGAGCATATGACTCCGGTATTCTTTTTATCGGATGGATATATTGCTAATGGAGCGGAACCTTGGGTATTCCCTAAAGCGGCCGACTTGCAAACTATCCAAGCAAAGTTTGTCTCTGATGAAGACAAGGAAGGTGAGTATTTGCCTTATAAACGCGATGAGCGCTTGGTGCGTAAATGGTCTATTCCGGGCATGAAAGGGTTTGAACACCGTATCGGGGGCTTGGAAAAAGAAGACGAAACCGGAAATGTATCTTACGATCCGGCCAACCATGAAAAAATGATTGGGCTACGGGAAGCAAAAGTGGCGAAAATTGCGGACTTCGTACCGGAACAAACGATCGCCAGCGGGGAAGCGCAAGGAGATATTTTGGTGTTAGGTTGGGGATCTACTTACGGAGCTATTCAAACAGCCGTGCGTGAGTTACTGGCAGAAGGGCATAGTGTGGCACATGCTCATGTGAAGTACCTCAATCCTTTCCCTAAAAACTTAGGCGAAGTGCTGAAAAACTATAAAAAGGTGATTATCCCTGAGATGAACAGAGGCCAGTTGCGGAAAATTATCCGTGCCGAGTTTTTGGTTGATGCCAAAGGCTTGAATAAGGTGCAAGGCTTGCCTTTTACCGTGCATGAAGTTAAAGAGGCGGTACTGAAGGAAGTAGTGCAATTGGAGACTGTTTAATTAAACTTATTAGGGATTGATTTTTCATTCAAACGTTGGATTGTAAAATGAGCACAAATGTTCAAAATAATCATACAGCGGCCAAGCTAACGGCCAAAGACTTTGCTACGGATCAGGATGTGCGCTGGTGCCCGGGTTGCGGGGATTATTCCATCCTGAAACAAGTACAGTCGGTATTACCGGAAATCGGGGTAGCAAGAGAGGATACGGTCTTTATTTCAGGGATTGGTTGTTCTTCGCGCTTTCCTTATTATATGAATACGTATGGAATGCATAGTATTCACGGTCGTGCCCCTGCTGTGGCCAGTGGATTGAAAGCAGTAAATCCGGATCTGAGTGTCTGGGTCATTACTGGTGACGGGGATGCGCTTTCCATCGGAGGAAATCACCTGATTCATACCTTGCGGAGAAACTTCGATATGAATGTCTTATTGTTTAACAATGAGATTTACGGATTGACCAAAGGGCAGTATTCGCCAACCTCTCCAAGAGGAAAAGTTTCTTCTTCTACACCTATGGGATCTTTGGACCATCCATTTAATCCGCTTGCATTGGTGCTGGGAGCAGAAGGGACATTCATTGCCCGGACCATGGACCGTGACCCGAAACACTTACGGCAAATCCTGTTAAGAGCCAATCAACACAAAGGAACCTCTTTTGTGGAGATTTATCAAAACTGTAATGTGTTTAACGATGGTGCCTTTTTCTCTATGACAGAGAAGAACGTGAAAAAGGAGCACACGGTCTTTTTGGAACATGGAAAGCCGCTTGTATTTGGTGAAAACCAAGACAAAGGTTTGAAACTGGACGGCTTTACACCGGTAGTAGTGAACCTGGCGGATTATTCGGAAGAGGAACTCTGGGTGCATGACGAAACCGATAAAATGAAGGCTTCTATTTTGACGCAATTGTTTGAAGATCCGCAGTTAGAGGGTGCCTACCCTCGTCCGTTTGGCGTATTTTATGCCGCAGACCGCTTCAATTATGAAAATTTGTTTAACGAACAAATCGACCAGGCCATCGAGGCGAATGGCGAAGGAGATCTGGATGCCTTACTAAGTGGAAATAATACATGGGAGATTAAATAAATCCATTGTATATAAAAAAGTAAAGTCAATGCTTTTACAAGTCCGGTCTTGATCAAGGCCGGGCTTTTTTTATTTTTAATACGAAGGTATTTGTATAAAGTGAAGGTTTGATGGATATGAAGTTAGTGAGTCGAAAATGAGTTGATGAAAGTTGGAATTGGTATTCTTATTAAATTGAAGAGATGGATTCTGAGGGCTATTGCATCTGATTTAGTGCCTTATTTTGGTTATTTATTACTGCTTCTTAACTTTGGCCCCGAATTATTCCTCTAATTAACAATGAAAAAAAGTATACTATTATTCTTAAGCTTAATCACTACTTTAGTCAATTAACTTATGCTCAAACAAAAGTAGCTGAGCTTCCCCTGAACTTTTTTAAGAACAGCGCAGCCCCCTATTCAATTTATAATAAGACCACAGGCAATACTTTATTACTGTTTCATTCCGGACAAGAATTGCAAGCTCTGTTAATGAATGAAAACATGGAACCGGTCAATTATTTGATTTATGAAGATATAGAATGGCAAAGGGCAGAAGTTTTGGGAATATCGTGTGTAGAAGGGGCATATGATGTATATATTGCCAAACGCACTAGCCAAAAAGTTTATATTCGAAAACTCACCTTTGATTTTCATTCAGAAAGTGTTGCTCTTTTGCCGGAGTATTATGTCTTGCCTGAGTTAAAGCTAATACAAGGGTTTCACAGGGATGGAGAGTTTTATCTAATTGGAGTCGTAAACGGCTCTTCAAAAATCCAAGTATATCGCTTTCATGAAAAGGGATATCAAATGATCCCCTTTGATTTGAGTGGGCATTCGTTTAATCCTGAAACCTCAATAAGCAGTTCACAAACACTTGATTACAATCTGGAAAAGATTGGTAGAAATTGGTTGCCTTATAAAGCGGCATTGATATATGAGGGCCAAGTAGCAGATCCCCATTTGGCAAAAGCAAAGAGTAAAGTATATGTAGCCAATCATGAAGTGAGCCTCGTATTGAATTATTTGAAGGGTATGACCATCGTGGTAACATTAGACCTGGAAAGCCAAGTGTATGAATATCGTAAGTACGTTATGCCCCCGGTTAGTTCAGGCATCTCAAAAGGAAATGCTTTTGTATATAATGGGTTTTTATACCAGTTAATAACATCCAATAAACAACTATGGCTCACGGTGACAGAGATGGCAACTAATCAAATCGTTACTCGGCTGACTGCTTCCGGAAAGAAACAAATACCTTTTAAAAATCAAAGAGTGAGGGAAAAAGCGGAGCCAATTATTAATGGCCTAGGCTTGAAGCCTTATAAAGAGAAAAAGGCAGATGTATTTATCAAAATGGTCCGGAAGATGAAATTGTTTATTTCAGCGTACCCGCGCCAAGACGGTACAATCGGAATTGCTGTTGGAGGTATTAAGACTCGGAAAAAACGTAAAGATAACCGAGTGGCAGTTCCAGTCACTAACCCTGTATCGCTTGCAAGTGCAGGCAGTGTGGAGTTTTACGGGGCTTTGGGCGTGGGAGTAGGCAATGTAATTGATGTAACTTACGATGATTTCTTATACTTCAATACAGTACTTGACCAAGAATGGAAACATGATAAAGCCGCTGTACCTCAACCTGCTTTTCAACAGTTTTATCAATATTTTCAAAAATACGACCAGTTAGATTTAACGACTTCAATGTATTTTCAAGCCAATCAGAAATACTATTACGGAGTATATGATTTGCGTGAAAAAGTCTATACGGTTTTTGAAGCAAAAGAGTAAACCCCTTCCTGTTGACCATTGAATTACACACTCTATTTTAAAGTGAGAGTAGATAAGGGGCTTTTGATCGTGAGGTGTGTCTATATAGTCGCCCCTGAAAAAGGCAATAAAGGCTAAAAGTATTCCCAGTAGGGTCTTCGATCGTAACCATAAAAACGACTTATTTAAAATAAGATTGACCAGCTTAATCAACCCCGCTCATGAGTTAGTTCTCTTATACGAATAGGTGGACTGGGAAGCTCTGGAAAACGAGCTAAAAGGGTATTATTCGAAGGGTCGGGGGCATCCGGCAAAACCGACCTGCCTGATGTGCGATTTATTGATCATGAAGCAGATATTCAATCTATCGGATAAAAAGGTGGTAGAACAATCTGTTCAAAACCCCTACTATCAATATTTCTGTGGTCACACTTTTTGGAATGGAAGCTTCCTTGTGACCCTAGCGAGTTGATAAAGTTTCGCATATGACGTTTTCAGTGTCGACTACTTAGAAAACCGGGACAAGCTACAATCACTGCTACTTTCTGTTTTAGAAATGCCCTATTTGCTAAAGGATACAGCAATATTGTATTGGGTTGAGAAGTAATGTTGACAGGAAAATTGCAAGATATAAAATCGTAACATTATACAAGGGGTATTTATACCTTTTTATAAGTACTTAAAATCTTTGGATCTAATGTAATTATTAAGGTGAATTTCCATTTGTTAGTACTGTCCTTTCTCTTGAAGTTTGCGCCTTATTTCACACCATAAACATTTAACTAATCACTATCATGAAATTTAAACTTACTTTATGGGTAATAGGAGTGTTTTCCTATTGCGGACTAATGGCACAAGAGATAAGTGAGGTACAACATTTTAATGCTCCTAATCAAAAAGGTGAAAAAGCATCCCTCTCCTCTATAGAGGTCAAAGGTGGAATGCTAAACCTTTGGTTTGTTCAAGGGAATACGAAAACGTATCAGGCACTTCTGTATGCAGCTCCATCCACAGGAATAGTACAAAAAACAGATGAATTTACGCTGTCTTTAGGTTATGATAATGGAAAGTTGAAAGAAAATTTGACGAATAATTCAGAGGCATTTCGGTTTGTGGAAGATCAAGGCAGAAGAAATCAAACCATTTATCAGTATGGTCACAAATTGAAATTGGGAAGTATTAAATTAGATTTTTCACCTGAAGCTCACTGTTATCAAGAGAAGTTGGAAGTAAAAGACTTTGAAGTGAACACGCCAAGTGAAGAGAAAGGAAAATTTTATTTTACACCCAAAAACGTGAATATCCCATCTCAAGGGATTGTAGTAATTGATGGTTTTGTGGATAAAAAAGGAAAGGAATTCAAGCATTACCAGTATTTGAATCATTATCTTCTGACGTATAATCAAGAAGGTGAACTGGTTAACCAAAAACAGATTCAATTTGATTATCCCAAAGTACTAGGATATGCTTTTCCTTTAAGAGATCCTGCTATTTCCGATACATTAAAAAATATTAATGGAGCTGTATTTGTTTATACGAAGCCTCCATATATGGGGAAAAAATCAGCTGACCCGGAACATACGTTACATATTTACACTTTTGACAAGGAAGGAAAACCTGAAGACTCTTTTGATGTAGTGAACCCGATTGAAAATCGGAAAAATTCTGAAATCATGTATGCACACCGTATAAATGATGAGGTTCGACTGTTGCTTTATAATTATGTGGGAGATTACCGGTATTCATTAATTAAATTAAAGAAAGGGGGAGAGGCAAAAGTAATTACTTTTAATAATGGAGCGCTTAATGAAAATACAAGTAACGATGGAAAACCATATCATCTAAATCGCATTACAGGACATTATCAATCACCTGATGGGTCTGTTGTCTATTATGGAACGAGTACCGGATTGAGTATACCTGATTCTCAGAACTCACCCAATGGCATGAATACTCAAGAAGGGAAGTTTTTCAAATACTTCCATTTTATACAAACCAACCCGGAGGGTGAGTTTGTGCACCGGTATATATTCAATAAAGGTTGGGGGTATGTGAGAGGCCCTGGAGATATCGTGCCTGTCGCTTCTCAAGATAATAAGCTCATCCTTACAGCTAGTATCTCAAATCTGTTGCCTCAGCCTAATAATTTCATGAATGCACAAGCAAGTAGTGGGGTAATGAAAACACCTTTTGGTAAATTGGCTAATGCCTTAAATAAAGATATGGTTGAAAGTCAAATGTCAAATATTCAGTCAGGCAAGATCGGTTTGAATAAGTCCTTTGGAAGAAAGCTCAACCGGTATGCGCAACCGCTTGTGATTACGATAGATTTAAACGAAAAGAAATTAACGTCTATAAATTTTCAAGAGGAAAAAAACTGGTTTTATAATTTAGCTTATAAGACCGATTATGCGTGGGATGCTCAAAAGAAAATACTATATATCTGTGGTAGACAAACCGAAACTCCCGATAAAATTACCCTTAAAAAGATTCAATATTAAATTTGATTTATATCCGAAACAAAAACTCCCGCTTGCCTTACTAGGTCCAGCGGGAGTTTTTGTTTGCCATACATATTGACTTTAGCCTTTTTTCTTCCCATTCATTTCATACAGGGCGGCCAGTTTGGTTTGTAGCTCTTCCTGGTTCAGTTCATGAAGTGGTGTGAGAGATTGCTTCTCGGGAAAATTTTCCACATGCAAGGTGCTGGTTGGGAAGGCAAAGCGCACTTCCAAGGTCTCGGCCAAATGGATAATCTGCAACATCACTTCATGTCTTGCATTGAGTTCTTTGCCCCAGTCGGGCACATTGAAGAAAATATAAAACAGGATGTTCAAAGAACTGTTTCCAAAGGAGTTCAGGTAAATATGAAAATTGTCTTTCAAGGTATCCGGGTGGTTTTTGACCAGTTGACGAAGCCCTTCAATAAAGATTTCTATTTTTTCAGGAGGGGTATCGTAGGTAATGGAAAGCTGTGTGCTAAACCTGCGGTAGCTCCGCAAACCCATATTGTCGATAGTCATGTCTGCCAAGTGGCCATTGGGTACCGAAACCACGGAGTTGTGAAAGGTACGGATACGGGTAGAGCGAAAACCTACCTCTTCTACCGACCCGTCAATATTAGAACCAATTACCCAATCGCCTACCTGGAATGGGCGGTCTATAAAAATCATTAAAGACCCAAAGAGGTTTTTGATCGTATCTTGAGCGGCCAAAGCAAAAGCCAAACCACCAATGGAAAGCCCGGCAATAAGCCCGGTAATGTTGAAGTTCAGGTTTTGCAAAATAAAAACCACACCGGCAATGATCACGAAAATCTTCAGCGATTTGCGAATGATGGGAACCAACTGGTCATCCAGGGTACTGTCTGTTTTTTGTGCGGCTTTTTCCAAATAAAAGGACAGCACATCGATAAGCCGGTAGACCACCATGACCACAAAGAAGGGTACCAACACATTGACCAAGGTAATGACATAACGGCCTGCTACAATGGGAATTTGGATGAGAGGAATGGTAAGTTTGAGTAATTGGGCAATGAGTAGTAAACTTAAGGGCCGGGCTACCGGGGTTAATACCTGGTCGGCTAATTTACTTTGTCCGAAGCGTATCAGTATCCGGTTGAGTACTCTGCTAAAGAAAAACGTAAAAACTTTATGCGCCAGAAAACTGGCAAAAACCAAAAGCATCAGCGCTATATGCTGCCAGAGTTTGAGTCCCAGGTACTCTTTAGCCCATACACTTTGGCCAAAAGAATTTTCTAATTCGAGGAACTTATGGGTGAAAAAAGGATAAACCTCTTGGTGGATCTGATTGATCTGAGCCACACTTTTTTGAGAATATTTCCATTGATTACCAACCTTCTGCAAGTACAACTGTGGGTAGCGGCTTACAACAACGTATTGTTGTTGTTGCGTGGTTGAATCGGTAAAGTTAGGGTTGTCGGGAATTGCATCCACATTGATGTATTGTCCGATGCCATCATAAATTTGCTTGATTTTCATGGCTAACTTTTCCGCCTCCCGTGGGCTCAAACCTTCTGTATCCAGCGCTTGTGCAGAAACAGAAGGATGGTAGGTCTCTTCCTGTAAATATTTTAGGTGAGTAATCACTGCCTGCTTGGGCGAACGCAAGTTGGCGATAGGCTTTTGCTCTTCTTGTCCGAATGCATTTGTGATAAACACAAGTACAAGAAAGAGGCATGTTATACTTTGGGTTACGAATCGGTTATTCATTACTCTTATATCATTTGGTGGGCGATGAACAGTAAACAAAGAATCAATAAACCGTGGAATGGTAGCTAACATCCAGGTCATTGATAAGAAGTAATAGGGGTTTTGGGGAGTATCTCCTCTTGGTTTTTTAGGGTCTTGCCTGGAAGAGGATAAAAAATAATAAAGCTCCGGCCAGGCAAGACGAGTGTTTGGCAGGGGGTTATTTACCCCAATCAGCAGGATTGGTCTGCCAGTTATTCAGCGATTGCAAAGTGTCTTTACGGATCCGGTTTTGCTCCACAGCCACATCCAACAAAGTAGGATAGTCAGACAGGGTATGGAATTCGATGCCGGCTTTTACAAAGTTCTCTGACGCTACATCAAAGCCGTAGGTAAAGATCGCCAGCAAGCCTAATACTTCATAACCTGCTTTTTGCAAAGCTTGCGCAGCTTTTATAGAACTCCCTCCGGTGGAAATCAAATCTTCGATCACCACTACTTTGGAACCTTCGGGAAGTTTTCCTTCTATCAGGTTTTCCATGCCGTGGCCTTTGGGCTTGGAACGAACATACACAAAAGGCAAATCCAATTGATCGGCAACGAGTGCTCCTTGCGGAATTCCGGCAGTAGCTACTCCGGCTATCCCGGCTGCTTCCGGATAGGTGCTTTTGATCAAATCCGACAGCTTTTCTTTTACATAGCTGCGTACCTCCGGGTGAGAGAGAGACAAACGGTTATCACAATAGATCGGTGACTTCCAGCCTGAGGCCCAGGTAAAAGGCTGATCGGGTTGGATTTTAATAGCCCCGATTTCCAACAACTTTGAGGCGATGGGTTTACTTACATTTTCCATACCCGCAAAAATACAAAAGATCAGGCTCTCCCGGATATAAATTCTATTACATTACTGGCATCCTGCCCGTAAAATTTGTATTTTAAGTTCTCTTAAAGAGATGTACGCCTTATTCAGGGTTTATGAAAATTCTTTCCTCCAAAGTGCATTTTTAGAAATTAAAAAACTTCCATTCTATTTCCTGATCCGTGACAGCTCTTTTCTCCTTGCTTAAACCGATATCCTTTCCGGTAATACAATTTTAGCTTTGAAAAAAAGTATTACTCCACTTCAATTTATTTTAAAATAAATGATTTAAAAACAGGAAATGCAAGTGCTTTGGCTTCTGGTGGGAGTGCTGTTTATGAGTACACCTGCCTTTTCGCAATGTGAGTACCCAGGGGATAATTTGGTGCTAAATGGAAGCTTTGAATTGGGCTATTATGGTTTTGCATCCGAGTATGTCTATTCCTCCAGCCGGACACGTCAGGGAAATTTTACGGTTCATTATAGTGCGGCTTTTGCCAATCCAATGAATTTTCATGCCGAAGGAGACGGAAATTTTATGATTGTAGACGGAGGCAAAGACTGGGTAGTATGGGAACAAGCCATTGCCGTCTTGCCTGACCGGAACTATGAATTCAGCTTGCAAGTTGCTACACTGGATATGCTTTTGGGACCTCCGGCTACCTTAACATTGATTTTGAATCAAAATATAGAAACCCTCAAAGCACCTATGGATATAGACCGTTGGCAAACCTATCGTTTTGCTTGGTTTTCAGGAAAACAAACGGAATTATTTGTACAAATAGAATGTGGTAAAGCTCAGTTTCAGGGACATGATTTTGCTTTGGATAATGTAACACTAACCGAATGCCTGCCTGGCGGCTTGCAAAAAGGAACGGCAGAGTTGGTTGAGCATCCTCCACACACTCCTCCCCGGATAAAAAAGAAAGCGTTGAAAGAAAGAGAACCGGAGCCATTCATAAAAAGAAACCCTCCTGGAACCATGGAAACATTTGAAAAGCTTGAGGTAGGCACAACCGTGATTTTGGAAAATATTTTCTTTGATCAGAGCCGGGCAGATTTGCGTGAAGCTTCTCTTACTGAACTGAATAAACTGGCGAATACCTTGAAAAAATACCCTGAGCTGAGAATTGCCATTATTGGCCATACGGATAATGTGGGACATGCTTTGCTCAACTGGCGCTTGTCAGTGAAACGGGCCCAAGCCGTAATGAATTTCTTGATCGGAGAGGGGATTTCAAGAACACGCCTGAAATACAAAGGAATGGGAGACCGCATGCCATTGGCCGACAATGACACGGAAACCGGCCGTAAACAAAACCGCCGGGTGGAATTTAAAGTGGAGGCGCGTAATTAAAGCTATGAAAGGTGAATGTGTAACCTAAAGCTTATTCTTCACTTTCCTTTTCTTCCTCTTCGATAAACTTACCACTGAGTACATATTGTTCCAGCCATTTCCGTTGGTTGGATTGGATTTCCCGTTTGATATATTTCTCAATCATCAGGCTGGCAATCGGAGCGGCCCATGTACCCCCAAACCCCGCATTTTCCACATATACGGCAATGGCTATTTTAGGATTGTACAAAGGCGCAAAGGCCATAAATACAGAGTGGTCTTCTCCATGAGGGTTTTGAGCGGTTCCTGTTTTTCCGCATACTACTATGTCTTCGATGAAAGCCCTGCGAGCGGTTCCCGCTTTGACTACGTCTGCCATAGCCCTTGCCACATAGTCAAAATACGGGGCGTCTACCCCTGTATCATTTTTGGCGGTGTACTCTTCGGGAAGGTATAAACTATCGCCAATTCCTTTGATCATATGGGGGGTAATATACCAACCACGGTTGGCGATGGTGGCAGCAAGGTTAGCCATTTGGAGAGGCACTACCCCTACTTCTCCCTGTCCAATGGAAATAGAATAAATATTCCCTAGCTTCCAGTTTTTGGTGTAATAGTTCTCATCATAATATTTGGTGGAAGGGACTCTTCCGGAATGCTCATAGGGAAGATCAAGGCCCAACCTTCTGCCAAGTCCGAATTTAAGCAACTTGTCATGCAGGCTGTCCAAGCCCACACGGGTATCCTCCCTGGGGTCACTTCTTCTTCCTTGGTTGACTACTTGCCGTAAGGCTTTTACATACCAGGGGTTACAAGAGTGTTGAATCGAGCCGTGCACATTGAGAGGAGACGGGTGCCCGTGGCAGCCCACGATACTTTTATCGCAACTGAAATAGGTATGTACCGTGTCCAAAGCCTTGTCTTGCAGGCCAACCAGCGCCATTACGGTTTTATAAGTGGAGCCAGGAGGGTAGGGCGATTGAATCGCGCGATTGTAAAGAGGTTTGTTGGGGTTATTTAGAAGCTTTACATAATTTTTGGATACTTGTTTTCCCTTTCCTGTCAGTAAGTTTGGGTCATAGGAGGGTGCTGAAATCATCGTGAGAATTTCACCTGTAGATGGTTCAATGGCTACGATTGCTCCTTTTTTATGTTGCATTAATTTCTCTCCGTACTGTTGCAAGTCCAAGTCAATGGAAGAAATCAAATCTTCTCCTACAACCGGCAAGGTATCCAGTTTCCCATTTTTATAAGAACCTTTCACCATTCCCCTTACATTGGTCATTACATATTTTACTCCTTGTTTCCCTCTGAGGTAATTTTCATAGTAGCGTTCAATACCGCTTTTTCCAATCAGGTCCCCTTGGCGGTAATAGTTCGTAGTATCCTTTTTTAAGTCCGATTTATCGACCTCTTTGACGTATCCCAGGATATTTGCCATACTGTTGCTGGGGTATTCCCGGACGGTGCGGGCTACAACCGTGATTCCTGGAATATCCGATAAACGGTCCTGGATTTTAGCAAAATCCTGCATCGACAGATGCTTGATAAAAGGATAGGACTTGTATTTTCTTTTGGCTTTTGCGAGTTGTTCGTGAAGGTAGGATTTTTCTATGGAGAAAAACTCACAGAATTCGGCTGTATCTTTAATGAAGAGTTGCTTGGGGATAAAATACAAATCAAAAGTAGGCTTGTTGTTTACGATGAGTTGCCCATGCCTGTCGTAGATCATCCCCCGCAAGGGGTACTCGACCACCCGGCTAAGCATATTTTTATCCGCTTTTCCTTTGTACTGTGAGTCAATGAGTTGGATATCCAACAGTTTCATCAAAAAGACGAATCCCACAAATAGTACCGCTATTTGAATATAAATCTTTCTCTCGATCAAAGGTAAAAAAAGTTAAAAAGTAACTAAATAAAGAACCGTTTCAGAAGAAAGCACTCGGTAAAAAAGAGTAGATAGTTAAAAAAACGAGGTGGCTTTTCCCAGTGAGAACCGCCTAAAGCTTCTCAAAATTAATGAATTAGAAGCAATTCTGTACATATAACAGAAATATTGTCAAGAGGTTTGAAGAAGAAAAAATCCTGTGGCTTTAAACATTGGCCACAGGATCCGTATTTTTTTTTTTACAAATGGCCTGAGTGATTAAAAACAGTCCATCGTCATTTCTTTATTTGGATTCGGTTTCTTCCACATTGGCATCGGGAAGGGCATTGGATGCTTGGAATTCTTCTTCGTAGAGTTGCTCCTCTCTGGCCAACTTCCGGATGACCATGCCGGAAATTTGAATACTTACTTCATACAACAAGAAGATAGGCAAGGCAACAAATATCTGGGTGACCGGATCGGGAGGGGTGATAATCGCACTGACAATCAAAATAATAACCAAGGCATGTTTGCGGTATTGGCGCATCAGAGGCGGATTGACCAAGCCGACCTTGGATAAGAAAAAGACCACGATGGGTAATTGAAACATCAACCCGCAAGCCAGTACAATCATGGCCAGTGTGGAAATATAGGAGGTAATGTCAATTTCATTTTTGATACTGGGGTCAATCTGGTAATTGGATAAGAAATTGACCGCCAATGGAGAAACAATAAAGTAACCAAAGCTCACCCCGGTTAAAAACAACAGAGACACAAAGAAGGTAGCGCCCCGAGATACTTTTTGTTCTGTATCATACAAACCGGGCTTCACAAAGCGCCATATTTCCCAAAAGGCATAGGGAAAGGCACAAACCAAACCTACCACTATCGAAGCCAGAATATGCATGGTAAACTGACCGGTCATGGTACGGTTTTGAAGTATAAAAGGTAGTTGTTCGATACATAAGACCTGGCTGCCTATCAGGCCGGATAATTTGCAAAGCATTTTGTACGTGACAAAGTCCACATTTGCAGGCCCGAATACAACCACTCCAAACACAAAGCTTTTGGCCAAAAAGGCAATGATGGTAAATACTAAGATCGACCCGATGGCCCGGATCAAATGCCATCTCAACTCTTCAAGATGGTCTAAAAATGACATTTCCTTCTCTTCACTCATACTTTGTTTCTGTTTGATGTCTTTGTATCAGAATGGATCGTAGCATGCTTTTAGATAGAGGAGACCTTTGCCAAAGCGAAGGGTATATCCAAATGCATTGTACCTTGGAGGTTTTTTACCTGCGGCGATTCCCACTTCGAATCAAAGATAGTGATCCGCCTCCACAAAAAACCTCCAAGGGGAAGGATTAAAGATTAAATATTCTCATTGAATAGAGGGAATTGCCCCATCCAATTGTTGATTTCTTCTTTAATCTCGGCAATTTTAGTAGCATCGTCTTTGTGCGTCAATACCGTGTCAATCAGGTCCACCACTTTCAACATATCATTTTCTTTCAGGCCTCGGGTGGTTATTGCTGCTGCTCCCAGTCGCATACCGGAGGTCACGAAAGGCGACTTGGTATCAAACGGCACCATGTTTTTATTGATGGTGATATCGGCTTTGATCAAGGATTCTTCAGCAATTTTACCGGTAAGTCCTTTAGCACTCAAGTCGATCAACATTAAGTGGTTGTCAGTTCCTCCTGAAATGACTTGGTAGCCTCTGTTGACAAACTCATTGGCCATGACATCGGCATTTTTCTCTACTTGCAAGATGTATTTCATATAGTCGTCAGACAAGGCTTCTCCAAATGCAACGGCTTTGGCCGCAATCACATGCTCTAACGGGCCTCCCTGGGTTCCGGGGAATACGCCCGAATCCAACAAAGACGACATTTTGCGAACAATTCCTTTAGGGGTTTTGATACCATAGGGATTCTCAAAATCTTCTCCCATCATGATGACTCCACCACGAGGACCTCTCAAGGTTTTGTGAGTCGTAGTGGTTACGGCATGGCAATATTTTAATGGATCGTTTAACAATCCCCTTGCGATCAATCCGGCAGGGTGAGAAATATCGGCTAATAAGAATGCTCCGATTTCATCAGCTACTTCACGCAGCGATTTGTAATCCCAATCTCTGGAATAAGCCGAAGCGCCACAGATGATCATTTTCGGCTTTTCTTTCCGGGCTTGCTCCACTACTTTCTGAAAGTCGATCAAACCGGTCTCTTGCTCCACGCCATAGAAAATAGGTTCGTAAAGCTTACCGGAATAGTTCACCGGTGAGCCGTGGGTCAAGTGGCCACCGTGAGAGAGGTCAAAACCTAAAATTTTATCCCCTGGATTTAATACCGCTAACATCACAGCCGCATTGGCTTGTGCTCCGGAGTGAGGTTGAACATTTGCCCATTTCGCACCAAACAATTCTTTCAACCGCTCAATTGCCAAGCTTTCTACCTCATCCACTACTTCGCAACCACCGTAATAGCGTTTTCCGGGGAGCCCTTCCGCATATTTGTTGGTCAGTTCACTGCCCATTGCTTCCATCACCTGTTGGGATACGAAGTTTTCCGAGGCAATCAGCTCGATACCGAACTGCTGTCTTGTTTTCTCTTTTTGGATTAAATCAAATACGGTGGTATCTCTTTTCATGAGTATTTACTTTATATTGATTTGCGAAATGATTGATAACCAAGTGATTTTTCAAGAATTCTTGTGCAATGCCTGTGGTAAGGCCGGGATTTCGTGTTCCTGGCCTGGCTTCTAACCTGTTCAGAATACGGCAGTGCTCCATTCACAGAGGAGCTTGTGTTATTCGTCTAATAAACAAACCCTTAAGAAATGGCAAATTTAAGGCTCTCCTCTGGAAAAATAAGCACCGGAGAGATAAATTTTATAGGTATATTTATACTATCAAGTTATGTTCACAGAACTAACCGGACAGAATAACACAGGTAAGTTTGTTTATCCTTCAGATTTACCACTAATGATTGCTATGTGACTATTGGTATAAATCCGGCTTCCCTTATTAGGGCTTTTTCGTATACTTGAAATGGAAAGCAGGAATAACTGCCAATGGATTCTGAACAACCGAGTTGTAAAAGATATGCTCACAAAATAATATGTGGCGACTAACAGTGCTAGATTGCTTAATCCCATTGTCTCCTCTAAAAGTTAAACCATACAAATATCCATTCATTAATTTTAGGTAACTGAGAAAGAAAGATGAATAAACGTAGACTCACCATTTTGGCTGTGGCGCTGGGAATTATTGTGGGTGCCTATTTTTTAATGGGTTTATTAGCTTCCATGAAAGAAGAGCCTCCTAAGAAGGTGCAAGTAGAACCGAAAAAATTTGTCAAAACCCAACCTGTTCAGTATTCGGATACTCAAACGGAAATTGTGGCCTTTGGCCGGGTAGAATCCGCCCAACAACTGGATCTTGTCAGCGAAGTGAGCGGAAGAATTATTTCATCTAAAGTGCCGATCAAAGTGGGGCAAAATTTCCGGAAAGGGGCATTGTTATTTACCATTGACGATCCGGAAGAACGTTTGAAATTAAAGTCTTCCAAAAGTAACTTTTTGAAGTTACTGGCTTCCATCTTGCCGGATTTTAAAATTGATTATCCGCAAAGTTATAATCAATGGTATGAGTATTTCAAATCCGTAGAACTGGATCAACCCTTGCCCGATTTGCCTCAAGTCAATTCGGATGCTGAAAAAACCTATTTGGCTACCCGGGATGTATTCAGTACGTATTATACCATCAAAAGTACGGAGGCCCGGCATCAAAAATTTAATCTCTACGCGCCTTACAATGGCTCTATTACGGAAGTATTTCAAGAGGTAGGATCTGTGGTGAGCAATGGAATGCGGATAGCCCGGATCATCAAAACCGATCATCTGGAACTGAAAGTGCCGGTAGAAGCCAACAATATCAAATGGGTCCGAACAGGTAGTAAGGCATTTATTAGCACGGAAGATGCTTCACAACAATGGGAAGGCCGGATTGTACGGATTGGCGATGTGGTGAATCAAAATACGCAGTCTATCGATGTGTTTATTGCCATTATTTCTGGAAAGTACCCGATTTTTGACGGATTGTATCTGAAAGCAACAGTTCCGGGAAGTACGGTGAAGGAATCCATGGTGATGCCCCGGAATGCCGTATTTAATGGCAACCAAGTATATGTTATTGAACAGGACAGTATCCTCAAAGTAAAAGAGGTTGATATTCATAAAATCAATCAGGAAACCATTGTGTTTTCGGGCTTGGAACCCGGAGCCGATTTGGTATGGGAGCCCTTGATCAATGCCTATAACAATATGAAGGCCTTTAAGTTGTTGGATGCGGAAAAGAATGAGAGCATGCAAACAGTAAACCTGAAGGAAGAAGAAAACGAACAGGCAATGAAGTAAAAGCCAAATCTCATAGTCTGGTTAACAGGGCAGTGGAAACTAGAAAAGTCCCCTGCCTTTTCCATTCATTTTTTGCAAGATAAGAAAAAAATTACAGGCCAAAATTTCATTGATAAAACCTCCTGCTTGGGGAAATGTTGGACCTTTATATAAACTCAATCCATTTCATGAAGCGATTTATCATTTTTTCCCTTCTGTTTGTCACTTGTATCAATCTATCTGCTTGGGCACAGGAACCTCTGTCCTTGTCAGATGCAGTGCAAAGAGGGCTGGTTAATAATTATGATATTTTAATTGAAGATGAAAATATTAAGATCAGCCAAAGAAATAATAATTGGGGAGAAGCCGGGCGGTACCCTACGATAACCTTTGATGTCCAAGGAAATTATTCTTTGAGGGATGTTGACGACCCTGCTGCCTTTGTTTCTGGTAAAACGATAGGCAATAGTATTACACCTTCTCTAAATCTTAATTGGGTGCTTTTTGATGGGTTCCGGGTACGAACCACCAAAAGTCGATTGGAAAAATTGGAACAAGAAACCCGGGGGAATGCGGAAGTTGTAGTGCAAAACACCTTGCAAGGAATCATCCTGGCGTATTATACGGCGGTGTTGGAAAAGGAAAGAGCCCAAGTATTACAAAGGTCCTTGGAAATTTCCAGAGAAAAATACCAGTATGTGCAGTTGAAAAAAGAATTGGGTTCTACAGTCACCACGGAAGTGTTATTGGAGGAAGGTGCCTACCTGACCGATTCAATCAATGTAATCAACCAAGAGTACGTTTATAATGAAGCCATTCGCAATTTGAATATTTTCTTGGCAGAAGAAAACGTTGATCGGGATTACCTGTTGACCGACTCGCTGAATTTTGATATCGAAGATTACAGGTACGAAGTGTTGGCTGAAAAAATGAATAGCAATAATATTAACCTGAAAACCCAATATATAACCCAATCCATTTTACAAGAAAATATTCATTTGGCCCAGGCAGACCGGTATCCAAAAGTTACATTGGACGGTATGGCTTCATATGATTTGAGTCGCCAGGATTTGTCTAAGGCTGATTTTACCTTTGAAGATCCCACCCGTCCTTCCATTACCAAACCTAAAACGTTAACCTTGTCAGGAAATTTAACCGTTTCTTTCACGCTTTTCCGTGGAGGACAAATCAAACGAGCCATCCGGAATGCCACGACAAATTTTGAAGTGGGTACATATCAGGTCGATAAATTAAAACAATCCCTCAATAGAGATTTGGCCCAAGCCCTGGATTTGTACAACAACCGCAAGCAGTTGAAAGGGATTGCTTCCCGGAGAAAAGATGCCGCCGAGTTAAACCTGACCTTAAGCGAAGAGCAGTATAGAACCGGTACGATTAACTCTTTTGATTACCGGCAAGTTCAGTTGAATTACTTAGAGGCAGCATTGCAAGATTTGGAAGCCATTTATAACCTGATGGAGTCCAATACCAATTTGATGCGTCTTACCGGGGGGCTTGTGGTAAAGGAAGAATAATATTTTTACAATTAACCTCTTTGTTAAGAGAAATATAAGAGCATGTTTAAATTTCAACCTTTGGGTCAAAACCCCCATTTCAGGAACCTCTGCGCAGCCTTTTGAGAATCCTTAACTGAAAATTTTTACCGCCAAAGGCGCGTGCCTGCAACGAATTTTAAACATGCTCTAAGGAAAATGCTTTGCAGCAAAGTAGAAAAAGCATTCCTTTTTAGGTAAAACATGATGTGTCATTTCTCAAAGAACCTTTCTTAACTACAACTTAAAAAAAGGAAGTTTTCAGGCTGAAATCCCTTGACCATTCATCCGTTTATATTACCATTTGAGATAAAATCCACTCCCATTGTGTATAAAGTACACTCCAAAAAGAGAAGTAATTTTTTTGAGAATTTCAGATAATTCCCTAATATTAGGCAAGATTAATCTGAAAGTATACTTTATTAGCCAACCAATATTTTACATCTAACTACCCCAATAGTATTACAAACTAACCCAATCAGTAGAACTTTCCTTAGGAAGGGCTGTTGCGTATTTTCAAATATGTAATAAGTCTGTCAATGGGTGATATATACTCCCCCATAGGTGGGATGTATTAGCCTGATTTTTTATAATGGTTTGTTCTAATATTCTTAATAGTAGTGTTACTTGAAGCCCACACATAACAACGACTTTGCACATTTAATTTTACGAGCTAAAAGCACCAGTAAACAAACACAATGCTAATACATAATAACATATGCCATTAACATACATGTTTAATTGCAAACTTTTCTATAAACAAATTTTACAATGATGTATGAATTAAAGGTGCTTTTTTCGAAACGGGGCCAAGCTTTGTTGAGGTGGATTCAACAGCTTTTGGTTTAAAGACTGTTGTTCATCGTATTTTTCTAATCGAAGTGAATTAAACTTTTTCTTTTTTTTGAAATGTTTCGAAAACGCCTCCTCTGTGTTACTTTTTTCAACAATAGCTTTGGCTATTCTTTTCAAAAAGTGCTTTGATGAGCCGGTTTTGATTCCATGTTCGGTCAAAAACTATAAGTTTAAACCACTTCATCTACAAAAAGGGATCCATCAGTCATAGGCCTGTGCTTTAACTCCGGTTGAAGTGCCCTGGGAGAGGTCTGTCTAATGCAATCCCGCTATTCCAAATTTTTAATTCAGTAAATATGAAAATGAAGCTTTTTTACTTTTTTCAAAAAGCTTTGCTAGGGATTTTTTTGCTCTTTAGCGGAGTCGCATACGCTCAGTCGTATGTTGTATCGGGTACGGTCAAAGATGTCATGGATCAGAGTCCATTGCCCGGAGTAAGTATATTGGTGAAGGGGACCACTGCCGGAACCACCACGGATTTTGAAGGGAAGTTTACCATTAGTGTGGACAGCAAAGAAAGTGTATTGATATTCTCCTTTGTGGGATACCGCTCTCAAGAAGTTGTGGTAGGAGATCAATCCAATATAGAGGTGACACTGACAGAAGATACAAAATCATTGGAAGAAGTAGTAGTAGTAGGGTATACTACTCAGCAAAAGAAGGATATCATCGGGTCGGTTTCCATTGTGGAAACCAAAGACTTGTTGGCGGTACCCGCCGGAAACGTCCAACAACAGCTACAAGGACGTACTTCAGGGGTGACGATTAGTGGTAGTGGTGCACCTGGTACAGGGGCGAAAGTGCGTATCCGGGGGTTCGGTTCTTTTGGAAGCAGTGACCCTTTGTATGTAATAGATGGAGTACCTACTACGGATGTCAATTACTTAAACCCTCAGGATATTCAATCCATGCAAATACTGAAAGATGCGACAGCCGCATCTATTTACGGTTCGAGAGCAGCTAACGGGGTAGTAATCATCACCACCAAGCAAGGAAAAGCCGGAAAATCTAAAATCTCCGTTGACTCGTATTATGGTTGGCAACAAGTAACCAAAACTTATGACTTGCTCAATACCGAAGAGTATGGGGATCTTTTGTGGAGAGGGTATCAAAACGCAGGGCAGACGCCTAATCACGGACAGTATGGAAGTGGGGCCTCTCCCGTTATTCCGGACTATATTTTGGCTGGTAGCAAATCAGGAGTATTTGAGGGAGACCCTGCATTGGATTTGTCTAAATATAATGTCGATCCCGATAACGGAGATTTGTACCAAATTACCCGGGCTAACAAGTCGGGTACGGATTGGTATGATGCGATCTTCCGGGTGGCACCTATTCAAAGTCATCAACTCACCGCTACCGGAGGATCGGAGAAGGGGATTTATGCATTGGGCTTAAACTATTTTAACCAAGAGGGTACCTTGGAGTATACCGGGTATAAACGATATTCGGTCAGAGCAAACAGCTCTTTTCATATCAAAGATGCCATACGGGTTGGTGAAAATTTACAATTGTCTTATGAAGACCGGCAAAACGGAGAAAACCTGGGGGAAGAAGGGGCGATTGCGATGGCTTACCGGATGCAGCCTATTATCCCCGTATACGATGTGATGGGAAATTTTGCCGGATCAAACGGAAGCAATTTGGGAAATGCCTATAACCCCTTGGCAGACCTTTACCGGGGAAAAGATAATAAAGATAAAACCTATCGTGCTTTTGGTAATATTTACGGAGAGGTGGATTTCCTAAAGGCCTTTACGTTTCGTAGTTCATTTGGTATTGACTATACCACACGCTACCGCGAAGGATTTACTTACCGTACCTATGAGCGCTCCGAAAATGTAGGAAGTAACACTTATGAAGAACGTAATGATTGGGGACTGAATTGGACGTTTACCAATACCTTGCAGTTTCATAAAAATATCAATAACCAGCATGATGTAAAAGTCTTGTTGGGTTCTGAAGCAATCAAATTTGAAGGAAGAGGAGTTGGCGGAAGTCGTAACAATTTTACCTTTATCGATCCGGACCGGTGGATTCTTGACCGGGGAGAGCCTCGTTTGGCAGAGTCTTTTAGTTATGGAAACCGCTCGGCTTTGTTCTCTTTGTTTGGGCGCTTAGAGTATATGTTCAAAGGAAAATACCTGTTGAATGCGACTTTCCGGAGAGATGGTTCTTCTAAGTTCGGAGAAAATAACCGCTATGCCAATTTCCCTGCAGTGGGTGTTGGTTGGCGAATTTCCGAAGAGCCTTTTATGGCCAGTGTCGGATGGGTTTCCGATTTGAAGTTGCGTGCCGGTTGGGGTAAAATGGGGAACCAGGCCGTTGTACCTAGTGTAAACCAATACTTACTCTACCGTTCTACACCTGGAAATTCCGGATATGACATTGACGGAACCAATACTTCCGTATACCCAGGGTATGATTTAGACCGGATGGGGAACGTAGAAACCAAGTGGGAGAGTTCTACGACTACCAACATTGGTGTGGATGCTTCATTGTTTCAAGGTGCATTGGATGTGAGTGTGGAGTGGTATAACCGCGAAACGGAAGGGCTGTTGGTAACCCGGCAAGCCCCATTGACAGCCCCGCATGCAGAACAACCCAAGATCAATGTAGGAACAATGCGTAACCGGGGGGTAGATTTGATGTTGACCTATCGAGGGGATGTGAATCCGGATTTGAGATATGAGGCTACGGTGAGTTTCTCTCATTACAAAAACGAAGCGCTAAAATTACAAGAATCGGATGATGCCTTTTTTACCGGAGGAGAAAGCCGTTTTGGAGATTTGACCCGCACGGTTAAAGGTCAACCCGTTTCTTCTTTTTACGGATATGTGATAGACGGATTTTTCAATAGTCAAGAAGAAATCAACAATTATCCGGATCAATTACCCATTCAGAAGAAAATCGGAGGTTGGAGAATTAAAGATCTCAATGGGGATAATGTCATTGACTCAAAAGACCAAACCTTTATCGGAAGCCCTCATCCTGATTTTCAAACAGGGTTAAATTTAAGTGTCAGTTATAAGAACTTTGACTTGTCCGCCTTCTTGTTTTGGAATTATGGTAACGAGATCTATCACTACAACCGTTGGTGGATGGACTTTAACTCTTTTCAAGGAAACCGGAGTGAGCGCATGTTGTACGATTCCTGGACTCCTGATAACCCCAATGCCAAGTTGCCTATCCTGGATGCAACCGATAACCAAAGTGGTAATATTTCCAGCACATATTATATCGAATCAGGCTCTTACTTAAGATTGAAAAACCTGCAAATTGGCTATAACCTTCCCGAAACCCTGTTGAACAAGTTGGGAATGGAGAAGATGCGTGTATATGTGCAAGGGGTGAATTTGTTTACCGCAACTCCTTATACAGGGTTGGATCCTGATATTTCCATTCAAAATACGGATAAAGAGGATGATGACGCTATCCAATCTGGCGATTTGAGTATGGGTGTGGATCGGGGGGTGTACCCGAACTCCCGTCAAATTCTGTTAGGGCTTTCTTTAACTTTTTAATTCATTCTTCAACCAAAAGATATATAATATATGAAAACGATATTTCGTGCTTCTATCCTGGTGTTGCTGATAGTGAGTGCTACTACCTATTCTTGTGACGATAGTTTTTTGGATCAGCCCCCTATTGGTGCTGTTGGCCCGGATTTGATCAAAGATAAAAGAGGTGTGGAAGGCCTATTAATCGGAGCTTATTCATTGCTAGACGGGGCTGGTGGTTCCGGAGGATGGGGAGCATCCGGCACCAATTGGGTATACGGTAGTATTTGTAGCGGGGAAGCTTATAAGGGAACCGATGCCGGTGACCAATCGGATATTAATCCTATTGAACGTTACGAATCCTTGCCTAACAACCCCTATTTTGAGCAAAAATGGCGTGCCTTGTACGATGGTGTAGGGCGTTCCAACGATGTATTAGTTTTTTTGGAACAAGTGGAAGATATTACTGAAGCAGACATTACCCGTATCACTGCCGAAACCCGGTTTTTAAGGGGGCATTACCACTTTGAAGCCAAAAAAATCTGGGGAAATATCCCATATATCGATGAAGCAATTGCCAAACAGGCTTTGGAACAGAATAGCCTGGATCCTTATAAAGTCCCGAATACCAGTAATGACGTTTGGCAAAAAATTGAAGCGGATTTTAAATATGCTTATGACAATTTGCCGGAAACTATGTCAGAAAAAGGACGGGCCAATAAATGGGCAGCCGGAGCTTACTTGGCAAAGGCGTATATGTTCCAGCAAAAGTATACAGAGGCTAAGCCCTTGTTGGAAGAAATTATTATGAATGGAACAACCGCTGCCGGAGTGCCATATGGCTTGAATGCATTGTATCATGATAACTTCCGGACCGCTACCAATAATAGTCAGGAAGGTGTTTTTGAAATTCAGTTTTCTGTAAATGATGGCGGGGGAGGTGATAATGGAGCTTCTTTGGATATCTTGAACTTCCCGTATAGCTCTGCAGCTCCGGGGGGATGTTGTGGCTTTTTCCAGCCTACGCAAAACTTGGTGAATTCCTTTAAAACGGATGGCGATGGTTTGCCTTTGTTGGAAACATATAATAATGAGGATGTGAAAAGTGACCAAGGGGTAGCCTCTGACGAACCGTTTGAGCCGTATGCCGACAACCTGGACCCTCGTTTAGACTGGACTGTAGGCCGTAGAGGTTTGCCGTATTTGGATTGGGGAGAGCATGACGGACAATCCTGGATTCGCGACCAGGCATATGCCGGACCTTACAGCCCTAAAAAGAACGTGTACTACAAAGAAGAAGAATTTAGCCTGACACAACCGGGAAATTGGACCAAAGGGTATGTCGCAAATAATTATCGTTTGATCCGTTTTGCGGATGTGCTTTTATGGGCAGCCGAATGTGAAGTGGAAATCGGGAGTTTGGATAAAGCAAGGGAATATGTGAACCAGATCCGGGCAAGAGCTGCCAATCCTGATGGTTGGGTGAAAGACGATGCAGGCGATCCTGCTGCCAACTATGTGATCAATACCTATCCTGGTGGAGGTGCTTATCCTTTTGATAACCAGGATAATGCCCGGAGTGCCATCTATTTTGAGCGGAAGTTGGAGTTTGCAATGGAAGGCCATCGCTTTTTTGACCTGGTACGATGGGGCATTGCCGAACAAGAAATAAACTCTTACTTAACTGCTGAGCAGAATAAGCGGCAATATTTAAACGGTGCTAGTTTTGATGCCACAGATGTTTACTTTCCTATTCCCGAAAAGGCTATTGTAAATAGTCAAGTCAACGGGGAGCCAACATTACAACAGAACGATGGTTATTAATTGACCCAAGTTGTGAGAAGGATATTCCTAGTAGGTGAATGAGTGGTTGAGTGAAATTATGAGTCGGTTAAATTGTTTCGATGTATTTTGTCACCCTAAACTCATTCATTATCCGCTCGTAATAATGTTTGACAACTTGAATTAATTAATCTACTATTTGCCATTGTTCGTCATTGAAAACTCAAGGACTACCATTGGTACCAAAAATACAAAAGCGGAAGTAATACACTTCCGCTTTTGTATTTGACCTCTTCCAAATGCAATTCCATAACTTTCAATCCGACAGTTCTTTAACTCTTCAGCTTTTAACAGCCTTGGCTTCCAATAGCATTCGTGTCATCTCTTTTTCCTTGCGTCTCATTTCTTCTTGCGTTGCTTCCAATTCTTCCAGGTTTTGCCGTAGTTCCTCCTCTTTACTTCTCATTTCTTCGGCTTGCATTTGGGAGAGTTCCAAAAGCTTTTTGGTTCTTTCATTGGTTTGTAAACTGATCATTGTAGAAGCAATGATTTCACAAGCTTTTTCTAAAAAGGCAATATCATGTTGGTCATATATCTTGAAAGAAGCTATTTCCAGAATCCCCTGAGTGACTTCGTTATAGTTCAGAGGTATCAATAGTAGTGTGCAAGGAGTTGCTTCTCCTAAACCCGAAGTAATAGTGGTATAGCCATTAGGAATTTCCTGTAAGTGTAGGGTTTCTTGTTCCAGAAAGGTTTGTCCCACTAGGCCTTCCCCTATTTCTATGTTTTTTTGAAGGTGCTTTTTGCGACCATAAGCATAGCAACCCCTTAATTCTAAAAATTTCTTTGCTTCGTCTTGCGTATTCAGTAAAAACAAACCTCCTTGGTTGGCTTCCATATAGTTCACCATAAAAGCGACAACCTGATCACCCAATTCTTCCAAGTTCGTTTGATGCTTGCGTAAAATTTCCGTGATTTTGTTCAATCCTTCATTTTCCCAATGGCGTTTTTGATCTTGTTCTTTCACCTTGATCATCTGTTCGCGCATTTTCACCAATGCCCCGGCCAGGTTATTTTCATTAAGAGCGGCATTTTCCTCATTAAGTCCTTCCCAATTTACTTCGTAGTTTCCACTGGTAATGTTTTGAATGAAATGTGCTGCTTTTTTTAAATTATGAATGATTTTTTGTACTACATCCTCCGCATTTCTTAAATCTTCTTCTGTGTTATTATTAAAAATAAGAGTATTATTTTGAGTGGAAAGTTCATTGAAGAGCCTTTCCCGGTGTTTAGTATTTTTGTTGAGTAAATAGATGATAAAAAGAAGTGTAGGAATCCCAATGACTGCCATTAAGATTTGATAAATAATAGTTGTTTGCAATAAAGAATCATAGCTATCCTGAGAGTTTTGCTGCATTGTAGTTAGGTAGGAGTCAAAGTCTTCTCCGAAATCTACATAGGTATACCATAGCTCTGTGCCTTTGTCAGCTTTGATGATGGCCAAGGCTTCTTCCCGTTTCCCTGTGCTATCCAAGTGAATGACTTGATGCATAAGATCATAGTATGCATTTACCTGTGACTTTAAAGGACGTAGTTTTGCTACATCATATTGGATGACAGGAAGCAGGGAGTCCAATGTATGAAACTCCCGGGTTTGAATGCCGGTAGTCCCTTCAATGGTGCCCAAGAAGGCTTCATTATGAACGAGCAAATACCCCCGGACACTCATATCCAGGTTGTTAAGATTCACCATGATCGCCTCTTTTTTGGCTTTTACCACATCGTAAAGCGCTTGATTGGAGGTGTTGGTTTTTAACGCGTTTTGTAATCCAAAGGTCAGGGCTAAGCCTGTAAGAATTAAAAAAAGTACAATGCTTAGTAATACATAGGGGTTGCTTATGGTGCTTCTACGAAGCAGCTTTTGTTTTGTGTCCATGATCAAGTATCATTTTCAAGGAATTAAAAAATTAGGAGTATGGGTCTGACCGCATGTGGTAGAACCTGTTATCTTAGTACCTGGGAGGCATTCATGTATGAATTACTAGTAAAACGAAAGAGAGGTCTTCAAATTATTGAAACCATTTGCTAAAATCACAAAGTACAGCCCTAGCCTCTCCCTGAAATGTTGCTATTGAAATCAGCTTTTATTATAATTTTGAAAGAAAGTACATTTAAAGAGCTTATGCAGTGTTAACGAGCAAAGGGTCTTTTTATGGATAGCTTGATCTGGGTACAAAAAAATAAACTTACTGGGCTTTATTGGATAGTATGCAACAATCTTTGTAAAAAAGCTTTGAAACTATCGAAAAAATTAATTTTTTGTTAAAGTTCGCTATAAATAAGTATCTTTATTGAGTGGTACCTTTGGCTTTATTTTTTTGAAAGGTATTTTTTTCTGGGCCCGGGGAAATATTGGATCAAAACATACATTAGTTTTATACCTACTATTTTTTATAAATATTTTCTTTAAAGTCACTAAACATTTTTACGTATGAATGAAAGTATAGGCATACTCGGATCGATCTTGTATCTAGCCATTATTGTTCTTGTGATTGCTTCCATGTGGAAGGTCTATGAAAAAGCAGGCAAACCCGGTTGGGCTGCTATTATTCCAATTTACAATATTATTGTATTACTGGAAATTGTAGGAAAACCGACTTGGTGGGTTGTATTACTTTTTATTCCTGTTGCCAATTTTGTCATTTTAATTTGGATTACGAATCTATTGTCCAAAAGTTTTGGGCAAAGTGAGGGCTTCACAGTAGGGCTGGTATTGTTAGGATTTGTGTTTTATCCTATGTTAGCCTTTGGAGATTACCAATACCAAGGGCCAGCAGGAGATTACGCACCTACTACCTACTAAAAAAACAAACCTGAGGATGACCTCTTCAGGTTTATTTTTTTGCATTCAATGCCATGGCTAATCGTTTCCCTTCTTTATAACCTATTTCATATAGCTCTTTTGCTTTGCTGAAATCCATCAAATCGTTGATCTTTTCAAAGGTAGGAGCGATAATTTCATCGCATTTTTTCAAATTGGGCTGCATGTTTTGTTTGATCACCAGGTTGAACACTTGAGCGAGAACTGTTCGTGTATGTAGATAAGTCATTTGCCCGGAATAGTTAACCGCATTCACTCCAATCAATACATTACAATCATTAAGCGGTTGGGCGGGCAGGTTATTTAGCAGGCCTCCGTCCACATGATAATCTGTATGAATTTTGACCGGTTTAAAGAGTACCGGTATGGAGGCCGAGGCGATTACCGGTTTGCATATTTCTCCTTCGGAAAATACCTCATAGCATTCTTTTGAAAGGTTGGTTGTACAGATATATAGTTTTTTTGCTAACTGTGAAAAGGTGTTATGCGGAATTTTTTCTTTGAGTAGCTTTTCTAAAAAACGATGTTGTAATATTCCACCACCTTTCCAATGAAAATTAAAAAAATTGATAAAGCTTTTGGTACTGGCAATTTCCAGCATTTCTTCCGGCGAAATCCCCGCTGCGTATAGAGCTCCTACAATGGCTCCCATGCTGGAACCGGAGATATGTGTGGGCGATATATCATATACTTCCAAAGCTTTCAGTACTCCGATATGCAACAGTCCTCTGGCGGCTCCTCCGCTCAACACAATACCAATTGAAGGTTTGTCTCCCATGTTTTTGAAAATTTAGTAGCGGTTTTGAAATGATCATTCCGCAAAGCCTTGAAACGCTATGCTCCCCCATGATATCAACGGGAAATTCTATAGAAAATAAAAGGACGTATTCAAATATAGAGATCATGAGCCGTATTTGTTAAAAACTATGGAATGAAGTGCCCAAATCCTCTTATCTTGTCCAATATTGTATGGAAGTTTAATGGAGTCGCTTTCCGATTGAAAAAGAATTTGTCCGTTTTCTTGATGTTTCACTCAATCCCTTCCGAAATTTACCTTTGGGTTCAATAAGGAATCCATAATTTTTTTAGGTTGCGTAATTTATGAATGCATATAGATCCACACGTTCGACTCGTATACACCGGGCTTGGGAGGTATTGAAGTATATTTTGCTTTGGGGGCTAGGTTTGGCCTTGCTTTATTTGGCTTTTGCTAATCAGGATTTTAGTGATATTCAAGCCATTTTGTGGAATGCCGATTACTCCTGGATGTCCATAATCTTGGTTATTACCGTAGCCAATCATATCATTCGGGCTTATCGTTGGAAAATGTTGCTCAAGCCTCTGGGTCATCATCTCAGTCTGTTCAATGCATTTGTAGCCTTGATGTTTGGTTATCTGGTACATTATGCCGTTCCCCGGCTTGGGGAAATATCCCGTTGTGCAGCACTCAATAAATCTGAAGACATTCCTTTCCAACAGTCATTTGGTACCGTCTTGACCGAGCGGGTGATTGATGTAATCTGTTTGTTATTATTGATCTGTCTGGCTTTCGTGTTGGAATACCAGGTAATCTCCGAGTTTTTTATAGAGAATATGCTTTTGCCTATTTTTTCGGGTTTGCAAAAGGTACTTCATACAAGTAAGTTGGTAATAGGCTTGGCGGCTTTTCTCTTTTTGGGAGGACTAGGAGTTTTGGTGTATTATGGTAAGCGAATTACGGCTACCGATCGTATGGATAGTCTTATTGAGTTTCTCAGAAAGATGTGGCAAGGAATGATCAGCATATGGTATATCAAATCCAAGGGCCTGTTTATCCTCTATACCATTATCATTTGGGTATTTTATGTACTAATGACTTACCTCTGGTTTTTTTCTTTTACACAAACCCTCCATTTGAGTATACGGGCCGGGATTGTCATGAGTGTGATTGGGAGCTTGGGCAGGTTAGTTCCGGTACAGGGAGGGGGCATGGGAGCTTACCATTTTTTATTTGCTCATGGTTTGTTGCTATATGGGGTTTCGCAAGAGTACGGAGGCGCCATGGCTATTTTAGTACACGGCTTCCAAACGGTCTATTACCTGGCGATAGGTGGGATGGCCACGCTGGTGGTAATGTTTCAAAAAAAGCAAGGCACCAGTGCAAAAAGCTGGAAAAACCTCTGGCATATGAAGTAAAAAACTATTTGGATACACTCTTAGACATTGGAGCTAACTTTCCCTTTGCCACTGATTTTTAAATTACATTTTTCGCCATTCCGTGGTGTTAATCATATGCATCATATCTTCTTTCACCCAATTGATTACCGGGGCCAAAGAATCATTCTTTGTAGAAGTAGGAAAATATAAAGCTGCTCTTAAAAAGTTTTCAGTAGAGTCAGTTAAAAAGTATTGAAACTGGCTGGGTACTTCACCTTCCAACTCAAACAATACAGCGGTATAGCCTTTTTTACTTTTCATCACATATTCATCAATGGCCGTTGCCCGGATATTGTGCTTATTGGTCAACCGGTGCGAATCATTGAAAAATCCTGCTAAGGAATCCGCATTGTTGTTAACCTTTTTATAGGAGATGCTGATAGAAGCTGTTAACTCCGGATATTTCACTTCAATCCAATAAGGCTCAGCTCGATGAGACGTATCCGGAAGAATGATAGCATGTTTGGACATTTCAAAAGAATAAGGATATTCCTCTGGTAAAGCTTCATAGGCGTGCTTAGGTAAGTCAATCCGGTGAAAGCCTTTAGGCTTAGGAAGGTAAGCCGGTGAGTTGTCCGAACAAGCAACTGAAAAAAATATACTTATTGCACAAATAATCACACTCAGGTGCTTCATAATAGAGGATATGTTTGATTTTTGAACTGTTTTGAAGAAAACAGCTTATTTTAATTTTTTATTTTCACTTCGGAAATGGACTTTATGGCATTGGTTTTTGCGGCTTTAATCCGGTCGGTCAACAATACCCGTACACTTTTGATGCGTTTTTTATCTGCAGAGACGACTGTGAAAAAAAAGTTTTTATACTCAATTTGTTCTCCTGAGATAGGTAATTTGCCAAAGAGTTCTAACAACAAACCACCAAGAGACTCGCTGTCTCCTTTGGCATCGTGAAATTCCTCTTGTTCCACTTTAATGATTTTACAAAAGTCGTTCAATGAGGTTTTTCCTTCAAAAGTAAAGGTAGCGTCATCTATCCTGCGGTAGATAAGGTCATCGTTGTCGAATTCATCATTGATTTCACCCACAATTTCTTCAATGATATCTTCCATGGTTATCAGCCCGGAGGTCCCACCGTATTCATCCACTACAATGGCCATATGTACCCGTTTTTGTTGGAAATCTCTGAGTAATTCGTCAATCTTTTTGTTTTCCGGAACGAAGAATGTTTCTCTTCGGATCAGTTTTGTCCATTCAAATGCCTCTGTTTCATCCAGGTAAGGAAGGAGGTCTTTGCAGTATAGGATGCCATCAATTTTATCAATGGTTTCCACATATACGGGAATTCTGGAAAATCCACAAGCATTAATAATATCAATGACCTCTTTGTAATTGGATTCTATATCAATAGCCGTGATATCAATCCGGGATTTCATTACTTGTTTGGCCGATTTGGTACCAAACTTTACAATACTTTTTAAGATCTCTTTTTCTTCTACCGTACCTTCATGTACCGTAGCCATTTCTACGGCTTGGTCCAATTCATTTACCGATACTTGATAGCCTTTTACTTTTAACCTTTTTTCCAACAATTCACCCATACTCATTAGCAAGCTGGAGAAGGGTTTCAGAAGGTTACTGGAAAGTGTAAGCATACCACTGGTAAGTTTGGCAAAGGCGATGTTCATTTGGTTGGCAAAAACCTTTGGCACTATTTCACCAAAAAACACAATGGCCATCGTCACTACCAGGGACAAGATAAACAGGGCCGATTCGTCATCCCGGCCAAAGAGTTGCCAGGTGGCGTAAGTGGAAAGGGTGACGATTCCTACATTGATCAGGTTGTTAAGAATCAGGATAGTGGATAATAATTGCTTAGGCTTGGACAGTAGATGCAAGATCTGCTTGTCAGATTTGCGGCCATTGCTTTTACAAATATCCAATTGGGCCGGACTCAAAGAAAAAAATGCTACTTCAGAGCCAGAAATTAATGCTGACAATAGTAGCAGTATTATAATGATAAAAAAGATCGGGTAAACCGAGGTCATTTCGTTAGAAAACAATTGAGCCCACAAATTACCCGAATCAGGATCGATACTTTCTATCAAAACTTTAACAATTTAGTGAAAGATTAGAAGGGCAAATCGTCAATCTCTTGCCCTGAAGAAGCATTGCCTAATGGATCTTCATTGACTTGAGAAGAGGATTGATTGCCTGATTGCATACCACCACCTTGATTTCCTTGGTGGCCACCACCAGTATTTCCACCTTTGGGCAACATGGTCATTTGTAAGGCGCGGATACGGATGGTCTTCCGGTTATTGCCTTGATCATCTTGCCAAGTATCTGACTTTATTTTACCTTCTACATAGATAGAATCTCCTTTTTTCAAATATTGTTCGGCTACTCTGGCTAAGCCATCCCACATCTCAACGTCATGCCATTCTGTGACATCTACCCGTTGGCCGGTTTTATCTTTATAGGATTCGGTAGTGGCTAAGCGAATACGGGCTACAGCCGAACCACTTTCCAAATGTCTTATTTCAGGGTCTGCTCCTAAATTTCCTAGTAAGATGACTTTATTAACTCCTGCCATGTTTAATAGTGTTTGAGGGTTAAAGTTACGATTAAATTAATGAATTAACAGCTTCTTTCAAATACTTATCAATCAAAACTGGCTTAGGAAGTTGCTGTACTTCTTCCTTGCCATACCACCGGGCTTTCAGTTCCTTGGCGACCTGCTTGGCTGTGGGATTCTGATTAACTTTTACACGGACAAACCGCGCATGAATTCTTTGGTGGCTCAAGACATGCTTGTAGTGTTTGGCCTCCAAATCACATAAAAAATCCGTGTTTTTGATTTTACCAATAGTTAAGCCAGTTTGTAGGATTTTCTCTAAATCGGAAAAATTGTCGCTTTCTACCAATGGAAAGTCATACAATCCCTGCCACACATCTCCGGACTGTCGCTCCTTCATTAACAATTGCTCCTGATGCTCCACAATGAAATAGGTAAAATAACGGTCTTTTACTTTTACCTTTTTGAGTTTTACGGGCAGTTTGGCCTGTAACCCTTTTTGTTGAGCCTCACACTCTACCGCAAACGTACAAAACATACAATCGGGATTGGCCGGTTTACAATGAATGGCCCCAAATTCCATGATGGCTTGATTGTAAAGGTCCGGGCGCTTTGAAGAAACCAAAGAACCGGCCAGTTTGGCAAAGTACCGTTGTCCCTCAGATGAAGCAATATCTTTTTCCACACCGAAAATCCTTGCCAAAACCCGGTAAACATTGCCATCTACTACTGCCACGGTTTCATTGAATGAAAAGGAGGCGATGGCAGCGGCTGTGTATTTACCCACTCCTTTCAATGCGAGAAGGTCTTTATAATTATCCGGAAATTGTTCCTCTAACTCCTCGGTAATGTATTTGGCTGCAGCGTGCATGTTACGGGCTCTGCTATAGTAACCTAAGCCTTGCCACAAACGCAATACCTCTTGCTCACTGGCTTCGGCCAAAGTCTTAACAGTAGGATAAGTTGCTACAAATTTCAAATAATAGGGCATTCCCTGTTTTACCCGGGTTTGTTGCAATATGACTTCCGAAAGCCAGATTTTGTACGGGTCACGGGTATGCCGCCAGGGAAGGTCACGCTTGTTTTCCGTGTACCACTGGATTAGCCGTTCTGCAAAATTGGAAAGGGACATGAATGTTTGGTCTCAAGTTATCCTGCAAAATAAAGGATTCTCAAGGGATTTTTTTACTGTTTGGCCTACTCAGTAATTTACAGATGGCTTTTGAAAGAGGAAAAGCATGTTATCGCTCGATTCTTTTGATAATTTTTAATGAATTATACTACTTGTTAGATATTTATTTAAAAAATGAGAAAAAAATTGCCAAATTTGTATGTGAATAAAGACTGATCTATGAAAATTTTAAAATTCGGAGGAACTTCGGTAGGGTCATGTGCAGCCATCAAACAAGTAGGCTGTATTTTGAAAGACTATGTGGAAAAAGAACCCGCTATGGCTGTAGTCGTATCAGCGATGCGGGGGGTGACCAATATGCTGATTCAAGTAGGTACATTGGCCGCTTCGAACGATGAAGGCTACAAAGAATTGTTGAGGGATTTGGAAGAAACCCACTTCCAAACGGTGCGTGATCTGATCAGAGTACAGGAACAAAGCAGGGTGATTGCCAAGGTAAAAATGTTGTTAAACGAAGTTGAAGAACTTTTACATGGGGTATTTCTCTTGAAAGAATTGAGCCCTCGTTCTTTGGACTTGTTACAAAGCTTTGGCGAACGGCTTTCGGCTTTAATTATCACCCAATATTTACAACAAGAGGGGATTGATGTGAAAATGTTGGATGCACGGGAAGTAATCCGGACCGATGCCTCCTTTGGTTCGGCAAAAATAGATTTTGAGTATACGAATCAAGCCATTACAGAGGCTTTTAACGCTTACAAGGGCTTGTATATCATCACCGGGTTTATTGCGTCTACAGCCAAGTGTGAAACCACTACCCTAGGCCGGGGAGGCTCTGACTATACGGCTTCGGTAATAGGAGCTGCCTTGAATGCGGAGGTAATTGAAATATGGACAGATGTGGACGGTGTAATGACGGCCGACCCTAAAGAGGTGAAAACGGCATTTTCCCTGGATATCATTACCTATGAAGAAGCCATGGAGCTGTCGCATTTTGGGGCAAAAGTAATCTACCCGCCTACTTTACAACCGGCTTTAAAACGGGACATTCCTTTAAGAATTAAAAATACCTTTCACCCGGAGTTTAACGGGACATTGGTGAGCAGTAAGTCTCAAGAGAGCCAATATCCGGTAAAGGGAATTTCTTCTATCAAAGATATTGCATTTGTAAGCGTGTCGGGTAGTGGAATGATTGGCGTTCCCGGGGTTTCTTCCCGCTTATTCGGCGCCTTGGCCCGGAAACAAATCAATGTGATTCTGATTACACAGGCCTCTTCGGAGCACTCTATTTGTTTTGCCGTGATGCCTGAACAGGCTGCTTTGGCAAAAGAGGCAATTGAAGAAGAATTTGCCTATGAAATTGCCTCTGAAAAAATCAACCGGGTGCATATAGATGAACACTTGGCTATAGTGGCAATTATCGGAGAAAATATGAAAAGTACTCCGGGCATTTCAGGAACTTTATTTACCGCCTTGGGAGTGAATGGGATCAATGTGGTGGCTATTGCCCAAGGATCATCGGAGTTAAATGTGTCGGTAGTAGTAGCCCAAAAAGATTTGGGCAAAGCCTTAAATGCCTTACATGAAGGGTTTTTCTTATCGGATAAGGTAACCGTAAACCTGTATATGCTAGGAGTAGGCTTAATTGGGGGAACTTTGTTAGACCAGATGCGCAAGCAACTCAGCTATTTGGAGCAAGAACATGCCCTGAAATTGAATGTGGTAGCCATGGCCAACACCAAAAAAATGGTGTTTGATGCAAATGGATTAGATATTTCTCAGACTAAAGTAGATTTGTTGGAAGATGGAGCCCTTTCGGACCTGAACCACTTTGTGGAGAGAATGAAAGAAATGAACCTGCCCAACAGTGTATTGGTCGATTGTACTTCCAGTGAGGAGGCTATTGTACATTATGAAGAGGTTTTACAATCAAGTATCTCCATTGTAACACCTAATAAACTGGCCAATTCGGGAAGTTATGCCGATTATCAAAAATTACAAAAAACAGCCCGTGAACATGGGGTGCACTTTTTGTATGAAACCAATGTAGGCGCTGGCTTGCCGGTAATCAGTCCTTTGCAGGATTTGAAGAAAAGCGGTGACCGGATTTTGAAAATCGAAGGTATTTTGTCCGGTACTTTATCATATATCTTTAATACTTTCCGTCCGGGAGTAAAATTTAGTGAAGTTGTGCGGGAAGCTAAAGCGAAAGGGTATACCGAACCGGACCCACGGGATGATTTAAATGGAATGGATGTAGCCCGTAAGATTTTGATATTGTCCAGGGAAGCGGGGTTTGAATTGGAGCCTGCGGATGTTCAAGTGGAAAATATTTTGCCCGAAGCCTGTATCAATGCGGCTACAGTAGAAGAATTCTTGGTAGAATTGGACAAAGCCAATGATCAATTTGAACAAATGATTATTGAAGCTCATGAACAGCGTCAGGCTTTGCGGTTTATTGCCAGCCTGGAAGGAAACAAAGCAACAGTAGGTTTACGGGTGGTGGATACATCGCATCCGTTTTACTTCCTTTCGGGAAGTGATAACATTATTGCGTTTACTACCGACCGTTATAAAGAGTGTCCTTTAGTGATCAAAGGGCCAGGGGCAGGGGCTGAAGTAACGGCTGCCGGAGTATTTGCAGAAATCATCAGTATTGGAAAATATATGACGAGTAGGTGGAGGTAGGTACCGGCTATCTCGACATAAAGAGTAGCTCATGAATATTGAAATGCGTTGGAAGCCGGATGAACCGGTGGAAAACGCATTTCTTTTTTCTATTTGTTGAGTCCGAAAATCAACATTTCTCCATTGTTGACCGTGCAAAAAATCCTTTTCCCTTTTGTGGTATTGACGATTTGCATGTCCTTTACATCCGCAGGAGCATAAAAGCCCGATGTATAGGGGGAAATGCTTTTCCATTGTCCCTTCCCGTCTCCCAGTAAAAGTAAACCTACACTGGCATCGTTTCTGGGTGTTTCAACTTCTGACACGAACAAGTTGCCCGCCAGTAAGACATCCAAGTGCCCGTCATGGTTAAAATCCTCAATCAGAAAAGAATTAATGCTGGATAATTGTGCAGGGGAGGGAAGAGGCTTACGTTGAAATTTTCCGTTGCCTTTATTTTCCAGGTAGGAATTGGCAAAGGTATACACTTGATAATGTAGAGCCGCATCCAGGTTGCTCGCCCCATAGATAGCTTCCAGATCTGCGGAAGCAAATAGTTCGTAAGATTTAAATTTTTTGCGAATACTGGGAATTTGTTGAGAGGAACAAGATTTACCTCTCACCGGAAATTGATTGCCAAAGTTGTAATAGCTCAATACGATATCTTTACTGCCATTTTGATCGAAATCCCGGTAATACACCTCAAAGGGTTCTTGTACACTGGCTTTGTACTTGTAATTTTCCCCAAGGTTTCCGGCAAAATAATCCAAGTCCCCGTCTCCATCCATATCTGCCTGAGCCAGCGAATACCACCAACCATTTGTGTGTTGTAAGTTAGTTGTTTCGGATATGTCTTTAAATTTTCCTTTATCATTTTCTAAAAAAAGAAGAGGCATCCATTCTCCTGTAATCAATAAGTCAAGGTCCTGGTCATTGTCAAAGTCAGTCCAAAGTGCTGCGGTGACCATACCCAATGATTGAAGTCCGGGAGCAATTTCTTTCGTCACATCTGTAAATGTTCCTCCTTCGTTTCTTAGGATAAAACCGGACTCCGGTTCGGGATAGTGGTGGGGGCGGTGCCTTCCTCCTACGAATAGATCTAAATCCCCGTCCAGATCATAATCGGCAGCCTTCACCACTGAGCCACTGACAAAGAAAGCCGGTAAACTTCCTTCCTTTTTGTGAAAAAGGCCTTGGCCGTCATTAAAATATAAGCGGTCTTGGTATAGCGGATGGCCGGGAGCATGGGCGTTGCCTCCCGATACTGCATAAAGATCTTGATCCCCGTCTTGGTCCGCATCAAACAGTAATAAACCCAAGTCTTCAAAGTCTTTGTCCTCTTGCCAGCAAGCTTGTAGAGGGCCTGCTTCAAAAGTGCCGTTTTCTTGTTGTAGAAACAATGCTAATTCACTGCCGGCAGCACCGCCTACGAGGATATCCTGCCGTTGGTCGCCATTCACATCTGCTACAGCAATGGAAGGACCGAACTGCGACATTTTATGAGGAAGCAATACTTGTTTTTCGAAATCATCAAAATCGTTTTCATGGTGTTGATAAGGGATGTTAATAACTTTTGTGAGTTCTTCAAACAATGGTCCGGAATCGGTGTTTTTGCTTTTATGAGGTTTTTTAGCGGTATTTCTTTCGATGGTGATCAGTTGATTTCCGGATATATTATGTTGATAAGTTTTTTTGCCGTCGGGCCAGGTAACTTCTATTTCGTTTATATGTGGATTCGTACCTAACCCGAAATGCACAATGAACTCGGAAGAAGAAAACATTCCCCGCACCCTGTTTATTTGTCCGAATTGCAGCGTGCCGTTGTGTTCAATCTGGATTTTGCTGCCTATGAGTGATCTGTTCTTCTTATCCGTAAGCAAAATTCTTAAATAATGATTGTTGTACAGGGTATTGGCATTGTTTCGAAAAATATGCGCTTTTTCGTTGAGGTTATTGATTATTAAATCCAAATCTCCGTCATTGTCCAAATCGGCATAAGCCGATCCGTTAGAAAAGGTTTTCTGATCCAGTCCCCATTCTTTGGCTTTTTTACTGAAGGTGAGATCTCCATGATTTTGATAGGCATAATTGTGTAGTTTTTCAGAGGGGAAAAGTTGTAAAATTTGTTCGGCTCTCACCATATCAAACACTGATTCGGACACAATGCCAGGGTATTTTTTCAAAGAATCCAACATGGCGGTTTTCACTAAGTTGGATAAGGACAAAAAAGCATCGGTATTGCGAATTTCCCGCAAAATGCCATTGGTGACGTGAAGGTCTTTCCATCCGTCATTGTCCAAATCGGCCAATAAGACCGACCAACTCCAATCGGTATTGGAGGTACCGCTGAGTTGGGCAATATCACTGAATTGTAAATTGCCTTGATTGAGTTGAAATGTGTTGAACATATACTGAAAATGCCCGCCTTCCTTTACCACCTGCCAGAAGGCCTGGGGGTTCATACCACTCATATTGGCTTTCATCCGGAAGTTATCTTCGGCGGCCATGTCCAATACAAAAATATCCGGCCAGCCATCGTGGTTGATATCGTCAACATCCATCCCCATACTAAAATTAGAAATATGCCGGGTGGCTGTGGAGAGCTTGTCGGTAAAGGTGCCGTTTCCATTGTTGATATATAAAAAATCGGGAGCTCTAAAATCATTGGCGACATATACATCCAGCCATCCGTCATTGTTAAAATCACCCACACTGGCACTGTTGGGAACTCCGGTTTTTAATACCCCGGCCGATTGTGTAACATCTGTAAAGTGTTGATGGTGATTTTGATAAAGTCTTGGGCTAAAACCAGGATCGTTGAGAAGGTCCCAGGAAAGGTTGGAGAGTTTTCCGGGAACAGGAGGGGCATTCATCAGAAAAAGATCCGGATCACCGTCTTTGTCGTAATCGAAGAAAAGCGCTTGTCTTGAGCGTCCGGAGTCTGCCAGGCCATATTCCTTCGCCTTTTCAGTAAAGGTGAGATCCCCATTATTAATATAAAGTTGATTGGTTCGCAGGTTGGGAGCATTGTCATACATTTCTTTACAGATATAAATATCGTCCCATCCGTCTTGATTGAGGTCTACAATGCTTACTCCGGATGACCAACTCCCGTTGTCCAAAATTCCGGCTGCGAGCGTAATGTCTTTGAATTGAAAATTGCCTTGATTGATATACAATTTGTCACCTGTTTGATTACCCGTAAAGTAGAGGTCAGCCAGTCCGTCCCGGTTGAAGTCTCCGATACCGACACCACCTCCACTATAAAAGTTTTCATATAGAAGAATATTGGCCGTATCATTTTCCTCTAATGTATTTTCAAAATCCACATATGTATGCTCTGGAGAGAGTAAAGTGAATAATTTGGATGAAGTTTGTGCAAAAAGCACTGTAGGAGCAATCAGCAAAATGAAAAGGATGAGGATATTGAAAAGTGAGGCGAAGGCTCTTTGGTGGATAAGGGTTTTCATGGTATGGTTATCGGTGTTTCGGTAAAAAAGATAGCGCTTGAATAAAAACTCCGGCGGCAATATGAATTGCCTGCCGGAGTGTTATAAGCGTTATTCTACATCCCACCATACTCTGGCGGACTGATTGAAGTCGTTTTGACCATTGTAATTGGACAAAGCCCGGGTAACTTCTGTGGTATTGACATCTAGCTCACGCCTTGGGTACGGAAGCTTCCGCGGAATGCGCCCGGGAGAGTCACTAGCTCCGGTTAAAGTGTTGGGGTTAGGTGTCAAATCAGGGTAACCGGTTCTGCGCCAATTGGACCAGACTTCATCTGCATCGAATAGAAATCCGGCCACCCAGAATTCGGTGGCGATGGCTTCTACCATTTCATCCAATGATCCCGTTGGGAGCGGGTTGTTTGCCAAATAGCTATCAATTTCTGCCTCGGGGATTGTGGGGTTGGTGGTAAAGGTAGAGAGCGATTGCATATGTGCCCGGATGCCCTTGGCAAAGTGGTCAGCTGCATCGGAGGCGATAATACCCCGTGCAGCTGCCTCTGCCAAAAGGAGTTCTACTTGAGTATAATGAAAATGAAAAAAGGGATTCGTGGCCGGGCGGAAAATAGGAAAACTTACTTGTACGGTCGCCGCCGGGTCAGTTCCGTCAAAACTGTACCCTTCATAAGTGGATGTGTCGGTAGAAATAATTTGCTGATCCATATGGATGGCTCCGTAAATGCGCAACCGGGGATCTCCGGTGGTTTTCATATGATCTACCAGAGTTTTATGCAGTTGGAACTGTTGATCACCCAGGTTAAAATTATATCCGGAAGGACGGTCTTCGTTGTGTAACAGAATCGGACTCTCACCCATGTTTCTCATTACTCCACCGTTAAATGCTTCTTGTATCAAGGAGTTTGCTTGAGTAGCATCTACCTTTAGTAAACGCAAGCCTATTCGCAGTAACAGGGAGTTGGCCAACCGGGTCCATTTGTCTACATCCCCTCCATAAAATTGGTCTCCTTCCACGGCTCTGGCTCCGGTATCAAAAGCGGCTTTGGCTTCCCTGAGCTCGTTGATCAAATCGGTGTATATTGCCTGTTGAGAGTCGAAAACAGGGGTGAATTCCCGGGTCAAAAAAGTTTTGCCCGCTTCACTATAAGGAATATCACCGTATACATCGGTGAGTTTTTGGTACAGAAAAACCCGCCAGATCCGGGCGGCAGAAAGCGTGTTGACTAATTCGGGCTCGCCTTCTAACTGATTGATGGCGAATTCGATGGTTTTGACGGGGTTTTGATAAAAGTTGTTCCAATAGCGCTGGACAATTCCATCGGAAATATTGTAATTGGTTCCGGACCAAAAACCGGAAAATCCATATTGCATAAATGCGTGGAAATAATTGGTTCGGGGCTCCATGTCCATAGCCGATGTACTTACCATGGCATCGGAAAATAACAATTTGGAATCCACTTGAGTGACGGCATCGGGGTTCAGGTTAAAATCTCCGAAGTCTTTATCGCAAGAGAAGAGGAATGCCAACAAGATGAATCCCAACAGCCTTTGATTTATCCTTATATTCATAATGTAAATCCGTTTAAATGAGACGATACTTAAAGTTGGATGTTGATGTTAAATCCATAAGTCCTGCTGGAGGGTAAGGAGTTGGTTTCCACTCCATATCCGTTACCAATGCTGTCACTGGAATTCGGATCAAACAATGGGGCATCTTTCCGTAAATAGGCCAGGTTGCGACCGACTAGTGAAACCGTAACAGAGCGGAAAGGAGTTTTACTCAGCCAGGTTTGCGGAAATTGATACCCTAAGGTGACTTGGCGGAGACTGACAAAGGTATTGTCGAAGGTGTATAGCTCTTCCGGGAAGCTCAGGCTACCATCCAGATAGGTATCTTCCGGGCTAAAGGGCAAAGTATTGGTTTCGAATTGAGGAGCTTCTTCGGTGCCTGTATTAATGACTCCCTGAGGAATAAATTGCCGGTCTCTTCCAACAGCAGTAACGGCCGTCATACCCAAAGCAGAGGCTAGGCGGTAACTGAAGGAAGTCACCTCGGAGCCGTATTGAGCATCCAACAGAACGCTTAACGTGATTCCTTTATAGGATACCGTGTTGGTAAGGCCTGCGGTCCAATCGGGATTGCCATTGCCTAAGAATACATTGTCATTGACAATAGTCGCTCCGTTTTCATCCTTGATAGGTTGGCCGTTAGCATCGTACTTGACTTGTCCGTCCACATATGTAACGGCATCAGAGGTTCCGTCTCCATCCGTATCGATGGGCTGATATACGATTCTACCCTGAGGATCTCTACGCAAAGGGGTGCCGAATAATGAGGCAAATGGGTAGCCGATTTGGGCTTGTACCGGACCAGCCAGTGCAATTCCGGTTTCCCGTAATTCTTCACTCAATTCGTCTACCTCATTGATGTTGCGCGACCAGTTGAGAGAAACGTCCCAACTAAATCCCGATACATTTTGTAGAGGAGTACCTCTTAGTAATACTTCAAAGCCCCGGTTGATCATAGAACCGGCATTGAGAAATACTTGTGAAAATCCTGTGGTAACCGATACGTTGGAGGGAAGTAGGAAGTCTTCGGTTTTTTTCCGGTACCAAGCAAAGTCAATTCCAGCACGATCGTTGAAAAACCGTAAGTCCGCACCGATTTCTACTTCCGTAGTGGTTTCCGGTTTGATATTGGCCGGAGGAAGCACCGATCCGGAAATAGAAGCCCCAGGGAGGCTGTTGACCGATGGGGTGATATTAAAGGTCAAATCTGTCCGGTGGGGGAGGACATCACTACCCACTTGCCCCCAAGAAGCTCTCAGTTTTCCAAAAGAAAGAATATCGGGAAAAAGGTCGAATAGTTCTGTGACTATAAAGCTAAAATTCACCGATGGGTAAAACAGGCTGTTGTCAAAAGCACCTTCCCGGATAGAGCTTAAAGAAGAGGACCAATCATTGCGACCGGTTAATTCTAAAAATAAATAGTCGCGAAAGCCAATTTGAGCAGAACCGAAAACAGAGTTGGTTTCACTTTGTTCATTCGGAGCAAATGTACTGCGAACGGTGACGTTGGAAGGATCCAATAAATCCTCCGTGACAAATTGATCTCCCGAAAAGCCTAAACGCGCCCGTTTATATTGTCTGTGTTGGACACCACCGGTAATGGATAAGTCAAACTCACTGCCGATGTCCTTGTTAAAAGAAAGCAAACCGATAAGGTTGTCCTCTTCAATTTCGTCCCGGGTATTGGAGATCTGCCCTGTGGTATTGATAACATTGTTCGGGAAGACCACAAACAAATCGTCTATGTAGGATTTATCGATCCCGCCTGTTAATTGTACATACAACCAGTCAGTGAAATCGTATTTAAGACTCAAGGATCCGATAATCCGGTCACGGGTATCATCGGCTTTTACTTTTTCAATGGCGACATAGGGATTGTTCAAACCAAAAGAACCTATGAACAAAAAGTCTCCATTTTCATCTTTTTCCTTGAGCAACTCGATGTTGGTGGTATTGGCCATACGAAAGAATACCTGGCCAAATGCACCCCGGGCATCCCCGTTGAGTAATTGTTTGCCTTTGCGGATGGTTCTGGAAGCATCGACTTTGAAATCTACAAAGAGCTTTTTGCCAAATTCGGAGGTTCCTCTCACTAGAATGTTATAGCGTTCCAACCGGGAGCGTCCGGGAAATGGCGTGTCATTGTTGGTATTGGTGAGCGATACCCGGTAAGTACTGGTTTCGTTTCCACCGGAAATAGCCAGCGAGTTGGTCGTACTTATTCCCGTTTCAAAAAAACGATCGAAATTATCTTCTACGCTTTGCAATACATAGGGCTTTTCTACCCCATCGATTGGGTCTGTGAAACTATCCAGGGTATCGATTCTCGCTCCCCATGCCCAACCGCTGTTAGCACCGAATATTCCATCATCGGGAGGCAAAGCCTGGTTGCCAAAACCTCCTCCGTAGATGGTTTGTAAGTCATCCTGGTCATAGGAACGGATATCTTCAAGCACGGTATTGCTGTTAAATGTAATACCAATACCTTGACCGGCCCTTCCTTTTTTGGTGGTAATGAGGATGACACCGTTTTGCGCCCTATTGCCATAAAGAGCTGCTGCGGAAATACCCTTTAATACACTGATTGACTCGATATCGTCCGGGTTGATGGCCAACAAGCCGTCACCACCATCAGTACCGCCAAAAGCCCCGGCTTCCCCACGTTGGGTATTGTCAATAGGAATCCCATCCACCACATAGAGAGGTTGGTTGTTGCCAAAAGAGGCATTTCCCCGGATGATGACCCGTGTAGAGCTTCCTACTCCGTTGCTGGGCGATTGGATGACCACCCCGGATACTTTCCCTGCCAACGCATTGATAAAAGAGGGTTCCCGGGCCAAGGCCACTTCTTTTCCTTCCACTTCCGTAATGGCATATCCAACCCGCTTTTGCTCTTTTTCAATTCCCAAGGCCGTGACTACTACTTCGGTGAGCTCAGTCAGTGAAGGTTGTAAAGCCACATTTATCATACTACGGTTTCCTACGGTAGTTTCTTGGGGTTTGTACCCGATATAACTAAATACTAAAATGGCATCACTGTTGGGTACCTGTAAGGTATATTGTCCGTCTTGATTGGTCGCTGTACCCCGGGTACTGCCTTTTACAATGATACTTACTCCAGGCAGTGGGGTTCCCTCATCACTGGAAGTGACCTTGCCTGACACTACAATGTCCTGGTAGACCGTACTGGAAGAATGCTTGAAATGGGACACTCTTTCCACTGTAGAGGAAGACAAGGTTTCATGATTGTTACTGATAGGGGGTGGGTCTGACACTAGTAATTGCTGTCCGTACATTAATGGAGAGAGTAGCAGACAGCCTATCCACAGAGATAAAAACTTTCTCATAAGCGATTAGTTTAGTTGAAGATACAAATTCAATAAGTAGCTCTGTGTACGGTCCTTTAGGGGAAAGCCAAGTACAGATGCTAATAATTCAAGTTTTATATCTTCCCTTTGGGAAGGCCAGAAAGGTACTTGTATAGAGGAGTTTGGTTTAGAGAAGATGTTTTACATTTTGCAAATGCAATGAGATAGTTCGGGTCATGAGTATGATTGGAAGGTAGTTGTTCACTCCATGGAAAAACACTAGAGCAAGCAGTTGCTCGCTTTTAAAAAACACGTTTTCACAGAGGATTCAAGTTGTTATAAAATGGCCTTACTGATTTGTTATGAGGAATGTGTTTTTTTGAGTGGCCCCAAGGGTATAGGCCGATATTCAATACTTGGTTTGGAATGGATACAAGTAAACAAAATTACCTGTAAAATTCAAGTAGATTAACATTATTCCCTTCTCTCGGGTAGGGAGTGGAAAGTAAATTGGTGAGGGGGGTGGTCATCGTTATGTGAAGAAAAAGCGCTTCTCTTGCTGTGATTTATCGATGGAGGTATAGTAAGAAAAATAAAATAAGTATAAAAAATAAACCAAGCAATGATCCTGGCACTAGACAGGAATTACTTGGTTTAATCAATTCAAAATGAGTGAGATTAGAATCAACTAGATTCTAAAATATTATCCATTATTACGTTTACCCAATGTTAGGTAAATTACATTTAAAAACAAAATTATTTTTTTATAAACTATGCCTACAAAAAGGTACTTTTATATAACATTGTGTATTGCGTGTGATAAGCCTGATTAGGCGAATTCGATAAACTGATATATACTTGCAAAAAAATACTGTGGACATGAGAGAGAGGTCTTTTTACCATCACTTGCCATGGGATTCGGACTTTTTTGGTATACAGGTAGCGCGACTTGAAGTGCCTGCCCCCGGTTTGGCAAAGGCCTTAAGCCTATTAAAAACGGAAGGTACGGACTTGGTTTACTGGTCTACTCCGGAAGCCCATACCGGAATTGAACAAGTGTTGGAGACCTATGGCGGACAGATGGTAGTGGAAAGACTGACCATGATTAACCGGAGTCTGCCGAAAACCTATGCTTCTCCAAATGTAACAATGTATCCGGAGAAAGAAGCCTGCCATACATTGTTGGCATTGGGCGAAAAATGCGGACAGTGTTCGCGCTATTACCATGATCCGTTTATCAAACGGCAACAAGTGGATGCACTGTACAGGCTTTGGGTGGTAAATTCCTTGAGAGGTCCGTTAGCAAATGGGATTTTGGTATATAAAGACCATCATCGTATTGTAGGGATGCTGTCGGTAAAGGTTGAAGGAGATATCGGGTATATGGGAATCATGGCGGTAGAGGATGAATACAGAGGGCGAGGAGTTGGCAAAGCTTTGTTACAAACCGCAATACATTGGTTTGCGGAACAAGGTATCCAACAAGCTTATATGGTGACCCAGCAAGGGAATATACCGACAAAAAGCTTGTTTGAAAAGTTTGGTTTTGAAGAACAACGTAAAGAGCTGTTTTATCATTTTTGGCTGCAGAAATAGTAAATTTATCTGACTTTTTAGCCATGAAGAGGTTTAAACGTATAGTTTTTGACCGAAGATGAAATCAAAATCGGCTCATCAAGGCACTTTTTGAAAAGAATAGCCAACACTATTGTTGAAAAAAGTAATACAGAGGAGGCGTTTTTGAAACATTTCAAAAATTAATTCACTTCCATAGTTAAATTCCCCGAAGACTAACAGAGTTTTCAAATTTATTGTTTTTATTTTTTTGTCGTAAACATGAAAAAGCTAGTAGTAACGTTTTTGGGTGTTTTGTTAATGAGCTCTTTCGCCATGGCACAAAGTCCGTTAGGCAGCCGGGGAAAACAAATCAATTTTGGAATCGGTCTTTCTGATTGGGGAGTGCCTATTTACGGAGGAATGGACTTTGGAGTTCATAAAGACATTAGCGTTGGGTTTGAGTTGAGCTATCGTTCACACAACTGGCACCATAGAGGCCATAGTCACTCGCATAGTCATTATGGAATCATCGGGCGAGGAGATTACCACTTTAATACAGCCTTTAATATTCCTCAGAATTGGGATTTGTATGCAGGATTGAACCTTGGTGTACATGGACATGGAGACGATGATCACGATGGACATGATGAATTTTCCGGAGTGGGACTTGGACTTCAGGTAGGTGGTCGTTATTACTTTTCGAGCAAGTGGGGAATTAATTTGGAATTCAGTGGAGGAAGTTCTGTGGCCCAGGCGAAATTTGGTCTGAGTGTAAAAATTTAAAAAAAAATAGTTTAGCAAAAAGAAGAGCCGGTGTAGTTTGCAACACCAGCTCTTCTTTTTATATTGTATACTCTTACCTTTCTCTGTTGTAGTGATAATCTCTGATCTCATCACCTTGATAATCGAGATCAACAGCCAGTGCAGTGTTCATTTTAACATTACGTAGAGTCGTGGGAATTTTAGCCGATACTTCCCAGTCCCCTTTTCTTATTGAGATATATACATGTTTTTTTCGGTCGTAATATACCCGGTGCTTTTTGTAATACACATAGCGTACTTCCGTACAACAATGATGACCGTGGCGATGTTTATGGTGTCCAAGCCCAGGTCCGTGATGACCATGCCCCTGCTCATAATGTTCATGCTTGTGATGTTTTTTGTGACCATGCTTATGATGGCCTCTGCCTTGGGCCTGGCTGGGTTGAGAGGTGACTAATAAAGTAAAACAAAATGTAACGCTGGCAACGATGAATGGAAAAATGTTTGGCTTTTTCATAAATGAACTTGTTCGTTGAGTTGTTTCAATACGGGAAAAAATTTCACAGGGTTTTTAAATTTTTTGTTTTCAAATTTCTCCGCCTGACTTTTCTTCCCTGTAAATTTCTCTTAACTTTCAAAACCAAATACGATATTTATAAACAACATATGAAAATGAAATTTCAAGCATTTAGAGTATTCAAACAAGATAATGGTAGTGTTGAACGGAAAATAGTTACCATGAATACGTCAGAGTTGTCAGAGGGAGAGGTGTTGGTAAAAGTGGTATTTTCGGGGTTGAATTACAAGGATGCATTGTGTGCTAAAGGGCATCCGGGAGTTGCCGGAAAATTTCCTTTGACACCGGGTATTGATGCTGCGGGAGAGGTTGTTCAAAGCACAAACCAACAATTCAAAGAAGGGGATAAAGTGCTGTTAACAGGGTATCGTTTAGGAATGGCTATGGATGGTGGTTTCGGAGAGTACATCCGTGTTCCGGCTGCCTGGATTGTTCCCTTACCCAAGGAATTGAGCCTCCGGGAAAGTATGGTATACGGGACTGCCGGTTTTACTGCGGCATTATCAGTATATCGGTTGACTAAGGCTGGACAAACACCTGAAATGGGCCCGGTGTTGGTGACCGGAGCTGCCGGAGGAGTGGGGAGCTTTGCTGTACTTTTATTAAAAAAACTGGGTTTTGAAGTCATTGCCGGTACTTCTCGTCTGGATGATGCGCATGATACAGTGGTACAATTGAATGCTGACAAACATGTAGACAAAAATGAGATAGACGATACCTCCGGAAGGCCTTTGTTAAAAGCCCGCTGGGCCGGAGCTGTGGATGTGGTAGGAGGAAATGTATTAGCGACCGCTTTAAAAGCTTGTAAACCTTGGGGCAATGTGACTGCTTGTGGCAATATTGCCTCTCATGAATTACATACGACCGTCTACCCGTTTATCCTCAACGGCGTGAGTTTGTTAGGGATTGATTCACAAAACTGTCCGATGCCTATCCGTTTGGAACTCTGGCAACATCTGGCTGAAGCATGGAAAGTGCAAACTCCTGGATTGGTGAAAGAAATACCCTTAGAAGGATTGGAAGAGGCCATCCAAAGGTTTTTATCCAAAAAAAATAGAGGCCAGGTACTCTTGAAGCATGCTTGATTTTTTCGTACCTTAAAAGTATTGTTTATCCACATGGTAGAATACGATGGCTGAGGTCCGGTTTACTTCAAGTTTGAAACGGTTTTATACTGATTTGGTACCCGTAAAGGTAGATGCGACCACCGTTGCTCAGGCATTGGCACTGATAGATACAACCTATCCCGGACTCAAAGATTATATTGTAGATGAACAGGGGCGCTTGCGTAAGCATGTCAATATCTTTATCGGTAATACCTTGATCAAGGACCGCACTACTTTACAAGATGCTCTTTCACCTTCGGATACAGTATTTATCATGCAAGCTTTGTCAGGAGGGTAAAATCAAACCACATTAGCTCGACATAGCTTTGAGAAGTGAATGAGTGGCAGGTATGAGATTGCGAGAGAATTATACATCCATTTGATCCTGTTTTAATTTTTTCAAGCACACCTTCTATGAACGAACATTCTATCTCTTATCGGATTAATACGAAGAAACGATGGCTAACAAAAACAAGCTTTTATTGGGTACAAGGAAAGGGTTGATTGTATACCGACAAAACCCTTCCGGCAATTGGCAGTTCGATCAAGTGCATTTTTTGGGAATACCGATTTCATTGGCCGTAAGTGATGAACGGAACGGTACCTGGTGGGCTATGGCAGACCATGGGCATTGGGGCTGTAAGTTACATCGATCTACGGATCGGGGAAAGACATGGGAAGAATTGGAAGCCCCCAAATATCCGGAAACGGAGGAGGTGAAAGACGGGGTTCCTGCGGCTCTGCGCTATTTATGGGCTTTTGCTCCCAGCAGCCAACAACAAGCTCAAAAATTGTATATAGGCACTGAACCCGGCGGGTTATTTGAAAGTGATAACAACGGACAATCATTTACCCTTAACAGAGGCTTGTGGGATCACCCTTCCAGAAAGGAACAATGGTTTGGAGGGGGAAGAGATTATCCGGGTATTCATTCAATCGTAGTAGACCCTCGTGATCATCGGCGTATTTATATAGGCATTAGTTGTGCCGGGGTATTTTTGTCGGAAGATGGGGGCAATACCTGGTTGCCCAAAAATAAAGGGTTGCTTGCAGAGTTTCTTCCCGATCCACAGATGGATGTCGGGCACGACCCCCATCTGTTGGTCATGTCTAAAAACCACCCGGATGTCTTGTGGCAACAAAACCACTGTGGTATTTTCCGGACGGTGGATGGAGGGGAACAGTGGACCGAGATCAGTGAAAACAATGGTGTCGCTAAGTTTGGTTTTGCTATAGAAGCCGAAGACAATGACCCAAATGTAGCTTGGGTAGTACCGGCTGTGAGTGATGAGTTACGGGTAGCTGTCGATCAGGCCTTATGTGTATGCCGTACGGATGACGGTGGAAAAACCTGGCAAGCCTATCGCAAAGGGCTTCCTCAGGAGCATTGTTTTGATATCGTATACAGGCATGCCTTGAGCAAGTCAAAAGATACGTTGGTATTTGGAACTACTACCGGGAATGCTTATTTGTCGAAAGACCGTGGGGAGACTTGGGAAACCTTAAACAATCACTTGCCTATGGTGCATTCGGTAAGTTTTGTATCCTGAATGTAATTTCTGTTAGGGAGTATTATTTTCTTGTTTAAATATCCGCACTGAAATATATAAAAGGTTTGAACCCATCAAAGGAGTTGTAGGAATATTCAAGCCTGAATATGGAATTGTAAAACGTAATGATGTCCAAACCTAGTCCGGCCCCCCATAAGGACTTATTGGTCAGTCGTGCATTTTGCTCAGTGACATTGGCGTTTTTGATATATCCGGCATCAAAATATATTTTGGGGTAGATAGAAAGAGGAATTGTATTAAACTGATCTACCGGCATCAATCGCTCCATGTTAAAACGCTTTTCAAAAGCCTTGAATCGCAGGGTGTTTTTCCAAATCCCAATGTGTTGTCCTCCCACTACATAATTGTCGAAGCCGCGAATGATGTTTTGTTTATAACCTAATGCCTTAAAGTTATCATAAGGTTGTTCGTCAGGAAAGGAGACCTTGCCTATTACGCCGGAAGCAAAAAAGAACTTTTTACTTAGGGGGAGGTAGCGCGAGTAGGTAAAGTCAATGGAAGACATATTAAGGTCATTGAATACAAACAGGCCCGTCTTATTAAAGGTGATTTCCAAATACGAACCTTTGAGAGGGTAAGCCGAAAAGTCCTTAAAATTACGCTCAAAGGTATAGCTGAGTTGGAGGTACTTTTGAGTATTGCGGCCATCCAAAAAGAAATCCGGATTCAAAATCGACACGGAATCAGCCACCCAATTATGATTGAATTGTAAGTTTAAATGATGCGTATAGTAAAATGCTTGGCGCAGATGAAAAGTGGTTCCCAAATTGAAGGCTCTGTATACTACCTGTTTTTCATCGGTATCTACAAGCGGAAATTCCTGAAAAATATTATTGCTGTCATTATAAGCAATTTGGTTACTTTCACTGTAGCCCGTTTCTATAGTAAGGCCGGTAGTTTGCCTCTTGTTGAGGAAGGGCACAATGTATTTTAAGGAGAATCTCTTGTTAAATCCGAATTGCAAACGAAGCTTCAGCGATTCGTTTCTGCCTCGGAAATTTTTCTGAGTAAAATATACCCCATAGTTTAGGCGGCTGAGGTCCGCACCCCGGTTATTGATCCATTCGTTAAAATTCCGGTCGGCAATTTCCAGTAAAGGAATCGGAAAGATGTACCAGCGTTCTTTGAGGATCAGCCGGATGTTCACCGTATCTTTGGACAGTACATCGTAAAGGATATCAGCCGTAATAAACAAATTGGTGTTAAATACCTTATTCCTTTCTACTTCTAAGTAGCTGTCAATTGTATTTTTGGGGATTTTATCTCCTGTTCGAAAGTCCAGTTCGCGTAGAATCACCTGTTCTTTGGTAATTCTATTACCGAGTATAAACAGGTTTTTCACATAGAAACTGTCAATTTTTGCTTCGGTAGCTGGAATGGCCAAGGCTTGGTCGTTTTGCGAAAGCTGCGCTTTACAGAATCCGGAAAGGTAAATACAACTGAAGAATAACAGTCCTGAGCGAAGTAGTCCCCTCAAATCCTTCGCTGGTGTGATGATTCGATATAAAAGCGTTCCCTGCAAGTAGCCTAATTTAAGAAAAGGTGATACAAAACAATCTTGATTGAGTAAAACTTGACATTTCAATTATATTACCAATAAACTGACGTATATGAATTACATTTGAAAAACCAAGGGAAAAGAGTTCTGTTGAAAGCGAAAGATTGTCACTTGGTTAACATCCAAACTTTTGAACTACCGGTTAGGTTTTGCCAAAATGAATTTTTCTATTTACACTATAGACACACGTTTTTTTCTACAAGATAGAACCAATTATAATAAATTGTAACATTACTTTTTAATTTTACCAAGACTTAAACTAGAAGAAACATTTTGCATGCATTGTGAACTACGTACATTGCCCGGCAAATGGTGGGTCAATTTTTATAAATTAAACTAAACCCTGAAGAATATCGAACCGATTCGAACCAACCCCTTTCAATCTGGTATGATCAAGCGTTATGCAACGGCTTCTGCTATTGTAAGTTGGCTGTTGTTGGTATTTCTGGGCATGGTGAAGCAATATCACAGTACTCAACCTCTGCTAGCGCCTTCTTTGCCCGATTTCTTAAATGGCTTGTTTTTAAATGCATTCTTATTGAGTGTGTATTTGTTTGCTTTCAGGAAGTTGGCAGAGATGGAAGATGACTTTTCCGTTTTACTCTGGCGCGTCTTTGTATTGGCAATGGTAAGTACGATTGTATCCGGACTTCTATCCCTTTATTTGTACTTTGCCGGCAAAGACGACCAGCCTTGGGAGTTATACCTTCGAACACTTTTTTACCATATAGAATTCGGTTTGTTAGCCGTTTTCCTCATTTACATATTTACCACTTTTAAAAAGCTGATCTTATTTGAGGCCAATACTTGGGTGCATCATTTATGGTTGGTGTTTGAAGTCGCTTTGTTTTTAATATTGGTTGGACATTTTTTTTCCGATGCCTATTACGAAAAATATTTCAGACTGCCTTTGGGTGTGTTGGCGATTGTGATCTTGATTCTGAGTGTGAATGTTCGGTGGATTCCTTATCTTCAGTTTAACCAAAAGCTACAAAGTGTTTTCCAGTTGGCCGTAGTACTGTTTTGCCTTGTATACTTTACCGCCAATACCTATTCGTTTCTTGCCCAAGGAGAATTTGCCAAATACCGCTTATTCGATAGCTATTATATCTATATTTTATTGGTGTTTTCCTTTATTTATGCGGTTGTTTCCATTCTTTTTCTTTTGTTTAATCTGCCCACTTCTTCAGAGTTTGAACGGAAATTCAGAGAGGTGGATTTATTCCAACGCCTGAGCGATTCTATTCTGGAAAGCAGAAGTGAACACGAGGTATATAGTATATTATTGGAAAGTTCTTTTGTTTTGGTGAAAGGGGATGCGGCTTGGCTGGAAGCCAATGACGGAGAAATTTTGATCTGTAAAAATATTGAAGAAAACCAGGTGAATGAATTGCGGGAGGCCTTATACAAAGAAGGGTACGACAATCAGGAAACCAAGAAAGTTACTTTTAAAAAATTTTTGAAAAGCCGCAAAAAAGGTGAGTTTCGCTCGGTATTGGCGGCCCCGATGATTACAGACCGGAAGTTAATCGGGCATTTGATCCTGTTAAAAAACCAGCAATCGGGTTTTAGCCACAAAGCCATGTCTACGATTAATACCTTTATGGCGCAGGCAAGTATTACCATTCACAATTTCAAATTACTCAACCAATTAGTCGATAATCAGCGTCTGCAAAACGAATTGCAAATTGCCAAAGGGGTGCAAAATCGCCTTTTGCCGGAAGGTACTTTGAGCAATGGGCATTTTGAAATTTTTGCAAAGTCGCAGCCGGCCACGGAAGTAGGAGGCGATTACTACGATTTTTTCAAAATCTCTGAGAAAAAATATGCCGTAATCATCGCTGATGTAGCCGGTAAAGGCATTTCCGCGGCCTTTAATATGGCCCAGATGAAAGGCATATTTCAGACCTTGGTGCGAATGAACCTGAATCCCGATCAGTTTCTGGTTTATGCCAATGCTGCTTTGAGCAATTGCCTGGAACGGACTGCATTCATCACCGCTAGCTATTATTATATTGATGCCGAATATCATAAGGTCTATTTCTCAAGAGCAGGGCATTGCCCCACTTTGTATTACAGCAAAGCAACGGATACGGTGAAGTTTTTTGAAAATAAAGGATTGGGCCTGGGGATCATTCGAAATGATTCTTATGCAAATTATGTAGAGTACGATATTTTTGAATACCGGGAAGGGGATATTATGCTCCTTTATACCGATGGATTGATTGAAAGTAAAAACAAAGTCACGGGGGAGCAGTTTGGTTTCGATCGCTTAAAGGTATTTCTGGAAGCACACCATCATTTACCCTTGGAAGAGATTTATCAGACCTTATTGGCACAAGCTTATCAGTTTTCCGGGGAGACTTATATTGACGATGATTACACTTTACTTCTGATTAAGTTTTAAATTTGCACAACTTATTCAACCCGCGACTCAATAAACTCGTAAAAAGTAATGGAAGTAAAAACCTTTGATGAAAACGGATACCATATTATAGCTGTTTATGGAGATGTAGATGCCAGCTCATCTCTTCAACTGGATAATGTACTGCAAGAAGCCGTAGACAACCAAAAACAAAAAATACTGGTGGATTGCACGCACTTAGAATATATTTCTTCCCCAGGAATTGGCGTGTTTACTTCCAGGCTGGAAGATTGTGAAAAAGGCCTTATCCGGATCGCATTATATGGGATGAATGAGAATACATTGAAAGTGTTTAAAATATTGGGCTTAGATCAGTTAGAGCTTATGCCCATTGTGGACACGAAAGAAGAGGCAAAATCACGTATCAATGATTTACAAGAAGACCGTTAGTTGTAACAAAGTCAATTTAAAAGCCCTTCGGGAATTTGTTTTGGACATTTTGCGACAGCATCGCTTATCAGATTCGGAAGCGAATCTGATAGTGGTGGCGGTGGATGAAGTCTGTTCCAACCTAATGATTCACTCTCATGCTTGTAATCCGAAGCAGGAAATTGAAGTCCATGTGATCCGGAAAAAAAACGGGTTTGAATTTGTGATTTATGATAATGGGGAAATCTTCAATATTGCGGAATATACAGTGCCCAATATGGAAGAATTGATCAAATTCAAACGTACCGGAGGCATAGGGCTTATCTTAGTGAAAAAAATTATGGATAGCATTCGGGTAGAAAAGAAAGGCGGCAGGAATATTTGCCGTTTGTTTAAGAACATTGCTTTTCAGAATGCATAGTACAATTATCGCCATCACAATTGCCTCCTCCTTTCGTCACTCTCTGTTCCCCTTATGTTTTATTTCGAATAATTCCCGAGCCTCCTGATACACGTTGACTAATTGTTGGGTTTCGATGTGGTAAGCACAGTGGAAATGTCCTTTCGGGCAACTTCTATGTCCGTGCAGGCCACAAGGACGACAATTGAGCTCTCTCTCTACTTCTACCACTCTACTGAAATCGGATAAAGGACCAAAACCAAAAGAAGGTACCGTAGAACAGTACACGGCACATACAGGCGCATTCATAGCAGAAGCCAGGTGCATAGGAGCTGAGTCATTGACATAATTAATAACGGCATTTTGCATCAGTGCTGCGGACTGCAACAGGTTCAACTGACCGGCTAGGTTGAGGATATTTTTTTCTGGTAAAGCATTGGCAATTCCTTCACATGCATTTTTGTCAGAAGGGGCGCCTAATAGATAAATCCTGACATCTTGTGCAATTTGTTGAATGAATTTAATCCACTGTTCGGCCGGATATTGTTTGGTAAACCAGACAGACGTTGGGGCTATACATATATAGGGTGCTTCCTGATAGGTACGGATGCTGGCAAAGTCGTGATCAGAAGGGTAAAGCCGGGGCTTTACAAGTTGACTGTCTGTGAGGGAATGGACCAAAGAAAGATTGCGCTCCACTTCATGCTTATCAAAGGTATGAGGTACCTTTTTATCAAAGGTAAAGGAGAGTGGATTTTTGTCAAAACCAATAGTAAAGGCCGCTTTAGAGAAAGTAGTAAATAACCCGGAAGAAAGAAAACGTTGTAAGTTAATCACTAAATCATAATGCTTAGCACGGATATTCCGGATAACTTGCAGTTGGTTTTTAACCTTCCCTTGCTTTTTATCCCAAATTAATAGCTCCCTTAACTTGGGGTGTTCTTTGAGTAGGCTTTCATTTCCTTTTCGCAATAAGAAGTCAATCTGACTTTCAGGAAAATATGTCTTCAGTTTTTCAATAATCGGAGTTGCCAGAATCACATCTCCGATAAAAGCAGTTTGGATGATTAGTATATTCTTATATTTGGCCAAAATAGATCGAGGTAGCTTTTAGCCCACAAAGATAAAAGCTATCTATTAAAAATCGCGCTTTCCTTTTGGCTTGCGCTATGGAGATAGCAAAACAACAGTTTGTTGAGCCAATAGTCAAAACCATACAGTACCCTGATCAGGTGTATATGTCTGATAAGGTAAGGTAGTATTGCTCCTCCGCCATAAGTATATTCCGGATGGAAGCTTTACGTATTTTTATCTGGTATTTTTTTAACCTTCGGTACAATACCTCGGTGAGCCTTTCGGTAGAGATCAGGCATTTTTCAGTATAACTCAGCTTTTCGTAGTATTCCTTCTTCTGCAACAATATGAATTGTGTAAGTGGTAAGGAAAGTACTTGCCTTGACTGAGCCGGTAAATTTCTAAAAGTACTGATTACGGTTTGCTCGGGGATATTTGAATTTACATTCATGATACTTGAGTTTTAGTTTAGTATCAAAGTAAATTCCCGAGTCCGTAAAGGATTTACGAGGTATAGATGCGGTTTTTGTTTTTTTTAAAGCGCTCTTTTCCGTTTAAAATACAAAAGAAATTGAAGGATGATAAAAGCACTTAAGGTGAAGAGTGAACTGGCTAATGCTCTGGATAAACTGTGGATAATCAGCTCAAAATTGCTGGCTTCCAGAATAAAAAAGCATAAATGGTGGATAAAGATCAACAGAAAACTATAGGTGACGAACCACTGGAAGCCCAATTCTTGAATAGTAGGATGGGCATTCATATCGTACCCCCCGCTGGGTTGTAATAAATTAATGATATAAGTCCTGAGATAAGCAATGAGTACACATGCCGCTGCATGGATGCCTAACGAATCGTAAAAAACATCAATGGTCAAACCCACAAAAAAACTTGTCACTAATAGAGTAAACCGGTTGATGTCAATGGGGAGTAAGAGAATAAAAGAGATATAGACAAAGCAAAAGGCTATATCAAATAGAGCTACATTCTTTAAAAAGACAACTTGTAAGATAATGTAAGCAATGAAACTAAAAGCCGTAGACAAGAGGTTTGTTTGAGCCATGCAATTATTCAATTAAAAAAATTAGTCATTGGTTGATGCGCTTTCCAAAGAATCTTTTTCAGCCCTGGAAAAATTATTAATGACATATACGTAACTTAAGTTGCTAAAATCAGTGGCAAGTTTGAGCTGAATATTTTGAAAGCTTTCGGATTCGTTGTTATCCACTTTATTTACCACCCCAATTAAGATGTTTTCCGGAAATACGGCATTGGAGCCGGAAGAGACCACCGTATCCCCCTGGGATATTTCAACATGCCTGGAAATATACAAAAGCGAGGCTTCCGTATAGTCGGTGCCTTCCCATTTAGTAGTACATAATGTTTTACTTTTTTTGAGTTGGGATGAAACCATAATATTGGAGTGAAGTAGGGAATACACCGTTGAGAAATTTTCAGAACAAGCTTTGATTTTTCCTACCACACCTAAAGTACTGATGACCCCCATTCCAGGCTTTAAACCATGTTTTCGTCCTTTGTTGATGGTTAAATAATTATTGGATTGTAAAAAGGAATTATTGACCACTTTTGCAGGAATGAATTCATACTCCAAAGAGTCCGTTCGTAAACTATCAGTATTGACGTTGGGACTGAGACTCCAAAGGAGGTTTCGTAAACGGGCATTTTCCTTTACTAAAGTTTGGTTTTCGGCAGTCAGGTGGAAATAGCCGGAGATATTGTCAGATACGGAAAATACATTGCCTGCTAAGGCATTGGAAGAAGATAAGAACGCGTAGCGTTGATAAGTATTTTGTGTAAAGATCAACCACATACAAATCAGTTCCAATGCAAGGAATACTATAAAAAAACGAAATTTAAATATAAAGGCCAGCAGTTGATTCATGAATCAAAAAAGTAAAAAAGTAATAGACTGAATTGCATGAGACCCGTATGCATACGCTTGCGGAATAAAAAAATCTCAGAGAACGGAATTCAGGTTGGAAGTTTAAAGTTTTGTTTTGGTGTCGAGGGAAAACCCGAATTTCCAGCCATTAAAATTAGCATGTTTACGATAAATGTTCAAAAATAAAATATGCAGAATAAATTAGTATTATTCTGCATATTTTATTGTCAATACATAGAAGTGGTTTAAACTTATGGTTTTTGACCGAACATGGACTCAAAACCGGCTCATCAAGGCACTTTTTGAAGAGAATAGCCAAAGCTATTGTTGAAAAAAAGTAAGAAAGAGGAGGCGTTTTTGAAACATTTTTCAGGAAAAAGAAAAAGGTTAATTCACTTCATTTGTATAATTCTTAATGGAGATTAGGTTAACAGCACCGACTTAAAAGTATCGAGATTTTTTAAGGCTTCTCCGGTGCCTCGTACTACGGCTCTAAGCGGATCTTCTGCCACATGCACCGGGAGTTTGGTTTTGATCGCAATACGCTTATCCAATCCTCTTAACAAGGCTCCACCACCTGTAAGGTGAATACCGTTGTCATAAATATCAGCGGAAAGCTCCGGAGGAGAAATTTCCAAGGCTCTTAGTACGGCTTCTTCGATTTTTGAAATCGATTTATCAATGGCGAAAGCGATTTCGGTATAACTCACCTTGATGATTTTCGGAATTCCTGTCATCAAATCCCTTCCACGAATTTCATAGTCGTCCGGAGGACTTTCCAAGTCGGTAATAGCAGCCCCTACCTCAATTTTAATTTTTTCGGCAGAACGTTCACCAATCAACAAGTTATGTTGTCTTCGCATATAATCCAGGATATCCCGGTTAAAGACATCCCCGGCAGTTCTGACAGATTGATCACAGACTATGCCCGAAAGAGCGATAACCGCAATTTCGGTTGTCCCCCCTCCAATATCCACGATCATCGAGCCTACGGGTTGTTCAATGTCAATGCCAATCCCTATGGCCGCTGCGATGGGTTCAGGGATCATGTAGACCTCCTTAGCCCCGGCATGTTCGGCCGAGTCACGTACCGCCCTTTTCTCAACTTCTGTAATTCCGGAAGGGATACAAATCACCATACGGTGAGAAGGGGAGAAGAAACGGTTACGACCGCTGTCAATCATTTTGATCATGCCCCGGATCATTTGTTCTGCAGCATGGAAATCAGCAATTACGCCATCTTTTAAAGGCCGGATGGTTTTGATATTTTCATGCGTTTTTTCATGCATTTGCATAGCCTTTTTACCGATGGCTATCACTTTTCCTGTAGCACGATCTAACGCGATGATGGAAGGTTCGTCCACTACAATCTTTGATTTGCTAAGAATAAGTGTATTGGCCGTTCCCAGGTCTATTGCTAAGTCACTAGTAAAAAAATCAAAGAAGCCCATTTATGTAAGTAGCATTAGAGTTGTTTAGCGGGATAATATTATGAAAAAAAGTGATTTTAAAAAATTGAATTTTGTAAATCAGCGAGCAAAGAATCTTGCCCTTTTAAATAACGAAAGCATATACGAACTTGTATATGCTCACAGTTTCGAATTTACTGCAAAAAAATCAATATCAAACAAATATAGCGCCTAATTTTTTTTCTTTAAGTCTCCCCGTTTGACAGATTTGATAAATTCGGCCCAGGCAAACGGGTTGAGGATAGAGAAGGAAGGAGCGAAAAAGCGATTGGCACCCCGGTCTATTTGATTGTACATGAAGTAACGGTGGTTCAGACTTCCATCCATCGGTAAGCTTCTGGCCATTTCGTTGAGGGTTTGTTGGTTGAGGTTTTTCTCCATGTTTTCGTATCGCTCGTCCCTTATGTCCAGTGCTAAAAAGGCCTCTTTAAAAATTTCCGGTGAGGCGTAGGGGAAAACTTCCACAACGGGCAAATAGGTAGTATCGGTTTGTAAATCTATTAATACTGTAAAACCGGCATCTTTCCGTTCCGGAATGATGATGTTTTGTTTTTTATAGCCTACTGCACTGATGGTTACAGTGTCCCCTGAGAGGGTTGGTAATGAAAAAAAGCCAACTCCATTGGTGACAGTTCCTAAACCTGCTCGCTTAATGTACACGTGAACTCCGGGTACACCATAAGAATTATCCCCGTCTACTACAATTCCGGAGAATTGGATGGTGGATTTTTCTCCTTGAGCAATAGATTGGGTAATTGCACAGAAAAACAATGCTGAAGCAACAAGAAATACTTTGGGATTGAGATGTTGTAATAGGTTCATTGTGTTTGGGCTTTCTGATTCAAATGAAAGTCATAGCGCATATTGACTTATTTGTAATATCCAAATATACTTAAATAGAGATTATTACAATACTTTAAACATGAGAGATCTATAGAAGGTATTGATTTCATTAAGTAATACAACTAACACAAAGGTAAAGCATACAGCATGATTTGAAACATTTTATGTGTAGCTTGGAAAAGCCATCAATCAACTAAAGAGAGGTTGTTATGTTGATGGATTCTCAAAATACAAAGCTCCGGCAAAGTAATCAAATTAACTCATCCGACTTAACCAAGCTTAGACTTAAAGAAAATATATGGTTTCCTCAATAAAAAAAGTGAATAAAACATTGTTTATTCACTTTTAGAAATGCAAGATATCTTCAAAAGGTTTATTCTCCTGAAAACAATTGTGCTTTTAATTTTTCAAATTCTTTCTTTTTTAACAATTGAAGTTGTTGGCTTTTTTCTTCTACCCACCGGGCCTGGCTATAGTCTCCTTTGGGGTGTGCTTCTTGGTATGTCTTATATTCAACCCCCAAGTCTACGAACTCTTCCTCATAGGCATCTTCAATTAAAATGAAGTTGGCATTGATATTTGCTTTGAGTTCAATCAGGTTGACGGGTTCTTCCAACATGATTTTTTCCAATTGTTTGATATAGTTGGCTTTTTCAAGCTCTTCTCTCACTCGAGCCTCTTTTTCTTCATCTCGTTGATTATTTGAGTTATTGATCCCCCAAAACTCATTACTTTCATAGTTGGAGCCGTCTTCACCTACACTCAATTCAACTGAATTTAACTCTTCCATCCATGAAAATACCAGGTTTTTTTCTTTGGAATTCATAGCAATCCAAGGCTTTCCGACATAACCTGCCCATGTAAGGGAATCTTGTGGGTTTGTCTTTAACTTTTCCCATAGCCCTGGTTTTTGTAAAGGATCGTTTACATTACTTTGGGCCATACCAACAAATGAAAATAGTCCGTTAGTGCCCAAAAATGCAAAAAATAATATGAATTGACATCGTAAGCTCATAGTCAAAAGGATGATTACGCGCGTAAAATTTCTAGAGGTTCTTCAAAACTGTAAGTTTACAGGTTAAGGTAAACTTGTCAAAAATAATTTCAAAAAATGTTTTAAATCATTGTTCCCCATATGCATTTCCTCATAGATTAGATATGCCTAATACGCAGAACATTAGTTTATTAAAATAACCACTATTAAAAATCAATAGTATGACGGAACGGGAAATTTTATTAGTTCAGCAGTCTTGGTCTAGGGTGGAAAACCATTTAAATGAGTTGGGAGAGCGTTTTTATGAGAGCCTATTTGAGATGGAACCTCAATTTCAAAACCTCTTTAAAAATGACTCTAAAAAGCAATCTGTCAAGTTTATACACTTTATGACCATTCTTGTCAGTAAGTTACATGAAGAAGCTAAATCAGACCAAGATTTACAAGCTTTGGCCAAGCGGCATCATGCTTACCGGGTAGAGGAGGCTTATTTTGCAAAATTCGGAGTTGTGTTAATGAAAACGTTAGAAGAATTCTTTCAAACGGAATGGACTGAAGAGTTACGGTTAGCCTGGCAAAATGCCTTTGTGCAAATTTCAGGACGAATGGTTCAGTACATGTAAGATGAGGATAAAATCAATGTTTTTTGCTGTTTTTTTCTTGGGAAAACACCGGTTAGATAGCTAATATACTCGAAAGAGTAGAGATGAAATTTATTTCCCTGTGTATTCATTGAGCATGTTTGGGCTTTATCGGGCTTAGTTTCTTGCTAAGGTATTTGATAATACTCGAAGATGCTCTTAACTTTTTACTCAATTCAAGATAAATACTGTTTATTTTTGCTCAAATCAATGAAAAATAGATCTAGCAATTAACTAAAATAAAGTGGAAAGAAAAACGGAAGAATGGTTTGATACTTGGTTTGACTCACCTTACTATCATATCTTATATAAACATAGGGATGAAGAAGAAGCCAGAATGCTATTGGATAACTTGGTCAATCATTTGCACATGGCGCCAAAGCACAAAATTCTTGACTTGGCTTGTGGCAAAGGCCGTCATTCCATCTATTTAAACCAATTAGGGCTGGATGTGGAAGGAGTAGACCTCTCTGAACAAAATATCACTTATGCACAACGGTTTGGCAATGACCGCTTGCATTTTGCCAAGCACGATATGCGGGAAGTTTATAAACGGGAGGCATTTGATTTTGTGGTCAATATTTTTACCAGTTTTGGTTATTTTGCTTCTGACAAAGAACATCAAAAAGCAATACAGGCAATTGGTAAAAGCTTAAAACCTGGAGGGACGTTGATAATTGATTTTTTAAATGTATATAAGATCAGGCATCAACTAGAACCGGAAACCATCATTTATTCAGAAAATATAGAATTTCACATTCGGAGAAAAATAGAAAATGAAGTAATTGTGAAGGAAATTTCTTTTTGGGAGAAGGAACGTACTTACCGCTTTGAAGAACGGGTAAAAGCCCTTACCAGAAAACAATTCCAACAATTTTTTGAACATGCAGGGATGAAGTGCAGAGAAATATTGGGAGATTATGAAATGAATCCTTTTGTAAAAGAACAATCTGACCGGATGATTTTTATAGTGGATAAAATCTAATGTTGCTGGCCTGATTAGTACCCATTTGTTTAAAAGGCAAGGGAGGCTTGCGTCACTTTTACCTTGGCTTCTTTTGTAGCTACGGCATCTTGCTTGTCATGACATGACTTCATTACAAAACTGAATGTAGTAAGTAAAGAAGTTGATAGTATCATACAAAGTATTCTTTTGAGTTTCATAGCGTCAATATTTTGGGTGGCTTCGGAGAATCATTTATCGTAAAACGCCTTATTTTCTTAATTGTTGGTTCCTAGTTTAACCTTACTTATTTTCTATGGTTAGAACTAACTAGCTGTAAATCACTATATTTGATTGTTTGTTGCTCGCCATTTCTTCTTTTGATGTAAGGTTTGCGTAATGTGTTTTGCGAGATTGCATGTTTTGATGCAAATTTCTGCCTGTTTTTTCAGGGTTAAAGCTAGCAATGAACTCGTTTTTTTCTTGTATTGGGTTGTGCTAAAACCTTACAAAGGTGAGAAAGCCCTTAAATGGGTAGCCTTTATGTATAAAATGTAACAAAGCGCCTTGATTTTGTTGGAATTGGGCTTTTGGGATTTTTCTTTCCTAATCTATTCTTCTCTTTTCATTGCCCAATTCTGTAAATCTTCTTGAAATCTTACTGCAAGCCTGAGCCTTCAACGTAATGGCATAGTTTTTTAATATGTGTAACTACTCGCGATGATTGCCTATGCCCTTATAGTGAGAAATCCGGGGTGTAGTTGGGTGAAAGCATATTTTCACCTCTTAGTAGCTAAAAAGTTATCTCTCCGAATTTATTTACCGTATTGAGATTGAAAACATGAAAAAACTATTGCTAGTCCCCTCCTTCATTTTGTTTTCTGTGTTGATTGTTTGTGGGCAAACACAACAAAATAAATTTGAAACATACTTTCAAACAGCCATTCAACATGCAAAACTGACAGAGTATGAAAAAGCCATTGGTTATTTTGAAAAAGCTTTGGCGCTACAACCTGATCATTACAATTCCCGTGAGAATTTAATGATCTGTGCGACTCGTCTTGAAAATTCCGACTTGATTCTCAAACATGGTTATTATCTAATGAAAAACGCTTATGATGAGGCTTGGCTTTATTATGTGTTGCAACGGGAAGAAGTGAAGCAAAATCGCTTACAACATGCGTTGAAAATATTGAAGAAAGGGCGGAAACGACATCCGGAGAACCTTGACTTGATCTCCCACTCGGTCAAACTTTATATACAAATGGAGAACTATCCGGAAGCAGTGGAACTCTTAGAACAAAAGCTACAACTTAGTCCAAGGGATAAATATGCATATTGTGAGTTGGGAAATCTTTACGAAAAGTTGGATAAGTGGAAGAAAGCAGAAAGTAATTATCAAGCCGCTTTAAAATTAGATCCGGTCTTTTATGAGGGCTTGTCTGCCATGGCAAGTTTGTATTACAAAATGGGTTTGCAGGAAGTGAGCCAAAAGCAGGTATATTTTGCAAAAGCAAAGCCCTATTTTAACAAAGCGAATGCTGTTAAGAATAACAAAGTCTGGATGGTAGGAACATTGGAAAACTTTCATGAATAAATAATAAAAAGATATCGATTTTACCCCAATAGAGCAATCCGGAGTTGGTTTTCCGGGTTGCTCTATTGGTTTTCGGAAGGGAATGCATCAATGTATTTGATCAGATCGTCTTCCAATTGTGCAAATTGTTTCCAGTATTGTCTGCTGTAATACCGTTTATACGACCAATTTTTGTGTTTTAATGCCAGAGGAATATAGGCATGTGCCTCTTTGGCAGAAGTACTTTGGTAGTAAAAATCATCGTCCGTAAAAATGAGTTTTTGATACGTTTGGTCAAAGGTGACCAAGTCTGCAAAAGGCAAGCTATCCACAAATTGCGAATGTTGTTGAAATTGTTCTTTGATTTTGTGTTTGAGATACCAATCAATGGTATGGAAAGGATAGGCTTCAATTTTGGGGATATACTTCCCCTCTGCTACATCATAAGCATAGTGTAAGTATTTTTTCAAGAGTTTCGGGCCGGAGTGTTTGGTATTTTCCACGTTTAACATTGCTGGCAAAATACTGCTGACAATGATAATTTTTTTGCGGGCCCGGGTGATGGCTACATTGAGGCGGTTTTCTCCTTTTTCTTGATTTAAAGAACCAAATTGTACATTGACTTTTCCCGCTTTGTTGGGGCCGTAACCTATGGAGAAAAGAATTACATCCCGTTCATCTCCTTGTACGTTTTCTATGTTTTTAATAAACAGTTCTTCCGGGTAGTTAAGCTCTCGCTCTTCCAGGATATCGCGGATAAGTTCTTGTTGTTTGAAGTTGAAAGTGATAATACCGATGTTGTAAATTTCATCTTGAAGTAATTGTTCCACAAGGTCTACGACTTTGTGCGCTTCCGGGAGGTTTTGGTTTTGTAGCCACTCCCCTTCTATTTTGATATAGTCAATCGCAGGTTTATTCTCTATAAAATCCTTGTAATGTGGAATAAGTTTAAGTTGCCCGCTGTAAAAATGCCGGTTTGAAAAGTCAATCAAATCCAACGACTGGCTTCGATAATGCCCGTTCAGTTGAATCTGAGAAAGGTATCTTGCGCCTAAATCTAATAAAGAGTCAATTTCCAGTACAGGGTCGTCTTCCAATGCTTCCTCCCAACGGGGTTGGTAAAGATCAAAAGGAGCTAATTGTTGGCTGTCACCGGCAATCACCACTTGTTTCCCCCGGTACATGGCCGGAATACCCTTCTCTGCAAAACACTGGGAAGCCTCATCAAAAATGACGACATCAAACATCTCTTGCATGGGAAAGACTGCGGAAACCGTTTCAGGGGAAGCCAGCCAACATGGGATCAGTTCCAACAACTCATGTGAAAACTGTTGGATTACTTTCCGGATGGGCCAGATATTCCGTTTTTTATTGGTTTGATGATGCAAGTCCCGGTAGGTGACCCGGTTATTTAAGCGGTTGTACTCTATATCGTGATAGGTGCGCTCCCGGGCTTTCATGAGCACGATTTGCTTACAAAGTGCTTGTTTTTTCCGGATTGACTGTTGCAACTGCTCTTCTATAAGTTGCAATTTATCCGATGATACTGAACGCAGAATGGGGTTTTTAGCCTCCAGATGATGGATCCAATTGACTCGAATACTGTTATCAAAAAGCTTTACAAATTGTTCCGAATCCCATTGGCCTATTTCTTCGTGTAATTTGAAAATGACCTCTTTTTCCAAACTTAATAAAGAAGAGTTTAACCGGTCAAATTCACACAATACGTCAAAGTCTTTGTCCAGGGTTTTTAACAGCCGTTCCGTATATTGTTCTTCTTTTGTGAGTTGATTGATTTGCTTGGTAGTGAGGTATTGTACCCATTGTCTTTTTAAAGCACTGATCTTTTTTACCTCATGAAGTAATGTATTGATTTTGTACTGGAAATCTTCAAGACTTAAGCGTTCTATATCCAAGTATTTAATGCCATTGCGTAGTTTTTTATATATTTCTTTGGCTGTCAATGCCCTCAGATAGGTTTTTAACCATGTGACAAAACTATCCTTTTCATAATCCTCCGGTATGTCCGTCAACCAATCTTGTTCTGAGAGTTGACTGATATTATGTTCCAGATTCATCCGGTTATCAAGGCGTTGGACCAATATATCCAAAGCCTGAGGGTGTTGATGCAGTTGGTTTTTATGGAGCAGGTGTTGCAGCAGTTTATTGTTTTTGGAAATTAACTTCCAGGTAAACCATTTATACCAACTTTTTTTGGCGTCTTGGGCTTCCAATAATACACCTTGTACATGAGACAGATCATGTTTGTCAAAAGACGTTTCCACCCCTTCGGAGCCAAAGGAATTGATCAGCGTTCTTTTAAAATTGGACAGCCAATGATAATCTGCTTTGGGCGAACGGATACAGCGTTTGAAATACTCAAACGTTTGCGCATCATGCAGAATTTCTGTCATTTTCCTGAAATCCTCTTCCATATTGGCCATCCATTCACATTCGTCCAATGTGATTTCCATTTGAATCAACTCCTTTAACCTTTCTTGTACTTGGTGAAAAGAGGGATACACCAAATGAATGAATTTTTTAAGAAGGGCTTGGTCTTCCACACCGAAGTTTTCAAAGGAGTGGCGTTCGTACCATGGGTGGCTGGGGTAGGCTACTTTTTGCGCATAATTCAGGTAGGACTTGACCCGGTTGAGAAAGTGACTGTGATTGCTGAAATGAAAATGATTGTATTCTCTCCGTAAGTTGATATAAGGCTCGTGAATATTGCTGGTCAGGTATAATTCTTTGGCTGAAAGGCCACAGTCACGGGTGTCATACAAAGCTGCTTTAAATTCCTCCAGTTCCTCTGTGGCTTGGTCTATTTCCCTACTTAATTTAATAAAGTTGCGTTCCAAATAGATGGCGTCCAGGCTATTGTTTTCAGACTGGTAGTATTCCAAATTTTCTATTTGGGCTTTTATTTTTTGGTAAAGGGGTTTACGGTCTTCTTTAAAATCATGAAGCAAAGCAGAGGAAGTCTCTAAGCCAACTACCTTCAGTCTTTGATAGACTACATCTAACGCAGCCCGTTTCTGGCAAACAACCAATACATTTTTTCCATGAGCAATGTTGTCACAAATAAGGTTGCAAATGAGTTGGGATTTTCCGCTGCCGGGAGGACCTTGCACTACAATGGAGTTTCCTCCTTTGACCGCTTTAATAGCCCTTTCCTGAGACGCGTCCAAGGAAAAGGGGGTGAATAGTTCTTCTTCCTTGGATGCTTTGGAAGTGACGGTTTTGTGTAATGGCCTGTCTTGATGTAAGGTGTCTGAAGGGACGAAAAATTCTTCCAGGTCTTTTACTTTTTCATTGAGAATTAACTCGTCAAAGTCAGGGACCAAATAAGAGGAAGATTGAGGAAATATGCCCAGTACGGCTTCCGGGTACACTTTTAACTCGCCTGTATAGTGTTGTTGTTCAAATTCCGGCTTGGTGTAAGTACGGAAAGGGCTGAGTTTATCTTCAAAGGTTTCTTGGTTAAAGTGAATTTCAAAAGGACTTTGTTGGAGAAGTTGATAAAGTTGGGTTCTGAACTCCCGGCTTTCTTTGGAATATTCATTAAAGTCCGTGTCCAAAAAATCGTCCTTAAACAGGATTCCGTTGTAGTGGGAATAGGCCAGCAACAGCGTTTTGTTAAAGGTAATATTTACATCTTCCCTTCTTTTCAAAAGCCAATTACCTTGATAGCTTTCTAAGGATACGGGAAAAAATAACAAAGGGCAACGCACCAACGTATCGTCCATCATTTTGCCTCTGACAAAAGGATAGCCTATATATAAATCTTTGGAGCCGCTTTCTTCAAAGATAAACTTGTCGGTGCGGAAGATTTTCTGGAGTCTGGCGCTGATGGTATTGGACTTATTATCTCTACTGTCCAATACGGGCAATAAGGGAATACTGGCTTTGCCGGCTATCAACTGTTCGATCAATGAAAAGGCAGGCTGATGGTTGAGGTAATCAAAATCCAATAAGTCGACAAACTGGCTCTTGATAAGGCGCAAAAGCAACAGGGATTTGTTTTTGGTACTGAGGTTGGTGAGCCGTTTTTGGAATATTTTTAATGTCTGATGCAAAGTATTCAAAGTTGATTCTACCAAGTAATAATACTTAACAATCCGCTCTTCTTCAATGGCTTGTAGGAAAATCTTTAAAGAAAGCGGAAAGTAGATAAAGAGGGGAGGGCAAAAAAAGATAAACCCTCCAAAAATTATCGATTCGGCTACTTTCAACGAATCATAACCTTTGGAGGGTAGGAAATGTATTGAGATTATTATTGATCGACTTTTACTTTTTCCGTTTCCGGATGCGTCAATTGTGTTTTGATTGTTTTCTTTCGCATCCGCAAGTTTAATAATTCTACCAATAGGGCAAACGCCATAGAGAAATAGATATACCCTTTCGGTACATGCACATCAAAGGCTTCTACCACTAATAAGAATCCGATAAGTACTAAAAAGGAAAGGGCCAGCATCTTGATGGTAGGATGGTTTTCCACAAAATCGGCAATACCCTTTGAGAAAACCAACATGACGATCAAGGCAATAACCACAGCGATGATCATGATCAAAATTTCTTGTACCAGGCCTACCGCAGTCAAAATGGAATCGAAAGAGAATACAATATCAATCAATACAATTTGAACGATTGCTTTCCATAGGGTAAGTCCCACCGTTTTGGCGGCTCCACCTTCTTCATGGCCTTCCAGCTTATCGTGGATTTCGGCGGTACTTTTGGCAATTAAGAATAAGCCTCCTCCCAGTAAGATCAGGTCGCGGCCACTGAAGTGTGGGTCCATGTTTAAACCTTCCAGAAAACCTAAAGAAAATAAAGGTTCTTTTAAACCAATGATCCAGGTAATCCCAAAAAGCAAGGCAACACGTACTACCAGAGCGATTAAAATTCCCAGGGTACGGGCTTTGTCTTTTTGATGAGCGGGTAGTTTATTGCTGACAATAGAGATGAAAATCACATTGTCAATCCCTAATACGATTTCAAGGGCAGTAAGGGTAAGCAGACTGATGAGTCCTGCTGAGGTAAAAAGCACTTCCATTTTGTTGTTTTAAGTGTTATTTTCAGGAACAGAAGGTGTGTGAAAGAACAAAGGCACCAAACAAGCTTTTCATTGTATTTCAGATGCCTACCACCTGATATGAAAGCGAAAATAATTAAATTTTCAAAATCGCTTCAAAGAATGTAAGATTATGTTCTTTGTTTTTAAATACTAGGGTTGGGACTCCAAAGTTGTAATGGAATAATTTTTCGGAAGTGCTTTCCAAAAATGCAGCTGCCATACCCGTGCGGCCTTTTGAGCTCATCATGATTAAATCAGCCCCTTCTACCAAGGCAATATTAAAGATGATTTTTGGGCCTTTGTGTCCGGGATCTAACTGGTAACGGCAGGAAATATCGATGCCTTTGAGGTCTAAGTCTTTAATAAAGCACTTGTATCTCCTTTCTGCATTTTTATGCATAATTTTCGCAAATTCCTCCTGTGTTTTACCACAAGTATGATAACCATGAGGAACGGTATAGATATGCAAACACTCTATTTGCATTCCGGTTTTCCGGGCAAAGGGTAAGGCGCCTTCCAATGCCAACTTGGACTCGGATGAAAAATCCACCGGGATTAATACTTTGGAGAAATTAGCCGTAGCATTTTCCGGAAGACATAATACGGAACACAATGCTTTACGAATCAGTTTTTTAGGCGTGTGCCCCTTACCTTCCGACAAGTTTTTACGTCCTGTGATGATCAAATCCGCTTTGTGTTCGTATGCTACTTCTAAGATTTTGGCTGCCGGTTCCCCGGCTTTTACCTGAATGAGAATTTCCTCAAAGGAGGGTTCCGATCGAAACGGTTCTATTTTCTCTTGTAAAACCTGGAGGAGCTTTTCCTTTTGGTGTACCAGTATGCCATGGGTATTAACCGCTTTTTTCAGGCTGTCTGGCTTGGCCACGTGTACCAAAATAATCTTTCCGGTGTTGATAATCGTTGAAAGTTGGAAAGTGTACTGAAGTAACGTTTCATCCAGTTTACTGAGATCTAAGGCGACAACAAGGTTTTTTAGCGCGTACATAGAGTAGGTGATTGGTGAATGAGAATGAATTCAGTAAAGTCTAAAAAGCTGCTTTACTAAAACGGATAGTTATTTTGTGTTTTGATAAAGCTAAAGGACTTATTAGGCGGGTTGTTAAGAAGTTGTTAAAAATATCCTGATGAATCTTAATAGTACAACACAAGTTTTCATAACAATGTCCCCGAAGGGGGTATGATGAAAGGTTTTCATCACATCCTACGGAAGCCTTAACTACATTCACCATTCTACTATACAAACAATATCAACTGTGAAGAATAGACATAAACCTATCGCATCCTCTGAGGGAGAAAGCAATAAAAATGCTTGTTTTCTGCTATTTAAGCATGTTTTGATAGGGAATATCACTCTACCCGCAGATGCAGTTGCATGACAAACATTCCTTTGTATTGCTCCTGTATGTTTCCCTTTTCCGATGCAAAAAAAATGGGTCTGCTTTGGTAATTCAACGTAAGTTTGACCATATGTTCGTGAAGCAGCCAGTTCATTCCCAGGTCGTATGAGAATACTTTGTCTTCCAAGGCCTCAAAATCACTCCATAAGAAATAGGCGTAAGGTTGTAAGCGGCCTTTCAAAGAACCTGTGAGGTTTTTAGGTAAAATATATCCGACCTGTGAATGCCATACATGTCCGGTGCCCAATACCGGATAGGCATTCCCGGCACCGTTCAAAGAGCTTTTTGAGTCGAGGCTCCCGGTCGCCGAATTGTTGGCTCCGATATTCCGGATATATCCCGGACCATAGTTATGTTGGTAAAAACCGGAGTACAACGTAATTACCGCACCTTCCGGCGAATGGATCGGAGCATCGTAAAAAAGATCCACCGCCCAATGTTTGAGCTCGTAATAACTGGTATCTTGGGAGGTTGTGAGGGCCCACATGGCTTTGGGTTGGTATAAAAAACCCGCTCCCAGGTTAAAAACTTTTTTCTTTCCCAAATAAGTCCCTACATGATAGGTTCCCCTGTTACTTTCCTTTTCTAAAAATTGCCATTTAAAATATCCTGAACTTTGGAGGCGGGGAGCATTATAGGCAAAAGCTACTTGTGTAGTCGGAGGTTTGTTTTTAAAGCCTATCACAGGGTTACTCAGGACCAACCGGTAATCCAATTGTCCGATTTGGCCCTTGGCATAGAGGCTGTATTTTCGAAGAAGGTCATCCAATTGGTTGAGCGTAGTCGTACCGGCAAAAGGAATATCGTATCCTAAAGGTTTACTGGAGCTGGGTGCGGCATAGCGGGAAGGGCCGCTAATGGCGGTTTTTCCCCCGCCAAGAATAAGAAAATCAGAGAGCTTATATTCCAATAAGGCATCTAATAACTGAACTTCCACGCCTCTTCCGGTACTGGCTTTAGCATTGTTTTGTCCGATTTGGGTAAAGAAGTACAATTGATCGGTGATTTGTCCGCTGGCTACCAACCGGTACCTTCTTAAAGAAATGTCAAAATTGTTCGATTGAGGTTCGCCGTTAAGGGTAGAGCCCGGGTTGTTTTCCGTATACCTGACCCATAATTGTCCCACAAAAGCAAAACCTATATAATGGGTATTGTTTGAATTTAGATTGATTCTGAATTTCTGGTTTCCTATACTGTTGTTTTCCTGTGCAAGTATTTGATTATAAATACCTTGTATTAAAATGATTGAAAGGCATGCATACAAGGAGTTTAAGGTGCGGATACGGGGAGTTAGCAATGAAAAATGTTTCATTTTTTTGGTTTGAAAATAAAAAAATGCGTTCTACCTTCACCTGCGAAATAAGCGAATATGGACTTATTTCGCACTTACCAAACCAAGTATAAATTAATGATTTTCGTCATGAAAACATATGTCAAACTTGCTATTTCTTGTATTACTCCCTTATTCATCCTAATGCTTCCGCCGGAAGCCATTCCATTGGACAAAATCACCTTGGTAGAACAGCGGGTGATTGCCATTTTTGTGATGGCTACTTTATTCTGGATATTGGAGCCGATTCCTATTTATGCCACATCTCTTTTGATTATATTACTGGAACTGATCATGGTATCCGACAAAGGCTTTGTGTCATTTGTCAGTCAAGGTGCAGCGCCATTGGGTGAGCTCCTGAGCTATAAAGCCATTATGGCTACCTTTGCGTCTCCAATTATCCTCCTTTTTTTAGGCGGCTTTTTTCTGGCAATGGCCGCTACAAAATACCGCCTGGATCAGAACCTGGCCCGGGTAATGTTGAGGCCCTTTGGTAAAAAGCCGGCTTGGGTGATGATGGGACTGATGGGGATTACTGCAGTGTTTTCTATGTTTATGAGCAATACCGCTACCACTGCTATGATGCTATCATTGTTGGCGCCCGTACTGGCGGTGTTTGACGAGGGTGACCGGGGAAAGATAGCATTCGTGTTGTGTATTCCGGTAGCTGCCAACATAGGGGGGATTGCTACTCCCATCGGTACGCCTCCTAATGCCGTAGCACTCAAGTATTTGACTGGAGAGCATAGTATAAGTTTTGGTAAGTGGATGACTTTTGCTTTTCCCTATGTGCTTATTTTGCTGGGTATTGCCTGGGTGCTTTTATGGAAGCTGTATCCTACACAAACGCCTTCTCTCAATTTGAATATCAAAGGGAAGTTTTTAAAAAGTGCCAAAGCTAAAATTGTTTATGCAACTTTTGCCGGAACCGTACTGCTTTGGTTGACGGATTTTCTACATGGAATGAATTCTTATATAGTGGCTATGATCCCTGTGGGCGTATTTTCCGCAACCGGTATTATCACCAAAGAAGATTTGAAAAATATCAGTTGGGACGTATTGTGGTTGGTATCCGGAGGAATTGCCTTGGGCCTGGCTCTTGACAAAAGTGGCCTGGCGGTTAATATTATACAGAATATCCCCTTCGAAGAGTTTTCTCCTTTTGTCATTATTGTGGGCACCGCCTTGTTGGCCACATTGATGGCCAACTTTATGTCCAATACCGCTACGGCCAACTTATTATTACCCATCGTTGCGGCTTTGGGTACCTCTTTGCAAAGTTTGGTGCCTTTGGGAGGGGTGATGATGCTGATTTTAAGTGTAACCATGTCTTGTTCTTTGGGAATGTCTTTGCCCGTAAGTACTCCTCCGAATGCCTTGGCCCATGGTACGGGACTCTTGGCTTCCAAAGATTTGACCAAAACAGGAATTAGCTTGGGAATTATCGGCCTCTTTTTGATTTTCGGCTTGATGTATTTGCTGAATACCGTGCAGTTTTTTCATTAAGAATATGACCGGGAAAAATTGAAGCTTGTATGAAAAGGCGGTAGTTTAATTTCTTTTTTTATCTAAAGAATATGTTATGCCAAATTCCAATATCGAACAATCTATCAAAGCCAATATAGATATTGAACAAATCCGGAAAAGGTATTTTGATAAACCCTCACAACAAATCCGGTTCAAAAAGGGAGAAACGATTCTACAGCAATCCCAGGAAAATGATAAACTGTTTTTAATCCTGGAGGGGCATGTGGTGGGCTATGTGCAAGGTGAAGAGGAGAAACCCATGGAGTTATTCCGTTTATGGCCCGGAAGGTTTGTGGGAGTGTATAGTTTTTTTACAGGCAAGTTTCAAAGTTTTGCCCATATCCGGGCCGAGGAAAATTGTAGTTTGGCGTATATCACATTACAAGAAGCAGCTCAGCTAAAAGTAGCTCAGCCGGAAGTGTATGAAGACTTTATTAAAATAATTGTCAGTGAATTGGCTTACCGCAATTATTTGGCTCATAAAATAGCAACGGAAAAAGAAAGGGCGCTTAAAAAGCTGCTGCAAACCGATAAGATGGCAACCTTGGGCCAGATGGCAGCCGGGATTGCGCATGAATTGAATAATTCTATGGTCGTGATTCAACGGAAAACAGAGTGGCTGGCCGAAGAAATAGGAAAGTTGGTAAAAGCCGTTCGGCCTGAATGGAATGATTTCTTTGTACAAGGCCTGGAAAAAGGGCAGTTTCTCTCCTCATCCGAAGTAAGGCAGAGGGGAAAATTCCTTCAGGAAAAGTTTCATTTGTTTCCTGCTTTAGCAAAAAGATTAGCCAAGGCGGGGTTGGATGATCAGGTCTTACAATCGTATAAATCAGATCTGCCCAAAGCAGCCGAACAAATGGTAAACTATTGGGAGTTGGGTTTGGCTTTGTATGACATGTCCTTTGCGGCAACTCAGGCGACCCATGTAGTCAAATCTGTAAAACAACTGGGAGCCAATCGCTCTGAAAGGGTACAAGGAGTGGACCTCAATGAAACGATCAACGAATCTAATGCTTTATTGAGAAGTTTGTTAAGAAAAGTCTCCTTGGAATTAAAACTGGCGGCACTGCCCGGGATTTATGCAAATAACGGTGAGCTGGTGCAAATTTGGACAAACTTGATAAAAAATGCCTGTGAGAGCATGTTACAAGCTAATACACCCGATCCTTTATTGCTAATCAAAACATCCGTGAAAAAAGAGAAAGTGGAGGTGCAGATAACCGATAATGGTCCGGGCATTCCCGAAAGTATTTTACCTAAAATATTTCAACCTAACGTAACGACTAAAGTTCAAGGGTTGAATTTTGGATTGGGCTTGGGTTTGTCCATTGTGCAAAGATTGGTGAGTAGTTATGAAGGAAGTATTCACGTGCAAACCAAGCCCGGGAAAACTACTTTTACCGTGATACTACCAGTGGCTTAATTGGCAATGTGTAAGCCGGAAAAAATGTAATTGATTTTATTCTATAATGTATATATCTCTGAAAGTAAAATGAAAAAGCTAACTATCATATGTATTGATGATCAGCGTGAGGTTTTGTCTGCCATTGCCTCTGATTTAAATGTATTTGAACCTTATTGCCTGATAGAAGAATGCGAGTCAGCCGATGAAGCGATGGAATTAATGGAAGAACTGGATGCCGAGGGAAAAGCCATTGCCTTACTGATCAGTGATCATATTATGCCTGGAAAAAACGGAGTGGAGTTTTTGACTGAAATTAATCAGGAACATCGTTTCCGGCATATCAAAAAGATCTTGTTGACAGGGTTGGCTACTCATCAGGATACGATCCGGGCAATTAATAATGCCGGAATTGATCACTATTTGGAAAAACCCTATAAAGCCCAAGAATTACAACAAGCGGTGAAGGAGCTAGTAACTCAATATATCTTGAGAACAGGACTTAACTACGAGGAGTATCCGGGTTTGATGGACCAAGATACTTTATTAAAAGAAATGCGGAATAAAATTCAATGAGGTTTACTGGGAAGGTAGTCTGTCTACCCCTAAGGCTTTTAAAATACCCTGGGCTTTTAATACGCATTCCTGATATTCCTTTTCTGCGAGGGCATCATAGGTGATGGCACTGCCAATCTGAAAGGATAAATAGCGGGAGGCCTGGTTGTAGAGTATGCTACGGATAACCACATTGAAATCAAAATCACCTTCTGGGGTTATGTAGCCAACGGAGCCGGAATACAAGCCTCGTTGGCAATCTTCATACCTTTCTATCAATTCCATGGCCCGTATTTTGGGAGCTCCGGTCATACTACCCATTGGAAAAGCATTGCGGATGGCCTGTGTAAACGGAACTTCTTTGCGCAAAGTCCCGGTGACAGTGGAAATCATTTGATGAACCTGACGGAAGGCATAAATGCCAAACAGTTCGGGTACTTTCACCGAGCCAAATTCACAACTACGGGCCAAATCGTTGCGTACCAGGTCCACAATCATCATATTTTCTGCAATTTCCTTTTCATCCTGCCGGAGTTGTAGTTGCAGGGCTTGGTCTTCTTCCGGGTTTTGTCCTCGTTTAATAGTGCCTTTAATGGGCTGGGAAATCAATTGTTGGTCTGTCTTTTTGATAAACCGTTCCGGTGAAGCACAAAGCAAGTATTTGTCAATCACCTTGTGAAAGGTACTGAAAGGGGTAGGAGAAACGGCATTGAGTCGCTCGTACAAAAACAGAGGGTCGGCATCGGAATTTTCGGCAAAAAACTCAATACAATAATTCAATTCGTAAATATCGCCCTCGATGATATGCTCTTTAATGGCATTGACAGAACGGATGTATTTTTCATAGGAAGTCCGCTGTTGTAGGGTAGGAGGGGGGATTTCTACCGGACAAATATTTGTGTTTTGAATTTGATCCAGAAGTTCATTGGCTTTTTCAGAAGGATAAAGGTGAACAGCGTTTTTGGAAAAGCGGATCAGGTATTCCGGAACGTAGAAGAAAGCATCGGGGAAGTTAACCCGGTTGGGGTTTTGACTGTGAAGTGCCTCTGTTTCATTTTTGAGATCGTAAGTAAAATGTCCGAATATCCAGTCTTTTTGTTGCTGATAAAACTGCTGTAAACGGTAAAAGGTCTGTCCATTGTCAAACAGGCAGATAGCTTTTGTTCCGACTGCCAATAAATTTTCAAAGGCTTGTTGAGGATATGCAATACCGTTTGAATCTAAGTAAGTGCACACTTCAAACCCGGAAGCCCAGTGTAAGGCTTTGCGCCTGAAAGTCTCAACATCATCCGTCCTTATGGTTTTCCAAGCATCAATCATCTGGAGGCAGCAGAAAAAATCATCAGTAATAATTTTCTTAACAAGCAAAGTTACGGAGAGTATATTTAAATTTCATCCTTTGAGTGATAATCCCCATACCCAGATACTTCCACATATACTCCTGCTAAAAATAGGTGTAGGAGACTTTGAGATGATTTATAATTTCAAAGCTTTTTAATATGCCTATAAAAGGTTAGATTAGGGCTTGAAAAAAATGCAGACCGATTGATCTGATACGATAGCCACACTCAACCACCATACTTCAATTAAAAGTAGAGACAGTTTGAAGGTTCAGATTCATGTGATCTGACTGACAAAACACTGTATCTGTATTCTCTATTTTGACCAAACAACACCGTACATTTTCTGATTCTTTATTCCCAATTGGGCATATACTGTTCCAATGGCCGGCCTTGGTGAATGATTGTTGAGGAGTACTTGATATGGATGTTGCCAAATATGCGCCCTCATTGATAGTCAGTATGTATGGAATGCACTTCCCCCATTTATGTCTTTCAGTATTGATAGATATGAGTTTTTACGAATACTATATCTAATTTTTATAAACCTCAATTCACAATCGTCAAATGAAAAAAACAACTATTTTTTGTCTGTTAGGATTGCTCATCAGCACCTTACTGTTACCTACTTCCTGCACCCAAACTACACAACTGGATCAGACTGAGGTAAAGAAAAAAGTCGGTCAACTGTTTCTATTGGCTTTTACCGGTTCTGAAGCGGATGTTGTGTTGCCTTTTGTCCGGGAGAGAGGCATTGGCGGACTGTATCTGAGTAATGATAACCTGAAAGAACCTACACAAACAGCCAAACTTCTTAACACTTTACAAGCAGCAGCTGTGGAAGGGATTTCTCAACAACCCCTGTTGACAGCCGCTGATCAGGAAGGGGCTTGGGGAATTATGGTACCTTATTCTACTACCGGACCAGGCAATATGGCATTAGGGGCAGCTCCTGTGGAAAATACGGAGAAGATGTATTCAATCTTTTCACAAGAACTGGCAGCAGTAGGTGTTTTTTGTAATTTATCCCCAGTGGCCGATGTCAATTCCAACCCTTTGAACCCTATCATTGGCACGCGTTCTTTTGGGGAAGATGTACAAAAGGTAACCGACCGGGTAAAAGCCTCAGTTAGCAGTCTTCAACGTAATGGTATTATTTCCACCGCCAAACACTTTCCCGGTCATGGAAATACACATTCCGATTCACACAGCGGTATCCCTCATGTTGACAGGTCATTGCATGAAATTGAGTCTATCGATTTAGCGCCTTTTAAGGCAGCGGTAGAGGCAGGGGTTGAGATTGTCATGACGGCTCATATTATTTACGACTCACTGGATACCGAAAATCCGGCTACCTTGTCTCCTGAAATTTTGAATGGTTACCTCCGAAAAAAATTAGGTTTTAAAGGAGTAATCATCACCGATTCTTTCAATATGGGAGCCATTCAAAAAAATTATGATCCGGCGGAAGCCGCTGTAGCTGCGATATTGGCCGGAGCGGATATGATCATGTTGGCGGAAGAACGCTATGGCGAAGATGTGGGAGACTATGTTAAATCACAACACAGAATGATTGACCGGGTAGAACAGGCAGTGCTGAATGGTGAAATTTCCATGGAACGTTTGGATGAAGCGTATAACCGTATTGTTACTTTAAAAGAAAAATACCAGTTGGCTCAAAAAATACCGGTGGATGTAGAAGTTGCTGCTTCGATAGTCGGTAGTCCTGAAAATAAAGAAGCGGCCATAAAAGTTGCCGAAGCAGCTTTGCATATAGCTTATGACAATCAGTCTTTATTGCCATTAAAACCTGATTCGGAAATTTCAGTTGTCAGACTCACCAAAGAAGATGTGGAAAGTATTGTGAAAATCTCGGAGGGCATTGGTCCTAATTACTACACGGCTTATACCGACTTTGTGACCGCCCTGAAAGAAGAAGGCTTTCAGGTATCGGAGTACAGCTATGATGAGGCTCTTCCTGAGAAGAATGTAGTCATTTGTGTCAGTGAAAACTATCCCTTTCCCGGAAAGTCGCTTGATCTGGAAGAGCAGCGCAACCGACTGTCATTTGTACAAGAACAAAACGGTGCTCCTGTCATTAATGTGGCTTTGAAAGATCCCTATGATGCATACCTGGTGAGTCCTGATGCGTATGTAAGTGCGATGGGTTCTAATATTTCCAACGTGAAGGCGATGGCCCGTTTACTTGTTGGCAAAACTGAAGCAAACGGAACGTTACCGGTTAGTCCGATTGCCATAGAGAACTGATTCTGTTGACCAAACCACCGGATGGAAAATGAGTCTATGATTTCCATTGAACGAAACATAGCTAAAAACCATCCGGTGCATTATGTTTTATGAACATCCCAACCCTTCTTCCTTCAACCCTTCAATCCTTCAATCCCTCAATCCTTCAACCTTTTTTAGTGCATTCTGCCTTCACGATACCCCAGGTTATTGATAATTTCGGCCTCTTCTTTCAAGATTTCCTGCCAGCGTTGGTCTACAATTTCCCGGTCTTGGTAGTGACGGGCCAATTCAATGAAAGTAGTATAATGACCGGCCTCGGAAACCATCAATTCATAATAAAATTTTTGCAGGTTTTCATCGTCCAGGTTTTGCCACAATAACTTAAACCTTTCACAACTTCTCGCTTCAATCAAGGCACAAATCAACAATTTATCCGTCAATTGATTTTCATGGCCTTGGCCTTTTCTTTGTAATTTCAATAACTTATTGACATATTCGTCTTTCCGCATGCGGCCTAAGCCCAATCCCCGCTTTTTGAGTTCGTCCAGCACGCGTTCAAAATGGCTCCATTCCTCAGCGACAATGGGAGTGAGGGTTTCCACCAGTTTTTCTTTGTCAGGATATAAAACGATCAGGGAAATACAACTGGATGCGGCTTTCTGCTCACAATAAGCATGATCTACCAAAATTTCTTCAATATCTTTCTCAGCGACATTTACCCAGCGAGGGTCAGTAGGAAGTTTCAGATGTAACACGTCTCTTCGAATTTTGAACTATCAATAATAAATATGTTGCAAATATAGGCATGTTCCATCACGATCACACCTTAAACTAAGGATGAAGGGGAGAAGGGTTGAGGGATAGAAGCAGAAGAACAGAAGAAAGGACAGTAAACAGGAAGACCAATTAATATCTCATGGAAAGATACTGTCCCTCTTCATTATCTTATACTTTCATTTCTTTCCATTTGCCTCTTTTGAAAAGTGTAATACTCAACAGAGCCAAAATTGACAAAGAAATGGCAATGGATATAAATACCCCTTTAGGGCCCATATCAAAGGTAACGGCCATCAGATAGGCTAGCGGAATTTGAAACAGCCAACAACAGAAAAAGTTGATCAAGGTAGGAGTGCGTGTGTCTCCGGCTCCATTGAACGATTGGCTGATCACCATTCCGTAAGCAAAGAAGGCATATCCCAAGCAGATGATCCGTAAGCTTTGTATGCCATACTGAATTACCACGGCATCGTGGGTAAACAGTGAGACAAATTCCTGTGCCCAATAGATAAAAACCAATGATATAAAAGCCAAAAAGATCATGTTATAAAATGCCGAGCGCCATACGGACTTTTCGGCACGGTCGGGTTTTCCTGCTCCCAGATTTTGACCTACCAGAGTGGCCGCGGCATTTGCAATACCCCAAGAGGGCAATATTGTAAATACGATAATCCGGAATGATATGGTATAGCCGGCCAATGCTTGGTCTCCAAAAATGGAAATAATCCGGATCAAGAAGATCCAACTGGCCGATTCGATCAGGAATTGCCCCATTCCTCCCAGGCTGATTTTCATCAGGGAGCGAATAGTATTCCAGTGAACGGATATGACTTCTTTACAGAGACGTATGGTGTTCCCTTTTCGAAACAGAATATAAAATTGGAGCAATACACCTACCCCACGGCCGATGGTAGTGGCTACAGCGGCACCACTGACTCCCATAGCCGGAACCGGCCCCCATCCGAAAATAAACAAAGGGTCCAGGATGAGATTGAGTCCATTGGCTACCCAGAGCGCAATCATGGCCAGAAGTGCATCTCCGGCACCCCGGAAAATACCATTGATCAGAAATAACAGCATGATGGTCATGTTTCCGCCCATCAAAATGCGGGTATAATTGACTCCTTCGGCAATCAACTCTTCCGATCCCCCCATCATTCGAAGTATATCTTTGGCATATATCAGTCCTATGACTCCTAGGACTACAGAACTGGCGATAGCGAGAAGTATGGCTTGAAAGGCGACTTTGGAAGCGGCCTCCGGTTTCTTTTCCCCGATCCGTCTGGAGACCATGGCTGTAGCCGCCATGCTGATCCCGATGGCAATGGAATACACCACCATCAAAACAGATTCGGTCAGGCCAACGGTGGCCACAGCCGTTACACTCACTTTGGCGACAAAATAGACATCTACTACGGCAAATAAGGATTCCATCACCATTTCCAGCACCATAGGAATGGATAATAACAGTAGGGCACGATTAATATTTCCCGAAGTAAAATCGTGATCCCCTCCCTCGTTTAAAGCTTTTTTGAGAAAGGACAGGACATATTGGTGAGAAAAGCGTCTGGTAGTTTTCTTCGACATGTTGAGAAAAATTCTGTCTTTGATAAAATATCTATGGAAAAAATTGCAGTGAATCCCTCAAAAGATACCCGTGAAATAAGATCTCTTTTGATTAGGAAATGAAATATTCAAAGTCTTGAAAACGAGACTTCAGCATCATTGAGATACAAAAAACAACTCAATGCTTAATTGTTGAGGATTGAATGAGAGACGGATGTGTTTTAAAACACAAGGGTTGAGGTGCTGATAAACATTGTTCTAAATTTCTGTGAGAGCATGAATATAAAGAATGTTTTTGAAAATTCCTTTTGCTTACCTGATTTTAATTAAATAACCTTGATAAATATATAGAAGAATGTCTATGGATCGTTAATGCTTTCTTTATCTTTGTTACTTTTCAGGTTGCCAAAATCCCAAGCCTCTTTTTATCACCAGAAAATCAAGATTCCATTTTATGAACAAAAAAGCCTTTGCTACAGCCGGATTAATTATTGGAATATTTTTGGGTGCTTTGGAAGGAACAGTAGTGGCTACGGCTATGCCCAAAGTGATTGAGGATTTGGGTGGCAAACATTTATATGCACTCCCATTTGCCGTTTATATGTTGACTTCCACGGTATCCAGTCCATTGTGGGGGCGATTGAGCGATATTTTCGGTAGAAAGCGACTTTACCTAATGGGTGTCGTCTTGTTTGTGGTAAGTTCTATGCTTTGCGGCATTGCTTATAATATGTACTGGTTAATCGCCATGAGGGCTTTACAGGGAATGGGAGCCGGCTGCCTGATGACGTTAACCATGACTCTGGTGGGAGAGATGTATGGCTTGGCCGAAAGAGCCAAAGTCCAAGGCTATATCAGTGGGGTTTGGGGATTTTCGGGTTTGGTAGGACCTATGATAGGGGGCTTGATTGTAGACCATATCTCCTGGCATTGGGTATTTTTTCTGAACCTTCCTTTTGGCATCGTGGCGATGGTTTTAGTATACATGTTTTTGGAAGAAAAAATCGAATCGCACAAGGTGAAAATCGATTGGCCCGGGGCCATCCTGTTTTCATTGGGTACGGGCCTTTTGGTTTGGGGTTTGGATCAGGTTGTCATCTGGTATGTATTGTCAGGTTTAGCCTTGATGGGAATTGCTTTTTATTTTGAATGGAAACACCCTTCTCCTTTGTTGCCGATCACCAGTTTGCGTACCAATATTTCCCGGTTTAGTATTTTTAATAACTTGTTGGCAGGAGCAGCTTTTTTTGGCGCGATTGCCTATATTCCTCTATTTGTGCAAAGTGTAGCCAATAAAGATGCCAGCACTGCCGGAATTGTGCTAACCCCTATGATTGTGGGTTGGACCATTACCAGTGTGATTGGGGCCCGTCTCATCCATACAATCGGAATGAGCAAATTGATTGTACTGGGGTTTAGTATTTTACTCATTGGCTTTTCGGGTTTTGCTTTATTAGTACATCAGGGGCTTTATGTTTTGGCGGGAGTCGGCTTGGTAGTTGGTTGTGGTATGGGTTTCGGAATGTTGGGGACTTTGTTAATCGTGCAGGAAAATGCCACAGCCAAGGAGTTAGGGGCTTCTACCGCTGCCATTTCGTTTGCACGCACTATCGGTGGTGCTATCGGGGTTTCAACAATGTCTTTAATTATGGGGGAAGCCGTACAAACCGGGGGGATTGCTTTGGCCGATGCATTGCAAAAAGCATTTATCTTTGGGGCGGTTCTTACCTTGTTTGCCTTTATTCTAAGTTTGATGATTCAAAAAGCTTATACCCGACAACAAGAAATACCGGTGGCAGAGGAACTAGGTCAGTGATGGGGGCTACCGGCCTCTGATAAGGGAATCATGTTCCGTATGGAGCCTATGATGATGGTTGGGGATTTGTACTTCAAATGTAGTCCCGAAGCCTACCTCTGATTCTACTTGTATGGTGCCGTTCAACTTTTGTAAAGCCTCTTTTAAAATATAAAGGCCAATACCGGTTCCGCTACAGGCATTCGAGGCGCGGTAAAACATATCAAATATTTTGTTGAGGTGCTTTTCTGAAATACCAATACCGTTATCGCTGATTTCGAGTTTGGCATGTTGAGGGCTGGTAAACACTTTCACCTTTACAAAAGGAGCTTCTTCATAGGGGTTAAAATATTTGAAGGCGTTAGAAAGTAAGTTGCTGATAATGATATTCAAACGGTTTTGGTCGGAGAAAAACGGACCATGTTGATGAATTTCGATTTTTTTGTCAATTTGCTTGACCCCTTGCATATGGCTGAGTTGCTCCAGAAGTTGTTGAATGGTTTGCTCAAAGCTGATTTCCTGGATTTTTAATTCTTGCCGTGCATTTCGCGCATACTCCACGATATCACTGATAAAATTATCCATCTTTTGGAGGTTTTTCTTCTGGAGCTCCAGTAGCTCCCTGAGTTCATCCATTTCGGTGGAAAGGTTGGCCAATTCGATCAAACCCAGGGAGGAAGCAATGGGCGCCCGTAAGTCATGTGATACACTGTATACAAACCGGTCCAATTGCTCATTGGCTTGCAACAGTTGTTGGTTGTGCTCTTTTAAGGCTTCCTGTGCCGTATGGATTTCCGTGATATCTTTGGAATACATACAACAACCTAATACATTGCCTTTTTCGTCAATGATGGGATTAAAATTGGTCAAAAAATAGTATACTCTCCCTTGCAAGGTATAGTTTTCTTTAACTTCAAATTTTTTTCCGTCCAAGGCCATTGCATACCTGTCCAACCACAAGTCTTTGATAGAGTCGGAAATGATGTCAATAATGCGGTCACCGGGATGTACCGGACGTTGAAAATATTTTTCAAAGAGTTTGGAGAATGTTTCATTGGCAATGATGACCCGGAATTGGCGGTCAATCGACCAGATGGCATCTTCGGTATTGTTAATAATCGTTTTCAGGTTGGTATGGGCCGCTTTGATTTTTTGCTCATTTTCTATTTTTCCGGTTACGTCTTGAGCATGAACCAAAGCGCCAATGATGATTTTTTGTTGATAAATGGGAGAGACATCAAATTCGGCCCAGTAGTGATGCCCGTCTTGCTTTTTCAGTTTGAATACCGATTGGATTTCGTCTCCTTTCAAGGCGGCATCAAGGAGTTTTTTGTATTCGGCTAATCTCAATCCTGTGGGAATATAGCGAAAGGCACTGGTGCCAATCCTGTATTGCTGTCCGAAAATTCTTTGTGAATACTTTTGATGGCAATCATTCACCAACAAAATCCGGTATTGATTATCAATAGCAAAAATACCCGTTTCACCTGCATTCAGCACGGCATTATAATAGGCAATACGCTCGCTAAGCTTGTCTTCAAAGACATGGAGGTCTTCATTTTTGATTACCGTAAAAAGAAATGCTTCCGGGAAGTTATTTACATTCCAACGGAGGGTTTTTGCGCGTACTGAAATCCACTTCCACCGCATTTTCCGGTTTTTGACTTTAAAAGAGTGTTTACTCTCTCCGTTAGTAAGTAATTGTTTCCAAAAATTTTTAAAAGGGCCCTGACAGGACGGATGAAGTTTTTTTCGAAAGTTTTCACTTTTTCCCCAATATTCTAACCGGTGTCCTAAAAATTTTTCCTGATTGACAAACTCTATTTTACGAGTGGAATAATTTAATACAAACACCAAGGCCGATTGTTGAGAAAGTAACTGTTGCATAGCCTCCTGACTCACCACTTGATTCAGCTTTACCGTAACATCTTTCCATGAAGAATTACCGGGGCCTTTACCCTCTATTAAGGAAAAGTGAGATGCCATAACTTGTATGCTAGAATGAGTTTCCGGTTAATTTAGATTAAGAGTATGTTTAAATTTTATCCTTTGGGTCAAAACCTCCCCTTTCAGAAACCTCAGCTCAGTATTTTGAGAATCCTACACTGAGAATTTTTACCGCCAAAAAAGAATTTTAAACATGATCTAAGCTTTGATTAAAGTAATGGTCAGTTCTTTTGACTACAGGCCAAACCCCTAGAAGAAATTTAGATAATGCCCTATAGCGGCGCGGGTTTATTCCATTACATATCATAAAGTGCGAATTGAGTCTATCATATAGGTGTGAACGACCTGAAATTACCAAATTTATTGAATTTTTTCAAGTGTTTCGAGTATTAAAAAAAATATTGTCAGGGCTCTGACACTTCCTCTTGATGCTTTTGATTAGTATTGTAAAGGAGCTTAAAAAGAAGTGTTTAAGCAGGTGCGAATTCAAGTTTTGGCCTATATGCACTCTTGACAGACCGTTTTTGTGAGGGGGCTGATCCGGGATGGCATCACACAGGATTGTTGTTATGACTATTTATAAAAAGAAAGCCATGAGTATTCAAAAATTGGGTTTATCTGCATTCATTTTGGGGTTTGCCATTTTTAATATTTCTATTTTCTGGACCTCCTATCAACTTACCCCGGAGATGTTGCGACAACAACTTTCCAAAGAGGTGGACTTTGTTAACCTCAAAGAAAACGCCACTGTGTTGTTAACTCAGGAGTATCAAAATAGCTTTTCTTTTGTAGCCGGTTTACATAAGTTATTTGACAAGACGAATAACCGGCTTACGAAGCAATACGGAATCAGTCAAGAAGAAGTCTCACAAGTCATAAAGAGCCAAACCGAGAGTTTTCCGTTGACGTTCAATCTATCACAAGTAGTAGAGTCATTGTCCGGAGAAGGAGAAGCCTTGGTGTTCCGGCAAAAAGTGTTGAGGGATTATGCCGGCTGGATGGATGGAAGAGAATATGCCAATAATGAGGCGTTGGAGCAAGATTTTTCCAATGCATTGAAGGGAGTTCAACTCGAGGTATTAAAGACCAAAGGGTTTGACGAATATCAAATAAAAACCTTGATGTTTGCATTGACCAAAGCAGCGGCAAAGGGGCCTGTCAAATCTCATCCTGTACTTTTTCTTTGGCTCACCTATGGGTTGTGTCTATTGGGGGCGATGATGTATTTGCTTCCCAAATCCAAAGAGCTTCCCGGTATCAAAAACAATCGCATATTTCAGCGGTCCATGACCAACCGGGGTTGGCTGGGAATATTGACCGGGACGTATCTCATCGCATTTTACATCGTATTGTACTTCTATCCGGAGCATATGAGCAACTGGATTGTGATGGTGGATCCCCTGAGTGAAGTGTTGAGTGGCAATCCGGCCAGTCAGTGGTTTTTATATGGTTATATCTATACTTTGGCGATTTTGGTAATGGGTGTGCGGATGCTCATCAAATACCGGCATAGTCGCTATCAGTTACTACGGACTTTTTCAGTGATGTTTTTTCAAACGGCATTTGCCTTTTTGATTCCGGAAATTCTGGTGCGTTTGAACCAACCGTATTACGATTTTAAAAACATCTGGCCGTTGGATTATGACTTCTTTGATGCCTGGCATATCAATCAACTCAGCAGTGCCGGGGGAATAGGAATTTTTATGCTGGCTTGGGGAGTCACTTTGATAGTTTTAGGAGTGCCTGTGTTTGTTTACTTTTTTGGAAAACGTTGGTATTGCTCCTGGGTATGTGGTTGCGGGGGATTGGCCGAAACACTGGGTGACCCGTACCGGCAATTATCAGATAAGTCGCTAAAAGCTTGGAAAGTAGAGCGCTGGATGATTCATGGGGTGTTGGGGTTTGCCATACTGATGACGCTTGGAGTCTTGTACACATATTTTACCGGAAGTTATCAACTCTTTGGCCTGAGTACTGGCACCTTGCGAAGTACGTACGGCTTTATGATCGGATCTGTCTTTTCAGGAGTCGTCGGTACGGGGTTTTATCCATTGATGGGCAACCGGGTTTGGTGCCGGTTCGGATGTCCGTTGGCTGCTTATTTGGGTTTTGTGCAGCGCTTCAAATCCCGTTTTCGTATCACAACAAATGGCGGACAGTGCATTTCTTGTGGGAATTGTTCAACCTATTGTGAAATGGGCATTGACGTTCGTTGGTATGCCCAGCGGGGCCAAAATATCATTCGCTCTTCTTGTGTGGGATGCGGGGTATGTTCTTCGGTTTGCCCCCGGGGGGTGCTGAACCTGGAAGTACGTAGTGAAGAAGGCCGTTTTGGAAAAGCTGTATTGATCGGGAATAATAGTGTAGAGTTGGCTGAAAGCCAGAAATCTGTTATCAACTAACCTTCAAGAGAAAAACTTTTAACGGGTCATCTTTCATTTTTGACACCGGAACTATACGAAATTAATTATCATACTATTGAAACCAACTATCAAAGTAATCATTCCGGCTTTTAACGAACAGAATTCTGTAGGAAAAGTAATTAACGATATTCCAAAAGGCTGGGTGGAGGAAGTGATTGTGGTGAATAATGGCTCTACGGACGAAACGGCCAAGCAAGCAAAAGCGGCCGGTGCAACGGTACTGGACGAACAACAAAAAGGCTATGGAAATGCCTGTCTGAAAGGAATCAACTATCTTCGCAACCAGCATAAACCGATTGACATTGTCGTCTTTTTGGATGCGGATTATTCCGATCATCCCGAGCAATTGCCAGAGGTAATCAGTCCCATTCTTCACGAAGGGTATGATTTAGTGATAGGCTCCAGGGAGCTGGGGCAAAGAGCATCCGGCTCGATGACCTTTCCGCAAATATTTGGCAATTGGTTGGCCACGACCTTGCTAAAATGGTTTTATGGAGTAAAATTTACCGATTTGGGCCCTTTCCGGGCGGTACGATGGGACCAATTGCTGGCTTTAAACATGGTGGACCGCACGTACGGATGGACCGTGGAAATGCAAGTGAAAGCCGCTAAAAAAGCTTTAAAGTGCACTGAAGTGCCGGTAGACTATCGCAAACGGATTGGCTTTTCAAAAGTTTCGGGTACGGTGAAAGGCACGGTGATGGCAGGTTATAAAATTTTATGGACGATTTTCAAATACTTATGATCGTATATTGTATTCTGGTCATTTATATAGTTTCACTATCCTTTATCTTCTTTTTTAGTTTGAGCCAATTACACTTGGTGTTGTATTATCAAAAGGCTTTACGCAAAAAGAAAAAAGAGCAAGTTGTACCCACTCTCAAAGTATGGCCATGGGTCACTGTACAGTTGCCAGTGTACAACGAGTTGTATGTAGTGGAGCGGTTGTTGGAGGCAGTGGCGGATTTTGACTATCCCACTGAGCGCTTGGAGGTACAGGTATTGGACGATTCGGAAGATCAAACAGTAGAAATCATTGCTGAAAAAGTGAAAGCTTTACAAGAGCAGGGGTTCAATATTCAACATATTCGCAGAAAAGAACGGGTAGGTTTTAAAGCCGGTGCCTTGAATTATGGTTTGGACTGCTGTAAAGGGGAGTTTATTGCGATTTTTGATGCGGACTTTCTCCCGGAAAAGGATTTCCTGAGAAAGACCATTCCACACTTTACCCAAGACAATATTGGCGTGGTCCAAACGCGTTGGGGGCACGTAAATAAGGATTATTCTTTGCTGACTTCTTTACAGGCGTTTGGTTTGGATGCGCATTTTACCATCGAACAAGGGGGTAGAAGTGCTGCCAGAAGCTTTATCAACTTTAACGGAACCGCAGGGGTATGGCGAAAGTCCTGTATTACCTCTTCGGGCGGTTGGCAATACGATACACTTACGGAAGACCTGGATTTGAGCTACCGTGCCCAATTATGCGGATGGAAGTTTGTTTACCTGGAAGATGTTGTAGCTCCGGCAGAGCTACCCGTACTGATGCCCGCCATCAAATCCCAGCAATTTCGCTGGAATAAGGGTGCGGCAGAGTCCGCCAGAAAAAACCTAGGACAGGTGCTTAAAGCCCATTTAGGATTATCCAATAAAATCCATGCAACCTTTCATTTGTTGAATAGTTCCGTATTTGTTTTTTTGTTGATTGCTGCACTTCTGAGCATTCCCATACTCTTTGTGAAACAGCACTATCCGGAGGTGCAATGGGTAATTAATTTGGGAGGTGTATTCCTTTTGGGTTTTTTCTCCATTACCTACTTTTATTGGGTGGCTTCCAAGCGTTTGGTGCCGACCAAAACCACATGGTATTTTCTAAAGCATTTCCCATTGTTTTTGATGGTTTCTATGGGCTTGTCTTTACACAATGCCATAGCGGTGTTAGAAGGGTTATTAGGATTTAAATCTCCGTTCATCCGGACGCCGAAGTTCAATATTACCTCTGTCAAAGACCAATGGAAAGGAAATATCTATGTAAAGCCTAAGCTGAGTATTCTCAATGTGTTAGAAGGTTTGTTAGGAATTTATTTTTTGGGAGGGATTGTTACCGGAATATACCTGAAGGACCTGGGCTTCCTGCTTTTTCATGGAATGCTGGCATTGGGTTTTGCCCTGGTTTTTTATTATTCTTTAAAAGCCACTTTGAGGAGGGCTTGATACCGGTATAATTGTTACAACTTTATTTTACTTTGATAAACGAACAACGTGTTCACCTCAACTTCCCATATTGCCCTGATGCTTTTCAGCCGGACTCCCCGGGAAGAGAGTAAGTATAAAGTGCTGGACAAGGCATTATCACTTCAACAACAACTACAATTATATACGGCATTTCTTCGCAAAACCCGGAAAGAAGCTGAGAAAACAGGCTTGAAGGTTTTTATCATAGATGAAAAACGGCAACAGGGAAACAGCTTTGGAGAACGCTTTGCCAATGCCTTTGAACAATTGTTTTTGTTAGGGTATCAAGCAGTGATTGCCATTGGTAACGATTGTTTGTCCTTACGGGAAGAGGATATCCGGCAAGCCTGTGAGCAAGTTACCGCAGACCGTTTGGTTATCGGGCCTGCAAAAGACGGAGGGGTTTATCTTTTGGGAATGACCAAAGAAGTGTTTGACCGGGACCGGTTGACCCGGTTACGGTGGAACTCCAGTCACGTGCAAAGTGATTTAATTGCTTATAGTCAATTAGCGAATACTTCATTAAGTGCGCTGCGTTTACAGAGAGATGCAGATAACCTTCAAGACTTACAAGAAGTGTTGAAGGAGCCGGATGCAGATGTGCAATTTGTCAGACGGCTACTTTTCTATTTGTTGAATGACGATATATATATTCTTCTGCCAATTTTGATTTTTCCTTCCGGCTTCTATTTGAAAAACACCTACTACAGAGGCCCCCCTGTCAAATTTTCTATAAATATAAAATAGGCTGTTCTCAGTCTTTTGGCATACGATCAAGTATCGAGATTCTTGATTCAATTTCCTATGCAACTCAATTTAGCTAAGCTATTAAATTAAGAATACAAGAGTTGAAACTCTGCACTTATCCGGCATTTTGACTATGAATGTATACGCATATTTGATTTGTCAATCCGGATGGAGAGTAGGGTGATTTCATTTCATAAAAAAGTAATTGAAGAAACATGGAAAAAACATATTATAAACCCGAAGATTTAGGCAAATTTGGCGATATCAAAGAGTTTCAACCTGAATTAGCCAAGAAGTTTTTTGACTATTATGGAGATGTTTTCAAAGAGGGGGAATTGTCTCAAAGAGAAAAAGCCTTGATTGCTTTAGCAGTGGCGCATGCAGTACAATGTCCGTATTGTATTGATGCGTATACAACAGGTTCTCTGGAGAAAGGAGCTACGGAGGGACAAATGATGGAAGCCGTACATGTATCAGCGGCTATTAGAGGAGGAGCTTCATTGGTACACGGTGTACAAATGATGAACAAAGCCAAAGAAGTATTGATGTAGTCAACAGAAAGAGATGACCGGGGGCGTCTCATCGGCGTTTCCCGGTCAGTGTTTATCTTATAATTAACCCATTCAATGTTATGCAAAGCCTGAAGAAACAACATCATGAGCTTTCGGATACACTTATTCAGCTCAAAGTATTGAATAAGCCTCACGAAAGCGGAGAACAGTTTCCGAAGTTTGAAGAGAAATTACATAAAATTGGTTTGTATCCCCTTCATCCTACGGGTATTGAAATATTTCAAATGAACCTGGGGAAAATGTGCAACCAAACTTGTAAGCATTGTCATGTAGATGCCGGGCCGGACCGCAAAGAAATCATGACCCGGGAAACCATGGAGCAATGTCTGGAGGCTTTGAGCCATACCAATATCCAAACGGTAGATTTGACAGGCGGAGCCCCGGAAATGAATCCTCACTTTCGTTGGTTTGTAGAAGAAGTGTCCAAATTGGGCAAACACATCATGGTGCGCTGCAACCTGACCATTATTTTGGCCAATCCAAAGTACCACGATCTGCCCGAGTTTTATAAACAACACAAGGTTGAAGTTGTCTCTTCTTTGCCACACTTTTCCGCCATCCGTACAGATGCGCAACGAGGAAAGGGAGTATTCGAAAAGTCGATTGAAGCCTTGCATATGCTCAATCACGTTGGCTATGGAAAACCTGATAGCGACTTGGCTTTAAATCTGGTGTATAATCCTACCGGGGCGTTACTTCCCGGACCTCAACAGGGTTTGGAAAAGGAGTTTAAACAAAAGTTGAAGAGTACCTACAATGTAGATTTTAATCAACTGTATGTCATTACCAATATGCCAATCAGCCGTTTTTTGGATTATTTAATTCAAAGTGGCAACTACGAAGCCTACATGGACAAGTTAGTAAATGCCTTTAACCCATCGGCAGCAAAAGGGGTAATGTGCCGGAATACCGTTTCCATCGGTTGGGACGGTTATTTGTACGATTGCGATTTTAATCAAATGCTGGATTTGAACGTAGAAGGAAGTGTTCCGCAACATATTCGGGATTTTGATTTTGGCTCCTTAAACCAGCGGAAAATCGTATTAAACCAGCATTGTTATGGATGTACAGCCGGAGCGGGTTCCAGTTGCGGAGGAGTAACGGTATAAACTGTTAGCAGAAGGTAGTAACAACCTGTTTCCGTCATGCATTTCCCCTTTCCAACAATCTTCATCTTTACTTAATCTAAAAAAATTGTACTATGTAAGGAATGAGGGTAATTTTGATTTTGTAAAAAGAATAACCTTTAATAGGCATTTCTTAGAAAGCTATTTTTAAAAATGCTAGTTTTGCACGGATTTTTACCAAATTGAACCAATTATCCTGATTCCCTATGCCTTTGCAATATTTTAATAAACTTTCAAAGCTCAAATACAAATTGTTATTTAGCTATTCCTTGATCATTTTATTAGGAGTGCTTTTTTGTGGTATTGCTTTATTAGTCAACAGGCGTATTACCCGGTATTCCCGTATTCAAGAAAAAATAGCTGAATTGAAATTACACCATGAAGCGGCATGGCGAGCTTACCAATCCATGTTGCTGGAAGACCTTATCCGTCCTGAGTTTATGACGAGTCAGCACAGCCCTAACACACTGCTTTTTGAAGAGCATGTAGAAGGAATTGTTCATTCTTTAGTGCGGATTCAGAAAAGTGAGTATGTAAGAGACGATGTAAATCTGTTGCGTACTTTGGCTACTTTTAAGCAAATTGCCGATGAGTATACTGCCCGTTTTTCGCAATTAAAGGAGAAACTGACCGAACGGGGATTCAAAGATCATGGAATGGTTGGCAAGATGAGGGAGTATGTACATGCTCTGGAAGAGATGCAGGAAATGGTTCCTTTAGCGGATATCCTGATGTTGCGCAGGCATGAAAAAGATTATCTGTTGCGAAAAGAAGAGAAGTATAAACTGAAGTTACAAAAACAGGCCGAGGCGATGCAAGTGATGATTGAGGGGATGGCTCTGGACCCCACTACCAAAAACCGGTTGAAAAATAAAATACAAGCATACTATCATCAATTTGAACAGATTACACAAATCGATCAGCGGATTGGTGTTAGCAATCAGGAGGGCCTGAAGGGGAAGTTACGAGAACAAGCTCAACAGATGGAGGCTCTCTGTGTACAGTTGAAAGAGCGTTCTACTCAAAAATATCATCAGGAAGTCAATTGGTTAAAAGGCGTGTTGTTAGGATTGGCTTTGTTGATTATTTTAAGTTGTGTGTTTATTACCTTCCGCGTTACCAAAGTCATTACCCAACCGCTTTCCGCTCTGACCAAGGCCATTGCCAATTCCGATAAAGGACCAAGCTATGTGGACAAATTATTAAAGGGGGTATCCACCAGGGATGAGATCGGAACCTTGATTTTTGCTTTTAAAAATATGTTGGGGGAAATTCAGGAGAGTGTTCGTTCGGAAAAAGAAAAAGCGGCTGAATTGGAATCCCTGGTACAGGAAAATAAAAACCGGCTTTGGATCAACGAACAAAGTCATCTGCTCAACGCTATTTTGCAAGATCCCGATAAAGAATTTAAAGAGATGCTCAATGCCTTTTTAATGCAATTGTTAAATTCCGCGGGCTTTTTGGTGGGAGCCATCTATTTAATCGATAAGGATGAAAAAGAGCAAGTGGTATTGACCATGGAGGCCTGTTATGCCTATCAGCGTAAAAAGTTTATTGAGAAATATATATACCCGGGAGAAGGAACGGTGGGGCAGAGTTATTTGGAAAAAGAAGCCATTTACCTGAGTGATGTTCCCAAGGATTATATTCAAATCCGCTCGGGATTGGGAGAAGATACGGCCCGGTATGTTGCGACCGTGCCGGCAGTATTTAATGAGCAAGTGGTGGCCGTTTTTGAACTGCTTGCTTTTCAAACACCTACGGACACTAACTTGCAATTAATTCAAAAGGCAATCAATGGTTTTGCCATTCAGGTGTATTCCAAAATCAATATACACAGAAATAAAATTTTGTTACAAGAAGCAAGAGAGCAAATTGCCTCCATGAGAGAGAGGGAAATGGATTTGAACCAAACTCTGGAAAGCCTCAGAGCTTCATACGAAACCCTGGAGCGAAAAGTAAACGAGCAAAAAGCCCCCGCTTTTTAAGTGAAAGCGTTAGCCCTCCTGATTTTTCCTTTTTTCCAGTTCAAACATTTCGTCACGCAAACGGGCCGCTTCCATAAAGTCAAGATCTTTTGCGGCTTTTTCCATTCTTTTCCGGGTTTCCTCAATAAGTTTATCGAGCTGTTTACCATCCAAGTAAGCTACCACCGGATCGGCTGCAGTCGTTTGCTCTTCTTCCGTATAGTACTTTTTCTTAGTGGATTTTTTGGAATCGGCCACTTTGGTTTGTCCCATAATGGCATCGGTGGATTTACCGATAGTTTTCGGAGTGATGCCATGTTTTTGGTTATACTCCATTTGTATCTGGCGTCTCCGGTTAGTTTCATCGATGGAAAACCGCATGGAATCCGTGATCTTATCCGCATACATGATTACCCGTCCTTCGGCGTTCCGGGCAGCCCGGCCGATGGTTTGGATCAGGGAACGCACATTTCGCAAAAAGCCTTCTTTGTCTGCATCCATAATGGCCACCAAAGCCACTTCCGGTAGGTCCAGCCCTTCCCGGAGCAAGTTAACTCCTACCAATACGTCAAAAACCCCCAGACGCAGTTCCCTTAAGATTTCTACTCTGTCCAAGGTTTTAACTTCCGAGTGGATGTAGCGAGCTTTGATACGAAGTTGATCCAGGTATTTTGTTAATTCCTCAGCCATTCGTTTGGTCAGGGTTGTGATCAATACCCGGTGGCCGGCTTTGATAACCTCATCGATTTCATCCAAAAGATCATCGATTTGGTTCACACTGGGACGTACCACAATCTCCGGATCCAACAAGCCCGTAGGCCGGATGATTTGTTCTACCACAACACCTCCGGCTTTTTGCAATTCATAGTCCCCGGGGGTGGCACTTACGTAAATGGTTTGACCTTCCATGCTTTCAAATTCGTTAAAAGTCAATGGGCGGTTATCCAATGCGGAAGGTAGGCGGAAACCGTAATCCACCAAGGATACTTTCCGGGAACGGTCACCTCCCCACATGGCCCGTACTTGTGGTACGGTGACATGACTTTCGTCAATCACCATCAGGTAATCGTCCGGAAAATAATCAAGTAGGCAGAAGGGTCGTTGGCCGGCCTGCCTCCGGTCGAAATAACGAGAATAATTCTCTACTCCCGAACAGTAGCCCAACTCCCGCATCATTTCCAGATCAAATTCGGTCCGTTCTTTTACCCGTTTCGCTTCCAGGTAGCGGTGCTCTTGTTCAAAGTAATTGATTTGTTTGACTAAGTCATCCTGTATCTCGTGAATAACGGTTTGCAAGGTGTCTTTTCCTGTCACAAACAGATTAGCCGGGAAGATGGCAATATCACTTTCCGAGGAGATTTTTTTCCCGGTTTGAGGATTAATGGTATGGATTTCTTCGATTTCATCGTCCCAGAAATAAATCCGGTAGGCAAAGTCGGCATAAGCCGGAAAGATGTCTACCGTATCGCCTTTGACCCTGAAATTACCTCGTTTGAATTCCGCTTCCGTGCGGCTGTAGAGAATGTTAACCAAAGCAAATAAAAACTGATTGCGGGGTACCGTATCTCCTTTGGAAATCCGGATGACATTTTTTCCGAATTCCTCCGGGTTTCCAATACCGTATATGCAAGAAACCGATGCGACCACAATGACATCCCTACGCCCGGTCAATAATGAAGAAGTAGCTGCCAAACGGAGTTTTTCAATTTCCTCGTTAATGGCTAAATCTTTTTCAATATAAGTGTCGGTTGTAGAAAGGTAGGCTTCCGGTTGGTAATAGTCATAATAAGAGATAAAGTACTCTACGGCATTGTCAGGAAAGAATCGCTTTAACTCTCCATACAGTTGGGCAGCCAGCGTTTTATTGTGGCTGAGTACCAGTGTAGGGCGTTGCACTTCTTGGATCAGGTTGGCAACGGTAAAGGTTTTTCCCGTACCGGTAGCCCCTAAGAGTACTTGATGGTTTTCGCCTTCATTGACACCCTTTACCAATTGCTCTATGGCTTTGGGTTGATCTCCGGTAGGTTCGTATTCAGACGTGATTTTAAATTCCATTTCGAAAGGCTTTTTAAGTAAGTAAGTTTGACCGTACGTAAATGCTGACGCAGAAATTTAGGAAAGAAGCCTAATAATGATTGCAAGAAAGACCAACTACCAAGCCCCGGACACTTTCTTGCCGCATAGCCTTAAAATTACATAGATTCCTGATAAGATTGAATACTGGGCGGAAATAGAATCAATGCCTGTGCGTCAAAAAGAGATATTACTTTTTGTTTTTCGTGTCAATAAGAATGGTAACCGGTCCGTCATTGACCAAGCTGACTTTCATATCTGCGCCAAATTCACCGGTTGCGATCGGTTTGCCTAACTTTTCTTGTAATGTACGGATCATTGTTTCATACAAGGGAAGAGCTTGTTCCGGTTTGGCTGCTTCAATATAGGAAGGGCGGTTTCCTTTCTTGGTATTGGCATGCAAGGTGAATTGGCTGATTAATAAAATGTCCCCGTTGACATCTTTGAGAGACAGGTTCATTTTATCGTCTTCATCACTAAAAATCCTCAAGTTGACAATTTTGTTACTCAGCCATTCTATGTCTTCTTGATTGTCTTCCTGTCCAATTCCCAATAAAATCATCAGGCCTTGTTGAATGCTTCCATTGCTCTCTCCATCAATTTTTACACTGGATTCGGATACTCTTTGAATTACTGCAATCATAACTGGTAAAGTGGTTTGTAATCGAGGCACTTTGATCGCTGGTGCCAGATCATTGTTTCATGATGAACTGTTTTCCGGATAGCTCCGATAACTAAATATTCTTTTGTAGTTTTGGCTATCGATTTACAAAAATAGTTTTCAAAACCATAAAATTTTTTTAAAGCTCATGGAATACAGAATAGAAAGAGATACAATGGGCGAAGTGCAAGTGCCAGCGGATAAGTATTGGGGAGCGCAAACGCAGCGATCTTTACAAAACTTCCGTATCGGTGAAAACCGGATGCCTTTGGAAATAGTGAGAGGTTTTGCCATCTTAAAAAAAGCGGCGGCCTTAACGAATAAAGATCTTGGCGTATTGGCGGCCGATAAGGCAGAGATTATCGGGAAAGTGTGTGATGAGATTCTAGCCGGTCAGCTTGACGATCAGTTTCCTTTGGTGGTATGGCAAACCGGTTCGGGTACTCAGTCAAATATGAATGTGAATGAAGTGGTAGCCAACCGGGCGCATGTATTGTTGGGAGGAACTTTGACAGATGAGAAAAAGAAAGTCCACCCGAACGATGATGTCAATAAATCTCAGTCATCTAATGATACATTCCCTACCGGAATGCACATTGCCGTGTACCAACAGGTAGTAGAGCTGACTATTCCTAAAGTACAAAAGCTACGGGATACTTTGAAGGAGAAAGCGGAGAAATTCAAAGACGTGGTAAAAATCGGAAGAACCCACTTTATGGATGCGACTCCGCTTACTTTGGGAATGGAGTTGAGTGGATATGTTTCGCAGCTGGATCACGGCTTGAACGCTTTGAACAATACGCTGGATCACCTGTCTGAGTTAGCTTTGGGAGGAACAGCAGTGGGAACAGGATTGAATACTCCGAAAGGTTATGCGGTAAAAGTGGCCGAAAAAATTGCGGAATTATCCGGTTTGCCATTTAAAACGGCTGAAAATAAATTTGAAGCATTGGCGGCACATGATGCTTTGGTGGAAACTTCAGGTGCATTGAAGCAATTAGCTGTAAGCTTGATGAAAATTGGCAACGATATCCGGATGTTGGCTTCAGGTCCTCGCTGTGGTATCGGTGAAATTCTGATTCCGGAAAATGAGCCGGGTTCCTCTATCATGCCCGGTAAAGTGAACCCAACTCAATGTGAGGCCCTGACCATGGTGTGTGCCCAAGTGATAGGCAATGATATGGCTGTAGCCGTAGGAGGGTCAAACGGACATTTTGAGCTTAATGTTTTTAAGCCTATGATGGCCTTCAATGTACTGAATTCGGCCCGTTTGATTGGCGATGCATGTGAGTCGTTTAACGATCACTGTGCGATAGGGATAGAACCGAACCACCAGGCAATCCAAAATAATTTGGAAAACTCACTGATGTTGGTAACGGCCTTGAATACGCACATTGGTTATGAAAATGCTGCTAAAATTGCGAAAAAGGCGCATAAGGAAGGTACTACTTTAAGAGAAGCGGCTTTGAGCTTGGGCTTATTGACCAACGAGCAATTTGACGAATGGGTAGATCCGAGCAAAATGATCGGTAGCTTATAAAGCCTGTTTTTTTAACAAAACAAAAAAGTGGAGTTGCTTTGGTAGCACTCCGCTTTTTTTGTGTTTTCTACGATTATTTAAGGAAATGTATTTAATTTTAGATGGAAATATCTTTAATTAGCAAGGAAATATTTTTTTAGCTATACATAGATCTATGATTTTTGTCTGTCCTATTTGTTTTTTCTCCGAAATATATTGAGCGGTCATCGTAAAAAGCAGAGATAAGATACTAGAAAATCACCAGTCAGGTTTATAATCTAAGAATTAGAAATTACTGTAAAAAGCATTTTTTTGGAATAAAATACATTGAATTATGAAACATGCTCTATTGGCCATACTTTTAATTTGGGGAATGGGTATCCTTGCTGTGGTGGATGTTTCCGCACAAAGTAAAGCCGAACGTAAAGCGAAGAAGAAGGAGATGAAGAAGTGGAAACGAAAACTCAAAGGTGTAGATCCTATTAAATTCAAAGAGATGACAGAGGATTATAATATGCTGAAAGGGGAAGTGGCCGGCCTGAAAAGTCAGGTAGGTAAATTACAAAAAGAAGCCCAGGATGCTACCTCGCAATTAGGCTCTAAAAACGAGCAAATTTCATCCTTAGAGCAAAAGTTGAAAGACTTACAAGAGGATTGTGACAATAATGTTTCCAACACAGGGGATGACTACACCAAAGGAGTGGTTTACAAGGTACAAATCGGGGCCTTCCGAAATAAAGACCTGAGTCAGTTCCAAGAAAAAGGTAATTTCTGGACAGAGGATGAAGACGGGTTGAAAAAATATACCATCGGGTATTTCAGAGATTATTGGGAAGCCGATACCTTCAAAAAATATTTGAGAGAAATGGGGGTGAAAGATGCTTGGATCGTAGCTTATGACAATAACGAAAGAAAGGATATTAAAGAAGTGCTGGAAATGAGCTCAACACAAGAAAATTAAACATTACATTCAAAAATTTATTTGATTGTAAGACAGTGCTGGAACAAGCACTGTCTTTTTTTGTTTTTCTTCAAAAAAAGAGTATAAAAAAGAGAACAGTATTTGTGAAGGGAAAAAAATCACAGAATAAATTATATTGAATTTGAAAAAGTTGAATTTTTCTGTGAAAAAATTTTTTCTTTTGCGAAAAACTAATTTATACTATTAATAGTTACCTTGTACAGAAAATCGTGATATTTTATATCATTGATGGTATGAGTGGAGTGATTTATACAAATATTTAGGTTATACGCTATATTAAACATTTTTGCCTATGTATTGGACATTAGAATTAGCCTCATACTTAGAGGATGCACCATGGCCAGCAACTAAAGAAGAGCTTATTGACTATTCCATTAGAACTGGTGCCCCTCTAGAGGTTGTAGAGAATCTTCAGGAATTGGAAGATGACGGACAGCCATATGAGAATATTGAAGAGATATGGCCAGACTATCCTACGAAAGAGGACTTCTTCTTTAATGAAGATGAATATTGATGTAGAAGGATAATAAAAAATATCTGAAAGTCAGTAAGTTTATATTGAAGGATTGCTCAGCATAGCAGGCGTTGCCGGCTATACATGCCGGGCAATCCTTTGGTTGTTTTTATTGAACTCGATATAGATAAGGTTTACTTTCTTCTGTTAAGCCAGTTTTCGGCAAAAATCAAATCCTCAGGGGTGGTGATTTTGATATTGGTGTACTCCCCTTCCATCAGGTGAATTGTTGCACCAGCATATTCCGCTACACTGGCATCATCGGTAAAAAAATCCCGCTCCGCTGTCTGATAAGCTGAAAGGATCAATTCGGTGGTAAAGGTTTGAGGGGTTTGAATCAAACGGAATAGCGAGCGGTCTACAGCTTGACTTGTCCCATGCGCGCTTATTTGACGGATAGAGTCCTTTAACGGTACAGAAGTAATGGCATTGCCATGAAGCTGTGCTTGCTCAAAAGAATGCCGGATGACTTTTTTACTCACCAAAGGGCGCACTCCATCGTGAATGGCTACCACCCCTGGCTCCTTAATTAAACCAAGCCCTTGGCTGACAGACTGAAACCGCGATGCCCCTCCGGCCACCAATTGATGGGGCAAGGTAAAATGATGTTGCTTAACTAACTGTTGCCAATAGGAAAATTGCCCTTCTGGCAATACCAATATCAGTTCTATTTGAGGGAGGGCCTGTTTAAACTTTGACAAAGTATGCATCACTATCGGGTAATCTGCCAAAGGCAAAAATTGCTTCGGAACCTCCGATTGCATTCTGTTGCCACTCCCTCCTGCTACAATGATCCCATAGTATTTCATATCCGTACTCATTTTGACTCTACGATTTTGTAGTATGATGATGGGTAAGCCAAGGCTAACCAATTAACCTCCAAGGCAAAAGCCGGAGGAATAATCTCTACTTTTTTATAAGAATTTTGGTCTTCTGTCTTACCTTTGTAGGTCTTCCAGGAAGAGTGTAATGCGTAATGAATCGAAAAATTAATGTAAATACACCGTTGCAATGTTAACACAAGAAAAAGAAAGCCAAGCGAAAACATATAGTTTTTCCAAAGATACGTACCTTACCTGGTACGAGCAGATGCTTTTGATCCGGAGATTTGAGGAGAAAGCAGGGCAATTGTATGGCCAGCAAAAAATCAGAGGCTTTTGTCACTTATATATCGGTCAAGAAGCATGTGCGGCCGGTGCCGTTTCAGCTTTGCAAAAAGACGATAAGTGGATCACTGCTTACCGTGATCACGGACACCCCTTAGCCTTAGGGACAGATCCGAATGCGGTTATGGCTGAACTGTATGGAAAAGCTACAGGCTGTTCCAAAGGTAAAGGAGGCTCTATGCACATCTTTGACAAAAGTGTGAATTTTGTAGGTGGACACGGAATCGTGGGGGGACAAATTCCTTTAGGTGCCGGACTTGGTTTTGCGGAGAAATATAAAAAGACCAAAAGTTTATCTATTTGTTACCTAGGAGATGGAGCCGTACGACAAGGTGCTTTACACGAAACCTTCAACATGGCCATGTTCTGGAAAATACCTGTCATCTTCGTTATCGAAAATAACGGATATGCAATGGGTACTTCTGTAACAAGAACTTCTAACGTAACGGACTTATACAAAATCGGTTCTGCTTACGATATGCCTGCCGAAGCAGTGGATGCCATGCAAGTAGAAGAAGTGCATTTGGCTGTGGAAAGAGCTGCCGAAAGAGCCAGAAGCGGTGAAGGGCCAACCTTGTTGGAATTCAGAACCTACCGCTACAAAGGCCACTCTATGTCTGATCCGGCTAAATACCGTACAAAGGAAGAAGTGGCAGAATATAAAAAGCAAGATCCTATTGAGCAATGTAAATTAGCCATTCTTGCCAATGGATACGCTACGGAAGAAGAATTGAAAGGAATCGATAAGAAAATCAAAGCCAGAGTAGTGGAATCAGTGAAGTTCGCTGAGGAATCTCCTTGGCCGGATGCCTCTGAAATATATAAGGATGTATATGTGGAAGACGACTACCCCTTCGTGACCGAATAGGGTATAAGTTCTTCTAAAGGCTAAAACCGTCATAAGATTTTTTAAACTTATGACGGTTTTTTATTTCGTTTTCAAAGAATTAATATAATATTCGCAGATGGGTGGTGTAACTACATCATTCGAATGCTAAGATGTAGCATATTCTATTCCTCTGTAAAGATGACGGTAAAGCCAGTTGACAAAATGTAAAGTGTATTCCAGTAATTTCCTTTCGGTTCATTAAGAATACGGTTCTTTTTGAGAAGGGAGAAGAGTGAATTTGGAGCAGTACTTTTCAGAAGAGGAGAAAATATTTATAAAATTCAAGAAATTCATTAATTTTGCGGCTTTAAAGGTTTGTTTAGCTATGGCAAAGAAAGACAAAGCAAAAGAGAAAGAGCACCATAAGGAAAGTGTTGAAATTATTGAGAGTCCTGAAGCATTACAGGATCAAATCAGTAAATCGCAAGAGTTTGCTGAGAAGAATAAAAATGCAATTGCAGTATTGCTGACTATTATAGTGGTGGCAATCGGTGGTTTTTTCTTGTATAAACTTTATTTAGACAATAAGGAAAAAGAAGCTCAAGAACAGCTGTTCCCTGCCGTGTTCTATTTTGAGAAAGACTCTTTGAATAAAGCCTTGCAAGGGGACGGAAACTATACGGAAGGTTTGGAAGCCGTAAGTGAGGAGTATGGATTGACCAAAGCGGGCAACCTGGCAAATTTATATGCCGGTTTGGCTTATCTCAACCAAGGTGAATACGATCAGGCTATTGATGTATTAGAGCAGTTTTCCGCTTCGGATTACCTGGTGCAAGCCCGGGCTTATGCATTGATCGGTGATGCGTATATGGAAAAAGAAGACTTTGGCCAAGCGATTAGCTATTATAAAAAAGCGGCAGATTATTATCCTAATGAGCAGTTTACCCCTTCTTACCTTTTAAAGTTGGCCGTAGCCTATGAAGCATCGGGTGATTTGCAAAAAGCCGTAGACGTCTATGAAGATATTGTCAATGAATATAAAACGGCAACAGAAGTAAATGAAGCCAAAAAATACTTGGCAAAAGCACAAGCTTCTTTGTAATAAGGTAAAAAATCTTTTTTGCCTTCGTTGACCAAAAAAAGAAATGGGCGAATGAATATCGCTTAAGAGTTTGATTTGCAATTGTGAGAATTAAGGCTGCCCGGATCTTTTCGGGCAGCCTCTTTTTTTATACAATAGCAAAAAAAGAAGGGAGGAAGCGCACACTGTCTTCCTCCCTTCTCCTTTAGGCTAAAGGATTACTTTTTTGCTAAGTAGTTTAATGTAGAGCAATTGTCTGCCCGTAGTACCTCTTGAGCCACTTGATGAAGTTGTTCTTGTGTAACAGTATTAATCTTATGCGCTTCCTGATTCACCAAGTTAGTATCTCCCAGTAGGGTAGCATAGGCCAGGTTGATAGCCCGGTTGAGTGGCTCCAATTCGGAAAATACCAAGGTAGATTCCGCTTGGTTTTTGACCTTTTGAAGTTCATCTTCCGGTATTGTTTCGGTTCTAAGGGTGTCCACTACCGATTCGATAGCCGTATTGGCTACTTGAATGTCAATATCCTGATTGAGCTTACCTGATACAACCAATAGACCTTTGTCGATTGAGCCCGTTACATAAGCACTGATAGAGCTGAAAAGCTTTTGTTTTTCTACGAGCTCTTGGTACAAACGGGCCGATTTGCTACGGCCTAATAAATCACTGAGCAGATCTGTGGCATGGTACTCGGGAGACAATTTTCCACACATCTGATACACTTTATAAATAGCACTGACAGGCACATTGCTTTCCATGGTTTCGGCCCGGGCTTCTGTTTGCCGGGCTTCCTCAGGCAATTGTCGGATATAGGGTTCACCGGAAGGTATAGGGCCAAACCACTTTTGGGCAAGTACTTTCACTTGTTCTAATTGTACATTTCCTGCCACTACCAAGACGGCGTTATTGGGCCGGTAGAAACGATAGAAAAAGTCTTTAACATCCTCCATACAGGCATTTTCAATATGACTGATTTCACGGCCTATGGTAGGCCATTGGTAAGGGTGCTTTTTATAGGCCATTGGGCGTAAGTGTAGCCATATGTCCCCGTAAGGTTGGTTCAAGTATCTTTGCTTGAACTCTTCAATCACTACCTTTTTTTGAACATCCAATACCTGTGGATCAAACGAAAGTGCCAGCATCCGGTCTGACTCCAGCCAGAAGGCCGTTTCCAAGTTATTTGCAGGAAGGGTAATGTAGTAATTCGTCAAATCAGGAGAAGTAAAAGCATTATTGTTCCCTCCTACTTTTTGTAAGGGAGTGTCGTAATTGGGAATGTTTTTGGAACCCCCAAACATCAAATGCTCGAATAAGTGAGCAAAGCCTGTTTTTTCTTCGCTCTCATCCCGCGAACCTACATTATAAGCAATATTTACCACTGCAATCGGTACGGAAGTATCTTCATGTACAATGACTTTTAATCCGTTATCTAAAACAAAACTTTGAAAATCAATCATATCTGTTGTCAGTTTTTCAATATACTGCCCTGTAGGACAAAGGGCAGGAACATACCTTCAAAGGCCGGCCCGCCATAAATTGTACTTGGTATGACTTAAATGTAGTTGAAATAAGTTCATTATTCGTGAATAAGGCCATTACCCTCTAGGGAATAGTTTGTATCATCAATGGAAAGTAAATGTATGTTTGCTTTAGCCAATTGGCCGGGAGATTTAAACCTACAATTTAATCAGTACTCTTGCGAATATCTAATGTCCTCCGAGGATTTCCTAAAAATCTATTACCTTTATTTTCTCACACAGAATATCTTTGTTTGAGTGGGCTTGTTCACTAGAGTGTATATGCTTGTTAAGGGTAAGAACCAACAATCGCTCCTGGTTTTTTAATGGAAAAGACAAGAGCAGCCCATTTGGTTGAAACTCATTAGTTAATTAAAGATAAGGAAATGCGCATTGCTGTATTGGATTTAGGGACAAATACCTTTCACCTGATCATTGCCGAAAGGACTCAAGGGGAAATCCGGATTTTACAAAGGGAAAGTGAGTTTGTCTGGTTAGGAAAAGGAGGGATTGACAAGGGGATCATTACTCCCGAAGCGGAAACCAGGGCGCTACAAACCCTTACGCGTTATAAAGAGATTATCAACCTTCATAGAGTCGATAAAATTGAGGGGACGGCTACCAGTGCGATCCGCAATGCCAGAAACGGGGAGGAAATATTGCGTAGAATCAAAGAAGAAACCGGGCTGAAAATACGGAGTATTGATGGAGATGAAGAAGCCAAGCTGATTTATTATGGAATTGACTTTTCGGTGCCGTTGGACCGGCATCCGGCCTTGATTATGGATATTGGAGGGGGGAGTGTTGAGTTTATCTTGGGAAATGAAGAGGGGATTTTGTGGAAACAGAGTTTTGAAATTGGCGCGCAGCGTTTGTTGAGCAAATTTGGAAACGAAGACCCTATGGCTCCTGAAGACCTGGACGGGTTACATGAATATGTCAGGCAAAGCTTACAACCCCTGTTGGAGCAAATAAAAATAGTCAAGCCGAGGCGTTTGATTGGTTCTGCAGGGACCTTTGATACCCTTAAAAAAATTCATGTACAGGCGATATGTGGATTGCCTTCAGTGGAAGACGAAGAGTTGGCTTATGATATTCCCGTGCAAGATTATCAGAAAATCCATCAAATGTTCCTTACTCTTCCTCGGCAGGATCGCTTGCAAATCCCCGGCATGATTGTGCAACGGGCAGATGTAATTGTAGTGGCTTCGGCTTTGTTAGATTTTGTGTTAAAACAAACGGGTTTTCAACAGTTCACTATCGCTTCCGGCTCATTGCGCGAAGGCTTGGTTTATAAACATTTGGTGTTAACCTGATTCTTAATGCCACATCACCAATACCGGGGTATCCGAATGGTAAGTAAGCCGTTTGCATACACTACTATGAAAAATTCCTTCGATGAACCCCCGGTGTTGGGGCATAACCGCAATCAAATCGATATTATTTTCTTTTAAAAAAGTTAACAAACCTTTTTCGGCACTTTTATTTTTAATCAGTTTAAAATGTAATTGACTGACAGGGGTAAACCAGTAGTTTTCTTCCAACTGGTGCAGTTTCTTACTTTCTAAAGAGGCTTTCTTTTCATCCTTGTTCACATGCAGAATGGTAAGCTCCGCATCGAATAGTTCACAAAATACTTTCAGGTAATCAATATTTTCAATGTCCTGATCTTGAAAGTCCGTGGCATACACCAAATGACGGAAGCCTTGAAACTGGGCTTTTTCCGGGATTGCCATCATCGGAATATGAATCCGGTCCATCACATGGGCCGTAATACTTCCCCACAAAAACTCATTGAAACCACTGGCACCACTTGTTCCCATAATGATCATATCAAAATCTTCCAATTCGGACACTTCTTCGATCATATCGGTAGCCAAACCTTGCAAAACTTGAATGACAAACTGGATTTTTCCGGATTGATCTTCGTAAAAAGGATCCTCCAAATCGTCAATAATCTTTTGCAACCGGTTTTTATGGTCTTGTTCTCGTTCCTCTGTGAGGGTCTCAATATATTCTACAGGAGGGGTGTTGATGCCTGTGGTAATGGGCACCTGAAAACTATTAAACAGTGTGATACTTGACCGCAGTTTTTTGGCGATGGCTATGGCATAGTGTAAAGCATTGATAGAAGTGGCTGAAAAATCTATGGGGACTAATATCGATTTCATGTTTGTTGAGATTTTTGAACTGCATGAATAGTGAATAAACCATAGAAATGAAGACAAGGCTTCTAAAAGACTAAATTGCTTCCAATCTGTGGTTTTGTGGATTATTTAGCCGGCCGGATACTGTATGGTTCCTAGAGACTTAATTTACATAAAATTTGAATAGGTTGGGAGTTTTTTCTTGAAGAGAATGACTGTATTAGGCATTGAGGAGACAGAATTGCTACCTTTGGCCTTATAAATGAATAATATATTTCCTGATAAATAGTGACGATTATGAACAATCCAAAGGTAGGCATCATTATGGGTAGCAAGTCTGATCTGAAAGTTATGTCAGAAGCTGCTGAGATTTTAGAAGAATTGAACGTGCCATTTGAAGTAACGGTAGTTTCGGCACACCGGACCCCCGAACGCATGGTAGACTATGCCAAAGAAGCACAGGCCCGAGGCTTGCAAGTGATTATTGCCGGAGCCGGTGGTGCCGCCCATTTACCGGGTATGGTCGCCTCTATAACCAGCCTTCCGGTAATAGGCGTACCGGTGAAATCTAGAAATTCTATTGATGGTTGGGATTCGGTCCTGTCCATTTTACAAATGCCTGCGGGAGTACCGGTGGCTACAGTCGCTTTGGACGGAGCAAAAAATGCAGGAATTTTAGCTGCTCAGATTGTGGCTACCGCGGATGCACAAGTGGCGGAAAAAATCACTCAATACAAAGCTTCATTGAAAGACAAAGTGTTGAAGTCGGCAGAAGAAATGGAAGAGCAAGGTTGGAAACCTAAAGAAATCGGGTTTAATCGATAAAATTAAGTGTACGGTATGCAAAACCGGGAAAACAGGTGGTGGCATCTTCGGTTTTCCCGGTTTTTGTATTTATTCCATCCGAAAACTCAAACCAATAGAGGGCAATAGCATGTCCGTCCTACTGCTACGGATATGGTAAGTAAACGCATTAGTCGCATCGTCAAATTTGACATCGCCCTTTTTCATATAGTTGGCTTTGGAACCCTGCAAATACCGGAGTTTTAGATCCAGTGCAATTGCCGGGCCCAAGCGGATAAAGAGACCTCCGCCACCACCATAGCTCATCGTCCAATGCAACAGTTCGGTATTTTGATCGATGGGTTCATTGCCATAGTCATCTTTCAACGTGTAGCGGGTATAAAGCACTTTTGTGCCCACGAGTCCTTCTACATACGGCTGAATGGGAAAGTTCAGGTCCGGTTTGATACGGGCAATCATATGAACGAGTGCAATATTATGGCTGCGCTGCCTATCCCACGTTTCGCGAAACCCATCAACCCATACCGTCACATCCTCCGATTGCATTCCATAGGTCATTATCCCTGCTTGCATTCCTAAATACATAGGAGATTCTTCCACTTGCCCCAGAAAGCTGCCTTGGATACCAAAGCCGAACAGACCGGGAACTTCTGATTTGAATTCGTTCACAGGCAAACCACCCATTAGAGAGAGGTCTATTGAACTTTGGGCATAGACTTGAACAGAAAGAGAAATTCCGAAGAGGATAGGGGTAAATGTTCTGACAAAGACAAACTGCAGTTCAAATCCCAGGGAAGTAATTGTATTCATAATTTAGGGTTTGTGAGTTGGGGAAAAGGTTAGTTCAAAAACGGATACACTTGAAGCTTGCTCAAACAAATCGCTTCAGGTGGTCCTTATATATTGATAATCTTGACAAAAACCGGGTTTCTTGTCTGAAGTATGACACATGATAAAAGCTTATTGGCAGAGTATGAGAAAAGAATGGAAAGTAAAATGTGACAATGTGTCATAACAAATCTGTTGGCACAAGCATTGAACAGCACAAATGGAATTCAGAATTAAATTATTTATTCAAAATACTAAAAGAGTTAAGCAACCATGAGTAAAATAATCGGTATAGACTTGGGGACTACCAACTCTTGCGTGGCTGTGATGGAAGGGAACGAGCCCGTAGTTATCCCAAATAGTGAAGGAAGAAGAACCACCCCCTCTATTGTCGCATTTTTAGAGGATGGTAAAGGAGAGAGAAAAGTGGGAGACCCTGCAAAGCGTCAGGCAATCACTAACCCGCACAATACCATTCAGTCTATCAAGCGCTTTATGGGTAAAAAGTTCTCAGAAGTACCTGAGGAACGAAGAGGAATGGCTTATGTGGTAGAACAAGGCAACAACGATACCGTACGGGTAAAAATTGGAGACCGTCAGTACACTGCACAAGAAATCTCTGCAATGGTATTGCAAAAAATGAAGCAAACTGCAGAAGATTATTTAGGCACTACAGTGGATGAAGCAGTAGTGACTGTACCTGCTTATTTTAATGATGCTGAGCGTCAAGCAACTAAAGAAGCGGGTGAAATTGCTGGTTTAAAAGTACGAAGAATTATTAACGAGCCTACTGCCGCTGCGTTGGCGTATGGTTTGGATAAAAGTGATAAAGAACAAAAAATCGCTGTGTTTGACTTAGGAGGGGGGACATTTGATATCTCTATCCTGGAGCTTGGAGACGGTGTATTTGAAGTAAAATCAACTAACGGTGATGTTCACTTAGGTGGAGATGACTTTGACAGCCGTATCATCGATTGGTTGGCGGATGAATTTTTGAATGACGAAGGCATTGACCTGAGAAAGGATCCAATGGCCTTACAGCGTCTGAAAGAAGCTGCGGAGAAAGCAAAAATCGAGTTGTCTAGTTCTACGAGCACTGAGATTAACTTGCCATATATCATGCCGGTAGACGGTATTCCTAAGCACTTGGTGAAATCATTAAGCCGTGCGAAGTTCGAGCAAATCTGCCATGATTTGATTGAGCGTTGCTTGGAGCCCTGCCGCAAAGCATTGAAAGATGCAAACATGCCTACTTCCGAAATTGACGAAGTCATCTTGGTAGGAGGTTCTACTCGTATTCCTAGAATCCAAGAAGAAGTAGAGAAATTTTTCGGCAAGAAACCTTCTAAAGGGGTAAACCCTGATGAAGTAGTAGCCATCGGTGCTGCGATCCAAGGTGGGGTATTAACCGGTGAAGTGAAGGATGTATTGTTGTTGGATGTCACCCCTCTTTCATTAGGTATCGAAACCATGGGAGGTGTATTCACCAGCTTGATTGAAGCGAACACGACTATCCCAACCAAAAAATCTCAAGTGTTCTCTACCGCCGCTGACAGTCAGCCATCAGTAGAAATTCACGTACTTCAAGGAGAGCGTAAAATGGCTCAATACAACAAAACCATTGGTCGCTTCCACTTGGATGGTATTCCACCCGCTCCAAGAGGGATTCCACAAATTGAAGTAACGTTTGATATAGATGCTAACGGTATCTTGCACGTAACGGCTCTGGATAAAGGAACCAACAAAAAACAAGATATCCGTATCGAAGCTTCTTCCGGATTGACCGATGACGAAATCGAAAAGATGAAAGCAGAGGCAAAAGCCAATGAAGAGCAAGATAAGCAAGAAAAAGAAAAAGTAGACAAAGTCAATGCGGCTGATTCTTTGATCTTCCAAACGGAAAAACAGTTGAAGGAATATGGGGATAAATTGTCTGAGGGCAATAAATCTACCATTGAAGCGGCCTTGACTGAGTTGAAAACCGCGCATCAAAGCCAAGATTTGACGGCCATTGATGCTGCCATGGAAAAATTGAATGCAGCATGGCAAGCGGCTTCTCAGGAGATGTACCAAGCTGCCGGAGCTGATGCTGCGGGTGCGCAAGGTGCTGCCGGAGAGCAAGGCGGACAACAAGCCGGAGGAGAGCAAAGCAAAGGTGATGATGATGTGACCGATGTCGAATTCGAAGAAGTAGACAAAGACAAAAAAGACTAATAGGGTCTTTATGATATGGTAAAGCCTTATGGAAGTTTTCTTCCGTAAGGCTTTTTTTATTTCGTATATGAGAAGGCAGAGTACAGTCTTTTCTGGTATTTGCCCGGTCTTGAGTTGAGATTTTCCGTAGGAGAACATTATTTGAAAAATGCCCGATAGAATTATGTCAGGATCATTCAACTTTTTTCTCAAAACCTTTTACCAGGAAATTTCCCAAGAACTTTAGTAAATACATGTTTTTAGTGTAAATTCGCAATCCATGTACGTAATTTTTTAACTCGATCAATCTATTCGAAAATACAATGAGTGTATTAGTTAATAAAACCTCAAAGATTATCGTCCAGGGATTTACCGGATCTGAAGGTTCTTTCCATGCGGAGCAAATGATTGAATATGGAACGAATGTAGTAGGAGGGGTAACTCCCGGCAAAGGTGGCCAAACTCACCTGGACCGTCCTGTATTCAACACAGTAGAAGAAGCCGTAAAAGCAACTGGAGCGGATGTATCTATCATCTTTGTTCCACCAGCCTTTGCAGCGGATGCTGTAATGGAAGCGGCCAATGCAGGGATCAAAGTGATCATTGCTATCACAGAAGGAATTCCTACCAAAGATATGATTCAGGTAAAAGAATATCTTTCTGACAAAGATGTGACCCTGATCGGACCAAACTGCCCGGGTGTAATTACTCCAGGCGAAGCAAAAGTTGGGATTATGCCAGGATTTATCCACACTCCTGGTAAAATCGGTATCGTTTCTCGTTCCGGTACACTCACTTACGAAGCAGTAGACCAAATTACTAAAGCCGGCTTAGGTCAGTCTACTTGTATTGGTATCGGTGGTGACCCAATCATTGGAACCACTACGAAAGAAGCGGTGAAATTACTGATGGAAGATCCGGATACGGAAGGAATCATTATGATCGGAGAGATTGGTGGAAGTATGGAAGCGGATGCTGCTCATTATGTGAAAGAGCATGGAACCAAGCCGGTAGTAGGATTTATTGCTGGCCAAACTGCACCTCCGGGCCGTAGAATGGGACATGCCGGTGCTATTATTGGTGGAGCTGAAGATACTGCTGAAGCAAAAATGAAAATTATGGAAGAGTGCGGAATTCACGTAGTAAAATCTCCTGCTGACATTGGAGAAACGATGGTAAAAGCACTTGGAAAATAAGAAAGAAATAATCAATCTTTCAATTAAAAGGACCCCGGATAAGTTTTCAGCTTATCCGGGGTCCTTTTTTGTGTGACCTTTGAAAATACCAAAGAAAAGAAAGGTTATTCCTCTTTTATACATAAATTTCTCTTGTATTTATATGGATTTCCCATAGCTTCTGCATCCCTTTTAAAAATACGGACTTATGTATAATAAACTTTACTTATCCATTCTCCTACTCTTCGGGCTGAATTCAACCTCCTTTTCTCAGCCCCTCCCAAAAAGCAGGTTTGATAGCCACTATACGTACCTTTATCAATTGAATTATGAACAAGCCCGGCAATTATATCAGACACATGGGCAATTGGATATTCAAGATCTTTCCTTATACCATACCCTGGTAGATTCCTTTCAGACAGATAGTAGTTATCTGAATCAGTTACCACCGGGATATTATCTATCCGTTTCTGCTAAATCCAATAAGTTGGAAGTGGGCTTCCTCCCTGTACACCGTTTGGATATTAAAATGTTGAATAACCAGACTGATTTGAACTTCTTGGTACATGACGAACAGGGGAATTTAATGAAAGCTGCGGAAGTCGTACTCGGCAAAAAGAAAATTTCTTTTGACCCCACTACTCAATCCTACAAGCTAAGAAAGACCCAAAAAGAAGGCCTGCTCACCATTTCTTATCAGGGGCATACGGACTTTTATTATATAGAAAAAGCAAAGAACAACTCCTGGTTCAAACGCACTTCCAAAGGAATACTCTACGGAGTTCCTCTCCGGTACATTTGGTTGCCCCCGGTAGGCTTTGTTCGTTCCATTACCCGGTCTATTCGCTGGGGAAGCCCTCAAGGGTGGCTACGACCTATTTGGGCAATCTTTACTGATGATTACCGGAGATATAGTGATAAATCCGGAAATTATAAGGGGTATATAACTTTCAATAAGCCTAAGTATTTGCCCGGAGATACGGTGAAACTGAAATTTTATTTAGCCAAAAAAAGCGGTCGAGCTATAAAAAAGCCTTTGGATGTATTTGTAAAACCGAGTTATAACAAGAAAGTAAATTTAGGAAGTGTAAAGCCATATCAGAAAGGAGGGTATGCATTTGAATTTATACTACACGATTCGCTGGGATTGAAACTGGACCGCTCGTATTCCATTGAGGTAAAACGAAAAAAACAACAGCTACTATCCGGGTGGTTTAAGTTTGAGGATTACGAATTGGAAGATTATACGTTGAAAACGAGACTGCTTAAAAAAGAACATCATCAAGGCGAAAAACAGGCATTGATGGTGAAGGCTGAAGATTCCAACCGTATGAATATTTTGGATGGCCGTGTTCGTTTGCTTGTACGTCCCGAAAGTATTTATCGATTTCATCAGGATCACGTATTTGTACCGGATACTTTATGGGCGTTCGAGCAAAAGTTAGAAGCGGTAGGGGAAACCAAAATCGCCTTAGTGGATTCTTTATTTCATGATATTTCGGCCCGGTATCAGGTAGAAGTGCAGTCATTGAATGGGAATAATGAAATGTATACCCAACGGTTGAACGCTGAGTTTAAGCATGAAACTCCTCCTCTTAAATTATCTTTAGAGGCAGATTCGTTGCAAGTGAATTTATCAGAAGCAATAAGAAAGGGAATGGTGAAGGGGTATGGAAGGGAGGGGCAACTGCTTTTCCAACAGCAAGTGAAGCAAAAGGCCGGGCTGAAAGTAAGCCCCTTTGTGTCGGAGTACCTTCTGTCGGCAGACAGTTTGGAAGAGCGGTTGACATTACGGTCAGAAACACCCTTATTGAACTGTTATACAAACCGCACCCGGGATTCCGTCCATATTACGATGGATAATCCTCGAAAACTACCCTTTTGGTATTCCATTTACCGGGGCAATTCCCTCGTACAAGAAGGCATGGATTCTTCATTGCACTTTTCGTGCAAAGCAAAACCTGCTGAGCGCTACTTTATTTCCTATCAGTACTTGTGGAATGGAAAGACGGAAGAAAAAAATTATTCCATTCCATATGGAGACAAGGGTTTGAATATTGAAGTGAAACAAAAACAGGTAGTGAGTCCGGGTGAGGAAGTAAAAGTTCACCTCAAAGTGACCGATGAACGGAACAAGCCTGTTCCAAAAACAGACGTGACTGCCTTGGCGTATTCCGCTAAATTTAAATCAGAACAGTCAACAGGTTTGCCTGTTTGGAAGAAAGAACAGAAAGGAAGAACATACATCAATGAGTTTCATAAAAGGAAAAATCCTTGGTTGCAAAAGGATTGGACGGATACCTTGAATTATGATGCTTGGCGTTTGAGAATGGGGCTGGACACCTTGGCATTTTACCGGTTTTTGTATCCGGATTCGGGGCTTTATACGCAATACATCCCCTCTCAAGACAGCATCGCCCAGGTTTCTCCATTTGTTTCGCAGCATGGGCGTTTGTTGCATTCCTACTTGGTGTATATTGATGATGAGTTAGTGTATTTTAGTGAGGTGGACGGACCGAACCCGTATGCTTTTGAAATGGATACTGGCTACCATACTATCAAAATCCGTACGTTTGACCAGCTTGTGGAAATGAAGAAGGTGTATTTGAAACCGTCTCATAAACTGGTGTTGAATCTGGATTTAAATGCGCCATTACCTCCGGGTTTCGGGGTCTGGCAAAAAGAGACTCAGTTGGAAACACATGAAGTAAAAAGGCTTAACAATAGCTTATTAAAGATCAGGCATAAGCGTAGCGATAAAAGGTCTTATTTTCAGCAAGGAGACCGTATTTACGAGTTGCCTCATCCACTCCCGTCCGACTCAAGTCCTAAGAGCTATTTAGTCGGGCCTTTTAAAGCCAGGAATTTGAAATATTCTCGGGGGTCTCAGTTTGAAACCGAATTTGTCTTTGAGCCTAATTTTGAATATGAAATTGATAAAAACAGGATACGGCAACGGTATAGTAAAGATATTATATCCAAACCTTATCCATTGAGGAATAAGGAAATGTATCCCCGTATATATGATTGGGTAAAAAGAATACAAAACCCACGACCTTATTCTCCGACTGTACTCATCTCTCATTTAGTGAATACGGCACCAGATCTGACTTTTCCTAAAAAAACCGGAAAGTTAAAGGTGCAATTTACGAATCTCACGATGCCGAAAATTGAAAAGATTCTCCTTTTCAAAGAAGGTGATCCTGTGGTTTATTTGAATAATAGATATAATCGAGAGTGGAAAAAAATTAATGAGGGTACCTACCAGATGCTGTTACTACTGGATAGTAATCGCTATTATTATCAAAAAGATATTCATATTCAAGCGAATGGTTTGAATTTTTACCGCTTTCATCCGCAAGATTGGCAAAGCATTGATATCACCCAGTGGCTTGCACTTTCTTCAGACAGTATAGTGACTGCTGCCTGTTCTCCGGAGGGCTTGGTTCAAGGATATGTGACGGATACGGTCAATAAGCCTGTTTTAGGAGCATATGTTTCCTTGAAAGGAGAACGACAAGGAGTGTACACAGGGCCATTGGGCAAGTTTTCTATTGTGGCCAAACCGGGAGATACCTTATACGTGCAAAGCCAAGAAATGGCACCGGTGATTTTACCTGTGGTGGACCAACAAGTGAAAAGAATCCGGATGAAAAGGCTGTCTTCTATGGTGTTGAAGGAAGTAATTGTAATGGGCTATGCCGCAAAGGAAAGAAGGTCTTTAACGTCGAGCATCTCCACATCCGGTGGTTCGGGGAAAAACCAAGAAGTAGCTTCAGAAAACGCACAGGGACTGATGAGAAGGTTTTCGGGGAAAGTAATGGATAAACATATGGAAATAGGGCTTCCGGGAGTCAATGTTCTTGTAAAAGGTACCGATATCGGTACGGTTACCGATATGGATGGGGCTTATTCTATTGAAGCACCGATAGGCAGTACTTTGTACTTTTCATATGTGGGATTCAAACCTTTAGAGTTGATGACTTCCGGCGGGATTCCTTCTACAATAATGATGGAAGAGGACAGTCACAATTTGGAAGAGGTTGTGGTGACGGGGTATAGCGTTTCCGGGGCTTTACAGGGTGGAGCTGCAGGAGTACAAGTGGAAAGCACAACTGCTCCGAGAATTTTGATAAGAGGAAGTAGCAGTTTGGTTGCATCGAGTACACCATTAGTGATTGTGGATGGCGTGCTTACAGAACTGTCTTTGGATGATTTATCTCCTGATCAGATCCATTCTATGGATATACTGCAGGGCGCACAAGCCACGGCATTATATGGCAGCAAAGCTTCCGGAGGTGTGGTGATTGTCACCACCGGAAAAGCCGTAGGGAAAATTGCTGAGGACGGCTCGATGGTAACTCCCCGGGAAAGTCAGCAGAATAGCTTGCGTTCCAATTTTTCAGACTATGCTTATTGGCAACCTTCTTTGACCACCGACCGCCAAGGAGAAGTAGAGTTTACCACTACCTTTCCGGATGATATCGGTGGGTGGGATACACAAGTATTGGCAATAAGAGGAAAGCGTACCGGACAGGTTTCGGGTTTGGTCAAATCCTTTAAATCCGTGGTTGCTACCTTGGCCGTTCCCCGTTTTGCCATTGAGGGCGATTCCGTGGCAATGATCGGAAAAACCTTAAACTATACTGAAGACTCTTTCGATATTCAAACTGAATTTGAAATCAATGGGAAACCGGTATTCCGGAACGAAAAACTTCTGGTGAATTCGGAAATTGACAGCTGTATGCATGGAGTCAACGGTAGGGACAGTGTACAGGTTAAGTATACGATGCAAAAGGACGGTGGATATTTTGATGGGGAACTGCGGAAAGTCCCCGTGTACCCTCAAGGGGTCAAGGAAACCGTAGGGAATTTTTTGGTGCTGCAAACGGATACGGTGCTGAACCTAATATTGCCTTATGAAGAAGTCTCAACCCAACTTTATCTACAGTCGTCGGCTTTGGAGGTGATGTTGAATGAGTTGGAACATATTCAGGAATACCCGTATGCGTGCAACGAACAGACGGCATCTAAGCTGATGGCGTATTTATTGGAAAAAGAAATTAGAGAGAGCCTGCAACAACCCTTTCTGCATGAAAAGCAAATTGAAAAGTTGCTCAAACGCTTGATAGATGCTCAAAAAGAAAACGGTAGTTGGGGCTGGTGGCCGGCCTCTTCTGAAAGCCTTCGTATGACGACCTATGTTGCTTCGGTATTATTGAAAGCCCGGGAAACAGGTTATCTGCCTGAGAGTGCCCTGTATACAACGACAGATTATCTTCAAGAGAATTTGAACAATATCCGGAGAACAAATAAACTGAATACATTAAGCATCTTAGCAAAGTTAAATGCACCTGTATATTTTGAAAAGCACCTTGATGAATTGGCAACAGATACCACCCTCACACTGACCGAATACTTACAATTACAACTACTCAGAAAACAACATCATTTACCGTATGAAGTGGACACCTTGAAAAGTTTGAAGAAAGAAACGTTGATGGGTGGTTTGTACTTTGGAGAAGAAAATTTTCATTGGGATGCCAATGCGGTACATACTACCTTGTGGGCTTATCAATTGTTGAAAGGTGAAGAGGGGTATGAATCGTATCTCAATAAAATGGCAATGTATTTTCTGGAGAAAAGGAATGGGGGATATTGGAGAAATACGTTTGAGTCAGCGAAGATTTTAGCGACACTTTTACCGGGTTATATGAAAGGTAAAAAAATAGAACACCACCAGAATTCGGTTCGGCTAACAGGAAATATAGAAGAAGAAATAACGGAATTTCCCTATGCTTTAAAAATTCCGGCAGGTCAAAAAGTGCAATTAGTGAAAAAGGGGGATTTGCCAATTTTCCTCCAGTATAGCCAATCTTTCTGGAACAATACGCCAGATCCGAATAAAGAATATTTTGACATTAGTTCTCTGTTTGAAAATAATCAGGACAGTGTGGTCAACCTTGAGGCGGGGAAAGTGATCAACCTGCAGGTAAAGGTAAAAGTTAAAAAGAAAGCTGAATATGTAATGATTGAAGTACCTATTCCGGCAGGTTGTACATATGATCGAAAGGAACGGGGATGGGGCTACAAAGAGGTTCACCGGGAATATTTTAAAGAAAAGGTAGCCATTTTTTGCGAATCCCTTTCACCGGGAGAGTATACCTTTGAAGTGCCTTTACAATCTCGTTTTAAAGGAGTTTATCATCTCAACCCCGCAAAAGCAGAGCTCATGTACTTCCCGGTGTTTTATGGACGGAACGGGATGAAGAAAGTACATCTCAAGTAGGAATTTATATACAAAAGCAAGCCCGGTTTACAGCTGTAAACCGGGCTTGCTTTTTATTCAACTAAGTATGTCACTAGTGTAGGGTGTTCCGGAATGAAGGCTAAATTTCCTGTAGCGTATAGGGCAATTATTTTATCCTTACTGTAAATGAAATTTTAACCTGAGTATTTATTAAATTGTACTATCATTCACTCCCTACAAAGCTTAAAACCTTCTGCTAAAGAAAGATTGTTTTGTGTGAAAAACCGCTTTTTGGGAAAGAATGAGTCCTTGAAAAACGAATTTTAAACAACGAAAAATTGAAGATGAAAACAATTAGACTCAAACAGCCTGGGCAGTTTGAATGGTTGGACTTGGAGCAACAACTAACTCTACAAGAAAATGAAGCACTGGTGAAAGTACACCGGATCGGTGTCTGTGGAACGGATATTCATGCTTACGCCGGCAAACAGCCTTTTTTCTCCTACCCCCGTATCTTGGGGCATGAATTAGGTGTGGAAGTAATAGAAGTACCGGAAAACTCATTTGCTATTCATCCCGGTGACTTTTGTGCGGTAGAGCCGTATCTAAATTGCGGGAAGTGTTCGGCTTGCCAACGGAATAAACCGAATTGTTGTGAGAATATACAGGTGATGGGTGTGCATACAGACGGAGGAATGCGGGAGTATGTTAAAGTGCCTATTCACAAATTGCACCCTTCGAAAAAGCTGTCATTAGAACAGTTGGCCCTGGTGGAGACGTTGGGCATCGGAGCGCATGCGGTGAGTAGGGCTGGGGTGAGTTCCGAAGATGTGGTGTTGGTAATCGGTGCGGGACCTATTGGTCTTTCGGCAATAGAGTTTGTCAAAATTGCGGGAGCGGAAGTAGTCGTAATGGATATTTCGGAAGACCGTCTGGGTTTTTGTAGACAGGTCTTAGGAGTTCAGAACACGGTAAATGCTTCGTACGAACCCGTTGAGCAACTAAAAAGCGTATTGGGAGGAGAACTGCCAACGGTGGTATTGGATGCCACAGGCAATCCTAAATCCATGATGGGGGCTTTTGAGTATGTGGCGTTTGGAGGGAGAATGGTCTATGTAGGCCTTTTTCAGGGAGATATCACTTTTCATGATCCTTACTTTCATAAAAAAGAACTCACCTTGATGGGCAGCCGGAATGCCCTCCCCCAAGACTTTAAAAATATCATTGGCTGGATGGAAGAAGGCCGGTTGGATACAAGACCCTGGATTACACATCAAGCGTCTTTTGAAGATACCCTTCAAGCCTTTCCGGCATGGACACAACCGGCAAACAATGTTATCAAAGCAATGATTTGCCTTTAAATAAAGGAGCTATTTCTTTAAAAAGGCCTTAATCAGCGCTCTTAGTTTAGGTCGCCAAACGTATACTCAACCTGTTGGATTAGTATATCTACTTGAAAGATTATCGTCAATTCTTGTATAAGAATCGGTTTTTGAAATCTGTGGAATACTCATTCATAGTACCTTTTGACAGACAAATCTTCGAATCATGAAATTAGAAATATTGAGCCGTAAGCTTTTACATTCCTTAGACCCTGCGAAGATCACTTTACCTACGGAAGAACAATTGTCATATCCCGAAAAAGTACTTCAATTTGGAACAGGGGCTTTTTTAAGGGCTTTTGTAGAAGATTTTATCGATCGAGCCAACCGGATAGGTAAGTTTAAGGGAAGGGTAGTTATGGTGGGGTCAACCGGGTCTGCCCGAACAGAATTGCTGAAAAAGCAAGAGGGCTTATATACCCTTCGTGTAGAAGGAATATGCCAGGGGGAAGCCGTAGTGGAAAACCGTGTGATCTCCTCCATTAGCCGGGTATTATCCGCACAGGATGAATGGGATCAGGTATTGGCATGTGTTCGCAATCCGGCACTGAACCTGATAGTTTCAAATACCACGGAAGCGGGGATTCGTTTGCAAAAAGAAAATATTTATACGCATCTTCCGGTTTCGTTTCCCGGAAAACTAACGGCTTGTTTATGGGAACGGTACAAGGCCTTTGACGGAGAAGAAGGGATGACCATTTTGCCTTGCGAATTGGTGGTAAACAACGGCACCCTGTTGAAAAGTATGGTGATTGAGCAGGCGCGTTTTAATCATTTGGAAGAAGGTTTTTTTGAATGGTTGAGAGAAAAAGTAAGCTTCAGAAATACCTTGGTGGACCGAATAGTGCCCGGAACCCCTGATTCAATAAAAAAGGAGGCCGTCTGGAAGGAGCTGGGGTATCAGGATGAAATGCTCAATGTGGCGGAGGTATACAGACTTTGGGCCATTGAAGGCTCTGAAAGTTTATCCGATAAATTTCCTTTTTTGGCCGTGGATCCCGGAATAATTTTGCAAGGGGATATTTCTTCTTTTAGGGAGCGAAAGCTCCGCATCCTCAATGGAGGACATACTATTAGTGTGGCTGTGGGTTTTTTAGCCCATCTGAAAACCGTGAGTGATTGCCTGGAAGATGCATTGATAAGCGAGTTTATTTCCACGGTAATCTTAAATGAGATTGTGCCGGCTTTGGAAAATGAAGAAGCGGATTTTGCCTTGGAAGTGCTTGACCGCTTTCGTAACCCTCACCTGAACCATCATTTGTTAAGTATAGCTTTGCAATATTCTTCGAAAATGGAGAGCAGGAATGCCGAAACATTTTTCAAGTACTTCGCAAAATTTCAACGGGTTCCCTCTTTGATGACCTTGGGCTTTGCAGCTTTTATGTATTTTATGCGAGTAAAACCTTGTGAAGTCGGGTTTATGGGTTGCTATCAAGGGGTTGAGTATGAGGTAGAGGATCAAAATGCCAAATACTTTTCAGATTTTTGGAAAGACGCTAGTTTATCCTCTACAGAAGAGTTGCGAGCTGTTTTAGCCAAGTTTTTTGAAGAAAGCCCTTTTTGGAAGGTGAACTTCAATGCTATACCAAATTTTTCGGATAGCGTAGCAGAATTTTTAATAAAGGTTGATCAACTGGGTGTAAGGAAGCTTATTGAACTTGAGCTGACCAAGCTTAAAGGGTCGTAATGCTCTTATCCTTTGAAGAGGTCTTTTAAGGCCTCTTGCGCTGTTTTAAAGGAGAAATGAAAACCTGCTTCTTGGATTTTCTTGGCCGATATCCGGCTGCTTTCCAACGCTGTGCTAGCCATTTCTCCCAGCGCTATATTCAACACAAATGGCGGAACACCTATAGGCCATACAGGACGGCATAGTATTTTGCCAAGCGCCTTGGTGAATTGGGTATTGGTAACAGGGTTGGGGGCAACTCCGTTAAAAGGGCCTACTAAGGATTCGTTTTCGATTGCATACAAAAACATTTGGCTAATGTCCTCAATATGTATCCAGGGGAAGTACTGCTTACCGTTTCCCAAGGGAGTACCTGCAAACAGTTTGACAGGTAAGGCCATTTGTTCCAGTACCCCTCCTTTTTTACTCAATACTATTCCGCTTCGTATTTTGACGGTGCGGATACCCAAGTCTGCAATAAGGTCAATTTTAGATTCCCATTCTTTGCATAAGTTAGCCAAAAAACCACTTCCGGGCTTGCTCTCCTCAGTTGCCCATTGATTGCCTGTGTCTCCATATATTCCAATGGCCGATGCGGCAATAAATGCCTTTACCTTATGGGAGGCGGTGGTCAAGCGCTGAGCCAGCAGCTTTGTGGAAAGTACCCGGCTATCTCTGAGTTCTTGCTTTCTGGCAGGGGTCCAACGTTTTTCCCCAATGCTCGCCCCGGCCAAATGAATAATGTAGTCAGCATCTTCTATTGCGCCTTCTTCAATAAATTGATCTCCAATATTCCAGAGGTAATATTCAATGTCCTGGTGCTTGTGGCGACTACGGCTCAAATGACTGACTCGAAAGCCTTTTTTTAACAATAACCTTGTCAAGTAAGTACCGACTAAACCGGTTCCTCCGGTAATGAGCACATTTTGTTTCATGCGTATGGCTAACTTGTTTTTAAAACCCGTTGAAGAAACTCTTCAAGGCTCCGGCTTTGAAGAGTTTCATTGTGAGTAGTGAATACTAGTCAGTTATTTTTGGCTATGCCCAAATCAGATAACTGAATATGATTAACACTTTGTAAGTTCGGGTGTTTGAGATTTATTTAAAATTTTATGATAAAAATTCTCATAAAGCGGAAGAATCTTTTTTACATCGAATTCTTTGGCCCGTTTCAACGCATTGGTTTTAAACTTCGTCAGGTTCTCCTCTTTAAGGATATGAAGTGTATTCTTAGCCATGTCTTCCACATCGCCCACATTGCTTAAAAAGCCTGTTACTCCATGTAAGTTTAGTTCGGGAAGTCCTCCGACATTACTGGTAATAATCGGCACTTCACAAGCCAATGCTTCTAACGCTGCCAGTCCGAAACTTTCTTTTTCCGAAGGCATGATAAAGACATCACTCACTGACAAGACCTCTTCAATAGGTTCTAACTTTCCCAAAAACCGCACATCTTCAAAGATGCCCATTTCCATACATTTTTCTTCGATTTGCGTTCTTTCCGGGCCATCACCTACTAACAAAAGTTTTGCAGGCAGTTCCTTATTGACCCGGCAGAATACTTTAATGACATCGTTCACCCTTTTTACTTTCCGGAAGTTGGATGCGTGGACGAGCAATTTTTCTCCATTCGGGCAAATGGCCCGTTTGAAATGGTCTTTCCGCTGTTTTCGGAAACGCTTTAAGTCAATAAAATTGGGAATGACCTCAATATCAGTATTGATATCAAAGTGATTCAATGTGTCTTGTTTCAAATCTGCAGAAACGGCTGTCACCCCATCCGATTGATTGATACTGAAGGATACTACGGGTTCGTAAGTTTCGTCTTTACCCACCAATGTGATATCCGTGCCATGCAGGGTCGTGACGACCGGAATATTAATTCCTTTGGTCTTGAGAATGTTTTTGGCCATATAAGCGGCAGAAGCGTGCGGAATGGCATAGTGTACATGCAATAGGTCTAGTTTTTCCATTTGCACAACATTGACCATTCTGCTGGCAAGTGCCAATTCATAAGGTGGATATTTGAACAAAGGATAGGTGCGGATATCTACTTTGTGATAATAGAGGTTTTCATCAAAATAATCTAACCGGGTAGGCTGTTCGTAGGTGATGAAATGGATTTCGTGACCTTCTCTGGCCAGAGCTTTGCCCAGCTCAGTGGCTACTACTCCGCTACCGCCATAGGTTGGGTAACATATAATTCCGATTTTCATTTTTATATTGATTGCGTCTAGCTGTTCTCGAATGCTTATAATGTGAGGGCTTCAATTTCAAAATCCCTGTAATATACACATAACAAATGTCAGTATAATAATGATACAGAAAGATGAAGACTCTGTTTCATCAAGTATGGCCGTATTAGTTTTGTGAGGCATGCAATAAATGCCCGGTATGAAAAAGGACAATTACGATATAATTGCCCTATTGTTGTATGATTTCTTTGTAATTAATTCCCATATGTGAATTGTGATAAATACATTGCCCGTTTTCAATCACCAATGCTTGGGGAGATTGGTGTTGTACCTCGAATACTTCGGCTATTTTGTTAGAGATTTGCCTGTACGAAATCAAGTCCAAAAAATAGGGCTTAAGATGTTGGGTTTCGTCTTCTTTCCAGGCTCTTTCCAGGCGGTTGAGGGCCATTGAACTGATCGAACATCTCGTACTGTGTTTGAAAATAAGTACTTTTTGATTTTTAGAAAGTTCTTTGATTTCTTCTAAAAGTACTTCGGAGTTTAAGGTATGCCACTGCATAGTTTTCTGTTCTAAAAATGGATATTAAAATTTAGTTTCAGGTTTAGGAAAAAATGTTGTTTTATTCGACCTGAAAAAAAGAATGTATTCCATAGACTAGCTATTGGATAAATACAAATTATATACAATCCCTTCAAGTAAAAAGTTCAAGCTGTTTTTCCTTAGCACAAAAATAGCACTAGCTTTGTAAAACTACTGATCTGCGAAAAAATATGCGCTTGATTTCCAAACCGGTTTTATGTAATTATTATGTTACCTACCGTTGCAATGCCAAATGTGGGTTTTGTGATATTTGGGAGCGTCCTTCTCCTTATATTACTTTGGAAAATGCTTATCAAAATTTGAAAGACTTAAAACGCTTGGGGGTAAAAGTGGTCGACTTTACAGGAGGAGAACCCTTGCTTCACAGGCAATTAGGTGAATTGTTGGAAATGGCAAAGCAGTTAGGGCTTATCACCACTGTCACTACAAATTGTCTTTTATACCCTAAATATGCCAAGCGGTTTCAGGGATTAATCGATATGTTGCATTTTTCGCTGGACTCCCCCATAGAAGAGGAACATAACCGCTCTAGGGGAGTCGATTGTTTTCAGTTTGTAGTAAAGTCAATCGAAGTGGCAAAAAGCTTGGGGCAACGGCCGGATATTCTGTTTACAGTGCTTGAAGATAATATTGATCAAATAGAGCAGGTGTATCAGGAAATTTCTTTGCCCAATGATTTGGTTCTAATACTCAATCCGGTGTTCGAATACAATTCCGTAGGGGATGGTTTGAGTGAAGAGGCTCTTGTAAAATTGCAAAAATGGGGACGGAGAAAGAAAGTCTATCTGAACGAGGCTTTTCTTGAACTTAGGCGGGATGGAGGAAATCATATCAGCCAGCCTGTCTGCAAAGCGGCCAGTAGTACTCTTGTGCTCTCTCCGGAAAATGAACTAGTGCTGCCCTGTTATCATTTGGGAGAAGCCGCACTACCCATAGACAATAAGTTATTTGAGCTGTATCGTTCGGATAAAGTTCAAGAACTTATTACAATGGAAGGCCGGTATGCCCAATGTGAAGGCTGTGTGATTAATTGCTATATGCAACCCTCCTTTGCTGTAGAGTTAAACAAGTACTGGCTAAAAGCACTCCCGAGTACCTTAAAATACAATTGGATGAAAGGTACCTGGAAACAGTTGTTATAAGAATATTAATAGTGAACTATTCAAACTCACTCGAAAGGTAGGTCCAACAAAAAAACCTTGTAAGTTCTTATTCAGACCTTACAAGGTGCACATTCGATATCTTTGGCTAATGTTGTATCGCTTTCTTAACCCAGACTAGCTACGAATTTAGCCAATTTAGATTTATTGTTGGCAGCCTTATTCTTGTGAATAATGTTCTTTTTAGCCAACTTATCAATCATCGAAGAAACTTTTTTGTATAATTCCTCCGCTTCGGCTTTATCATGAGTAGCTCTCAGCTTTCTAATAAAAGTTCTGGCAGTTTTCAACTGATATCTGTTTCTCAGTCTTTTAGCTTCATTAGCTCTGATTCTCTTCTTTGCTGATTTATGATTTGCCATTCTTCCAATATTTATTAAATATCTTTATACAGTCGCTCTAAAGGAATGCAAAAGTATGATTATTAGATTAATAAAACAAAGCTTACGCTTAAAAATCTTTTTAATTGATTTTGAATCTTAAAAGTTTGACTAATACTAAGTATTAATTGTACTTTTTTTATATCTATTTCCTTTGAAATTAGATTTTATCAAATCCGCAATAGGAATGTAATACGGCAGGGAGTTTCACTTCCCCATCAGCCGTTTGGTTGTTTTCCAAGATTGCCGCAAGAATCCTAGGAAGGGCCAACGCACTTCCGTTCAACGTATGTAAGAGTTGTGTTTTCTTGTTTTCATCTTTAAAGCGGAGTTTTAAACGGTTGGCCTGATAGTTTTCAAAATTACTTACGGAGCTAACTTCCAACCATTTTTGCTGAGCCGCTGAGTATACCTCCATATCATAACAAAGGGAAGCGTTAAAGCTGAGATCACCACCACAGAGTCGAAGTTTCCGATAAGGTAATTCCAATTTTTCCAACAACATTTCCACATGTTGACTCATTTCCTCCAAAGCCTCATAGGATTTTTCCGGGTGTTGGATTTGTACAATCTCTACCTTATCGAACTGATGCAGGCGGTTTAAACCCCTTACATGCGCGCCCCATGAACCTGCCTCTCTGCGAAAGCAAGGAGTAAAGCCAACACGTTTTACCGGTAATTGCTCCTGAGTAAGGATTTCACCCCTGAACATATTCGTGATAGGTACTTCTGCCGTAGGGATCAAAAAGTAATCATGATTTTCCAACTTATACATTTGCCCTTCCTTATCCGGCAACTGGCCGGTACCGTACCCGGAATCTTCATTGATCAAAATAGGGGGTTGTACTTCATAGTACCCTGCTTTATCTGCTTCATCCAAAAAGAAATTGACTAAAGCCCTTTGTAATTTGGCTCCTTTTCCTTTATAAAAGGGAAACCCGGCACCGGTTACTTTATTTCCCAGCTCAAAATCAATGATATCCAGATTTTTGATCAGTTCCCAATGCGGTAAAGCTCCCTCTATGATATTAGGAATATTTCCTTTTTGATAAATTATTTCATTGTCTTCCGCAGACTTTCCCTCCGGAACACTTTCATGAGGAATATTTGGAATCTGATATAATGCTTGTTCTAATTCTTTTTCATAAACATCCACCAGCTCACTCAACTCCTTTGATTTGGCTTTTAATTGCGCTGTTTCTTGTTTTACCAACTCTGCCTCCTCCTTTTTTCCTTCACGCATCAAGGAACCAATTTGCTTTGCTTTTGCATTGGATTCCGAAAGAACCTGGTCACGCTCCACTTGGGATGACCTACGTTTTTCATCGACTTCCAATACCTTGTTCACAGCATTTTCTGCCTCAGCAAACTGCTTTTTTAATAAGCCCTTGATGACTTTTTCTTTGTTTTCTCGGATGAATGTTACTTGTAACATTTTAATCAATTTAGTTAGAGTGACAAAGTAAGGTAATTTGCAGGAATTTATAAATGAAAAATCAAAGGAAGAAATATCGTTAAGGTTATGGTTCGGCTTCTAAAACACTCCATTTGTCGAAAAGCTCAAGGGGCTGTAATGGTAATTGGAAATGTTTTTCGTTTATTAACTGAGTGGTTGAAAAATCTATCTATCACTTATGCATTGACTACTAACAACATAGTATAATTCTCCTTATTAACTCTTTTTTTACTAACTAGCTTTGACAATATGAGTTCTAAACTTTTTTTCTTGGGATTACTGTTTTTAGCGAGTTTCCATGTTAGCCATGCACAGGGCGATGGAGAAGCTTTGCAATTATATGCCAAAGCAGAAAACTATCGTAAAAGCAAAAATTTCATTAAGGCTATAGATGAATACAATAAAGCGATACATCTCCAACCCAATAATGGGCGTTTCCACTTTTCAAAAGGAATAAGTTATTTCTTATTGAAAGATTATGATAATGCTATCCTGGCATGTGAAAAAACCATTCATCTGAAGTCAGATTTTACTCCGGCATATTTGATGATAGCCCGTTGTTATCAGGGGCTTGAGCGCGAGTTAAAAGTGATGCAATATTTGGATTTGGCTTATAAATACGAGCAGGATGTCTTGAAAAGGCTGGATTATAAAAAGAAAATTCTAAAGATTCTTCTTAAAAGAAATGATTTAGCATCTGGCGCTAGGCACATACAAGAAGCAAAACTACTGGCCCCTAAGGATGTGGAGGTGTTGTATTTTGAAGCGAAATTGGCTAATGAGCAAAAAAATTATCAAAAGACGGTAAATGCCATAGAAACCGCTATCAAATATTTAGGTAAATATAACCTACAAGCTCATGCCCGATACTATTATGAATTGGGGTATGCTTATAACAAATTAGGCAAATACGACTATTCCCGTAATGCATTTGACAAAGCTAAGTACGGGCCTTTTAAAGTGAAAATTGCCAAGTTGAGTCCTCAATACTACTTGGGAATAGCTTATAGTTATTTGAAAATAAATGATTTCAGTAATAGTAAAAAGTATGTGATGACAGCTTTGGAAATGCAACATAATTTTGCTCAAGCATACGTTTTAATGGGTAATATTTATAAAAGAGAAGCTGATCAGAGTCAGGCTATTCAACAATTTAAAAAGGCATTAAAAGTAGAAGAAGAAGAGAAGTCCAAAGCGGCAATTTTAAAAAACTTGGCTCAACTGCAACTTGATAATGCCCAATATCCTGAAGCCATTACTTTGTCTCAAGAGTACATTAAAACTGAGCCTAAAGATTATTCTGTTTATTTTATCAAGGGTATTGCAGAATATAAAAATAAAGACTACCAAGCTGCTATTGCTACTTTTGAGCATTTAACAGGCTTCACGGGGTTGGATCCTGAAACACAAGCAAAGTACAATTTTGCGATGGGCATCATTTACAAGGAAGTAAATGATCTTAATTTAGCAAAAGAGGCTTTTAAGAAGGCGAAAAACGGACCTTATAAGTCCGTGGCAGAAATTGAATATGAGAAAATAGAAAATGCAGAAGAATTAGCCACGCAATAAGCTTAAGAATTAGCTATAATTTCTACTCCAACCCAAACTGGGTTGGAGTTTTTTTATTCTTTAAATGAAAATTGATGAGAAGGGCAGGTCAAAAGACTTTCTTTTAATAATACAGGAAAGTCTTTTGACCTCAATGGGGCTAGAAGGTTATTGTATGAATAACCATGCTAAATGAAAGAGTTCGGAAGAAACATCATTGACAGGCTTCACAGTTACCGTATAATAACCAGGTTCCGGGAAGTTAATTTTCCCCAGGTTTTTTGCCCGGTATTCAACCCATTCGGGATGAGTGGCTTCTGTATCGCTAGTAATTATGCGCTTTCCATTTAATAATATTTCAAATTCTTGTGCATCATAATTTACAGCGCAAGCATAACATATTTGTAAGCTTTTTTCTCCCGCTTCGGATATGTATATTTTCCAATTAGCCTGGCTTTGTGAGTTTTGCCATTTGGATAAATGACCGGGTATCCAGTAATCATCACCTTTTACCTTCTCAATATTTTGAGTTTCTGCTGTTTGGCTAGCAAGGTGATAACCTCCTAAATTAATTTCTCCAATAAAGCCTGTTTCAACTTGTGGAGCATCCTCCAATTCCAATTTGATTACACAATCATAATGTCCGGGAAGACTTTTAGGACCCGTCACATGAAGAGTCAGCTCAGACTGTTGAAATGAGAGAGCTTGTTGATTTGATAGTAACTGAGCATTTTTTACAGTAGTTTTCAAGCCATTAACCCGAACAATACCGTCTGCCGGCCAATCAAATACATGAAGGTACAGGTAATGCCTGCCTTCGGTAGATTTTTTATAGGTTCCCACACCCCAATCTTGCATATTTTCTTCCAAAGGAGATTTGCCGGTACCATAAAAGCCCTCTGCATTTGCATGAATTACTTTACCTATTTCACGCAAGGTATATGCTGTTTCGCCTTGTAAAGAACCGTCGGCCATAGGTCCAATGTTTAGAAGTAGGTTTCCCCCTTTGGAAATATTTCGAGCAAGGTTTTCTACAAAAAAGGAAACAGGACGCCAGGCATCGTCATCGCGGTTATACCCCCAAGAATGTCCAATTGTTACAGGGCTTTGCCAGGGGTGTTGGATGCTATAAGTAGGAAATTGATTGTCAAAAAGGGTTTCGTAATCAACCCCTCCTTCTCCAATCTGAGAGATTCCTAAGCGTGAATTGACCAAACAGTTTGGGGAAAGCGTACGGATGGTATCTAACAAGTTTGTCAATTGTTCTTTAGATACAATCGTCTTTTCATGTGGCTCCCACATGTCAAACCAAAGCATATCCGGGTTATATCCTTCGAGAAGTTCTACCACTTGGGGGACAACTTTGTCTTTCCAGTAAATTCCGAATTTCTTTTCATCCACATCCGTCCGGAACAAAGCGCCTGAATAGAGGGTTTCTTGCCAATTGACATCACTAAACTTTGAAGGGTCGTTTTCAAAATCCCAAAAATTACCCCACCCGTAAGGGTGCTCCCAATCCAACCAATGTGAATAGTAAAAGCCTAATTTCATGTTGTGTTTATCACATGCTTCCCTCAGGCTCTTCAACACATCAAAACCGGAGTTGGTAAGGTTAGGATAATTATAATCAGATGCCTGGGAGGGCCAAAAGGCAAAGCCATCGTGGTGTTTGGCGACAAAAACGATGTATTTCATTCCTGCATCTTTTGCCAAAGTTACCCAATGCTCTATCTTTTCTGGAGTAATGGAAAGATAAGGAATCATTTTGTCGTATTCTTCGCGGGGCACCCGGTTTCGGCAACGTAGCCACTCACCATAAGGAGTAGGATTACGTAAGGTTTCGCCAGCAAACCGGGCTCCGGTAACCGATCCAACCGACCAGTGAATGAACATGCCAAAACGGTCATGTTTCCACCAAGCTGTCCTGCTTTGAGGTGAAAAAGAATTCGGTGGTGCTGGAGGATCAGAAGGACTGGTTTGGCATGCATAGAAGAACAGTAAAGGGAGCAATAGCCAGTAGTAATGTCTCTTAATCATTATTAAACTTCAGTTTTAGTATTTTTGCCCGGAAAGATACTGAATAAGTAAGTTTTTTTCATGAATTCCGATAAGTGTAACCTCTATTTTGGAGTTGATTGAGTGAAAACTTGGGTTGAGAACCTAATATGGTTTTGAAAATGTAATTGATCGAGAGTAGAAAATATACCAGAGCCAATATTTGCTGTAGTTAAATTTGGAACTAACTAAAATACTTATGTTTCGTTTGTGGGTATAAAGCTAGGTTTATTACTAGCTATCCGACATGTCACTTCTCAATTATAAACAACTAACAATGCCAAGTAACAAGATTATTTTTTCTATACTATTTATCTTCACAACCACCTTACTGATTACATTTTATCATAGAGCCATTCATTTGGATGATGTTTGGTTGGGTGAACATGCTTACTGGCTAGCCAAGGAGGGAGTGGTGCGTTCGGAGCTTTTCCGGGGCCTGTTGGATTATGAAAGTCAATTATTTGTTTATCACAAGTTTTTTGTTTTGAACGGAGCGTGGTTAATCTCGCTTTTCGGGTGGTCACCATATGTCCTCAAATCCATTGGATTACTTTATAGTTTGATTTTCTTCATTTTTGTGTTCAGGTATTATAAAAACTCCTCTCAAACCCAATGTTTACTTTTTAGTGCCCTTTTAGTGTCCAATCCGGTATTCATTGAGTATGTGTTTGTATATCGGCCGGAAGTGATGTTAATGAGCTTGGGTTTTCTTTCTTTCTTTTTTCTGAAGAAATATCTTGAATCATCAAAATGGATCCATTTATTGCTGAGTGCCGGATTAGCCGGCTTATGCTTTTATACACACCTTAACGGCTTGGTATATATTGGGGCTGGAGGGCTCACTTTGTTGCTTTACCGTAAAATTGGCCCCGCTTTATTATTCGGTGGTATTGCTACACCTGTTGCGGCTCTTTATTTTCTTGATGTATACCAAGCAAATGCCTGGGAACCGTATTTATCCCAATTTAACAATGACCCAGCAGTTGAAAAAAGAGGTTCGTGGGGGCTGGTTCTAAATCTATTGGAAGAGCATAAACGGTTTTTTCACAGTCCTCGGGAAATCGGTATCAGTCTTCTGGTTATTCCTGTCTTGGCTTTGAGATGGAAATCCATTTTTTATCATAAACGCCTGGAGTTGATGTATGTAATAATAATTTCTTTCAGTCTGGCTGTTTTACATGATATAAAAACCAGTAAATATATGCTGCTTTATTTGCCTCAATTATTAATATTAGTGGCTTTTGCCTTAGAAAATATCTATTTGCAAGTTGCTGCAAACTGGAAGAAAGGTGTAACTGTATTATTGGGACTATACTTCTTAAATGGATTGGTAAGTGCTTCAATACTTTTTTTGAAAAATAAAAACCAACCTGCTTACAACCAGCAAATTACTCAATACATGGGTGAAAAAGGGGGGAATGTAATGGCGGTAATGCCTTTTGTGTTTAACGAAATTGAGAACTTCCGGATAATGGGACAACACTATTACGTGGCATTATATGAAAAGTATACCGGAGAACCATTGACAACAGAGGCTTTTTTTAAAGACATGGAGCAAAAAGAAATTCAGGCTATCCTCATTGATGAGGATTTGTTGAACAAACTTCCATTACCTCTGGAATACGGAAACTATCGATGTATCTTCCAAGAAGAAGAAATCCGGGTCTATCAAAAGAAATGACCCTTAATTACTATTCTGCCATTGAAATGAATTAAACTTTTTCTTTTTCCTGAAAAATGTTTCAAAAACGCCTCCTCTGTGTTACCTTTTTCAATAATAGCTTTGGCTATTCTCTTCAAAAAGTGCCTTGATGAACCGATTTTGATTCCATTTTCGGTCAAAAACGATAAGTTTAAACCACTTCATTGTTAATTTAAGATGGCTCTTTAACCGAAGGGGGAAAGTTTCCCCCTAAAAGCATCCCTTTCCTTCTTTATTTCAATTAGTTTTGCACTCTTGAATTTCTCGAACTACATATCTATCTGTAATGAAGCTATCTGCCGTAGTAATTACTTATAATGAGGAGAAGAATATAGAGCGTTGTTTACAATCTTTACAAAACGTAGCAGATGAAATACTGGTAGTAGATTCTTTTTCTACAGACCGGACTGAAGAGATCTGTGCAAAATATAAGGTTCGATTTATTACTAACCCATTTGAAGGACATATTCAACAAAAAAATTGGGCAACCGGTCAGGCCACATACGATTATGTATTGTCTTTGGATGCGGATGAAGCCCTCTCATCCGAATTAGAAGCGAATATTCTAGAGTTGAAAACGGCAGAAGAAGTAATGGATGGATATTGGATGAACCGCCTGACCAGTTATTGTGGCAAGTGGATGCATTACATTTGGTATCCCGATAGAAAGTTGCGCTTGTGGAATCGACACAAAGGCCATTGGGGCGGGGAAAATCCTCATGACAAATTCCTGCTTAAAGATGGAAGTTCTACCGGGCTATTACAGGGAGATCTTTTGCATCATACCTATCACTCCATCGCGGAGCATGTGGAGCAAATCAATAAATTTTCGGAAATAGTAGCAAAAGAGAAGTTTAAGAAAGGCAAGCGAACCTCCTTGTTAGGAGTGTTTGTTCATGCGATTGGAAAATTCATTTCCAAATATTTTTTCAAAAGAGGTTTTATGGATGGGACCTCAGGGTTAATCATCTCAGTAATGTCTTTTTATGATACCTTTCTTAAGTACATAAAACTCTACATGTTGCAAAAGAATGGAAAGTAGTGTTTACAATAAATTGAGAATATATAGCCATATACCATATGTGTTTTATGGTTCTTTGGGAACCGTAAAATACTCAATATATGTAGAGAAAATTGTATCGATGGCATTGGTTTATGGCATTTTTTAATATGATTTATGATGAGAAATGTTTGTTTCTTTAATAGCGTAAAATTTTGGGGGGGGGGAGAAAGGTTCTATTTTGATTATGCGCTAGGGTTTAAAAAAAAGGGATACAACGTTTTTGTGGTCTGTGATAAAGATTCTGTGTTATCCCAAAAGGCTAGAGAGCATGGCTTACCACAATTCAACGTAAGTGTCAACATGTTGTCGGCCTTAAACCCTTTCAAAGTGCTCAAATTGGTTCGCTTTTTTCAAAGAGAACAAATTGAGGCAGTCGTTTTTTCAACTTCTCAAGATTTAAAATTAGGTGGACTTACTGCCAAATTAGCCAAGGTTCCTAATATTGCCTATCGAAGAGGGTTGGCAGCCCCTGTCAAAAACCGACTGGTTAATCGAATTATATTTCGAGATATTTTAACGCATATCTTGGCAAACTCTCAAGAGACCAAAAGAACCATTCTGCAAAACCTTTCGGATTACATTGATGCCAACAAGATCAAAGTAATTTATAATGGCGTGAAAATCGATGACACAAATCCTCATCAGCCAGGACAGATCGATGCGATACGCCAGCATCGTAAAGGGATTGTTTTGGGAAATGCAGGACGTTTGACAGCCCAAAAAGGCCAGAAATATCTAATAGAAATAGCAAAAGCACTGAAGGAGAAGAATATTGAGTTTAGCTTATTTATTGCCGGTAGCGGTGAGATGCAGGAAGAGTTGGAGGCGTTGATTGCGGAGAATAACCTGCAAAATGAAGTCTTTTTATTGGGCTTTGTGGAAGATATGGAAAGCTATATGAATTCCATTGATATCTTTTTATTAACATCCATATGGGAAGGGTTTGGTTATGTACTGGTAGAAGCCATGATGCAATCTAAACCGATAGTGGCTTTCAATATTACGAGTAATCCTGAAATCGTGTTAAAAGATAAAACCGGATTTTTGGTGGAGTATCCGGATGTAGAAGCTTTTACCCAAAAAACACAACTATTAATTGAAAACCCGGCTTTGCGGCAACAATTGGGCGAAACAGGTAAGAAAAGTGTGAAAGATAGATTTCGAATTGAGGATAGAATAACTGAATTTGAAAATTTCTTGAAGGGGTAGAGAATGAATCAACGCTTTTCAAGTGGAAGAACCAGGTTAAAAATAAAGACATTCAATCAATGAAAACATATTTAAGACTCATTGAATTTGCCAAACCCATAGGGCCTTTTTTAGCCCCTTATTTGGTGTTGATTACCTTGGCCAGTATTTTCAGTTTGGCAAATTTTGCGATTCTAATGCCTTTGCTGGAAATACTTTTTGGAACGATGAAACCTGTGGCTGAGACGACTCTTAGTTTACAAGATTTCGAGCTTTCCAAAGAGTTTATTACCGGGTATTTTTATCAAGAGTTTGGAAGTATTATACACAAACATGGCCAACTGCAAGCTCTTTTCGCTCTTTGTATAGTCGTGATTGTGGCCTCTTTACTGGCAAATACATTTCGGTACATAGCCAAGCGTATGAGTGAACGGTTGAGAGCCAAAACAACAGCTAATATCCGGAAGGCAATTTATGCAAAGGTGTTGGAAATGGACATCGGTTTCTTTACAAATCAGCGGAAAGGCGATATTATTTCCAGAGCAACAAACGATGTGTTGGTAGTAGAACAATCCATTACTCAATCCATCACTACTTTTTTTAGAGAATCGGTCAACCTGATTGTCTTTTTTGCCTCTTTGTTTGCTATCTCTCCCGAATTGACCTTTTTTACTTTGGCAATCATTCCTATCTCAGGAGGGGGGATTTCCTATATTGCTAAAAAATTGAAACGGCATTCACACCGGGTACAGGAAGTTTCTGCGGATTTAGTCAGTGTGTTGGATGAGACCATTGGAGGAATGAGAGTAGTAAAAGCATTTAATGGAGAACCCTTCTTCCGCAAAAAATTCCAACAGGAAAACAACCGGTATGTGCAGTCCTTTGTCAAGGAAGCTAACCGGAGAGAGCTTGCCTCCCCTTTTTCCGAGGTGATGGGTGTCTTCTTTGTTGCGGTGTTATTGTATTATGGAGGATCTTTGGTGTTAGGCAATCAGTCTTCTTTGGAACCTAGTCAGTTTATAGGCTATATCATCTTATTTACACAAGTACTTAATCCTGCCAAAACCCTTTCAGCTGCTATCGGAACCATTCAAAGAGGATTGGCCGCAGGGGAGAGAACACTGGACTTTTTGGAAATACCCTCGGCCATACAAGATCACCCTTCTTGTAAGGAGTTGGAGCGTTTTGACCACAATATTGAGTTTAGAGATGTTCGCTTTGCCTATGATGAAAAAGAAGTTTTGAAGGGGATTGATCTAAGTATTCCCAAAGGGAAAACAGTCGCCTTGGTAGGAACTTCAGGTGGGGGGAAATCCACTATTGCCGATTTGATCCCAAGGTTTTATGAACCGAAAAGCGGTTCCATATTGATTGATGGCGAAGATGTAAATACCTACTCTTTACATTCTTTAAGGAAACAATTAGGAGTCGTCACGCAAGAGTCGATCTTATTTCACGACTCTATTTTTAACAATATTGCCTACGGAGATCCCAATGCCAAATTGGAAGATGTGATTCAGGCTGCCAAAATTGCCAATGCCCACGATTTTATCATGCAAACGGAAAAGGGATATGATACCGTAATTGGTGACCGGGGGGCAAAGCTTTCCGGAGGGCAAAGGCAACGCTTAAGCATCGCCCGGGCGATATTTAAAAACCCTCCAATATTAATACTGGACGAAGCAACTTCGGCACTGGATACCGAATCTGAAAAACTGGTACAAGAAGCCATTACGCATTTGATGAAAAACAGGACATCATTGGTGATTGCTCACCGGTTGAGTACTATCCAAGATGCGGATGTGATATTGGTAGTGAAAGACGGAGAAATAGTGGAAAGAGGAACTCATGATGAATTGATGCAATACCAATCCGGTATTTATCATAACCTTCAACAAATGCAATCCACTACTTGATTGAAGACCGTTGATCAAAAGAAATGAGAACATGGGGAAACCTAGCGATATATCCATAATTCCGCTATAATTTCTACTGGGAGCAAGTAGTAATTGTTCACTAATTTTTAAGTTTATCTGAAAATAATACTGCTTCGTCTGAAGAAAATACCATTTTCATCGTAATGTTATTACTAGTGAGTATTAAAATAACATGCAACATTATGATGATTATTTGGTCCGGGTTAGGCTTTTTAGTAGCTGTGATCCCTATAGTACTAACCATCATTTCCGAGGTACTTTTTGCGAGGCTTAAATGGGCCTTGTCGGCCGACTTGTTGTTGGCTGCTATTGTTATTTGGTGTTTGGCTTATTGGCTCAATATACGGCCGGGAAAGGTAGTGGTTGATAACGATACAGGGCAAAAGATTGAATTGAAAGCCCAACATACGTTTCTATGGATTAAGATGCAGTATTGGGCGTATATCTTTGCCGGAATTTCATGGCTTTCTTTGTTGATTTCCTTAATGCTTTGAAAGCATGGTTATGAAAAAAGCCTTCTTTGTGATCGCAAAGAAGGCTTTTTTCATGTTTAAGCAACATTTGTTGCCTCTCTCACTCCTGCTTTTAATTTATTTGTGGCATCCTGTAAAAGCTTGGCCTCAGCTTCATTTATCAGCTCTCCATCCACCAAATTTTTTTGAAACTCTCCCAAACTGTATTTGGCTACAATGTTTGCACCTAAGTATGGAAATATTCCTGCTGCATGTTCCAATACTGTACGGCCTCCGTTTTTACCAGGTGATGTACTCATTAACAATACGGGCTTACCTCCTAAAAACTTCATTCCTGTCCGGGACAACCAATCTATGGTGTTTTTAAAAAAGGCGGGGAACGATCCGTTATGTTCAGGCAAAGAGATGATGAATCCGTCATAGGAGTCGATCAAAGCTTTTAATTTAAGGATGTTTTCCGGGTGGCCCTCTGCTTGCTCTATATCGCTACTATAGAAGGGGGCTTGATATTCGGTTAAGTCAATAACGTTCACTTGAACCGATGCATCATCTATTATTTTTGGGGTGTACTTTACTAAAGCCTGGTTGATAGAACTGCTGCTGTTACTTCCTGAAAATGCTAGTATTTTTTTCATGATTATATAATTTGCGTTTGAACGATTATTGTTACAACAAATATAGTTTAAACAATTATTGCTTCCAAATTTTTTTTCCAACTTTTGATTGATACGCTTGTCAATCCTTTATACATGCAAATCTACAGTAAGAATTATTATAGATCAAATTGATATTTTATATAGATAAATAGATTTTTATTATATTTAGTTTTTTACCTTCTGAAAAGTTGATTGTTGCCTGTAGAGGAGATACCTAAATCGATACACTCGATCACATTATGCGGAGAGCTTAGTAAATTAGCCAATACTTAAAATGAAAAATTTAAAACACTTACAAATGACTACAAGAATTTTCAAGTATGCGTTACTTCTCTTGTTTGCCGGGAGTTGTTTAACGTCTTGTGAGTTAAAACAAAATGAAAAAACTTTTACGGAAAAGGAAGTCAACATTGTGCCCAAACCCCTCAAACTGGAACTGGGGAAAAAGTCTTTTCAAATTTCATCAAAGACTTCTTTTTATGTGGAAGACGATGCGCAAGTTGAAATTGTCAGACATCTGACAGGTTTGTTTAAAACGGTTGCAGGCTGGGAACCTGAAGTGAAAGTCGGGGAAAAAGCTACAAAAAATGCTGTAGTACTCAGTACAAAGGAAGGAATGGGAGAAGAAGCCTATGAACTAACCGTTACGCCTGAATTAATTACAATGCAAGCTTCGGCACCCGCCGGGTTCTTTTATGGAATTCAGACATTACGACAATTATTACCGGTACAAATTGAAGGGACAAGCCTGGCTGAAAATACAAAGTGGCTAGTACCCGAAATACATATTTCCGATGCCCCCCGCTTTGTCTGGAGAGGATTTATGTTGGACGTATCCCGTCACTTTTTTACAAAAGAGGAAGTGAAAAAGGTGATAGATTACATGGCCATGCACAAAATGAATACCTTCCATTGGCATTTGATAGACGATCAAGGATGGCGTATCGAGATTAAAAAATATCCGAAGTTGACCGAAGTGGGTGCATGGCGGGTAGATCACGAGGATAAACAATGGAGTGCTCGCCCAAGACAACAACCGGGAGAAAAGGCAACTTACGGGGGCTTTTACACACAGGAAGATATCAAAGAAGTAATTGCATATGCAAAGAGCCGGTATATTAACGTAGTGCCTGAAATCGAGATGCCTGCACACGTTTCATCCGGTGTTGCGGCATATCCGGAATTTTCTTGTAAAGGAGAACCTGTTACCGTGCCCTCCGGTGGGTTGTGGCCGATTACGGATATTTATTGTGCCGGAAATGATGCTACCTTTACTTTTTTGGAAGACGTCTTGACCGAAGTAATGGCCCTGTTTCCTTCTCCATACATTCATATCGGAGGGGATGAAGCTACCAAAACCGAATGGGCCCGGTGCGCGAAGTGTCAAAAAAGAATTCAAACGGAAGGTTTAAACAATGTGGAAGAGTTACAAAGTTATTTTGTAAAAAGAATAGAAACTTTTTTGAATGAAAATAACCGGACTTTGATTGGATGGGATGAAATTTTGGAAGGAGGTTTGGCACCTAAAGCCACGGTAATGTCATGGAGAGGGTTTAAAGGTGGAGTGGAAGCGGCTGAACACGGTCATGATGTGGTCATGTCTCCTACCAGTCATTGTTACTTTGATTATTACCAAGGCCCGCAAGACCAAGAACCACCCGCCTTTAATGCGTACTTACCTTTAAGCAAAGTGTATCAGTTTGACCCGGTACACGAATCGATGAACGAAGAACAAGCAAAACGTGTATTGGGAGGGCAAGCCAACCTTTGGACGGAACATGTTCCTAACTTTGAACATCTGCAATATATGGCATTTCCACGATTGGCTGCGATGGGTGAAGCTCTTTGGACACCTAAAGCCCAATTAAACTGGGATGATTTTATAGGGCGGATGGAAACTCAATTGCAACGCTATGATGCCAAGGGAATCAACTATGCGAAAAGCATTTATACTGTGACACCCGGAATCACCTTTGACCCTGAGAAAAAGAGTGTAGCCGTAGCGCTTTCCACAGAAGCATCGTATGTAGACATTCATTATACCATTGATGGTTCGGAACCTGGAACAACTTCCCCAAAGTATAGCCAACCTTTTGCTTTGGAGCAGTCGGCCACTATTAAGGCTGTATCAGTGAAAGATGGCAAGTTAGTGGGCAAAGTAATGAGTAAGAAAATTGATTTGCACAAAGCCACGGTGAAAAAAGTAACTTACGAAGAGGCCCCTCATAAAAGTTATCCCGGAACGGAATATACGCTAGTCGATTGCCTTAAAGGCAGCAGCAACCACAGTGATGGACACTGGCAAGGTTGGGAAGGGAAGGATATGGATATAGTGATTGATTTGGAAAAAGAAATACCTGTCAACCATCTGACTATCAATGCCCTGCAAAAGTCCGGTGCGTGGATTATTCTTCCCAAAGAAGTAGAATTCCAAGTGTCAACAGACGGAGAAAACTTTACGAAAGTGGGGGCGGCTACACATACTATTGACCCCTTGAGTCCGGATACGATGATGAAAGAGTTGGGAGTGGAAGTGAAGGACTTAAGTGCTCGGTATGTGAAAGTGATTGCCCGTAACTTTGGAAAAGGACCGAAAGGTCATATGGCGGAAGGCAAAAACGTTTGGTTATTTGTCAGTGAAGTAATTGTGGAATAAAGTATTAAATCAAATTTATTAAAGCGCTTTGTGGTACTTCTTTACAGGGAAGTCAACAAAGCGCTTTTTGATTTTAAATACAAGTTCTTAACAGATAAGGACTTAGGGCTTAAACTTTCCTTCATAGAAAGTTAACTCGTGCTATTTTATAAAACGCATAATGCTCAATAATTTTGTCCTCACCGTCAACCTTTGAGTTTGTTTAACTAACTATTTCTCTTGTGAAAATATTCATGCCACTATTTTTACTCGTTTGTTTTTGGGGATTTTTTGCAGAAGAAGTGAAATCGCATTTGGGTATCAATGACCCGTATCAGGCGGAAGCTCAGTATTATTATGCTTCTTGGATCAGCCAACCACAAGGAGAAAAATTTAGCAAATGGATGCCCCACCCTTGGTTGTTTCCCACTGGAGTGTGCTTGATGATTGCCTTTGTCGCTTTTAATTTCCAAAGAAAAAGTACTGGCGAAGCTCAAAAAAATCAGCAACTCCAACAAGCCGTATTTGAGAAAAATCAACAGCTAATCCTTGAAAAAAATAAATTGCAGAAGCATTTGTCAAAGTTGAAAGACAAAAACAAGAAGCTTAAGGCTCAACTTCAAATACAGGAAAACCAACTGTGTGTACAACGGAATCAATTGCAAGAGTATTCCCATCACAATGCTCATAAAATGAGAGGGCCCATCGCCCGGATCTTAGGCGTTGTAAATTTATACCAACATGAGAGCGAGGCTTCTAATATTGAAGATTATATGCGATATATTGAATGTTCGGCAAAAGAATTGGACCGGACAGTCCGTGAAATCAATGCAAGTTTGATGGTCTGTTGATGATTCTGTCAGGATGAGTAGAATAAAGGGATCAATAATCAGGAGGGTTTACTTGAAACGGGGAGTGAATAGGGTAGAAATACGAATGGATGTATAATTGTAATCTTCGAGACCCAGTTGGCCTCTGACTTGAAAATTAAACATGGACTTTAGTTGAGTGCGAAGGGTGAGCCGGTACACCATCGGTTGATCTCCGTTACCAATATAGCCATAGTAACCTGCCAGTATACTTTCCAGCTCCAGAAATTTATGACCACTTTTAAAACCAATTCCATATACAACCGCATCGTCTTGCAGGTAGTCATTCCGGTTGGTTTGCCAGGCATAGAATCCTACTTTGACAATTGGTACCAGGTATTTTATACCCCAGTACTTGTTTTTAATTTTTTTACTGAAGGTCACATCAAAGAAATACCCCGGTGTATCGGTAAAGCGAGCTGCTTTCAAATTGGAGCCAGAGGCTGTTTTGATGCCAATGGATAACAGAAGGTTGGGCCAGTATTTATGGTTTTTGAGTAATTGCACATAGGTAGTGACATAAATATCTCCTTGACTGTAGCCTCTTCCGTCAAAATCCCGGGAGCGCCTCTTATCACGAGTGAGGGTATCCATGCGGTAATATTCTACGGGGATTACGAAGAACTCCAGGCCCACTTTGTCAGAAGCGATGGGTAAGTAGACATTGGTGTATACATTCCGGGTATTGTCCCCTTTACTGAAATGCCCCTCTACTCCGGTTTCTATTTGGAAATGGGGGTGTAGCGTATCCGTAAAAACTTTGGGTACCGGCAATGCATTGGGACCCATATAGCCAGGTGAGAGGACCATATACTTTGTCCAATGAGTAATACCGTCCCAACGGTGTTTTTGGTTCCACCATCCATAGCCTTGAGCAAACGCAAAAGAAGAGAAAAGTACACAGAATAAGAAAGTACAAGAAGCCTTCATAGGCAACTAGGGAAATACCGGAGAACAGATGTTAGTGTATACTTGTAGAGTAGGTCAAGTATTCATACAACTTCGGCGAAACATTGTTAAGTTCATCTGTTATCACAATGAGTATTAATATTTCTTAACCTGAAACCCTTTGCTTATTCCCCTCTAAACCGGTCATGTTGTATTATCCCGCTGTCAGGATGGCTGCATTTTGAGTTCCCAACATAATGATCTTTGCTACGGAACCGTCTTTATTCAATACTTTTCTGAAATTTGCCTCGATACAAACCGTATTTCCTCGTTTGCACTGCAAGGTAACTTGTCTTTGGAAATATGTTTGTTTGGGCTCTCCCTCAATATCTTTGGAAAAGTTAGGATACGCTTGTAGGTCATGCGTATCAATGGACAACGCTTTTGCCAGATGTTCATTCATCTGTTGAACTTCTCCCTCAGGATTGATTTCGGCCATTAACCAGCCGCTTTTCTCAATCAATTCCATGTAGATTTCATTGGCTTCTGCTTTGCGATGCATTTCTTCTTGTGTGGCGGTCAACTCTTCCATACTTTGACGCAGTTCTTCTTCCTGTGCCCTCATTTGTTCGGTTTGATCCTGGGCTTGCTCCAAGAGCTTTTGAGTAAACTCAGTGTTTTTGACTGTCAATAAAGAAGTGGCAATCGCTTCTGCGGTCTTCTTGATGAACTCAATAGCTGTTTGATTCAGCACTTTGAAAGAGGCCATTTCCAATACGCCAACTACTTTTTCATTACTCATTAAGGGCATAATGAGGATGCATCCCGGGGTGGCATGTCCTAAGCCGGAAGTGATATGGGTATATCCGTTGGGCACATCGGTCATATAAATCATGTCTTTTTCCAAGTAAGCTTGCCCCAATAGACCTTCTCCGATTTCCACCCGTTTTTGTAAGTATTTTTTCCGTTCGTACGCATAGCAGGCTTTCATTGCCAAGTGATCATGTTCCAGTTGAAACAAACCTACTTGGTTGAGCTCCATGTATTTCGCTAAAAACTGTACGATATGGTTGTACAACTTCTCAGGGTTGTGCATGTCTGATCGCAGGATATCACCTACTTGAGCAATGCCCTGGTTAATGAATTTTTCTTGTTGTTCTTTTTCCGCAGCCTTTACCAAACCGTCCCGCATAGTCAATAAAGCTTGTCCTAATTCATCGTCAACAGCATTGAGTGTGTAGTGTGTGTCCAATTGTCCGTTACTGATTTTTTCAGCAAAAGCTACGTTTTGTTTTACCAAAGCCAGTTGGTGCTCCAACTTTTGTTGATGAATACCTGCCTGTAAGGTTTTTCGTCCGAGGTCGTAAGACCAATACGCACAAATGGCAATAATCAGAGTTGCTAATAATGCATGAAATACAAATGTCTGAAGATCCATGTATTGTAACTGGGTAAAATACACTTCCTCCACACCGGAATATTGTAAATATGCAAAGCCTGCATGATGCGCGATAATGAGGAATGCCAGAGGAATATGCAATTTCCAGTTCTGGTAGACAATCAGTAGTGTACAGCCCACAAATGCCCAAAAGTGCATTTCGAACAGTCCGTGCATTTGATAAATGAACTGTGCCATAAAGACTACATACAAGGCACTGGCCACATATTGATAGTATTGTGTGTCAGGCAGGAGTTTGTACGTTGCATAAAATGCTAACAAACCCAGTGAACCGACTCCCAAGGCAATTAACCAGGTATCGTAAATAGGGGCAATGGCCAATCCGAATACAAAGTACCCCAATAAAGTGTAGCTTGTTATACGATCGGCTTTTTTCCAGATATTTTTGAAAATTTTAGTTTTCTGGTCTCCAGGGAAAGTTGTTTGAATCATTTGGTCCATAAATTACCAAGGTTGAAAGTGTTGATTTTTTTAGGTTTTCAGTTTCTTTACCAGCGGTCTGCCATCTTGGTAAATCCACTGGTTTGCCAGGCAAATTACTTGTGCAGCACAATTGTTTTGAGAAATGAAAATTTTTTAGTTAAGTAGTAATTCTGATAAACCGGATAAGGTATTCTCATCAAAATATTGGCAACCGTAGGCAGTAGTGGCTAGTTGCGAAAAGTCTGGTAAGGGCTTTTGAGCAATGACCGATTGCAAAGCTAGCTCAGCATAATTGGACCCTATTTGGGTACAATATCTTGATTTATTGTAGTTTCCGCGATAGTAAAGGTGTTGGTTTTGATCGATGATTACGGCTTGAGGAGTGGAATATACGCCACATGTTTCGGCCAAACTTCCGTTTTCTTTATCTTCTATCAGCTCTACGTTTGCTCCAAAGTAATCTTTTGCCAGTGTTAAATCCGCTCCAAACGGGATCACTACTTTGAAGAGTACATCGTTTCGGTACTGATCGATCAAATAGTTGACATGTTTGGTATTGAAGCGGGAACAAGGACACTCCGGATTGAAGAAGTGCAGAAAGACGGCTTTCTTTTCCGGGTTCCGAATTGCACTTTGCAGATCAAGCACGCTACTTACGGGTACTTCCCGATAGTCTTGAGGAATAGGGGTTGGCCGGGAATATTGTATTTCTTGCACCCAAAACAAATAACAAATACCACTTGCGGCAAAAATCAGAATTGTTCCTGCAAGAATTAACCGTTTAGTCATTGTTGATGTATTTAAGGTAACTGAAGGATTATTGGTTAAGTGCAAATATATATTTGAAAAATTAAATGCGTTGAACTTCGATCATCATCAATGTTAATGCTTGTTAACTGTATTGTGTAGGACTAGTAATTTGTAAAAGGCAAGGATATCAACTATCTATGTAGTTGATTCACCCGCCAGGGAAATGATTATTACTTCAATGCAAATAACCACTCATCTGACAATGAAAAAATACTTCTTATTCCTCATCAGTATATGCTTAGCACTTCCATTAGCAGCACAAAACCTGTCTCTTAATTTAGATTCTACCGTAGTCACTACGAATGAAATTACCATAAAAGGAAACCGGGTACCTTACAAAGCTACTACCGGAACCCAACCTGTGTGGGACAAGGAGGGCAAACCTGTGGCTGGCTTATTTTATACCTATTATGAAAGAACGGATATAAAAGACCGGAGCTCCCGGCCATTATTGATCTCGTTTAACGGAGGTCCCGGTTCCGCTTCAGTTTGGATGCATATTGCCTATACCGGACCACAACTCTTGGAAATTGATGACGAAGGCTATCCTATTCAGCCTTATGGCATCAAAGACAATCCCTATTCAGTATTGGATGTCGCCGATATTGTATTTGTAAATCCGGTGAATACAGGTTATTCGCGGGTAGCCAAAGGAATCGAGAAGAAAGATGCTCAAAAGATGTTTTTTGGCATTCATGCCGATATCGACTATCTGGCCTCATGGATCAATACCTTTGTGACCCGTAATAACCGCTGGCGTTCGCCTAAGTACCTGATTGGAGAAAGCTATGGAACTACCCGGGTATCAGGATTAGCCATGGAGTTACAGCGCTCACATTGGATGTATTTGAACGGAGTGATTCTGGTTTCCCCAACGGGGTTGGGAATTGAACGGAAAGGACCTGTGGCATCTGCCAATTTGCTGCCGTATTATGCCGCCACGGCTTGGTATCATAAAGCGCTGGCCCCCGAACTTCAACAGAAAGATTTGACCGATTTATTGCCCGAAGTAGAAGAGTTTACCATCCACAAATTACTGCCGGCTATGGCCAAAGGAGGGGCTTTGTCGACAGATGAGAAAAAAGCGATTGCGAAACAAATGGCACACTATTCCGGAATTTCCGAAAAAGCAATAGTGCAGCATAACCTGATGATTTCGACTTCTTTCTTTTGGAAAGAACTTCTGCGTGAAGAAGGCTATACTGTCGGTAGATTGGACTCCCGTTACAAAGGAATCGACCATAAAGCTGCCGGGCAGCGTCCGGATTATAATGCCGAATTGACTTCCTGGTTACATTCCTTTACTCCGGCTATCAATTATTATTTACGTGAGAAATTAAATTACAAGACTGATTTAAAATACAACATGTTTGGCCCGGTACATCCATGGGACCGCTCCAACGATCATACCGGAGAAAACCTCCGCCAGGCCATGGCCCAAAATCCTAATTTGTACCTTTTGGTGCAGTCGGGATATTACGATGGGGCTTGTGATTACTTTAATGCCAAATACAATATGTGGCATATGGACCAAAGCGGTCGCCTGCAAGAACGTATGGATTGGAAAGGGTATCGAAGCGGGCATATGATGTATTTGCGCAAAGAAGATTTGATCCGGGCCAATGAAGATGTACGGATGTTTATCCAACACTCATTGCCGAAGAAAGGCCAACCGGCAAAGTATTAATTCAAAGATCTGTGAACGGGGAGAAATTGGGAAATATTTTCTTGAAATTTCCCCCGGTTCATTGCCAAAAAGAGTAATTCCTTTCATCTCCCGCTGTTCCTCCCATCGTCAACCTTATGTCGTTAAACTGTTAAATATCCTGGTAAAGCTTGCAAAATTTTGGATAAATAGTAATCTTTGCATATAGTTACATTTGAAACTATTCTGATTTGAACGAGAATAAAGATATCGTATACGGTGGACTGTTAGCCCGTATATCAGAAGCGTATTTAGGGGAAATGACCCGGCAACTTTCCGTACATGGCTTAGAGCGGTTTCATGTACCTCTATTAACCGTTTGTGAAAATTGTGGGAAGCTTACCCAAAAAGAGTTGGGAAAACGGCTACGGAAAGACAAAGTATCCGTATTGCGAATCGTAGACTACCTAAGTGAAAGAGGGCTGGTGGAAAGAAAGCAAAATCCGGATGACAGGAGAGAGCAATACTTGGTATCTACAGCAAAAGGAAAAGCGCTAATTCCTCCTATCAGGGAGGCCATCCGGCAAACCAACGACTTGTTTTTAAAAGATTTTTCGGAAGAGGAAGTGCAGGTGTTTCATAAAATGGTTTTGAAAATGATGGATTTGAGTGCGAGTCTTCCGAAGTCAAAATACAGGTTCAGAATAGAAAAAAAAGAAGATTAGGTAAACGGTTTTGGTATACCTATAAGCCCGTCTTAAAGAGCCGATATCCAGTGAAAGCTCCTTTGAGAGGGGTATTTTTATCGGATGCTCCTCATTAATATTTTCTTAAAAACTGGGAGTAGCTAACATTTGAAAACCATTTGTTCAACATTTCGATTATCCGTTTCAAGGCGGGCATGGTAGCGCATGTCCTAGGAAAGGGTATTTGAAAATTTGAAAACTAAATTAAATACTAAATTTTTGTATGAGTAAAACACTTAACCCGAATACATCAGCAAAAGAAAAATTCATATCGGCCGGTTGGCTGGTAGCGCTGATAGGCGCATTGACAGCTCTTTCGCCTTTGGCAATTGATACTTACTTGCCCGCTATCGGTGCCATTGCCGAGGAAATGAATACTTCTCACGGAAATGTAGAGGCAACCTTGGCGCTGTATATGATCGGCTTTGCTGTGGGACAGTTTTTTGGCGGTGCATTCTCCGATTTGAAAGGAAGAAAACCGGTGGGTTTTGCCGGCCTGTTATTGTTTACTTTGGCCAGCTTATGGATTAGTGTGGGGGGATCTATCTATCAACTGTGGACGGCCCGTTTTATCCAAGCCATTGGAGGAGGGTTTACCACCGTTGTCGGATTGGCCATTATCCGGGATTTGTTTGACGGAGTGGAAATAGCCCGGAAACTGACTGCCATCTCCATGGTACGGATGTTGGCTCCGTTGATCGCTCCGATGTTCGGAACATTATTGCTTAGGTTTTTTGGCTGGCGTTCTATTTTTATCTTTTTCACGATCTATGCCGCGTTGATGTTTCTGGTTTTTAGTTTACGGATCAAAGAAACCAAGGCAAAATCAAAAGAACCGGAACAGTGGAAATCCACCTTGGAAAATTATGGAAAGGTGATACGGAATAAACAAGCCATTGCATTTATGCTGATGGGGGGCTTGGGTTTTGCCGGAATGTTTGCCTTTATTTCGGGTGCCTCGTCATTATTTATCGGCTACTATGGGGTTACCACCGCGGAGTTTCCGTTTTATTTCAGCACCAATGTGCTTATGCTCATGATCTTGAGTGCCTTGAATGTACGCCTGGTCAAACAACAGTCGCCCGAACGCTTGTTAAAATACGGATTGCGGTTACAATTTTTGGCAGGTGGGGTATTCCTATTGGCCAGTTTGCTGCAACCTTCTTTGATGTTGGTATTCCCTGCCATTGCACTTTTTGTGGGAGCACAAGGGTTGATTTATGGTAATGCTTCCGGTATCGTGATGAATTACTTTCCAACCATGGGAGGAACTGCCAATGCCACCATGGGGATTGTACAATTTATTTTAGGCGGAATTACCAGCTTTGTATTGAGTCGATTGCAAGGAGGAGAAAGCTTGCTGCCTCTGGCAGCGATTATGTTGAGTTGTACCTTCTTGGCCAACCTATTGTACTTTGGCTTGAGCAGAAGAAAACCCGCAATCAGTCATCCTTAAAAGAAAATTCTAAGCGTATTTTACATACTTTCAAAAGCAAAGACACCCACCGGTTTGGTGGGTGTCTTTTTATATTTTGGGTTTTTACAAAAAATCCGAAAAATTAAATTCTTGAGAAAAGTTGAGGCATTTGCCATCCTCATCGCTACATACCTGAAAGTTAAAGGTACCACTGATCTGAGGCTTGGAGTGCTTCACTTTGATTTTTTGCCGGAACTCTGCGGTTTTGGTGAAATAGCTGATCTCACCTTCCCAGAGCGGGTCGTATTTTTTTCGGGGTTTGATGGGTTGAATATCTCCGATTAGCTCGTAGCTTTTGTGGGTGTTAAAGGCAAAACTGGTTATCTTAGGACCTAAATCAGGATCAAAATCCGTAGAGTACAGGTACCAGGGTGCCTGAATTTTTACTTTGAAAATTAATTCTATCTCTTCCCCGGATTGATACTTGGTTTTTGAAAGTTCATAAGACCATTGGGTGGGTGGTTTGCTTTGGGCTTTCACAGGATTGCACAATCCGCAAGTCACCACATAGAACAAAAACCAGGAGAGTATCGTCTTCATCATCTAAGTATTGTCTTCAATAGTCAGGTAAAATAGGCCTGAAATATACAAAATTCTGATAGAAGGTTTATCATGAAGTATGGGGGATATTTGACTCACCCCATTCTTTGTTTACTTGTAAAAGTTGAAAAACCGTGCCGTTTATGGATACACCTTGTGCTAAATTGATAATCAAACAGGTGTTTTTCTGACAACTCCCTTAGCCTCTTGCTATTGGTACATATTTTTTTAGCTTAACTTTGATAGAAATCAGAGTTACCAACAACCATGAGAGAAATTCATAAAATCACCCTGCGGAATTTACAATTGAGCGACTATTGGGAATTAAAGCATTCTATGATGGAAGCCTATGGGGATATTGAAGAGGCTTATTGGAAGGAACATCATATTGATAAACTATTGGATATCTTTCCCGAAGGGCAGATTGCCATTCTGGCGGATGATAAAATTGTAGGCAGTGCTCTTTCCATCATTGTAGATTACGATAAGTTTGGCGACCGGCATACATACAAACAAATTACGGATAATTATAATTTTGGAACCCATGATCCTAAGGGCGATGTGTTGTACGGAATCGATGTGTTTGTACATCCGGAATACCGGGGGCTGCGCCTGGGGAGAAGGCTGTACGATGCCCGGAAAGAAATTTGCGAAAACCTGAACCTCAAATCCATCATTATTGGGGGGCGTCTGCCTAACTATCATAAAGTGGCGGAGGATTTGACACCCAAGGAATACATTCAAAAAGTAAAGACCAAAGAACTTTATGATCCGGTATTGTCCTTTCAACTGGCCAACGATTTTTATATTAAAAGAATTCTGAAAGGATATTTGAAAGGCGACCACGAATCGTTGGAATATGCGGCTTTGATGGAGTGGCCGAATATTTATTACGAAGAGCATGAACCCCTGATCAATGCCCCTAAGCCGGTGGTCAGATTAGGATTGGTGCAATGGCAAATGCGGCATTTCAAAGATTTGGAAGAGCTATATGAACAAATGGAGTTTTTTGTAGATGCCGTTTCGGATTATGGTAGCGATTTCATGTTGTTCCCGGAGTTGTTCAATGCTCCCTTAATGGCCTCTTACAATCACCTCACCGAAGCCGAAGCCATGCGGAAACTGGCCGAATTTACCGAACCCTTGAGCAAAAAACTGTTGGAATTTGCCGTTTCTTACAATGTAAATATCATCTCGGGAAGCATGCCTTTGTGGAAAGAAAACGAAGGCCTGTACAATGTAGGGTTTTTGTGTAGAAGAGATGGCACCATGGAGGTCTATGAGAAAATCCATATTACACCCAATGAAATCTTTTACTGGGGGATGATTGGGGGGGATGAAATTAAAGTGTTTGATACGGACGCGGGTAAAATAGGAGTGGCCATTTGTTACGATGTGGAATTTCCTGAGATGACCCGGATCATGGCCGAACAAGGCTTACAAATTTTGTTTGTTCCATTCCTCACCGATACACAAAACGGCTACACGCGTGTGCGACATTGTGCAAAAGCCCGTGCCATCGAAAACGAATGTTATGTGGCCATTGCCGGATGTGTGGGCAACTTGCCTAAGGTCAATAATATGGACATTCAGTTTGCGCAATCGGCAGTGTTTACCCCGGCTGATTTTGCCTTTCCTACCAATGGCGTGAAAGCGGAAGCCACACCTAATACCGAAATGACTCTGATTGTGGATATTGATTTGGACCTGCTAAAAGAATTACACTCTAAGGGAAGTGTCACCAACTTAAAAGACCGTAGAAAGGATTTGTATGAGTTGAAGTTAAAGGCAAAAAAAGGAAAAAACGAAACGAAGGTTTAAGCCCTTTTACAGACGATTAGACGCATAAATAAGGAAGATATAACACTATTCTTTTATGACTTATTGAAAATAATGACGTTTCAAAGAATCCCTTTTGATCAGAAACGTGTAACTTATGAGCTTTCTGTGCACATAGGGTTTTTGTGACAGAAAGAATTAGTATTCATCAAAATCACTTACAATTTGACATTTGAAGATTTTAACTTAGATCCGGATTTGTTGGAAGGCTTGTTTTATATGGGGTTTAATCAACCGACTCCGATACAAGAACAAGCAATACCTTTGATCATGAGCCATAAGGATTTGGTGGCTTGCGCGCAGACGGGTACCGGAAAGACCGCTGCTTTTATCTTGCCTTTGTTGCATAAAATTATAAATTCTCCCAAAAGACATTTGAATACCTTGGTGTTGGTGCCTACCCGAGAACTGGTGATGCAGATCGATCAACAACTGGAAGGCTTCAGTTATTATGCTCCGGTAAGTGTGATGCCTGTGTATGGCGGAGGGGATGGCGCTACTTGGGAGCAACAGAAAAAAGCTTTGAAGGAAGGAGTGGATATGATCATCGCAACACCGGGACGTTTGCTTGCTCAAATGGCTTCTCAAGATATTAATTTACAAGAAGTAGAGCATTTGGTGTTGGATGAGGCCGATCGCATGTTGGATATGGGCTTTTATAATGATATCATGAGCATTATCAACCGCCTGCCCAAAAAAAGGCAAACGCTCCTGTTTTCAGCAACTATGCCTCCGAAAATCCGAAGCTTGACCAATAAGATTTTAAACCAACCGGAGGAGGTCAATGTGGCGATTTCCAAACCTGCCGAAGGGGTGCAACAACAGGCTTATATGGTTTACGATGATCAGAAAGAAAACCTGATCAAACAAATTTTAAAAAGCGATGATTATCAGTCGGTATTGATCTTTGCCTCCACTAAAAAAATTGTGAATAACCTGAGTCGGGCCTTAAAACGGATGAATCTGATGGTTGAGGGCTTTCACTCTGACCTGGAACAGCCGGAAAGGGAAGAGTTGATGCGGAAGTTTAAAAACCGGATGCTGCGGGTGTTGATCGGTACGGATATTCTTTCCAGAGGAATTGATGTGGAAGGCATTAGCTTGGTGATCAATTACGATTCTCCCGGTGATCCAGAAGATTACATTCATCGTATTGGCCGGACAGCAAGAGCGGATACGGAAGGGGTGGCCATTACCCTAATAAATGAAAAAGACCAACGCAAGTTTTATCAAATCGAAAATATGATGGGAAAAGAAGTTCCCAAACTTGCATTGCCGGAAGGTTTGGGAAAAGGCCCGGAATACAATCCGGTGCGTAAAAATTCCAGCAAAGGAAAGCGAAAGCCTTGGAACAAGAAAAAAAAGTTTCATAAACGAAGTAATTTCAAAAAGGATGAAAACAAGTAAGAACATGTTGAATATTCCTTGCTGGTTTGCCACCTTTGATGGTAAAAAAATCTCCGCTTAGGGTTCTCAAAATGCTGTGCTGAGGTTTCTGAAATGGGAGTTTTTAGCCCAAAGGAAGAAATTTAAACAAGTTCTGAATACAGGGCTTTTTAAGTAAAGAAAAGCCGTACCATTTACACCGGAGCTCCAATGAAACTATTCTTTGTGACCATGTAAATAGAGAAAGTTCAAAACTAATTGAGCTTAGATCCGTATTGACATAATATTGTTGATAACTGTTTTAACAGTGTTACTTTAATAAACTCGACTAACCCAAAAACGGTCATGCATTGCATGACCGTTTTTGTTTTGAACCTGTTTAATAATATCAAAAGAAAGGGAGAGCAAAAAATGCCCACCCTTCTTGTAGTTCTGGAAACAATTAATGAACTATTTTTACTTTTCAACTTTCTGCTGCTTGGAAGTCGGCTTGATAGTTGTTGCTAAGTTGTAGTAGCAACGGTTTGCTTACTGCCTTTTCCGTTCCTTTGAAATTGCGAAGGGGCTTTTTGAGTTTTTCCAGACTTGGATTGAAGTTATTATACGCTTTTTGACCCTGGTGGAGAGCGAAATCCAACCTATAGATTTGTGCTTCATTGTACATCGCATGATCAATTGGAAAATCACTTAACCGGATTTTGACTTAATGTTCAGACTTCGGTTCATTGTTATTTGCTTTAAAACAAGTAAAAAAAGTGCTTGCCAGACGTAATTTGTCTGTTTGTGAAGTCTGGGGTGATGGTAATGAGTATCCTTACCTTGATCAACTATGAAATTTGATCAAGCAAAAGAAGTTTTACTTTTTCATGAGGGTAAAGGCCCTTCAATTTTCCACAGACAATTATACCATTGAAATCGGAAAGCAATCAACTTTATTAGAAAGCAAATTCAAGTTGGCATTTTACTTCCATAAAGTCATCGCCTTCAGCGTATTGTAACAAAGAGATATCCGATTGTAATTTAAGATTGTATCCGAAAAAGAATTTGCCTAGGCCTAAAGTGTATTTTTCATAATCTTGTTCAAACGTTTCACTATCCGGGCGGATATGAGTAAACCTTCCGGAAATGGCAAAGTGGTTTTTAAACAAGTAACTGCCCTGCCAGTTGAAGGCACTTCCTGTGGTAAATGCAGTAACAAACTCACCGTTTTCATCCCAGATAGCCGGCGTATTGGGAGTGTTTTTTTGCGCCCAGGTTACTGAGGTGGAAAAGCCTTGGTATTTCATCAGCATATCAACAAACCAGGTAGTAAGATCGCGTTGTTCCTCCAGAAAATCACCGGATTGTCCCTTGCTGCGGGAGGCTTGTTCATTGAAGTCGTAGGTAGCTCCGATAAGTAATTTAGGCGTGATTTCTCGGGCAAAGTCCGGTTCATAGGTATGGCCTTTGTCTTCAAACTGGCCTAAAGGATAAAATTCGGCCCTGGCTGTGTAGTTATACCCTCCCTGATTGTCAAAATAGACGTTGCGGCCTTCTCCCATAGACAAGGCAGTTGCCAAGTGCATAAAGTCACTGTTGTAGTGCAGTTGAATACCCATGTCCCGGTCTATACGGAAGAGATTGTTAAGTTCGCTTCGGCCGGCAAATTCCAGTTTTTGAGAAGAAATATTATTCTCCCGGTTGCCGGGTAACTTCTGTTGCCCTACCCGGATGCTCCAGTTTTTATGGAATTGCCATTGTAAATAAGCATCTGCGATAGGTCCGGGTATATAGTCCGGTCTGAGAGGGTCTTCTGCTACGAAATTACTACTGGCCAGTGCAAACTGAATTTTATAAGTTAAGGAAGGGTGATATACAAAACCTCCGAACTTGAGGCGGAACCTCCGAATAGACATTCCACTTTGCCACTTTCCACCATCCAATGAACCACTCCCTTCGTACATGGTTTGCAATCGCATGCCTAACTTTAAGCTAAAAGTAGAATCTTTCCCTAACAAGGTAATTCCTTTCCCTACTTTGTCTTTCCAGTTGTCTTGAGCTTGTAGTGTAAGATGGGCCGTTAAAAATCCAATAAATAAAGCGAAAGTATAGAACCTCTTCTTCATCATTAACCTGTATCCGTAAGTAGTTCAGATCTTATAATCTGTTAATAAAATTTTTGCAAAGTTAATATTAAATTAACGATTAAGTAATACTGTGTGAGTATAAATACCTAAGGTGAACAAAAGCAGCGTATGTACATAAATGTGGGAAGGTACATTTGTTTGGGAAAGTAACTACCAGATCTATAGTAATGTTAAAATGTATATGTCATTTTTTTCTTTCTTCTAAAGCGTAGTTGAATTTCCTCATTACTTTTGAGAAGAAATGTCTTTTCATTACTTGAATGACTAATCTTTTACTACTTAAGTTACCGTAAAATAAGTTGTGTTGAAGAAGTGAAGAAGGAGAGGGGCTTACAGTTAAAGAGTGATTTTCTACTTGACTTTAACAAAGTTCGTATCATAGAGAATAAGAGTACCATTCAATGCATTTTTGTGTAAAATTCATTGTGCATATTGTTATGATGTATTGATTAAAAATAGGCAATTGAGAAAAAAGGAGGGGAGAGTTACTCACCCCACCCTGCTTTTCAGGATTCTTTTTGAGGTGAATTTTTGATAGTATGATGTGTGAATCCCGTATCTACTTTTAATTCTGACTTCGCAGATTTAAGGCGTTGGATCCCCTGTGGACTGACTTTACTTTGCCAGAGAAAAACATGTTGCAGTGTTGGGATAGCTTGTAAATGGCTTAAAACGTTGTCTGTGACAGAAGTACCGTAAAGGTTTAAATATTCCAACCAGGCTAACTCCTCTACAAACTTCATTTGATCATCCCTTATGGAGGAATTATCCAAACGCAATCGAACTAAATGCTTGAGTGTGGCAAGGTTTTGTATTTCCAATGATTTTTCAAATTGAGTACCGGAAAGGTTTAACCATACCACTTGGGAGGCTACTTTTTCTAAAGCCTTCAACTGAGCATTTCCAAAAGGCTGTACTTTTTGTTGATAAGTCACTTCCACAAAGGGGCTTTCCTGAGCGATAGGAAATACCCGGAAACCGGCTTCTTCCAGTTGCGATAGGTGTTTGGGGTTGGCTGGTTGGATATCTGTCATCGCAAAGACGGCACTTTGGCTGGGGCCTGAAGGATGGGCGTATTCATTGAGAATATCGTATATTTCCTTAGGGGCTTGCAGTTGAGCTACCGTTTGGTCGAAACTGGCTTTGTTGGCAATCCACCATTCGATCAGTTGGATTTCGGTTTTTTCCAAAGGCGTTTTTCCGGAAGGAGGCATGACATCGTCATGCTCTTCGGGCAGGGTAATCCGGTGAAACAATTCGCTTTTTTCAACATTTCCAGCCAAAAGAACATTCCCTGTTTCCCCTCCTTTCAAAATCCACTCTTTGGCATCCAGGCGAAGCTCCCCTTTCATTTTGTTAGAACCGTGACAACTCACACATTTGTTGGTGAGTATGGGTTGAATCACGTCCGTATACAATACAGCCTCATCCACATTTTCCAATACAATTTCTCTCTTGACTGTTTCTATAGGAATACCAGCTATCTTTTTTAAGGAGGTAGGCATATACCGGGTCAGGTAATCATTGCCATGGGTGAGGTTACCGCCCAGGTGCCCTGTTACAAACAGGCAGAGAATGGATGACGTAAAAAGCCAGAAAGAAGCGCGTGTTTTGCTTCGCTTTTTGAGAATGTAGGCCAAAATGGCGAAAACGCCTACTGAAATTCCCAGCCATTGGTGCCAAAAAAGCGTATCGGTAGCGTAGCCTCCTCCGGTAGAAAGAAAAAAACCGACCAGGGCGGACAACAAAGCGAAGATCCCGCCCCATAACAGTGCAAAAGGAACGGCACCTTTCATGCTTTGGAATTGTGGCTTTTTACTAAGCAATTCCATACAATAGGCCAAAAGCAATATACCAATGGGAAGATGCACCAATAGAGGGTGAAACCTGCCAAAAAACAGCAGTAGTTGATTGGACTCTTCCGACTGTGCCCATGCCGGACTGGCTAGCAATAAGAAAAAGAGTGTGTAGCGTATTTTTTTCATTGTTCAAATGTTCAATTCCTGCTAACTAATGATGTCTTTGATGAGATGACCGTGTACGTCTGTTAACCGGAAAGGGCGCCCTTGAAATTGATAGGTCAGCTTTTCGTGGTCCATTCCCAACAAGTGAAGAATGGTAGCTTGTAAATCGTGGACATGTGCCCGGTCTTTTACACCATAGTAGCCGATTTCGTCTGTCTCTCCATAAGTAATCCCCGGTTTTACCCCACCCCCGGCCATCCATATGGTAAAGGCTTCTAAGTGGTGGTCACGCCCTACAAAAACCATTTCCTGCCCTCCCCGGTTTTCCCGCATGGGGGTACGGCCAAATTCTCCTCCCCAAACCACTAAGGTTTCATCCAATAAGCCTCGTACTTTTAAATCTTGTAACAGGGCAGTCATTGCCTGGTCTACCTCCTGACAACGGTCTTTAAACCCGTGATCCAGGGCTTCGGCTTTCCCGGCTCCGTGAGAATCCCAGCCCCAATGATAAAGTTGTATAAAGCGTACGTCCCGTTCTGCCAGTCGCCTGGCAAGCAGGCAATTATTGGCAAAAGAAGCTTTTCCCGGTTCCGTGCCATACATTTGATGGATATAATCCGGCTCTTTACTGATGTCCATGGCTTCGGGTACGGACATTTGCATTTTAAAGGCCATCTCGTATTGGGAAATTCGGGTCAGAGTTTCCGGATCGCCAAATTCTTCATAGGTTTCCTGGTTTATCTTATTGATCGCTTCGATGGATTTTTTCCTTAGATTGCGGTTCATACCCTCCGGATCCGAGAGGTAAAGTACCGGGTCACCTTTGGAACGGCATTGTACCCCTTGGTACACTGTGGGTAAAAAACCACTTCCCCATACACTCTTTCCTGCGCTAGGGGTCGTGCCTCCGGAAACCAATACGACAAATCCCGGCAAGTTTTCATTTTCGGTTCCCAAGCCATAGGTCACCCAAGAACCCATACTGGGCCGGCCTAAACGGGGGCCTCCGGTGTGGAGTAACAACTGAGCCGGGGCATGGTTAAACTCATCGGTATGCATGGCTTTGAGAAAAGCTACATCGTCTACCACTTTGCTGAAATGGGGTAAACGGTCCGATACCCATGCACCGGATTGACCATGTTGGGCAAAGGAATATTGAGGGCCGAGCATTTTGGGCACTCCTTGGATAAAGGCGAAGCGCTTTCCTTCCAACAAAGAAGGCGGACAATCCAAGCCGTCCAGCTTTTGTAATTCCGGTTTGTAGTCAAATAATTCCAATTGGGAAGGAGAACCGGCCATATGTAAATAAATAATCCTTTTTGCCTTGGGAGCAAAATGTGGCGGAAGGGCTTTCATAGGACGGGCGGCATCCCGCATTTGTCCCATTTGGTCAATTACTTTTCCACAACCTCCCAAAAGAGAACCCAAAGCCAAGGCACCGATACCTGAGGTACACTTTCGTAAAAAATGCCTGCGGGTTTCTAACTCAAATTTTTTATGTATCGCTTCTTTATAAATTTTCATAATTTGTAATTTGTTGGATCATCGAGGACTTCATACACTACAGTGTTCCGTTTTATTCTTTCATGATAAAACTGTCAAGATTCATCATCGCATTGGCTACCACCGTTAATCCGGCCAACTCCGGTTCAAAAGCTTTGGATGGATTGTCCGTTTGTTTTACCGCTTGCATTACGGAATCCTGATAGTGTTGTTGGGATTCGTGGTACAAAGCCGTCAAAGTTTGAAGCGTTTTTGAAGAGGGAGATTTTAACAGTACTTTTTCATAGCCGTAGCGAATTTTTTCTTGTAACTGCTCTCCTCCTTTCTCCCGCATATGTTTTGCCAATGCCTGGGCAGCTTCCAGGTATACCGGGTCATTCAAAGTCACCAAAGCTTGCAAAGGCGTATTGGTATTGATTCTGCGGGTTAAGCAGAATTCCCGGCTAGGCCCGTCAAAGGTAATCATGGAAGGATACGGACTGGTTCGTCTTATATATGTATACAGTGCTCTGCGGTAGCGGTCTTCTCCCTGACTGGTGACCCACCGACTGCCATTGTAAACGACCTGCCAAATACCTTCGGGTTGAGGAGGCATCACACTGGGACCGTACATTTTTGTACTTAATAAGCCACTGACGGCCAATGCCTGATCGCGTAATTGTTCGGCGGTCAACCGGAATCTGGGGCCTCGTGCTAATAAATAATTGTAAGGATCTTTGTCGAGTACCTCCGGACGAACTTTAGAACTCTGTTGGTAAGTGGCCGACATCACCATCATCTTTAATAGTTTTTTGACACTCCATTTCTGTTCATGTATAAAATGTAGGGCCAGGTAATCGAGTAATTCCGGATGGGTGGGTTTGAAGCCCTGTGAGCCGAAATCTTCTTGGGTCTCCACGAAACCTTTGCCAAATAACTGTCCCCAAAAGCGGTTGACGGTCACCCGGGCGGTTAAGGGATTTTCCTCACTGACGAGCCATTGGGCCATGCCCAATCGGTTGGCAGGAGCATCTGCTGGCATAGAAGGAAGAGAGCCAGGTACATTTGCCCACACTTCTTCACCATGGGTTAACCAATTGCCCCGGTCAAATACATGCGTTTTACGGCTATTTTCGACACTTAATTCTTTCATGACAGGGAGCTTATATGCTTTCAACTGTTTCAGCTCTTCTTCTTTTCGGGCAATTTGCCGTTGCGATTTTCGGGTGGTTTCTCCGGATCTTGTCAAAGAGTCGAGGTATGCTTGAATTTGTTTTCGTTGACCGTCCTCTTCTTGTTGGTACACCAACATAAAAGGCGGCTCATCCGGATATTTATCACTGTCTTCGGTTTGATTGAAAAATGCATAAAACTGATAATATTCTTTATGTCGGAAGGGGTCATAAGGATGGCTATGGCACTGTACACAGGCAAAAGTGACTCCTTGCCACACATCCCATGTAGTGTTGACCCTGTCCAACACTGCCGCTACCCGGAATTCCTCATCATCCGTTCCCCCTTCATCATTGGTCATGGTATTGCGGTGAAAAGCGGTGGCAATTTGCTGTTCCCGGGTGGAGTTGGGTAGTAAATCCCCCGCAAGTTGTTCGATCGTAAATTGATCAAAAGGCATATCTTGATTAAATGCTTCGATCACCCAATCCCTGTATCGCCAAATATCCCGGTGGCGATCAGCTTCATATCCTTTGGAATCGGCATACCGGGCCAGGTCCAACCACATGGCTGCCCAGCGTTCTCCGTACTGAGGAGAGGCTAATAGGCGGTCTACCACTTTTTCATAGGCATTTCCGGAAGTATCCTCTTCAAAATGCCTGACTTGTTCAGGGCTGGGAGGGATTCCGGTGAGATCAAGGCTCACCCGTCTGAGTAATGTTGCCTTATCTGCCTTGGGGTTGGGTTGCAGTCCGTTGTCCTGTAATTGGTCTAAGACAAAGGGGTCGATGGCATTTTGAACCCACAAATCTTCTGGTTCCGGAGGGCTTACCGGCTTGGGAGAGACAAAGGCCCAGTGATCCTCCCATTCCGCTCCCTGCTCAATCCATTGGGTCAAAAGCCGTATTTCTTTGTCAGACAAAGGTGAGGCATCCAATGGCATGCGAAGTTCCGGATCATGGTGTTGTATCCGCTTGATCAGTTCACTATTTTCAGGCTCTCCGGGGAGAATAGCCGGAGAGCCTGATTCGGTTGGGGCCAAAGCTTCGGAACGAAACAATAAACTAAAACCTCCGGACTTTTTGACCCCTCCATGACAAGAAATGCATTTACTGTTAATAATTGGCCGGATTTCCGCATTAAAGTCCACTTTCTGCTGCATTTCGCAACTGAATACAGTCATTGTGAAAAGACTGACAGTGAATCGCGTCAAATATTTAGGTATGGCAATCATGTGCATAGTTGGCTAAAAACAATCAAATTCGTTCTAACATCACTGGATAGGTTTTCCCGGAATACCATTGGGGGACATATAAATTGGTGTCTTGGTCTACGCAGACATCGTGCGGGTTGAGAAAGGTATGCCCATCGTATTCGATTTCCTGGAGCAAGCCGTTTTGATATACCGGAGCCGAACCGCCCGGGGCCGAAATGATCCGGTTCTTTTTATCTAAAACAATCACCAAGCCGTCATATGCACCCCAGTTTTTCGTGACGATGACAGAGAAATACAAATTGTCTCCATGGATGACAGGGCGGCAAATCCAACATCCTGGGGTAGAAACGGTGTCCAGGTACTTCCCATCCAACGTAAACCTTTTAAATTCCTGAGTTGCCCGGGAAGTGACCAAAAGGACAGGGTTAGCCGGGTCGCGTTGATCAATGCATACCCCATGGGCATTTTTCAGTTGATCTTTGTTGTCTCCCTTGCCTCCGAAATGCCGGATATATTTTCCTTTATGATTGTAGTGAATGATGTAATCCAGACCATAGCCATCCGCTACATAAAAGTCTCCGTTGGGGGCCACGGCCACTTCCGTGGGTTTGTATTGCTCTGCTTTTTCGTATTTTCCGGTTTCTTTAGGATAATCCAGGGTCATTAAAATTTTCCCATCCAAGGTAGTTTTGAATACTTGGTGCCGGTCGTGATCGGTGATAAATAAGAACTCTTCCTCTCCTTCGCGGCTGAGGGTCAAGCCGTGCCCTCCGGGAAACGCATTTCCCCAGGTGCTTAATACTTTGCCGGAACGGTCGTATATGATGACATTGTTTTTGGTCTCATTGGTGAGTAAAAATAGCCTTCCCTTTCGGTCTTGCACCATTTCATGGCAGTCTTTGACCGGAATGCGGGTAGGGTTTTGTTTTCCCCAATCCCAATGTACTTTATATTGAAAATCTCCATGTCCGACAATGGGGGCTTTGCTGCGATTCGGCTTGCCAAAGTTGACATAGGGAAAGGAAATCCCTGCTCCAATCAAACCCATAGTAATTTTAGCGAATTTTCTACGCCTGATTTGTTTTTCAATTTTCATATTTACCGGTTCATTAATTTTTTGAGTACGCTTTAAAAATCCCCCACTGTTTGAGTTTACTCTTCATGTTTTCCTACACAGGAAAGTTGAGTCGGCTAAGATGAGGTGATCGGTTTTCCAAAGATTTAAAAAAAATAAATTTCTCTCTTTGCTGAGCGTCCCAAAGTGTTTGTCTGAACATACCAATCTGTTGAAATAGCTGTAAAATGCCGAAAAAGCCGTTTTTCAGGAAGGGATTTTTAAATGAGACTGTAAGCGTTTTTCACTTGAACGATGGGTTTCCATGCTATGGGAAAGTGAACAGGGAGATTAATTCTGATGCTGAGAAGCGTATTCGGAAGGGGAAACGCCATATGAATTCTGGAAGGTCCGGGAAAAATGCGAGAGCGATTTAAAACCCGATTGGAAGGCTACTTCGGAAATACTTAATTCCGTATTTTCCAACAATTGGCAGGCATGTTTTAATTTGATTTCTTTGATAAATTCGGAAACTGTCTTGCCTGTTTGCTCTTTAATTTTCCGGTACAGTTGTGTTCTGCTGGTGCCCAGTTCTTTGCCCATGGTAGCAATGTCAAAATCCTCATTGCACAAATGATCTTCTACCAAACTTACCGCTTTTTTAAGGAAATCATCTTCAGGCTTTTCTTCCGCTTGTACCGTATCTATTCTACGGTTTACATAACTCAAATAATGAGGCGCTTGGGCTTCCTGTAGTTGAGAGGATGAAAGAAACACCCTCTTTTTACGAATCTGCCACAGATAGCCTATGGCAATGCAAAATAGCAATATTGCCAGTCCATAGTACCATTCGCTAGCAGCCCACCATGGCCGTTCGATCAAAATATATACACTGGCCCCCTCGTCATTCCATATCCCATCGTGATTGGAAGCTCTTACATGAAAGCGATAGCTTCCCGGAGATAGTTGTTCGTAGGAGGCCATGCGGTTGCTATGGCTCATTTGCCAGGAAGTATCATAGCCTTCCAATTGGTAGGCATATTGGTTTTTGGAAGGTTTGATAAAATTTAATGCTGCAAATTTGATGGCAAAGGATGCCTGGCGCCAAGGCAGCCGTAAGGTATCTGTTTGGCTGATATCCAAGGGTAAAAACGGGCTTTCTCCCGGATGGACTTCCTTGTCATTTTGATAGAAATATGTGAGTGAAACCGGAGGTTGGTGTGGATTTGTCCGGAGGCTATCCGGATGAAACCGGTTCATTCCCAGAGCTCCACCGAGGTAAATCGAGCCGTTATGTGTAGTGATCGCTGCATTGGGTGAGAATGCTTTGTCTTGTAGACCGTCCTCCTGGTTATAATGCCGTATAATCTTGAGAAAAGGACTTGTATCCAAGGATTTGCATTTGAATAAAGCTTTTTCAGAGACAATCCACCAATTTCCCTGATGGTCTTTCAGTAAACTGCTGATATTGGTGCCTAATGTATTGGGAAGTATCGCATTTGGAGACCATGTATTGGATGTTATGCTCAGTTGAAACAAGCCTTTGCCTAAGATGCTCAGCCATAAGTGATCATTTTCAAGAGCCAAAGAGGTAATCCATGGATTTTGTCCTTGAGGAAACCTGAACTTTTGAAGTTTTTGATACTTGTCCATAAAATAGAGCCCTTCCTGAGTGCCGATCCACAAGGTTCCCAGGGAGTCTTTGACCAAACTTGTAATTGGTTGAGGAATGTCAGCTTCGGTAGCTAGGGTTTGAAAATGTGGTTGACGGATGTCCTGCAAGGAGTATAAGCCCTTTTCGGTGCCTAACCATATTTGTTGCATAGCATCTAAATGGATGCTGTGAACAGTGTTGGCTGCAAATTGTTGAGAACCGTCGGCCTCCGGGTAATAGTGCCGGAAGGTATCGTTTTTCCGGTCAAAAATAGCCAGCCCGTGTAATAAAGTTCCCAGCAAAAGATATCGTTGAGAGGGATCCGATGCCAGGGCCAATATGGTATTATCCTTCAACTGTGAACTCTCTGTGGATTTGGTAAAATGGGTGAACTGTTCGCTTGAAGGGTCGAAACGGTTCAGCCCGCCTCCATCGGTGCCGATCCAGAGAGTGCCTTGCTTATCTTCCAATAATGCAGTGACATGATTAAAGGAAAGGCTGTTATTTTGCTTGTCATGATGTTGGTAAAGGCCGAAAGTAGCCGGGTGGTTATCGTATATATTCACAGTTCCGTTAGACGTAGCGATGATATTTTCCCCGCTTTTTAATGTATAATGACAGAGCACACTGGCCGTATTTCCATTATGGTTAATTTGTCCTTGGGTATTGTACCGGATAAAAGTATCCGACCTCCGGTTATAAACGCTCATTCCTCCTTGCATTCCTCCTACTATCAACTGGCGGTTCATATTTTCCATAATGGAATAAATGGAATTGGTAGCGATAGAGTGCATGGAACCATCGTATTGGTAGTGAACAAAACTTTGTGAGTTCTCTTCGTAGCGGTTCAGTCCGTTTTTGAGCGTGCCCACCCATATATTTTGGTAACTGTCTTCAAACAATGAAATGACCGAGTTGCCGCTGAGGCTTTTGTGGTTGACTGGATTGCTGAAAAAACGCTTGAAAGAACCTTCCTCCGGGGAAAAAACCGTAACCCCTGAAAAGTTTGTACCAATCCAAAGCCGCCCTTTATGATCCTGAATAATTTTATTAATAATATTTCCACTGAGAGAATTAGGATTTTGTGCTTCTTTTTGATAGTTGCGAAAGGCATCTTTCTGTGGTAAGTATTGACTGAGTCCTCCCCAACTACCTATCCATAACCGACCTTCTTGGTCTAAAAAAATAACTTCTATATTGTTATTGGGCAGAGCCAGACTGTCATGTTCATGGGCATAGTAAGAAGTAAAAGTGCGGGTAGCCCGGTCAAAACGGTTCAACCCGTATTTGGTCCCTATCCATAAATTTTGTTGAGCATCTTCGGCAATGGCTGTAATGTAATTACTGGAAAGGCTATGATTGGCTGGGCCGGTTGCATCCTTGAACGGCAAATATTCATAGCCGTCAAACCGGTTGAGGCCATCTACCGTACCCAACCATAAAAAACCTTGATGATCTTGGTAAATACAAGTGACATGAGTATTGGAAATACCTTCTAAGTTCAGGGAATGTAAATGAAGAGCTTGTTGACAAATACCGGTGCCTCCCAAGATCAGGAGCCAACACAACAAACCATATTTGATAATCCTTGGGGGCAATGTCTTATACTTTACTTTTCATATTCACCTTGCTCTGACTGCATTCGCTTAGTCAAAATCATGAAGAGGGAGGAAACAACAGAGCATTCAAAGCTAATGATTTATCCCGCAAATTTCAAAGGGTTGATCCTTAGAAAGTAAAAGTAAGGAATCAAATACAGTATATGTTGTGGTGAGTTGCTAAAGTATGAATATTTATATTAAGTTGTTGGTAACGAATTGACTATAGGTTGTTTGAGGCTGGATTTGAAACTCTTTGATAAAAAAACAGATATACCGTTTAGCTTTTTGTAAAGGTTTGTCAGACCCTAAAAATTCGCAGTACCCCAAGGGGGAAAAGGGGCACTGCGAGCAACATTCATGGTTTTGGAGGTGGGAAATAGGGAGGTCGTGAAATATTAGATAAATTGTATATCCCTACTGTATCATTTTCTTTAAAATAAAATTGTAAACGTTGTTCCTTGATCTACTATACTGTCTACCTGGATGCTGCCCCCCATGGCTTCAATTTGATTTTTAGTCAGAAAAAGACCAATTCCTCTTGCATCGGAATTATTGTGGAACGTTTTGTACATGCCAAATATCTTGCTGCCGTACTTTTCCAAATCAATACCTTTACCGTTATCCGAACAGGTCATTTTGCATTTGCCATTGATTTCTTTGGTTTTGAGTTGAATTTGAGGAATCCGGTCTTTACTGCGATATTTGATCGCATTGCCCAGCAAGTTTAATAAGATACTTTCCATATAGGCCATAGGGTATTCGATAGTCGGGTATTGGCCGAAATCATAGTGAATTTGGGCTTGAGTTTGTTCTATTTCCCCTTCCAGAATGTCTTTGACTTTATGAAAGAGTTTTTCCAAATCGACCCGCTCCTTTTTGATATTGGTATCGGTCTTAATTTTTACCACCTTGGTGAGGTGCTCTACGGTTTCGTATAAAGAGTGGGAAATGGTTTCTATTTTATCAAAAAACAGCTCTCTTTCTTTATCGTCTTTTGCGTTCCGGTAGAAATCCACAATTACCTCCATATTTCCCGTATATTTTCTCAAATTATGGGAGACGATATAGGCGAAGTTGGCGAGCTGGGTATTCTTTTTGGTCAATAGACTGATGTTTTCCCGCATCTGCATGATTTCGAATTCCTTTTTACGGGTAATGTCGGCAATTTGAACGATGGCATAGTTGGGTTTGCCTTCTTCTTTGATGACAATGCTGGCAATCAGTAGTATATGTATGGTTGTTCCGTTTTTATGGATATAGCGTTTTTCCAATTGATAAGAATCAATTTCACCGTTAAAGAGCTTTTCGGCCAAGAGCATATCCTGTTTCAGGTCATCGGGATGAGTAAGGCTGGGCCAGTCCATTGTGAGTAATTCGTCCTCCGTATAGCCCACTATTTGACACAAGGCTTTGTTTACCTTGAGCCAGTTGCCTTCGGGGCTGACCAGGGCGATACCAATGGGTGCATGGTGAAATGCTTTGGTAAAACGCTCTTCGTTTTCCTGCATCTTTTTGCGTTGCAGGTATTGTTCGGTGATGTCTTGTACGATGCCTTTCATCCCGGTAACTTCCCCCTTATCATTCAAAATAGGCTCACCGATGGAGCGTACCCATATCCGCTTCTTTTTTGCCGTGAAATAGGGGATTTCAACCTGCCAGCTTTTCTTATTCAATACGGCTTCTTGCACAGCATCCTGAATGATGGGAAGGGTTTCTTTAGGGTAAAACGACATGGTGTTTTGAGGCGTAGGCTTAAACTTTTGATCTACTTCATGAATTTCATACGCTTGTTCCGACCATGTGATTTGTTCATTTTGAAAATCATATTCCCAACCGCCTACCCGTGCAATTCTGCCAGCCTCCCGCAGCAAAAACTTCTTTTGTTCCAGTTCTTTTTTGGTGGTAACAATTTCTGAAATATCTCTTCCTTCCGGGATAAGAAAAACGATTTGCCCTTTGGTGTTTTTGACCGGTTTAATGGAAAAGTCCAGGGTAATAATCTCCCCTTTGATGTTGATGATTTTTGTATTATAGCGTACAATGTTGTCCTTTGCGGCTTTTTTGATAGCATTTTGTAGCCGTTTGGTGGCTCCGTTTTCAACCCAAATCGGAATTTCCCAAAAGTGTTTATTTTTTAACTGACCCAGCGTATGGCCGGTAAAGTCCAAGGCTGCTTGGTTAACTTCCAAAATTTTACCTTCCGGAGATAAAATGCTGACCAACTGAAAGGATTGGTTGAAAACACTTTTAAAGCGTAACTTATTGCGCTCTTTGGCTTCTTCGATTTGTTTTCGATGCGAGATATCGCGAATGGATACAATGGTAACCAGTTCTCCTTGTAATTGCGTGTAACTTAATGAGATTTCCACCGGAATTTTTCTGCCGTCTTTATGCAAGGCAAAGAGCTCCAAACCTGCTCCCATCGGCCGGGTATGAGGGTTTTCCAAATATTTAGTCCGGTGTTGTATATGCATTTTACGGTATTGTTCCGGAACTAATGTCTCTACGTTTTTACCCGTTAAGTCATCCGGGGCATAACCGAATATGGTGCGATTTTGCTCACTGGCCATCAGTATGGTACCGTCTTGTTGAACAATGAGCGTAGGATCCGGCACCGCATTAAAAATGGCTGTTAGCATATTTTGTTGCTCTTGGCGGTATGAGATATCACGAACGGAAACAATAGTGACCAGTTCCCCTTGAAGTTTTGTATAACTCAACGAAATCTCCACCGGAATTTTTTTGCCGTCTTTATGCAAGGCAAAGAGCTCCTTACCGGCCCCCATTGGCCGGGTATGAGGATTGGCTATGTATTGTTTACGGTGTTGTATATGTGTTTTGCGAGATTGCTCCGGCACGAGTATCTCTACATTTTTTCCGGTTAATTCTTCCGGTGAATAGCCAAATACAGGCAGGTTTTGCTCACTGGCCATCAGTATGGTACCGTCTTGTTGGACAATGAGCGTAGGGTCCGGTACCGCATTAAAAATAGCCATTAATATATTCTGCTGTTCTTGACTGTTTTGTTGGAGTTCTTTGCGTTCGTGTATCTCAATAATGGACCCGGTAATTACCTGTGGGGCCTGTTTCCCCTTGGCGTTAACAGTGACTTCAAACCAACGGTAACCCTGTTTTTTTGTATTGAGCCGGAGTTCTATCTTGAAAGCGGTTTGGTGATGACTATAATTATCTAAGTGCTGATGAAAGGAAGGCAGGTCTTCCGGGTGGATTAACGAGAGAAATGAAGAATAGTCCAGAGGAGAGAGGTTTGTGGGAAGCTCCAATAACTTATACATGTTAGGAGATGCATAAAAAATGCCCATTTGTACATCCCATTCCCATATGCCGGCATTGATTCCCGAAACAATGCGCTCTAGTCGTTCCGCAGTGTCATTGACTTTTTTGTGGAAATTTTTGAGTTCGGTAATATCAACATGACACCCCACCATCCTGAGCGGGTTGCCTTGTTCATCCCACTCAATGACTTTCCCTTTACTTAAGACATTCACCGTAGAACCGTTTTTATGCCGGAAGCGTACTTCATTCGCATAGGGAATTTCCCCTTTGCTGTTGACATGCAGTTGAAAAATACGAAATACCCTTTCCAAGTCTTCCGGGAAAATCAACCGTTGCCAGGCCTCAGGACTATTTTCCAACTCTTTATCCTCATAGCCAAACATTTTTTTAAATGTTGGACTCAGATACTCATAATTCTCTTGGATATACCAATCCCAATATCCTGCTAAAGTTGCCTCTAAGATCGCATTAAAGATAAATTCTTTTTCCTCGAGTTTGGCTTTGGTCGTTGCTAACTCTTGTTTGAGAAACTCAATTTCTTCCTCTAGGAACTTAATATTGGAAGAATAATTCATAAGGTCTATTGGCTTTAGCTTGTCAATAAAAAATTATGGCATAATTCTCTGTTTGGACTATTGTTGTTTGAATACACTATAAAAAAAATCCATATAGTGAAATGGAATCAATTAAATATGATATGAGTATATAGGAGATGAACGAAGTCAGGCGTAGGTGGTATAATACCACTTTATAGTTATGCTAAAGGTACAAAAAATATCCAAAAAGCAAAAGGAGAATAGATTTAATTGAACTGTTGCTCTATTAATTTTCAAAGAAAAATTAGAATTAGAAAGGATTTTTTGCAATGTTATAAGAGAAAATTGCCCTTAAACGGGCCTTGAAAATATACTACTTCTTATCGTTTGATTTTGGCCGGCTCTTCAAGGTAGATTAATTCTTTCTTCTGTGCTTTCTTTTCTCGAAATTTTAATAATTTGGACGATAGAAAGAAAAGCGAAATTTTACATAGAGTATGTATGTTTAAACGATTATCATGAAACGAAGAAAGTTTTTACAAGCAACGGGAGTCGGATTAGTAGGGGCAGCAGCTTTGCAACATCAAGCCTTGGCTGCTTTTTCGACAAATTCTTCTCAACAATCCTCTAAAAACTGGGTATGGATTACTCCGGATACTGAAGCCAGTGATGAGGATTGGAAGAAGCGTTTTGACAAGATGAAACAAGTAGGGATTGATGCTATTTTACCGGAGGTATTCCAGGGAAGTGCTGCCTATTATGAAAGTGAACATTTGCCGGTAAAAGCCAAATGGCTGGAACAATTGATTCCTCTGGCGAAAGAAGCCGGACTGGAGATCCACGCCTGGATGTGGACAATGCCTTGCCTGGTGCAAGAAATCCGGGATAAACATCCCGAATGGTATAATGTGAACCGTAAAGGAGAATCTTCGGTGGATAAGCCGGCATATGTGGACTACTATCGTTTTTTGTGTCCGTCCCGGCCGGAGGTGCACGAATTTATCCAAACCAGGGTGCGGGAGTTGGCCTCTTTTGATGTGGATGGAGTGCATTTTGATTATATCCGTCATCCGGATGTGATCTTGGCCGAGGGCTTGCAACCTAAATACGATATCGTACAAGATAAGGAATATCCGGAATACGACTATTGCTATTGTGACGTGTGCCGGGGAAATTATAAAGAAAAGTACGGTGAAGACCCTTTGGAAATGAAAGATCCTACCAAGAGCAAAACCTGGCGGCAATTCCGTTTTGATTTGATCACCAATTTGGTAAACAATAAATTGATCCCGGTGGCCAAAGAGAAAGGTAAGATAACTTCTGCCGCGGTTTTCCCGAACTGGGAACACGTGCGTCAGCAATGGTCACATTGGGAGATAGATGCTTTGTTGCCAATGTTGTATCATAATTTCTATAATGAAGATATCAACTGGATACGCAAGCAGGTGAAAAAAGGCATTAAGTCACTTCAGCACAATCAGCAGTTGTATAGCGGACTCTTTGTTCCTTCTTTAAAACCGGAAGAGCTGGAAGAGGCGATCCAAGCTTCTTTGAAAGGAGGAGCCAAAGGAATTTCCTTGTTCTCCTTTGGGGCTGTCAAAGAAGAGCATTGGAACGTATTGGAGAAAAACCTCAAAAAAGCTTAATCCTAAAACCTTCCAGGGTTCAAAACCTGGAAGGTTTCTCCGCTACAACTGAATCCCTGTCCTTTAAAGGGGCCAGTCATCTTCCTCAAAAGAGTTTTCCATGGACGATACCTCTGCGTCTGAAGCCAAACAATTGCATAGGTCTTTTTCAATCTGATCTTGGTTTAAAGCCTGGCCGATAATGACCAGTTCATTTTTACGGTCGCCCCACTGAGGGTGCCAGTGTTGGGCAAGTATTTCCCGGTTTTCTACAAACTGTGGGTTACGGGCTTTTTCTTCGGCACTGAGTGAAGCCCACCAATGACCGTACACCTCGGCTTTTACCGACCCTCCCGCTTGACTCCACAACAAGGCTTTGTCCGGCCGGTTCATCAACCAAAATAACCCTTTACTCCGAAGGATGGTAGCTGGCCAACGGTGTTGTATATATTGCCATAGCCTTTCGGGATGAAAGGGCCGCGCATGCCTGAATACAAAAGAATGAATGCCATATTCTTCCGTTTCCGGACTATGTTCTTGCTGGAGTTCTTTGATCCATCCTGCCGCTTGGGAGGCTTTTTCGTAATCAAAGGCTTGGGTATTTAAAATTTCTTCAAGGGGTATGTTACCGTAGGTAGACGGAATGATTTTAGCTTCCGGGTTTAATTTTATCAAAATTCCCCGTATCAAATGAAGCGACTTTGGGTCGATTAAGTCTGTCTTGTTTAGGACAATTACATTGGCAAATTCGACCTGGTCGACTAATAAATTCACGATGGCCCGTTGGTCAGAGGAGTCTCGGGTAAGTTGCCGGGTAAAGATGGTATCAGGACTGCCAAAATCGTTTAAGAAGTTAAAAGCATCTACTACGGTCACCATGGTATCTAAGCGGGTTTTTTCCGTGAGGTCAAATAAATCTTGTTCAAAGGCATAAGAAAATGTTTGTGCCACAGGAATGGGCTCCGATATCCCGGTGCTTTCTATCAAAAGGTAATCAAACCGTCCCATTCGGGCCAACTTATCTACTTCTAGCATTAAGTCTTCCCGTAAGGTACAACAAATACAACCATTGCTTAACTCCACTAGCTTTTCTTTTGTGCGGGAGAGCCGGGTTTCTTTTTCGACCAGTTGGCTGTCAATATTGATTTCACTCATATCATTGACAATCACAGCGACTTTCAGTCCTTGCCGGTTGTTGAGAATATGATTGAGTAACGTAGTTTTACCAGCACCTAAAAAGCCGCTTAATACTGTGACAGGAAGTTTTTTCATGAATAACTTTTAAAATGGTTGAGTTGGTGGCGAAATGTTTATGTAGTGTGTACTGAGGTGGGTTTGCAATACGTCCTTTCCAGGTCGCTGATTCCCCAAGCAAATTTTACACGAGTCAAATAGTCTCTTTTCCGGTTGTATCAGTCCTTGATGATTTCAGCCTCTTCAATGATAAAATTGGTATGATCAATATCCGTATTGTTGAGTTTTAAGCGACCTTCTACTGTTATGACTTCATCAGCGGCAAACTTGCGTTGTCTGCTTTTGAAGAGGATTTCAGCTACCGTTTCCGGCCCGGCTCCTCCGCAGAAAAAGCATTGGCGATAGGGGTATTTGGAAAGGAGAATCATATTGCTTACTCCAATGTCCAAGGGTAATACGAAACCTTTCAGCCGGATTTGCTTGCCTTCTATTTTCTTAATCGATGAACCGAAAGTAGGATGTAGTAAATAGCCGTCAATAGAGGAAATATACTTGGGTTTGAATTTCACAGTGGAAAAAATAACCCAGGTATTTTCAGGTTGGGCTTGGGCCTGTAAAAAACCGGTATTGAAGCACAGTAGCCAAACGAATACGGGGATGGAATTGAACCAATGCATTATTGAGAAACGTTTTGAGACGTTTTGCACGAATGATGTTTTTTTAGGTACCGCCAGTTGACACCATGTGCCATGGCAATGAGCAATGCTCCCAGCGGTGAGAAAAAAATCTCATAGTGATGTCCGAAACTTTTACCTGTTATAATGGTGATAAACCCGGTGAGCATTAAAACTATAGGCAATCCTTGAGAGTGATGTTTTTTGAATGCCGGCCAAATAGAACTGATGGCAATCAATCCACTGATGGCTAACATGATTCCCTCTACCAGCGCATTTTCTAAAAAATGTAGTGAGCTTAAAGAGGATAAAGTCAAGATAAAAGGCATCACTGCACAATGTATAGCGCATAACAATGAAGCAGACATACCCATTAGATCCAGTGATATTTTAGAGTTGGCTTTCATAAGTAGAGTTTTTAAATGCAATAATGTTGCAAATATAAGATAAAATTCATTAATGCAACTTTATCGCGTTAATGAATTTTATCTTTCAAAACCTTTACGGAATTACCAAAAGGTCTTTCGCTGATTGAGAAGCTGTACTATAGCAGTAGTATTGTTGGAAATTATTGTGGGAGGAAGGCAGTGAAGGAGGAGTTGATTCTGGTTACGTTACTTATGGGTGGGAATGGTAAAATAAAATGTAGTCCCTTTGTTAAGGGTGCTTTCCACCCAAATCCGTCCGTGATGATGATCCAGTACCTTTTGTACGATGGCAAGTCCTACACCGGACCCTTCGAATTCTTTATCTTTATGCAGGCGTTGGAATACACCGAAGAGCTTGTCTTTAAATTGCATATCAAAACCCACCCCATTGTCTTTTACCGAATACACATATTCTTCATTGATGAGGTTGCCCTCTACTTCGATAATGGTCTCTTTCACGGGTTGAGTATATTTGATAGCATTCGAAAGCAAGTTGGTGACCATCTGGAAAATCATGTTTTTATCTCCATGTATGTTTTCTAATTCCCCAAGCTTAAACTCAATGCTTCTGTCAGTGATGTGCTGGGTTAACTCTTGGTAGGCCTCTCTGAATGTTTCATGCATGTTTACGGCTTGCATTTCCACTTGATGCCTGGCAAGCCGGGAAAAGGACAGGATATCATCAATGAGCTTCCCCATTTTCTTGGTGTTTCTGAGTATGGTGTTAAGTATCTTCTGACCTTCTTTATCGAGGCTATCTTCGTAATCTTCTTTTAGAATTATGGAATATCCTGAAATCGCCCGTAATGGGGCTCGTAAATCATGAGAAACCGAGTAACTAAAAGCTTCCAGGTCTTGGTTAATAATATGTAATTGTTGATTGGATTTTTTCAATTGAAGTTCGGCTTCCTTTCGTCTGGTGATGTCCCGGATGGCAGCTAATACCATGGTCCCACTATTTGTTCTAAAAGGACTTAAGGATACTTCAACGGGAAATTCGGAACCGTCTTTCCGAACGGCCCGTAGATCCAGGCCGGCTCCCATAGGCCGGGGGTGAGGTTGTTGTAAATAGCTTTTCCGGAAGGCCGGATGATTTTGTTGAAAACGGCCGGGTATTAGGATTTCCACTTTCTTTCCGAGCAACTCTTTGTGGGTGTAGCCGAAGAGCCGTTTTAATTGTGAGTTGACCAACATGATATTTCCCTGATCTCCCACAATGACCATCGCATCGGGAGCGCTCTCAAGGATCCCTTTGAACTTCTCCTCCGCTTGTTTTCGCTCCGTAATATCAATATGGCAACCGACCATTCGTAGTGGGTTACCTTTTGCATCCCATTCGATGACCCTGCCTCTGCAATATACCCACACGATAGAGCCGTCTTTGTGAAAATAGCGTACTTCATTGTCATAAGGAAAGTGGCCTTTGGTATCGATATGTTTTTGAAATACCTCCAACACCCCCGGAAGGTCGTCCGGGTGAATTAGTTTTTGCCATGTGTCAGGTGAATTGGGCAATTCATGATCTTTATACCCAAACATACTTTTGAAGGTAGGGCTCATATATTCATAGTCCTTTTGGATGTACCAATCCCAATAACCTGCGAGTGTGCTTTCAAGTATATTGTTAAAGACCATTTCTTTGTCATGGAGTTTTTGCTTTATATGTTCTAATTCTTGTTTTAGCTTTTCTATTTCTGCGTCTTTTGTCAAGCTTTTCATGCAGTGTTATTTTTTGCGGGTTCTCAAAGGCCGGCTTTCCAAGGTTTTGAGTGGGTTGGCAATCAACAGAAGTGTCTTTGTCAAAAGGAACCAGGTGGTTATAAACAACGGCACTCCCCACCGGAAGGAGGAACCTTCGGGTTTGGAGCACAGCGTATAGAGATTTTAAATTTCTTTAAACAAGGCTGCGATTTTTTTCTCATTAAGAGGTTTTTCAATATAAGAAATCACATCGTAAAACTGTTCTGCTTTGGTTTTGTCTTCTTCCCGGATAGAAGTAGAGAACATGACAATTTTTGAGTTACTTGTCATCCCTTTTTTCTCCCAATATTCCAGAAAGTCAAAGCCATTCATGATGGGCATGTTGATATCCAGAAGAATTAAATCCGGAAAATTATTCTTGTTTTCTTCCAAGTAATTAACAGCTTCCTTTCCGTTCCTTGCCATAAGGATTATATGGGCGGCATCAGTTTTGTCTAACATTAGTTTTGTTACGAAATTACTGGTATCATCATCATCTACTATCAAAATACACCCTAACTTTTTCATATAAAAATGAATTAATAAGTAAAGAAATTCATAGATTGAGTCAGTGAGTGTTTATCCTTTTTAGGAATTCATACAATGGTAATTTGGTGTAGTAGTATCATGGAAGTAGATATTTGTTATGGCGAGTCGGGGCAATCAACAGGTTTGAAAATTGCTCCGACTCGAGCTTTTAGACAACAGGTTGTTCTTGTGCATTTTTTAAATAGAGTTTAAAGGTCGTTCCTTTTCCCACCTTGCTGTCCACTTCTATACGCCCGCCATAGTTTTCTATAATGGATTTGGTAATGTGCAATCCAATACCCTTCCCCTCCGTATCCAGGTGGAAGCGTTGAAAAAGGCCGAATAATTTTCTTCCGTATTCATCCAGGTCAATTCCTCTTCCATTGTCTTTGACCGACAAACAGACTTGCTCATCCTCTATGGCCGTATGAATTTCAATAATAGGATATTCTTTCGCTTTTTTGTATTTGATGGCATTGGTAATCAGGTTTTGAAGAATACTGCGAAGGTGGATTTCCGGAAAGAGTATGGTATCACAAGCTTTAAAATCCGTTTTTATTTCCGCTTGATTACTTTCCACCTGGTCATTGATACCGGAAAGAACGTCTTCCAGCACCACGGGCAGTTTGACTTTTTCGGGTTTTAAGTCCAGGTTCTTTTTCAAAGTAATGACCTCGTTAAGCACCCGGATAGTATTACTCATGCGAGATACGGAAGTTTTCAAGCGATCAAATAGGTTCATGCTGTCCTCTTTAATTCCGTTCTGTTGTTGGATGGCATCCAACAACGCTACCAAGTTGGTAATAGGAGCCTTCAGGTCGTGCGAGGCCACATAGGCGAACTGTTCCAGTTCCCGGTTGCTACGCTCCAACTCTTTGGCTTTGGATACGAGTTTTTTCTCTATTTTTTTGAGTTCTGTGACGTCAATAAACGTAAAAATGACCCCTTTGACTTCCTTTTTAGCTGTTTTATAAGGCATAGCTCGCATCAAAAAGACGTCTCCTATGGACGTGAGTACCTCTTGCTCGATGGGGATAAAACTATCCAAAACTCTCTTGGCAATTTCGATGATATCAAAAGAGTGAAAGGCATGGGTAAAGTCCCCGATATAGCGGCCAATGTCGTTTTTGGTAATTTTGATAAAGGGGGATATTTCATCGGTAAACCTTCTGAGGCAAAAGTCATTGTCCAGAAAGAGGGTAGCGATATGAGTACTTTGAATGAAATTATTCAGGTCATCATTCAGTTCAGTCATTTCCAGTAGTTTATCCTGAAATTCATTGTTCACCGTATACAACTCTTCGTTGACTGACTGCAGCTCTTCGTTGCTACTTTGCAACTCTTCATTGGCAGCCATCAATTCCTCGTTGGTGGATTGCAATTCTTCGTTCGAGGTTTCCAGCTCTTCAATGGTTGTTTGCAAGTATTCCTTTGTTTCCTTCAAGTCCTCTTCCAAGCGTCTGATATGGGCATCTTTTTCTTTGTATTGTTCCGGCTTGTCCATATCCCCGTCTTGGAGGGAAAAGCCACCCATATCGGCTTCGATAAAGCTCACAATACAATAATTCAGGCGACTGATAGGCTCGATATAAGGCTTGGCCACAATGTTCAGAAAGGACTTTTCTTTCCCTTCAAAAATGATGGAAGGAGAAATGACTTTTTTTCTTTGAGATTTTACTTTAGAGATGATGTTGCTTAACGAAACATACAACTGTTCATCCACCATTTTCAATACATTCAAGGTAAGTTGTTTCTTGGGCAACTTGATGTACTGGTCAACTTCACCGGCTACATGTACCACATCGTTGTTTTCATTGATGATTACAGTAGGGGGGACCAAATCTTCCAGTAGGGCATCCTTAAAATTGTTAATGATTTTTGATTCGGAAAGTCCGGCAAGTTGGTCTTCGGTTTTGACTAATTTTTCATAGCCTAAGCCTTTGCGTCTGCTGTCGAAAGGATAGATTTTGTGGATATCGCCTATCCGGATTGTAGATGTATTGCGATAGATCTTGTATTTTTTGTTTACCTCTTGGAAAACTTTGTTAAAGCTTCCGGGGTTTTCGCTGGAGCCTAAAAACAGATAGCCTTTTTCGTTTAATGAAAAGTGAATAAAGGATAAGATCTTATCCTGCATAAAGGGCTCGATATAAATCAACAAATTCCGGCAGCAGGCCATGTCAATATTGTTGAAAGGAGGATCTTTCGTAATATCGTGTCTGGCAAAAATGGCCATTTCACGCAACTCTTTTTTCACTTGGTATTTTCCATCGATATGGGTGAAGTAGCGGCTAAGCAAGGAAGGGGGGATTTCTTCCGCAGCATTGGCCATGTATACCCCTTTGCTCGCTTTGTCGATGGCTCTTTGGTCAATATCCGTAGCAAAGATTTTGATGGGAATATGTTTGTTTTCCTTCCGGCAATGCTCTTTTAACAGCATGGCCACCGAATACGCTTCTTGCCCGGTAGAACAGGCTACAATCCAGATTCTCATTTCTTTACTTGAATTATGGTTGGCAACCATAGGGCCAAGTACTTCTTTGTCCAGAATGTCAAAGGCCTTTCTGTCGCGGAAAAAAGCCGTAACCCCGATGAGCATTTCCTGACTTAACAGTTCGACTTCCTCAGGGTCATCTTTCAAGTATTTATAATAGAGTTCTTGATTGACAATATTGCAAATACCCATTCTTCTTTCAATCCGGCGAACAATCGTAGACTTTTTATATTGTCTGAAATCCAGGTTGGTTTTTTTGTGAATCAGGTTCAGGATATTGAGAATTTCACTGCCTTTCTTATTCTTTTGAAGAACATCGTGATCGTCCTTTTCCAAATGAGGGTGCTTTACATAGGAAATGATGGCCTCAGGCATACGGGAAGGGTGAAGGATGTAATCTACCAGGCCGGTAGCGATAGCACTTTTAGGCATACTGTCAAAGGCGGCCGAATTGGGGTCTTGAGCAATGACCATCCCCCCGTACTGTTTGATGGCCTCAATCCCCAAGGTTGCATCACTCCCGGTTCCCGAAAGCACTACGCCAATGGCGTATTCCCCTTGGTCCACCGCCAAGGACTTGAAAAAGATATTGATGGGCAAGTTCAAGGTTTTGGGACTACCTCTGTCTTCCAAGTAAAATTTTCCACCCGAAACAGTGATGTTTTTATCTGCGGGAATCGTATATATGGCATTGGGTTGTATCGTAGTTCCGTTAACTATCTTGTTGATTTTAAGCATGGTATGTTTGGCTAGTAACTCCGGCATCATCGATTTGTAGTCGGGTGATAAGTGCTGAATCAACACAAAGCTTATCCCGGAGTCTTCCGGTACTTTTTCAAAGAAAGCATTGATGGCTTCCAGCCCCCCGGCAGAAGCCCCTATCCCTACGATGTATATAGGGTTGGGCTTTTTGACCTCCCTTTTCTGCCCTGATGGCTTTTTCATCCCATTTTCATCCATAGCATTTGAAGATTAATTATTTTTTTTCTTTTGAGGTGACTTTTTTTCCAGATGTAATATCTCATTCATGGCCTCTCTCAATTCTTTGTCGGTAGGGCTTTCCATCTCTTTCTGACTTTCCAAAAAGAGATAAATTTTTTCCAATAATTTTACATTTGATTTCACACGGTCGCCAATGCGTTTGTTGGTCCGGGCCAATCTTTTGTTGTACCATTTTTCTTCACCACTGAAAATATCTCTGATGACTTCCGGAAGTTTGCCCAGGTTTGATTTTAAGACGAAGCCGGAAGCCCCACTTAAAATGGTTTCGGCAGCAATCTCTTCTCCTACGGCCCCTGTGACGAACACAAAGGGGATATCCGGCTCAAGGTCTTTGGATATTACCAAGGCCTCCAGCCCTGAAAAGGTGGGCAACATATAGTCGGCCAGGATAACATCCGGTTGAAAATTTTCTAAGCCCGCTGTAAATGTGGTTTTGTCATCAGCCACTACATACTTCAGTATATACCCGGCATTTTCTAATTCTCGCCTCATGAGTTCAGCATCTTCTGGTACATCCTCAAGAATGAGAAGTTTAATAGTATGATATTGCTCTATAGGTTGTTTTTGCATAGGTGATTAAGGAATATTATTTTTGGGTGGTTGGTTTAATAATAGCCAATACATGCCCACTTGTTGGATTGCTTCGGTAAACTTTGCAAAGTCTACAGGTTTGACGATATAGCTGTTGGCTCCTAATTCATAGGCTTTTTTGATATCTATACTTTCGTTGGAGGAGGTCAACACCACTACCGGAATGTCTTTGAACCGCGGTTCTTTCTTCATGCGTTCCAGAATTTCCAGTCCGCTGACTTTCGGCAGTTTCAGATCCAGTAAAATCAGTTTGGGAATATTCGTGATACTTTCTCCGGATTGCCCGTCTCCAAACAGATATTCCACTGCCTTTTGCCCGTCGTCAATCACTTTCAGTCTATTGGCCAACTTGTATTTTCTCAAGGACCTTAAGGTAAGCTCTGAGTCCTCCAGACTGTCTTCTATAAAAACTACTTCGATATGGTTTACTTCCTCCATTGTAAAATGTATTTTTTTAAGGTAAAGTGAAATAAAAGGTAGCTCCTTGGTCTACCTGTCCCTCGCCCCAAACATGCCCATTGTGCTTGTGGATGACCCTTTGTACAATGGCAAGCCCTACGCCTGTCCCTTCAAATTCTGAGTCTTTGTGTAAGCGTTGAAATACGCCAAACAATTTATTTTTGTATTGCATATCAAAGCCTACTCCGTTATCCTTGACGAAATAGGCAAGCTGGCCATTGAATCTCTTACTACCTACTTCGATCAATGTTTTTGTTTTGGGCCGGGTATATTTGATTGCATTTGACATCAGGTTCGTAATCAATTGGGAAATCATGGTATAGTCACCATGGGCATCCGGTACATCCTCTATGTGAAACTCTATCTTGCGAGTGGGGGGCTCCAGTTGTAAGAGTTTTTGAAAGCTTTCCGTAAACAAAGCTTTCATCTTCAAATTGGTCTTGGAAATATTCAAACGTGTCAACCGGGAGAATTTCAATATCTCATTGATGAGTTGATGCATCTTCAATACATTATTGTTGATGATACTGATAACCCGCTTTCCCTCTTCATCCAGTAGTTCAAAATAATCTTCTTTTAAAATATCGCTGTAACCGGAAATGGCCCTCAATGGGGCCCTTAAGTCATGTGACACGGAGTAATTGAATGCTTCAAGTTCTTGATTGCGCAATTCGATTTCCTGCGTTCGCTTTTTGATTTCTTCTTCCAGGTGGTTGCGTATTTTCTCC